>NZ_CAXTTT010000018.1:24711-70045 GCF_964247315.1 uncultured Nostoc sp.
GAACGAAAGTACTTGTTTTGTGAACGAAAGTACTTGTGCGTACACCGTAGCACTGGACAAGAGGGAGCAAATTGTTGAAAGTCAGCGTCAGGAGTAGATAATTTAACTAAAGTTTTAGGTGTAACTAGATGCACAATGGTTTTAGGAGTAAGCTGCCACTACTGCTGACATTCTGCTTATTTACTAGCTTTTTCCCTGCCTCTGGTTCAGTTTTATGTCCAGCCGTTGCCTCTGACGAATACTATAAAGTAGCCAGAAATTATGGCAGAGATGAACGTGCAGGAACCGATGGACGTGAGGGTAGAGATGGTAGCAGTGGTGAAAACCAAAATATTTTTGTCAATGGTTCACCCGTTAATCTTGACTTGTCCGGTAAAGATGGTGAAGACGGGGAAGATGGTGAACATGGTTATCAACCTGACTGTGGTTCCCAACCTGATAACGTCAGCCATGACATAAACGCACCAGATGGTGGTAATGGCGGTAATGGTGGCAAAGGAGGAGATGGGGGAAATGGTGGTTCTCTGACAGTGTATTACAGCAATTTGGCAGACTTACGGAATATTTCTGTCCGAGCAACTAGTGGGGAAGGTGGGCGCGGCGGTAGAGGTGGCAATGGTACGGAGGGTTGTAACTGTCACAGACAAAGATGGGAAGTAAAAACCTGCAAGGGAACTCCTGGTAGCCCTGATTATAAGTGTACTGACAAGGTTTATAGATGCAGCAATGGTAGCGATGGGCAAGATGGCAGCGATGGTAGCGATGGTAGCCAAGGGCGCTTAGGAACTTTGAGTATTGTCAATAGCAAGGAACCTTTGGCAGCTGATACTCCAACTGTGCAGCTAGCAATTTCGGAACTGATAAACAAACAGTTCCACCTCTCGAAGAATAAGTGGAATCAACGCGTGGGAGCAGTTTCTCTACTTGCACCTGGTTCTGCGATCGCCGATGATTACCTTGAGTTTGAACGGCGTCTAGAAGAGGCTTTTCAAATAGTTTGGCAAGAAAGACAACCTATCACCAGCTTTGGCAATCAAGCTGTAACACTAAATTTAACTGATAACAAACAAGTAGAAGTTACTTTTTCTGAAGAATTATGGGTTGAGGGTAACGCCAAAAGTGAGGCTAACTTCACAACATTTACCGTTAACCATGCCATTCCCAAAAAAGATGTTACCCGGTTAGCTGTAGCAGAGTTTGCCGATGCCGGACAAAATCTCAACTTAAAAATAGTCGATTTGGCAGCCAAGTCTGATGCCATTAATACTCAATTTCGCGTGAAACTCCGCGCCCAAGATAGCTTGCACGGTTTTTCTGGTTACAAAACTGAATATGAAGGGGATATTCCTAACGAACTTGTGACTCGTGACTACAACCGTTTTACTCTAGCTTTGGGCAAGCTTAAAATTCCTGACGACGCTTTACGCCCTGGTGTGAATGTTGATATTGAAGTCGTAGCAACTCGTTCTTTAGGAATACGTTCTGCCAAGCAAACTATTAGCTGGCAGGGTGCAATCCGCAAACCTAGATAAAGTTTAAGAAGATTTTTTCCCATCTGAAACCATTTGCGAGAGAATATAGGCTGCGAAATCTAGTAACTGATCCAGCAAAAAGCCAATGATACCGATGTATAATATTTCCTCGATTATGTAATCAGCATTGCCAGCCTTATAAGCATCCCAGAGGGTAAAGCCGAGTCCTCTTGGGCCTGTTAACATTTCTGTGGCAATAACAATAAACCAAGCTACCCAAATGCTAACTTTCAAGGCATGAAATATATGAAATATAGCTACACGAAAGTTATTATTCTGTCTCTTGAAATGCTGCATACCTATTGCTGTATTAATAATCATCGTCCAGAGAGTTCCCACAAAAACTACTACAATAGCAGCCGAGTCGCTTTCTTGAAACATGATTAGAGCAATAGGTAGCAAAGCTATAGGAGGGATACTATGAGGTATCTGAAATATCAGCCGAAATAGCTGATAAATCATGCTATTTATCCCGATTAAATATCCAATGAAACTACCCAATACAGCGGCTGGAATATAACCAACAAATAACCGTTGCAGGCTAGCTAAAATGTCTAAAAACATGTTATTTTCTCTGCCTCAGTTCTCATGGAAAACATTCGGGAAATACTGCGGCAACAACACAAAACAAGGCTAAGAATGTATTTGATTATACATTATATTTTTTTACTAAAAGTTTTTTATATCTTCTCCTCGTTAATTAATAATTAAAAAACTTAGGTATTATTACAATGTGATAGAAGTAGTACAAAGAAGAGGTAAAGCTTGACTTTACTAAACTTTATCAGAAACGCAAATTTTAATTAGTAAATTAAATACAATTTCTAGAATTTATTAAAGAAGGCAGTTATTGCTAGAGCTTAAGTGCGATCGCTCCTTGATTATCTCAGCTGATGGAACGAGCGAGAAAAACTCTTGAACAGACTGTAGGGATCAATTGGATGGGTATTCAAACCCCAACCAATTGTAGACACTTGTAAATAATGACACAGAAAATTGCTAGTTATCTCTAATAAAAGACGCGATCGCCTTTTTTATCGGATAACCGGAGTCATCTCTGGTGTAGTACGTCAGACCGCGATCGATGAATGCAGAGGTAGTATCTATTAACTGCTGAAGAATCTCGGAATTAGTATTATCTATTTCTTCACTGACTTTTTGCCCTGTAAATTTATTTTTTCGATCTTCTGGAGGTAAGACAATGCGAGGATCTTTATAAGTTTCTTTTGGTTTGGGTTTAAATGTCTCATTTAAGTCAAACTGAAGACGTAAGTAACGTTTGGACTCATATCCACCCATAATTTGTCGGCAAATCGTACTATCAATCTCAGATGTAGGTTCCATGAAGATGTTAGTAAGATTTTTGATCCAGTCTAAGCCTCTCCATTTGCTTATTTGCTTATATTGATATGGTTGACCAGTTTGACCTGTGCCAATAGAAAGGATAGAAATATCTTCCAATCGCAGATTATCTAGTTTATATTGTTGCTTGATTTCTGGAGATACTGAAGACTGGCTAATCCTCATCGCTAAACTCAAAGCTGCAAGAGCAGGGTTATTAGCAGAAACTCCTCCATCAATGTGTGGGAATTCCCAGTCACCAAATTTTTGTTTATCTACAGGTTCTAATTTATATGGTGGAAAAAAAGTAGGTGCTGAGGCAGAAGCGGTAGATATTTCCCATAAATAACAGTCATCGTACCATCTGTCTCCTAAATCGGGATGACAATTTGTAAAAAAGGTTGTGTTGCGATATAGCGTATCGTAAGCAAGAATTAAAAGAATGGGTTTTTCGATATCCTTGATTCTTGTAGATTTATAGGCATCTTTGAGGACACTAGTAATTCCATCATGAGAATATTTAGATGGAGAAAATACCTCAATAATTGATTTGATGATGGATGGAAAGTTTTTGTAGCGCTCTTTTATTTCTAGAGGGAATATATCTTTACCTCTATTTCTATACAGTTTAATGAGTTCATCACTCTCCTTTCCTATAGCAATCCCTCCTGCTAATATTGAACCAGTAGAAGTACCAGCAACCATGTCAAAATATTCGTGTAAAAACTCTCCTTTTCCCTGATTTCTAATTTCTTGTTCTACTTGTTGAAGTATTCGTGCTGCAACAATTCCCCGAATACCGCCACCATCTAAAGACAAAATTTTGAAGGACATAGCAATTATCTTTGATTATTTCTCTGGTTATCTTTTTGGGGACAAGTATCATGAGATGAATCATAATACGGTTCCATTAGCTTGTTTACTCTTATCCGACTTATCCGATTTATCCGACTGGAAGAATACTTAAGTTTTTTTAACAAACTGCCTTCTCTACGAAACACTACGTATGGGTACGCATAGCGTCTCGTTAGAGTGGGACGCCAAGCAGGGAAGAGAAGACTAAATAGGTAATCTGATAGCGGGAATAGAGTAGTTATTGAAGATTTAACTTAAAACACTTAGAAATACAGCAAATTTCAACGTTGTGAGGCACAGAAATACCCCACTCGCGCAATCTGGCGTGAAGGTTGGGGAAGAATATACTTCATGTAGTTGCTGTAAATTCAGGGTTTTAAGTTACAATTTCTGCTAAAGCGACAAGTCAATACCCTTTGGTTAAAAGAGTAAAGGAGGAAAAACAAGGATTTTCGTCTTTTAGCTTTAACCAAACTGCATTGGTCTAGTCTTGACTCTAGATAGATTAAAATCTTGCTAGTTCAAGTATGGCTTTGATGTATGATCATCTGTCTACTACGTAAGCTTAAATAAATATTTGCTATAAGAAAGTTAAAGCTTGACCCCGCACTTGCGTATTTACTTGGCCTTTGTCATAAACTATCTCACCGCCGACAATGGTAGTTGTAGCCCAGCCGGTCAGGTTCCAGCCTTCAAAGGGACTCCAATGGCATTTGGTTAAAAGTTCCTCACGCCGGACTGGACGGTATGTGTTTAAATCTACAAGCACTAAATCGGCATCATAACCAGGTGCGATCGCTCCCTTATTCGGAATACCATAAGCCACAGCTACAGCTTTAGACATCCAGTTCACAACTTGAGCCACAGTACACTTTCCCTCCATCGCCGCAGTTAACATCAAAGCGAGGGAAGTTTCTACCCCAGGCATTCCCGAAGGGCTATTGGGGTATTCTTGAGCTTTTTCTTCTAAGGTGTGTGGCGCGTGATCTGTAGCGATGAAATCAATCACACCATCGCGCAAAGCTTGCCAGAGAACTTCGTTATCGTGGGGCGATCGCAAAGGTGGGTTCATCTGTGCTAATGTGCCAATCTGTTTATATGCACTAGTATTTAATAACAAATGCTGTGGTGTCACCTCCGCTGTTACCCAACTCGGTTTCTCCTGACGCAGTAAATCTGCTTCCAGCGCTGTTGATGTATGGAGAATATGCAACCGACGTTGATATTTTTGAGAAAGTTTTAATGCTAGTTGGGTTGCCAGCAACGCCGCTCGATCGTCTTGAATTTGCGAGTGAACGGCTGGATCGTGAATATTGGCAAATTCTTGGCGGCGTTGGTTGATTCTAGCTTGGTCTTCGGCATGAACGGCAATTAAGCGATCGCCTTTAGCAAATATCGCCTCCAATGCTGTTTCGCCATCAACCAACAACTGACCATGCATCGACCCCATGAAAATCTTAATTCCCGGTGTTGGCTTTGCTAAAAGCAAATCTGGTAAATTCTCTGCTGTTGCCCCAATAAAAAAGCCATAATTAACCAAGGACTTGTGTGAGGCCCGTTCTAGTTTGTCGTCTAATGCCTGCTGTGTCGTTGTTAAGGGACGCGTATTGGGCATTTCTAAAAATGTTGTGACTCCCCCTTTAGCACAGGCACAACTGGCAGTGAATAAATCTTCCTTGTGTTCTAGTCCAGGTTCCCGGAAATGTACCTGCGGATCGATAACTCCTGGCAACAAAGTTAAGCCTTCTGCGTCAACTTCAGTGGCTAGTGCTGTTTGGGAGATTTCTGGCGCAACTTCGACTATTTGGCGATCGCGCGTCAACACATCCCCAACCATCAGTTCACCATCGGGTAAGATTATGCGAGCGCGGCGAATCAGTAACATTTTTGAAGATGACATAGAGATAACCAAGTTTAGACAGGGAGCTATGTATTACAGAGAACCATGCTTTTAGGTTAAACTTATTCGCGATCGGAGTAACCAATTTTTGCCTTGCCTTAAAAAAAAGTTTATTTTTAAAATCCACAATCTAAAATTGGTAGTCAAGATGCAAACATAACTAGGAAATTAAAATTTTCCCGTTAAGATTAACAGATCAAGTCTCACTAGGCGAGTTAATTACCTACATCTTTCGTTAAGTTAAGTAATTTCATGCATAATCAAGTGTCTGATAACAACTCTAGTCAACAACCCGATAATTCTTGGATCGCAGAGCTAGGTAGAACAATTGTATTGAGCATTGTTTTAGCTCTGGGAATTCGTACCTTTGTTGCTGAAGCACGCTGGATTCCATCTGGCTCAATGGAACCGACTCTACATGGTACACCAAACCAGTGGGAGGCAGATAAAATTATTGTCGATAAGTTGAAGTATAAATTTGCTAACCCGGAACGAGGAGATATAGTAGTATTTTCACCGACGAAAGAACTACAAAAAGAACAATATCAAGATGCTTTTATTAAACGTATAATTGGCTTACCTGGAGAAAAAATACAACTTAAGGATGGCAAAGTCTATATCAACAACAAACCTCTGCCAGAATCTAATTACCTCAGTTCTGGGCAGACTACAGTTATTGATGTTTGCCAATCAGGGCCACAGCCACCTTTTTTGGCAAAACCCCAGACTATACCAACCGATTCATATTTAGTACTGGGTGATAATCGTAACAGTAGTTATGATAGCCGCTGCTGGGGTGTTGTCCCCCGCCAGAATATTATAGGACGTGCTGTAGTTCGCTTCTGGCCTTTAAATCATGTTGGCGGAATCGATAAATCGCCAGTATATCCATAATTAACAAACAATATTGCTCAAATAGCTCATTAACAAAAAAATTTTAGATTTTAGATTGGGGACTATTAAATCACCAATCTAAAATCCAAAATCCGTCTTGAAAAGTTTAGTTTGCTCTTAGCATTGGTAAAGCTAAACGCTAAGAGGAGATTGCTACGACTTTTCGCCAAATCTCAAATCCAAGTAATTGCTATGACGCCTTACCTAGCTAAGATTTTACTGTATCCAGTAAAATCACTGGATGGTGTTGAAGTTGAGAACGCTAGAGTTCTTGCCAGTGGAGCACTACAGTATGACCGCGAGTTTGCCATTTTTGACGGACAAGGTAGATTTGTCAATGGCAAACGTCATGCTAAAATCCATTTACTAAGAGCACAATTTGCACTCTTAAATAGAACTATCTCGTTGCAAATCCCCGATTGCAACTTACAACAAATTTTTCATCTGGATGAGGAACGGCAAGTATTAGAAGCAACTTTGAGTGATTATTTTGAGTTTGCTGTCACATTGGGACAAAACTCTTTGATGGGTTTTCCTGACGATACACACTCACTTGGCCCAACGGTAATTAGTACGGCCACATTGGCAGAGGTAGCTTCTTGGTTTCCTGGTTTAAGTGTAGATGAAATGCGCGTCAAATTATTTAATCGCTTAGTTGGCAAAGTTTATGCCAAGATGCCCCTAAGATATGTTCTGATTGTGCCCTTTATCTTGCAAATTTGTGGTGCGGTGGGACTTGTGGGCTATCTTTCGTATCAAAACGGCCAAAAAGCGGTAAGGGAGCTTGCTACTCAATTAGAAAATGAAATCTGCGATCGCATTGAACAGCATCTTGATCGCTATTTAACAACTCCGAAGCAAATTAATCAAATAAACTTAGATGCGATTGAGCTAGGTTTGCTCAACCTTTCGGACTTTCAAACCACCGGCAATTACTTTTGGAAACAAATGCAGGTTTTCAATGTTGGCTACAACAGCTTTGCCAATCCTAAAGGTGAGTTTATTGGTGTTGAGCGTCTAGATAATGGTCAGCTCTTAATTAATGAAGTTAGCGCAAAGCGTGGTATAGGCAAACTCTATGTTTATCCTACAGACAACCAAGGAAATCGCCGCCATTTACAGGAAGTCAAAAATTACGATCCTCGCGTAGAAGCTTGGTATGCAGATCCAGTCAAAGTAGGCAAACGAGTTTGGAGTCAAATTTATCAATGGGAAGATAAACCAGAAGTTTTATCCATATCTTCCAGCTATCCTGTTTACGATAAAAATCGCAAATTCGTTGGGGTGATTAGTGTTGATTTGCTCTTGTCACAAATCAGCACGTTTTTAGCCAAGTTAAAGGTCAAAGAGTCAGGTAAAACTTTTATTTTAGAGCGTTCTGGGTTAATAGTGGCTTCTTCTACTAGCGAGCCACCATATACAATCGTTAATGGTAAAGGAAAACGTCTATCAGCATTAGATAGTCAAAATCCTTTAATTAAACTCACAACACAGTCTTTGATCGAACGCTTTGGCAGTCTTAAGTCTGTTGTGGGGAAGCAACAGCTAAGTTTTAGCGCCGATGGAATGCGTTATTTTGTGCAGGTAAAAAGCTGGAAGGACGAACTGGGTTTAGATTGGCTAATTGTGGCGGTGATTCCCGAAGGCGAATTTATGGAGCAAATTAATGCCAACACCCACATCACTATTTTGCTGTGCATAGTTGCTTTTTTACTGGCTACAAGAATTGGAATTTTGACTGCTCGTTGGGTAATTAAGCCGATTTTACAATTAAACAGATCGGCGAAGAAAATTGCTCAAGGTGAATGGGAGCAAATACCAGACATTCAGCGTTGCGATGAACTGGGAGAACTAGCCAAATCATTTGAAACTATGGCAAAGCAACTTCAAGCATCTTTTAGTGCTTTAGAAGCAAAGAATGCCCAAATGCAAGTTTTAAATGAGGCACTATCTCATAATCAAAGTCAGCTAACTCAATTTTTAGAAGCCATGCCGGTAGGTGTATTTATCATCAATGCTGAAGGTGAACCTTATTATACAAATCAGATTGGGCAGCAAATTCTCGGTCAAGGAGCGATGTCTAACGACAAGCCCTTCTCTACGAGAGGCTGCGCCAACGGGTTCGGGGGGTCGCAATCGACGGGAACCGCCAAGACTGCGACCCCCTCACCGCTAGGCGTCTACGCAGAAGTTAGCGCCGAAGAATTGTCAGAGATATATCAAGCTTACCTTGCCGGGACAAATCAACTTTACCCCAGCGATCGCCTGCCGATTTTAAGGGCATTACAAGGGCAAAGCACTAGGGTTGATGATATGGAAATTCGCCGTTGTGGCAAGATTACTCCCATTGAAATTTTAGGAAAGCCAATTTATGATGAATCGGGGAATCTTGCTTTTGCGATCGCCACATTTTTTGATATTACTCAACGCAAACAAACAGAAAAGTTATTAGCAGAATACAATCGCACCTTAGAGGCTCAAGTAAAAAAACGTACTGAAGAGTTCCAGCAAGTTATCGAGCAACTGCAAACCACCCAAGAAGAACTGATTCAATCGCAAAAAATCGCTGCACAGGAACAACAAGCAGCCGTTCGAGAAGCGGCGCGAAGTGCTGCCGCCAACCTCGCCAAAAGCGAATTCCTTGCTAACATGAGCCACGAACTACGTACCCCACTCAATGCCATTCTTGGTTTCACCCAAGTTATGAGTCGAGATTATTCGCTATCTAGCGAACATCAAGAAAACTTGGCAATAATTAATCGTGCTGGCGAACATCTACTCAAATTAATTAACGACATTCTAGAAATGTCTAAAATCGAAGCTGGCAAAATCACATTAAATTGCAGCAGCTTTGACTTAATTCATTTGTTGAAGAACTTAGAAGAGATGTTGCACTTGCGTGCTGCATCTAAAAATTTAGAATTACTATTTGAATATCCGCCAGATATTCCTAAATACATAGAAACGGACGAAAATAAACTGTGTCAAGTATTGCTCAACCTCTTGGGAAATGCGATCAAATTTACCAATCGAGGGAGGGTGACGCTACGGGTGAGACTGGGAGCAGGGGAGCAGGGGGAGCAAAATCTTTCTTATTCCTCTCTTCTTTTCTTCGAGGTACAAGATACTGGCTGTGGTATTACCCCACAAGAACTTGACTTGCTGTTTGAAGCTTTTGAACAAACCGAAATCGGCAGAAAATTCCAACAAGGGACGGGACTGGGTTTAGCGATTAGCCGTAAATACGTGCAACTGATGGGAGGAGATATTACTGTCAGCACGATGCCTGGTGTCGGTAGTACATTTGCCTTTAACGTTCAGATTGCTCTAACTTGCCCCAGAGAAATCCCGATAAACCAAATTAAATCACAAATTAGAGCTTTAGCACCTAGTGAAAAAGTCTACCGCATCCTAGTAGTTGACGACTCTAAAGAAAGCCGGTTGTTGCTAGTTAAAATTCTCACATCTCTAGGCTTTGAAGTTAACGAAGCTACAGATGGTAGTGAAGCGATCGCTAATTGGGAATCTTGGCAACCACACCTGATTTTTATGGATATGCGAATGCCAGTCATGGACGGTTACGAAGCCACAAGAATTATTAAAGCTAGAGAAATCGGGCATGGGACAGCCAATACGTCGCGGAGGTTCCCAAAATTGAAACAACCAGTATCATTGGGGAGCCAGTACCTTGCAGAAGAGTTAACCGATTCAGGCGAGGGTGAGGTTCTGAAAGTTGTCCGCAAAGAGTCTTCCACACCAGAAATAACTGGTGTTATGGAAAATGATGCTTCTGGTGCGTCCACTTTGCAATCGCGGATGCCAACAGCCTTGGCTCCCCCTTATAACTTCTCTAGAACAATGTCGGATAGCTCCCATACAAATACAATCATTATTGCCCTAACTGCTAGCGCCTTTGAAGAAGAACGCCAGAAAATTTTGTCCATTGGCTGTGATGATTTTATTCGCAAGCCATTCAAACAGGAAGTATTATTGGAAAAACTGAGCAAACATCTGGGTTTAAAATATACCAATCAAGTAGAAACCACAAACACAGTAGTTGTCGATCAAGCGACACAGATTTTTGTCAGTGTTGCCGAACTCCTGGGCTATTTATCAAAAATGTCACCTGAGTGGCTCCAACAGGTTCATTATGCCGCAGCTAGCTGTAGCGATGAACTGATTTTAGAGTTACTCAAGCAAATTCCATCAGATAATGCTCAAGTTTTCCAAGTTCTCAGGGATTTAGCAAATAACTACCAGTTTGAGAAAATCATGGAATTGACTACAACAAACTTAGAATGAATTACGAGCATTTAGACCCTAATAAAAAAGATATTTTGATCGTTGATGATATGGCGGATAACCTCCGGGTTTTATCCTCCATATTGACAAGGGAAGGGTATAACGTTCGTAAAGCTTTGAACTGGCAAATGGCACTGACAGCAACTCAAACATTATTACCTGATTTGATTCTACTCGATATTATGATGCCAGAAGTAGATGGCTATGAAATTTGCCAGACCTTTAAAGCTTGGGAGCTAACAGCCGATATTCCAATAATTTTTATTAGCGCTTTAGATGATGTTTTTGACAAAGTTAAAGCTTTTAAAGTGGGTGGTGTAGACTACATCACCAAACCTTTTGAGTTTCAAGAAGTTTTAGTGCGCGTGCAGAATCAACTGGCATTGAGATCGGCGCGGTTAGAAATATTGAAACTAAATGCTGAACTTGAAGATCGGGTAAAACAGCGGACTAGGGAGCTAGAAAAAACTCTCCAAAAACTCCAGCAAGAAATCGATTCCCGCCAGCAATTGCAAAGTCAAATGCTAGATAGAGCACTGCATGATTCCCTGACTGGATTATCAAACCGAGTTTTGTTTACTAGGCGACTAGAAAATGCTCTCAATCGGGCGAAGCAAGAATCTAATTATCAGTTTGCGGTACTTTTTTTGGACTGCGATCGCTTCAAAGTTATTAATGATTCTCTTGGACATCCAGTGGGAGATGAATTGCTGATAGCCATTGCTCACCGATTACAAGCATGTCTGATACCTGTTGATACTTTAGCAAGATTAGGCGGGGATGAATTTGGAATTCTCTTAGAGAATATCACAGATATCAATATAGCAATCCAAGTTGCCGAAAGGATTTTGCAGCAGTTATCACTTGCTTTTCAACTGTCAAGATATGAAGTATTTATGAATGCCAGTATTGGTATTAGCTGGGGCAATAAAGATTACGATCGCCCAGAGTATTTGCTGCGGGATGCAGATACGGCAATGTATCGAGCTAAGGCTCAAGGAAGAGCCAAATATCACGTTTTTAATCCAGCGATGCATCAGGAAGCTATTCAGCTTTTAGAGTTAGAAAATGACCTGCGCAGGGCTGTTGAAAGGCAAGAATTCCTCGTTTACTATCAGCCAATTATTTCTCTGGCTACAGGCAGAATTTCTGGATTTGAAGCCTTGGTGCGCTGGCAACATCCGATTCGTGGTTTGGTTTCTCCCATAGAATTTATTCCTGTGGCCGAAGAAACGGGTTTAATTAATGCCATCAATACTTGGGTATTACAGTCAGCTTGTCATCAATTAAGCATCTGGCAACATTATCCAGTGACGCCAGAACCTCTAACGATGAGTGTCAATTTGAGTGCAAGGTTATTTTTACAGCCGAATTTGGTAGAACAAATTGACCGAATAATTTATGAAAATAAAATAAATCCGGCATATTTAGAATTAGAAATTACCGAAAGTGTAATTATGGAAAATACCGATGCAATAAAAATAATTCTTCAACAACTAAAGCAGCGAAAAATCAAGTTGATTATGGATGACTTTGGTACAGGATATTCCTCTTTGAGTTACCTGCACAGCTTTCCTTTAAATGCACTCAAAATTGATAAATCCTTCGTCAAACGGATGCAGGAGAACAAAGAGAATATGGGGTTAGTACCAGCAATGATTGGCATTGCCAACTCAATGGGAATGAGTGCGATCGCTGAAGGTGTCGAAACACAAGAACAGTTAGCGCAATTGAGAAGTTTAAACTGTAATTTTGCTCAAGGATATCTATTTTCTAAACCTGTAGAACAACAATTGGCTCTTGAGTTGCTCACCTCAGCACCTCAATGGTAGCTATTAAGTAGCACCTGGAAAAAATTTCATTTTTGATCCTCGGCTAGATAATTTGTGAGTGCTATCTACTATAATCCTTACAGCAGTTCATCTGGTTGCCAAAGGTAATAACTGGCCAATAGCTTCGATAATCTGCAAAAGTCTTCAGCCATGTGAGAGTTAAACTATAAATACAAGTATTTTGGTGAAATCGGTCAACAAATTTTAGGGTGATTTCAAAGAAGAATTTACTATCCTCAATAATTATACGCATAACTTTTGATCAATAATGCATTTTAATCAAACTAACCATGAAAAAAGAAATATTTTGGTGGTCGATGATACCCCAGATAATTTGCGGCTTTTATCAGCGATGTTGACTGCACAAGGTTTTGAAGTTCGCAAAGCCTTAAACGGTAAAATGGCACTGACTGCATGTCAAATGGTTTTGCCCGATGTGATTTTGCTAGATATCAATATGCCAGATATGGATGGCTACCAAGTTTGTCAACAACTAAAAGCTGACGATAAAACTAGTGAAGTCCCAGTAATTTTTATTAGCGCCCTCGATGATGTTGTAGATAAAGTAAAGGCATTTGATGTTGGTGGTGTAGATTATATTGCAAAACCTTTTCATGGGGCAGAAGTGGTGTTGCGAATTGAAAATCAGATTAATTTACGCTTGCTGCAAGTTAAATTGCAAGAAAAAAACTTTTTACTCCAACAGGCTCTTGATAACTTGAAAGCTTCTCAAGTTCAACAAATTCAAAACGAAAAGATGGTGGCACTGGGACAGTTAGTAGCTGGGCTGGCTCATGAGATTAATAACCCGATCAGTTTTATTTATGGAAATCTCCAATATGCTGGTCAATATGTGGAAGACCTTGTAAATATAATTGAGGTCTATCAGCAAGAATATCCCAAACCCACGCCAAAAATTCAGCAAATAGCCAAAGATGTAGACCTGAATTTTATCATTAAGGATCTACAAAATCTGATAGGTGCAATGTATAGAGGCTCCGATCGCATTCGAGAAATTGTACTGGCGCTACAACATTTTTCTCGGCATGATGAAGCAGAAATGAAACGGGTAAATATCCATGAAGACATCGAAAATACTTTAGTGATGTTACAACATCGGCTCAGAGAAGCAGCCGATCGTCCAGCAATTGTTATAGTGAAAGATTATGGTAACTTGCCCCTAGTCACTTGTTATGCGAGTGAACTAAATCAAGTATTTATGCATCTGTTGAATAATGCTATTGATGCAATAGAAGAAGGAGTGAGGAATCAATCTTCTACTCCCGACTCCCGACTCCCGACTCCCCAAATTCGGATTCATACAGAGGTGACAGACTTTAATTTAGTCAAAATTGCGATCGCTGATAATGGTATTGGTATTGAAGAGTCGTTGCGATCGCGTTTATTTGATCCATTCTTTACCACAAAACCTGTGGGCAAAGGTAGTGGGTTAGGATTATCTATTAGTTATCAGATTATCGTCCAAAAACACCGAGGAAATATTAGTTGTACCTCATCTGCTGGCAAAGGAGCAGAGTTTGCGATCGAAATTCCTATAGAGCAGCCTGATATCTCATCGCAATTTTCAAAATCTTGAAAGAATTTCTGACCCGATAAATCTAATTAATCAACAATTCTGGTGCTACCAATCCTTTTTGGATAGCTAAGACTGCGGCTTGAGTGCGATCGCGTACTTCTAGTTTCTGTAAAATAGCATGGACATGAACCCGCACTGTACCAGGGGCAATGTAGAGAATTTCAGCAATTTCTTGATTGCTTTTGCCAGCTGCTACTAGTGCCAAAATTTCTTGCTCCCGCTTCGTTAAAGGATTTTCTAAAGATTCCTCAGTTTTTGCAGACTGCAACGCCATCGAATTACCCTCAAAAGCGGCTCTAATTTCAGTTGTTGCTGTTTGATCCCACCAAGAAGCGCCCGCAGCAACCGATCGCACTGCTAATATCAAAGACTCAGCCGGAATACCTTTAAGGCAGTAACCTTGCGCCCCGGCGGCAATTAACCTCGAAATCAGGGGTTTTTCAGAACGAGACGTTAAAACAAGAATTGGTAAATTTGGGTGCTTCTGCTTAATTTGGCGACAAGCCTCAATCCCACCAATTCCCGGTAAACCTATATCCAGCAAGACTAAATCCAGAGGATAGTGATTTGCTAATTCTACAGCTTGTTCCCCATCTTCTGCTTCTGCGACAATCTCCAAACTGGTTTCTTGTTGCAACCGCATCCGCAGACCAAGCCGAAATAATTCATCATCTTCAACTAGTAAGATTTTTGTCATTGGTAATTGGGCATTGGGCATTGGGTAAAACAGTTCCGTTAGGTTTTTTCGGGGCGTTTAGCCCGTTCCTAGTTCCCAGTTCTGATTAGAGAAGTCAGATTCCCCACTTCTTTACTCAGCACTCAGCACTCAGCACTCAGCACTCAGCACTCAGCACTCAGCACTCAGCACTACTACTCCCTGGTGGCGGACAAGCTGGGAGTCGGAAACCAAACAGTGCGCCGCGTGGTGAGCGATTCTCTGCCCAAATTGTACCCCCATGAGCAGTAATAATTTGCCTGGTCAAATAAAGTCCTAGCCCAGATCCAGAGACGTGGCGATCGCTATTTCCTTGATAAAATCTCTCAAATAAGTGAGGTAACTCTTTTTCGGTAATGCCGGAACCAGTATCGAGTATTTTTACCACTTGATCGCTAGAATAACCTTCAAATACTACTTCCACTTTACCGCCACGAGGGGTATGGTTTATGCCATTACTCAAGAGATTGGCGAAGACTCGCCCAAGTTGCAAAGAATCTCCGTTTACCCAGAGAAAGCTGCGAAAATCTGATTCGCCATAATGCAGAGAAATATAAACCTGACGTGTTTTCGCTAGTTCAGTCAGGGTAGCGACGATCTCTTCCGCTACTGTCACCAAGTTAACTGGTGATATCTGTAGTTTCAGTCCTTCGGCATCATTGCGGTACACATCTAAAAGTGTTTGGACTAATTGCAGTGTACTGCCATGACTACGAGCCATTGTTTGTAAGACTTTTGCTTGCATGGGCGTGATTTCACCAAATTGCTCATTTTGAAAATATTTCAGCGTTTCAATTGCTCCTAATAGGGGTGTTTTCAAATCATGCGTTAGGGTAGAAACAAAATCTTCACGCATGATAGCTAGTTGTTCTTGGGAGCGTAATTGTGCTTGAGTATAAGCGATCGCTTCTTCATTGCGATGGTTGCGATCGCTTAACCAACCTGTTACCAACAATGCCAACACTGCAATCAATCTATTTGCCAACATTGGAGAATTAATTATTTCTCCTCCGGGAACAAACAAATTCAACAATGTTAATCCTGTCGCTGCAAGAGTGATCCCCAAAACGGCTCTCCGATTCAATCGAGCATCTGCTAATAAAATTGTCGCTGTGTAGAGGTAGCCAAATACGTACTCAGGGGGTGTCAAATATTCCATAATTATCACGATCGCAAAGGCGATCGCTATTAGTCCATAGGTCTTTCCACGCTCATTTATAGCTTCTTTCATAGTCAATAATCAACTAAACATCGTCATTTATGATTTACTAAAAATCTGCATAATAGGATTTATACTGCAAGGCGGAATTCAAAATTAATACAGTATAAGCGTTGTATTGATTTGGAATGGGTGGTTTACTTGCGCCGTGCTGTACTAGCCCTTTTAAGGTGACAAATGAACATACGTTGTTTCAGCGCAACCATCTTGAATTCTCCGCTCAGATTTTGGGCTTTTTGAAAGTTGAAATAATCAACTTTTGTTCCAAATTTCACCACCTTGAAAGGGCTAGTCCTGAAATATATTTGGGGCATACAGCCGTCAGTATGATCGCGCCTACCGCTCAATAAATAGCAATTAATGAGATTAATTTGAACTCTGTTGAGTCTCATCAAGATATTTCATTTCGATGAAGGAAACATAAATTTGTCGTAAAGGCGTTCTTGCACGAACACAGTAAATGGTAATGTCTGAGTGTAATATGCAGCACTTAACCTTGTGGCAGCACTTTTGGTAAGGAAATCACAGAAATATTAACAAGTAAAATTGCGTGCTACGTACAAGTCAGTCCAAAGGTGAATCTTCGAGAAATATTACTCTTCCTTAAGGGTAATGGATGAAGTATGCCGAAAATATCAATTTTGAACCAAGTCATTTGTGCCTTGAAACAGCACAAACTGCAAATTCACAACTGAAGTTACTGGAAAAATCGATTTATTAAGGGAGGTAAAAATTATGGCAGATATCATTGGAACCAACGGTAATGATACTCTCGTAGGCAGCGACGAAAAGATTTACGTTAAAGTAGACAACCTGCTCTCTGGGGGCGATGGTAATGATTATCTTGACATCTCTGCCGCTATTACATATTCTTACGCCACTACCTCAACAGGCGATAATACCCTAAACGGTGGTGCAGGTGACGATACCTTGAATGGTAGCGGTTCAGAGGGCAATAACCTACTCTCTGGGGACGATGGCAATGATTTTCTAAATATCTCTGGTAAGAGTGTAAGCTCTTCCCAGTTCTTCGGTGATTCCGACAATCAATCAACAGGCAATAATACCCTCAACGGTGGTGCAGGTGACGATACCTTGACTGCTGGCGGTTCAAAAGGGGAAAACCTACTCTCTGGGGGCGATGGCAATGATTTTCTAGACATCTCTGGCTATGCAACATCAGAATCCTTCGACGGTTATTATAGCTCCGAGGATAGCTCAACGAGGGGCAATAATACCCTCAACGGTGGTGCAGGTAACGATACCTTGACTGCTAGCGGTTCAACAAATAACCTACTCTCTGGAGGCGATGGCAATGATTATCTTGACATCTCTGGTAGTAGTATTGAAGATGAGTACAGTTCCTCCGACAGTCAATCAAGGGGCAATAACACCCTCAACGGTGGTGCAGGTAACGATACCTTGACTGCTAGCGGTTCAACAGGCAATAACCTACTCTCTGGGGGCGATGGCAATGACTACCTTACAGGTGGCGGTGGCAAGGATATCCTCACAGGTGGCGGTGGCAAGGATATCCTCACAGGTGGTGGTGGCAAGGATAAATTTGTTTACGCGTTGTGCGACGGCACTGATACTATCACTGATTTCGGTGGAGTAGGTAAAGGAACACACCCCACAGCAGCAGTCATTGCCGAAGTTGATACCCTAATATTCCAGGGCGCTGGCTTGACTGCCCGAAATCTACAGCTGACCGAGAATGGCAAGAATCTGGAAATCAGCTTTGAAGGGGTAAATAATGTCTCAGTTATCCTGCAAAACTTTGCCTTGGAAAACCTAGATAACCTAAGCTTATCTACAGGAGCCAGTGTAGACTTGGGCAATATTTTGTTTGATGGGCAAACTAGCATCACAGACAGCTTTGATGTCTTCAATGCCAACTCCACCCAAAGCACCATCTTCAACAAAAATACAGTCACCTTCCTTAACGACCTGGACAATAATGTTAACGGCTTTGACAACTCAGATGATGTGATCAATGGTCAAGGGGGTGATGACATCATTGACGGCTTGAGTGGCAACGACCTTTTAAGGGGTGGTACGGGGAATGATACCCTCATTGATGGTGGTGTGGGCAATAATCTCCTCTCTGGGGGCGATGGCAATGATTCTCTAGACGTTTCGGGGGAAGTGATCTACGGCGGTAGCTTCACAGGGGACTACGCCTCAAAGGGCAATAATACCCTCGATGGTGGTGCTGGTAATGATACCTTGATTGCTGGCGGTTCAGATGGTAATAATCTGCTCTTAGGAGGCGACGGCAATGATTATCTAAGCGTCTCTTCCTCCTTTTCCTATGATTACGAGTCCGGCACAGCTTATGACTCTAGCACATCTGGCAATAATACCCTCAACGGTGGTGCAGGTAACGATACCTTGAATGCAAGCGGTTCAACAGGCAGTAACCTGCTCTCCGGGGGCGATGGTAATGACTACCTTAAAGGTGGCAATGGTAATGACTACCTTAAAGGTGGCAATGGTACTGATACTTTTGCTTTCAATAGTTACAACGAAGGTGTAGATAGTCTTTATGACTTCGACGCCACTAAAGACCTGATTCAGGTATCGGCTGATGGTTTTGGTGGCGGGTTGTCAACAGCTTCACTCTTGGCTAATCAGTTTACGATCGGAACATCTGCAACCACTAGTAGTCAACGATTTATCTACAATGACATTACAGGTGCATTGTTCTTTGATCAAGACGGTAGTGCATCAGGGTTTACTCAAGTAAAATTTGCACAATTATCAGCTGGATTGTCACTAACCCAAAACAATTTTGTGGTTGTTTAATCGTCATTAGCATTTTATATTACTAAGCAGTATGTGTTGCGAGGTGTTATTTTCAGCACCTCGCATTCGATTGAGCAATGCAAGTCATTTTGATCGGCGATCGCCATTCTTGCACAGAATATAATGAATTGTATACTTTTTAACACGAAAGAGTACTTTTAATTAATTTTTAACCTATCCGGTACAAGCGAAATCAAATCAATTTCTAAATCTAATTTTGCGACTATTGCCTTTGCGGTTAAGGTACAATTTTCCCAAAATGCCACGATCGCCCCTAATGCAGTGATTGGAGATATATAGGAGCGATCGCTAAGGGACTTCCGACAAATAAATTATCCAATCTTGTGGGGTGGACATCTTGTCCGCCCAAGGCTTGGGGCGGGCGAGACGCCCACCCCACAAAAAGTAGTTGAGTATTTTTTTATTTGGAGTTCCCTAATCTCACTCAACCAATTCTGACTAATCGGGGTCAAATCGTTATAGTCTGTAAATCGCAGGCTTTCGGCGTACTGCCTTAACCCAGATGAGTAACGCTGGTATTTCATTGCGGGTAAATCAGGAAATCTCAGGGCATCAGAATTTAGACCAGTTCCAGAGATACTTAGAAGTGTATGACGATCGGGTATTGGGGGCGGCAACGGCATTGTCGATGTTGTCAGAGAGCAATGCGATGGAGAATCTGAGTGTGTAAGTTCTGCAAACTTGGAAAATGTATTGTATAAACAAATAATCCTAACGAGTGAAATAGATGAATTAAGAGTAAAAATTAAATATTCTTAACAAAAACTTTAACAAGTATCTGGAAAATAATAATAGCTGAAAATAGTAAATTCCTAAAAATCTGTTATTTCTAAAAATTGGCTTGCTAGGACTTAAATTTAATTTAGCGCGAAATATATGGGACAAGGTTTTTTGCAAATTGGCTTAACGCTGTGTATTGTCATAGCAATCACTCCATTATTCGGAAAATACATAGCGCGTGTCTTTTTGGGAGAAAGAACACTGCTTGATTTTTTAATGAACCCCATAGAGCGAAGTATGTTCGTACTTGCGGGTGTTCGCAGAAAAGATGACATGACGGGTTGGCAGTATATCCGGGCCGTAATCTTTTGCAACACGATTATGGCTATTTCAGTGTATTTTCTGATATATTTTCAGAGACTCTTACCCTGGAATCCAAACGGCTTCGGTGCTATCAGTTGGGATGTTTTGCTACATACAACGATTTCATTTGTAACAAATACCGACCAACAACACTATGTTGGTGAGACAACCTTAAGCTATTTTAGCCAGGTAGCGGCTTTAGGGTTTTTGATGTTCACCTCCGCAGCCACCGGTTTAGCCGTGGGAATTGCCTTTATTCGCGGCTTGACGGGTAGAAGATTGGGAAACTTTTACGTCGATCTTGTCCGTGGAATTACACGAATCTTGCTGCCGATTTCGATTATTGGTGCGATCGCTTTGCTGGTAACAGGTGTACCACAAACATTAGCTGGGACTCTGGATGTGAGAACCTTAGAAGGCGGGACGCAATATCTGGCCAGAGGCCCGGTAGCATCTTTTGAAACGATCAAACTTTTGGGCGAGAACGGCGGCGGCTTTTTTGGCGTCAACTCAGCCCATCCCTTTGAAAATCCCAATGGCGCTTCTAATTTGATAGAAATGCTCGCTATGATTTCTATCCCAGCAGCCTTGATTTACACCTACGGTATATTTGCCAATAACATCAAACAAGCTTGGCTACTTTTTTGGATGGTGTTTGTGATTTTTGTAGTTCTGGTGGGAGTTACAGCCGTGGGAGAACTGCAAGGTAATCCCCTAGTTAATACCGCCTTTGGATTAGAACAACCCAATTTAGAGGGGAAAGAAGTTCGATTTGGTTGGGCACAGACAGCATTTTGGGCAGTGATGACTACCGCTACTATGTCTGGTGCTGTGAACGGGATGCACGATTCTTTGATGCCGCAAGGAATATTTTCGACTCTGTTCAACTTATTTATCCAGGTTATCTGGGGTGGTCAGGGAACTGGAACAGCTTACTTATTTATTTACTTAATTCTCACAGTCTTCCTAACTGGACTAATGGCAGGACGTACTCCAGAGTTTTTAGGACGCAAAATTGAAAAGCGGGAAATCGTTCTCGCTAGTGTAGTGCTGGTGATTCACCCAATTCTAGTTTTGATTCCCAGTGCGATCGCTTTAGCTTATCCCATCTCCCTATCTGGAATTAGCAACTCTGGTTATCACGGTATTTCTCAAGTAGTTTATGAATATGCCTCAGCAGCAGCAAATAATGGTTCGGGCTTAGAGGGCTTGGAAGATAAGAGCCTGTGGTGGAACTTGAGTACTTTAGTTAGCTTAATCGGAGGACGCTACATACCGATGATTGCCATCCTGCTGCTAGCTGACGGGATGTCTCGCAAACAACAAGTACAAGAAACCCCTACTACCCTAAGAACTGATTCTCTGGTATTCACTGGGATCGCGGCTGGAGTGACGCTGGTTTTGGGAGTATTAACTTTCTTTCCCGTTCTGGCTTTAGGCCCCATCGCTGAGGGTTTAAAACTAGCATCTGGCAGTTAGAAAAGTTATGAGTTATAAGTTTGAAATTAAGAAGATATCAACAAATAATTCAGGAGGCAGGAGGAAGGAGTAACCCAGACTTATAAGTGTGAGATTAAAGCAAGAAAGGTTTATCTCTTGCACATACGCGTCTCGTACCAGTATCTGATTTGTTAACTGGGTAATTACTTAGAATTAAAGTTTTCATTTGTACTTCTTTCCTCCTGGCTCCTGCCTTATCTTATAAATTATCCGGTTTCGTAGGATGCGTTAGTAACGCATCCTACAGGTTGGATATTTTTTTATTAGAAGTTCCTATAACTCCTAACTCCTAACTTCTCATCCCTAAACTTTATTCATGAATCAAGTGGCAACTAACTTCAAAGCTAGACGCCCAAGTTTTCGTAGTGGCGATCGCCGCCAAAAACGTAAAAAGACCAGGGCAAATAATAAGTGGCTGTACTTAAGGGCAATTAGAGATGCTTTTGTCAAACTCAACCCTAAGTATGCAATCAAAAATCCAGTAATCTTTGTAGTTTGGGTAGGGACAATCATCATCCTATTGCTAACGATTGATCCCAACCTATTTGGCCCAGCCCTTCAAAAGAACCCACAACTTTTCAACGCCTTGTTATCGGGGATTTTATTCTTTACAGTTTGGTTTGCCAATTTTGCCGAAGCAGTGGCAGAAGGACGGGGTAAAGCCCAAGCCGATGCTTTGCGGTTAACAAAGTTAGAGGCGATCGCGAAAAAACTTGCTGCCGATGGCACAATTAGTGAAGTTTCATCCATCAGCCTCAAACAGGGCGATACCATCTACGTCGTTGCTGGCGATATCATCCCCGCCGATGGCGAAGTAATCATGGGTGTTGCCTCAGTGGATGAATCAGCAATTACTGGGGAATCTGCACCAGTGTTAAAAGAATCAGGCTCCGACGTTGCTAGTTCCGTCACTGGTGGGACGCGGATTATCTCAGATGAACTAATTATTCGGATCACGACTGACCCAGGCAAAGGCTTTATTGACCGAATGATTGCCTTAGTAGAAGGGGCAGAACGCAGCAAAACACCCAATGAAATTGCCCTCACCGTATTGTTGGCAGTTCTCAGCTTAGTGTTTTTGTTAGTCGTAGTAACCTTGCCTGCACTTGCTTACTATATCAACAGTCCAGTCAGCGTCCCAATTTTAATTGCCCTATTAGTAGCGTTAATTCCTACCACCATTGGCGGCTTACTAAGTACCATCGGTATTGCTGGTATGGATAGAGTTGCCCAATTTAACGTTATTGCCACATCAGGACGAGCAGTGGAAGCCTGTGGTGATGTCAACACTTTACTTCTTGACAAGACAGGTACAATTACCCTCGGCAACCGTCTGGCGGAAGAGTTTATTCCTCTCAACGGTCATTCAATGTCAGAAATCGTTAATGTTGCCTGGGCAGCTAGTGTCTTTGACAATACACCAGAAGGTAAATCTATTGTCCGATTGGCAGAAAAATTGGGCGCGCGGTTTGATTTTGACTCCAGTCAGGCAGAAGGAATTAGTTTTTCCGCCAAAACCCGGATGAGTGGCACGAATTTACCTGGTGGGTATGAAGCCAGAAAGGGAGCTGTAGAAGCTATTAAAGGATTTGTCCGTTCCCGCAACGGATACGATACACCAGAATTGGATGCTACCTACGAACGAGTTTCTCGCTTGGGAGGTACACCCCTAGCAGTCAGCCTAGATAACGAAATCTATGGGATTATTTATCTCAAAGATATAGTTAAACCTGGTATTCGCGATCGCTTTGAGCAACTGCGACGGATGGGAGTGCGTACCATCATGCTAACTGGAGACAACCGAATTACCGCTTCTGTCATTGCCAAAGAAGCTGGAGTTGATGACTTCATTGCCGAAGCTACACCAGAAGACAAAATCAGCATCATTAAACAGGAACAAGCCGCAGGTAAACTGGTGGCGATGACGGGAGATGGAACTAACGATGCACCAGCATTAGCCCAAGCTAACGTCGGCGTGGCGATGAATACAGGAACGCAAGCGGCAAAAGAAGCTGCCAACATGGTCGATTTGGACTCCGATCCTACAAAGCTGCTCGATCTCATTAGTATTGGTAAACAATTGTTGATTACTCGCGGAGCATTGACGACATTTTCCATCGCTAATGATATTGCTAAATACTTTGCAATTATCCCAGTGATATTTGTCGCTGCTAACCTGCAAAGCATGAATATTATGAATTTGACTAGCCCTAAATCTGCTGTACTCTCAGCACTGATTTATAATGCTTTGATTATTCCCGCTTTGATTCCCTTAGCATTAAAGGGTGTCCGGTTTAGACCGCTGAGAGCTAATCAGTTACTCCAACGTAATATCTTAATTTACGGCTTAGGTGGGGTAATTGCACCGTTTATTGCCATTAAGTTGATCGATGTACTGATTACATCTGTGGGCTTGGCTTAAGTGGATGTTTGAAAAGTATTAGGCGAATATAATTCGCTATTAGACAAAGCTTAGTCCACCTCCGTGGACTAAGAGAAAATCAAGTTTTCAAACCCACAGAAGTTGGTTTTGTCTGTATAGTCACAAATTATATTTGCCAGTGCTAGTAGTATATTTTGCGACTTTTCAAACATCCTCTAAGGACAGCAAAAGTAGAGAAGATGGGGAAACAAGCGCATCTTAACCAAAGTAAAATAATAAACATTTTTACTTTTACCTGTTGAGAGGTGGAACAAGAAGAATATGAATAAACATCGTTTTTACTCAGTACTGCTTTGGCGATATCCTTTGTTTAGTCGCAATGGCATAAACAACATCTATCACTCGCTATTTTTATCCCGCTGTGCTTGAATGTGGTAACTGCCCTAGTTGTTTATGCTGTTGCTAAAGCATCTTGTAATTTCCTGCTAGGTGGGCAAAAGAATTAAAAATTAAAATTAAAAATTAAATTCTAGGCGCAATTGGAAAATTTTTTATGGCTATTATTCGAGAAACCATCAGAGCAATTTTTATAACTTTAATGCTTTGGTTGTTGACTGCAATCATCTATCCGTTGGTAATTCTTGTAGTGGGTCAAGTTTTTTTGCCCTATCAAGCTAATGGCAGCATCATGCGGAATTTAAGTAATGAACCAATTGGTTCGGCTTTGATTGGTCAGGTGTTCACATCTGAGCGATATTTCCATTCTCGTCCTAGTACTGTTAGATATAGCCAAGGAAAAAAAGCCAAGCCAACTGGCATATCTGGAGCTAGTAATCTCGCGGCAAGCAATCCAGAACTACAGAAGCGGATTTTAGAAGAGGCAGATAAATTACGAGAGGAAAATCTTCAACCGATAGCTGATATAATTTATACCTCTGGTTCTGGTTTAGATCCGCATATTTCCTTTAAAGCAGCACGGCAGCAATTGACGCGGGTTGCTGGTGCGCGGGGAGTAAAAGAAGAGGAGATCCTACGTTTAATTAATAAGTATACTGATGGCAGATTTTTATGGATTTTTGGCGAACCGGGAGTCAATGTTCTCCGATTGAATTATGCTCTTGATTTGCAAGATTTTAATCGTCAGCAAAATCAGTAAATGGGCATGGGGGAGCCACTGCGGTCTTGGGGTCTCCCCAAGTGGAGCAAGTGGCGTCATGGGGCATTGGCAATGATGGTTTTCCCATGCAATAGGAGTGCTATAAATGTCAGATAATACTAATATTGGTTCGGCTGGGAATGCGCCTTTAAATTCTGCAAGTTACTCGCTTTATCCCGGACGACGGCGGGGTAAGCATAAAATCTTTATTGGTATGGCTCCTGGAGTAGGCAAAACCTACCGGATGCTGGAAGAGGGACACGCATTCAAACAGGAAGGAATTGATATCGTTGTTGGACTTTTGGAAACCCACGCACGCAAAGAGACAGCTGAAAAGGCAGAGGGACTCGAAATTATACCCCGTAAGCAATATCCTCGCGGTGAGTTGACGCTGACGGATATGGATACAGATGCTATTTTAAAGCGATCGCCCCAATTAGTCTTAATCGATGAACTTGCCCATACCAATGTCCCTGGTTCTCCACGCGAAAAGCGCTACGAAGATGTAGAAGTAGTTTTGGCAGCAGGTATTGATGTCTACTCCACAATGAATGTGCAACATCTAGAAAGTCTCAACGACCTAGTAGCCAGAATTACAGGTGTAGTAGTCCGCGAACGGGTTCCTGACAGGATTATGGATGAAGCAGATGAAATAGTGGTAGTTGATGTCACACCGGAAACACTGCAAGAACGGTTATTAGAAGGGAAGATTTACGCACAGCCAAAAATCCAACAATCCCTCGATAATTTTTTCCAACGCCGTAACCTGATTGCTTTGCGGGAGTTGGCTTTGCGGGAAGTGGCAGACAACGTGGAAGAAAATGCGATCGCCTCTACTCCCAACGGACAATTTTGTAATATTCACGAGCGGGTTTTGGTGTGTGTTTCCACTTATCCCAACTCAGTGCAATTGTTACGTCGAGGTGCGAGACTAGCTAACTATATGAACGCGCCGCTTTATACTTTGTTCGTAGCCGATCCAGAACGCTTCCTCACCAAAGAGGAAAGCTTACATATCCACACTTGTGAGAAACTTTGTAAGGAATTTGAAGGTAGTTTTATTCGTGTTACCAACAGTAATATAGCTAATGCGATCGCCCAAGTCGCCGAGAAATATCGGATTACCCAAATTGTAATTGGTGAAAGTCAGCGATCGCGCTGGCAAATGCTCCTCAAAGGATCTTTGACGCAAAAATTGGTACGCTTACTCAAAAACATCGATTTGCATATTATTGCCAGCGAAAAAATGGTTTCATCCAAATAGGGGATCGGGCAGGGGGCAGGAGTAAAGAAGTGAAACTTTTTCTGTCTGATGCATGAGTCCTGCACTTTGTACCTCATTTACTTGAAAACTGCTGTATTACACTAGACTTCTTGCATGAATCAAAAGCCCTCACCCTAAATCCCTCTCCCAAGCTTGGGAGAGGGACTTTGAAATTGTCTCCCCTTCTCCCAATTTTGGGAGAAGGGGTTGGGGGATGAGGGCTAGTTTTGCATTCGTGCAAGAGGTGTACTATTCTAATATTTCTGACTTTGGTTCTCTCAGTACCAACTCAGACATCAAATCAGGCGAAAATGATTGTTCCTCATTTTTGAGTGTCTCAGTTTGCTCCTCAGCAGCAGGTAGCCAGTTGATAAATGGTAGGGGTAACAGCGTACTGAGGTTAGTAATTACCACCAAGATCCAAAGTGACTCAAAGTTGGTTGCAGTGATCCCCAGCCAATAAGTGATTAATGCCCCGAATGCATGAGAAACGCTTCCTGCTGAATTAAACACTGACATTAATAAGGCAAATAATGTTGCTTCTACACCAGAAGGACAAAGCCTTGCTGCTAGCACCATCACTTGCATAAAGGCAATTTTCCCCATCACAGTCAGAATCAGGCTATCACCCAAACTAAACCAGTGGTCATCTATACCCAATAGCCTGTTTGTGTGAGTCACCAACAACAGCATCGTCATCCCCAAAATTGACGAAAGGACAGTACTCCAAGCAAAAATCACGCGAAAAGGAATGCTTTTAAGGAAACGTTGAAAAATCCAAACACCTGCTAAAGAAGCGAAACTTGTTACCAAATGCACCCGCCCCAAAAATTCTGGTTCAAAGTGGAGTTCGTTGGTAGTGAAGTAGAAAAAGGCTGAGTCAGCATTTGGGGTAGCTTGCCAGATGAAGATAAACGCCGTTGGTAGCCAAATTGTTTTTTGGCTTATGGCTTGGCGTAGCTGCCCCAGCTGATGTTTGATTGGTAAAGAGTTGGTCTGATTACTATCTTGAGCATCTTTGCTAACAGGGGACTCAGCAATTAACCAAGCCACCCCTGAAACGATCAGAGGAAATAAAGCGGTAATCCCAAAGACGGTACGGGTAGTAAAGTATTGGAGCAGCAGACCGCTAAAGTAGGCTGTTATTAAACCTCCGATCGCCGAAGCACCCCAGCACAGAGATTGTAGTGAACCGGCTTTTGCTTGCGATTCGCCCCTGGCTCGTTCCACAACCAGCGAGTCAACGATGACATCACTCATGGCGACGGAGAGAGAACCTAGAGCGATCGCTAATGTAGCTGCCCAGCTAGTATGAACTATTGTGGCCAGACTTATCCAAGAAGCAGTTCCCAATATCCCGGATAAAATCAAGTAAGGACGGCGACGATAGCCAAATATAGGCAAGCCATCAGAGATAAAACCAAATACCGGCTTGATCATCCAAGGTAGGAAGACAATTCCCAATAGCGCCGATACCTGGACTGGACTCAGGAGTAGTTCATCTTTGAGAAAAAAGCTAACGGCTAGACGCGATAACCCTAAAATTCCTTGGACAAAGTAAACGGTGAGAATTGCAATTAACTCCGCATTTGGTTCATTACCCAAGAAGAGTTTTTGTGTTATTGAATTTTTGACCTTGGACAAGCCAGATAATTGATCTACCATTCGATAAATAATTTTTAAATTTTGTTTACTTTTCTATCATATCGATTCTTAGGAGGTGGGTTTTTTCTCACATTTTTGCTTTTATTTCTTCTTTGAGTATTATTTAAGGCTTTCCTAACAACTTTTCTTTCTTTTAGCAAGATGTTCTCGTTCCCGATCGGCTATTCGCCTTTGAATTTTGGTACATCGAATATAGTTCTCATTAGTTCTGTCTAAATGAATCTTCAGACTCAGGACTTAGGACTCAAGACTTTGTTCCGTGGTAATATCAGTCACACGAAACCGCAAAAAGCCGTGGCTACTGTATTAAAATCTCATCGGGCATCAAGAAGGCGTAAACATTCAACGTATCCTCTCCAGCGTTTGCTTGAGTACGGACACCAGTATCGCAAACAAATTTGGCTGGCGACTACTTATTCTATCCTCAATAAATTTTTCGACCTAGCACCACCCGGCTTAATTGGCGTAGCAGTGGATGTGGTAGTCAAGCAACAGGATTCCATAATTGCACAGTTAGGGGTACGGGATGTCTTTGGACAATTTTTGATTATTTCTTTCCTCACTGTGATCATTTGGATACTAGAATCGGTTTTTGAGTACGCCTACGCTCGACTTTGGCGGAATTTGGCTCAGAATATTCAGCATGACTTGCGTTTGGATGCATACAAACATTTGCAAGAGTTGGAATTGGCTTATTTTGAAGAACGCAGCACTGGCGGTTTAATGTCTATCCTCAGTGATGATATTAACCAATTAGAGCGGTTTTTGGATGGTGGAGCAAATGATATCATCCAAGTTTCCGCAACTGTTCTAATTATTGGCGCTGCTTTCTTTATTTTGGCTCCTAGTGTAGCGTGGATGGCTTTGTCACCGATGCCATTTATCCTCTGGGGTTCTTTTGCCTACCAACGACTACTTGCGCCTCGCTACGCTGATGTCCGCGAAAAGGTAGGTTTTCTCAATTCGCGGTTATCAAATAATATTAGCGGAATTACTACTATTAAAAGTTTCACTGCCGAAACTTATGAAGCCTCTCGTTTGGAATTAGATAGTGACGCTTATCGCCGCAGTAATAGGAAGGCAATTACTCTTTCTGCTGCTTTTGTGCCGCTAATTCGGATGCTAATCTTGGTGGGTTTCACTGCATTACTTTTATATGGCGGGATGGCCGCAGTTTCTGGAGCAATGTCTGTAGGTACTTACAGCGTATTAGTATTTTTAATTCAGCGATTGCTATGGCCTTTAACTAGATTAGGCGAAACATTTGACCAATATCAAAGGGCAATGGCTTCCACTAATCGAGTCATGAATTTATTGGATACTCCTATTGCCATTCATACAGGTGATGTGGCATTACCTGTGAATGAAGTGCGCGGTGAAGTGCAATTTAAAAATGTTTATTTTGCCTATAAAGATAGATTTCCAGTAATTAAAAATCTGTCTTTGGATATTCCGGCGGGAAAAACCATTGCGATTGTCGGTTCAACTGGTTCTGGTAAAAGTACTTTAGTTAAACTCTTGTTGCGGTTGTATGAGGTGCAAGCTGGAAGCATTACTCTCGATGGCATTGATTTAGAAAGTTTGAATTTACAAGATTTACGCCGCTGTATCGGTTTGGTGAGTCAAGATGTCTTTCTATTTCATGGCACTGTAGCGGAGAATATTGCTTATGGTAGCTTTGAGACTACAGAGCAAGAAATCATCACGGCGGCGAAGATAGCCGAGGCGCACGAATTTATTATTGAATTGCCCGAAGGTTATGAGACAATTGTGGGGGAAAGAGGACAAAAGTTATCTGGTGGACAAAGACAACGGATTGCGATCGCCCGTGCAGTCTTAAAGAATCCCCCGATTCTGATTTTAGACGAAGCGACCTCGGCGGTGGATAATGAAACAGAAGCAGCAATCCAGCGATCGCTAGAACGGATTACAGTAGATAGAACTACAATTGCGATCGCTCATCGTCTTTCCACCATCCGCAATGCCGATTGCATTTATGTCATGGAATATGGGAAATTAGTAGAGTCGGGAACCCATCAGCAATTGCTAGAGAAAGACGGTATTTATTCTAGTCTCTGGCGTGTACAATCAGGCTTAAGATAACTTTCGCCCCTTCTTTCTGTCTTAATTACGAATTACGAATTATTTATGTTTTTTGGTAATAGTCAACCAGAATCAGGTGATAACAAGTGGCGTCGCCAGCTGGATAAGTTTGTCAAAGCAAATCAGCAAGAGTTGGCAGCGCTGTTTTGGGGATTGTGGTTAGCAAATGGTGACAGTCAAGGTACTGTTGGTATTGATTTGCAACCAGCGCCGCATTTTGTTTATTGTCCGAAAGAGCAGATAGAGAATTTAAATATTAAGGTTGAGAATCGGCTTCAGGAAATTTTGGGAATTGTTGAGAATCACAAGCCGGAAGTGGAAGTTGTGATGATTGGGATTGGGAAGGGGGAAATTAAGTTAATTCAGTTTGCACCGGAACCAGCACCACCGATTTGTTTTGAGCAAGCTGGGAAGGATGTGGATGGGTTATTGGATGTGCTGGAACAACGGATGAGTGAAGAGTTGAAGTTATAACTAACTAAGCCTTATTTATTTGAGCAGAGTTGTTTCTAATCTTCAGGCTTTTTAAAATGAGTCGTAAAATTTCAGATATTATTCTTATTGGGCCAATTAGTACAGGTAAAAGCACCCTTGGAAGACTCCTTACTCAGAAGTTAGGGATTCCACAGTGTTCTATGGACGATGTACGATTGGATTATTATAAGGAAATAAATTATGATGAGCAGTTGGCAAAGCAAATAAGAGAAAAAGAAGGATTTCAAGGTATTTATCGTTATTGGAAACCCTTTGAAGCCTACGCAGTTGAAAGAGTACTTTCGGAATATAACAATTGTGTTATTGATTTTGGTGCAGGCCATTCTGTTTATGAAGATGAGGAACTTTTCAAACGGGTGCAACAAGTTTTAGAGCTATATATAAATGTTGTGTTGATTCTTCCTTCTCCAGATTTAAAAGAATCTATCCAAATACTTAACGAACGTAATGGTGGAATTGTTAGTAATGGGTTTGATTTGAACGAATATTTTGTTAAGCATCATTCAAATTATGATTTAGCAAAGTTCGTTGTTTATACAAAAGGGAAATCGCCTGAAGAAGCACGTGACGAGATACTTAAAATTGTAAAACTTTAAAACTGATTACTTGTTGTCTAATTTAAAGTGTATCTTCTAGATGCATTACAGCTTTAGGAAATATCTTTTATGCTAGGCTATAATCCCGCGATGAGTATCAATTTTCTGTTTGTTAACGCAAAGGAACCCGGAGGGAAGCGCAGAGAAACGCGGAAGAAGAGAAATAACTCTGCGCTTATTGTTTAGTTCATTGCTTTGTAGAAATCTGGGTAAGTCAGATTTTCGGCACAATGCCAGATAATGTTAAACACGGCTTCATAGCGATATGAACTGTTTTTGTAGAACTGTTCACTCAGATAATCTTTTATGCTTATGACTACTTGTGGTAAATGTTCGCTTTGGATGATGCTTATCAAATCATCAGCTATATCTAAAAGACAGGATTCATAGGATAGCCACTCCAAAGGAAATAAATCTTCATTTTCATCTTCCTCAACTTCAAGATAATGATGGGTTTGAATGAATCTGATAAAGACGGCGATTAGTTCATTTAGCTTCTCTGCTTCTAATTTTCTACTTAGGTTAAATTGTTGTAAGCTATAAGCAGCACTTGTCAAAATTGATTCATGCTTTGTAGTGTTCAATAGCCGAATTAGAGTATCAAACGCCTGTTGATTATTAGAATCTATTTCCAGCAAGATAAAGAGCGCATATAGAGATGTACGTTCATCTTTTAAATTAACCATTTTCCACATGGCTTTAATTATTTGCTGCTGATAGTCATTAGTTGGTGCTAGTATATCTGCTGCATGAAAATACACACCTTCTTCCTCAGCCGTTTCAAGTATTTTGGATAAAGTGGTGATTGCTACTCTATTACCTGAATCGAATTTTCCTAGACATAAAGCAGCCTTACAACGGAAAAATTCATTCTCAGTGATTTTAATTCTCTCAGTTAAAATAGTAATTGCAGCTTTGTTACCTGGATCAATTACCATCAAATATCTAACAGACATATCGAGCAAATATGTATTCTCGGTAGTTTCGAGAATCTGGACTAAAGTATTTAACACTATTGCATTACCTGGATCAATGCCCCACAAAGCCGCAGCCGCACATGAAGAAACCACGTCATCTTTGTATTTTTGGATGAAATCAATTAGGGTAGCGATCGCAATTTCATTGCCATAAGCTATTTTTCCTAAAGCTGTAATCGCACCCTGATATATGTCTTCTAGAGTCAACCACTCATTTGTAATTTCATCAGGCTTCATCTTAATAAATTGGATTAAAGCAGCGATCGCAGTTTCATTGCCATAGCCAATTTTCCCTAAACTACCAATTCCAAACCACCAATAGTCATATTTATCTTGCTTCATTAGGAGTAATAAAGCTGCGATCGCACTTTTATTACCCGGATCGAGTTTTCCTAACTTTTCGGCTGCAACTCGGAGAATCGAACGAGTTTCAGTAGTATGAACCAAATGCACAAAAGCAGCAATTACCCGTTTTCTATCGGTTAATTCCAGCGTTTTTCTTGCTGTCTTCACCAATGGTTTTGGTAGTATCTGCCAATTGCTTTTATCTTGCCGAAAATAGGCATAACTCCATTTGAGCAGTTGTTCTACAATTGCATCACCCAAACTACATTCTGGGAACTGGGATAAAGCGTCAGCGGCCAAGAAATAGGCGCGATACCGATAAAAATCGCCGCAACCGTCATCAAAATCTATTAAAGCTTGGATAAAATCTTCTTTCTGCTGCTTATCTACATCCTTTTGGCTGAACCAGTGGATAATCTCTGCTTTCCACTCCGGCTCAAAGATGCGGTAAGTGCCTTGATTTAAATTGCTGCGATCGTGGTTAAAGAAATACTGCCAATCATGCATTGCCTCCTACCCACTTCGAGATGTGGGACGAAAGGGACTTAAATGCATCTTGCTACATTAGTTGGCTTGCTGTCAAGTCTAGACGCGATGAGAATCTATAAATTTTGCTAGACCTCAGAATTGTATCTCAAGCGTTGGAGAATCGATATCTAAAAGCCAATTTTCATCAATAAACTCTAAATTTTCATTGTAAATAAGAACCAACTCACCTAGCTTTTTAGTGCCATCAACAGCAGAAGCTATAAGGAAAAACTTTAGTTGTAAAAAACGTTTTTTGTATGTAACGCCAATAGAGCTACTAATTAATTCAGATTCTAGGGTACGAGGCAAAGTAATTGTTTCATAATATTTATCTTGTTCATCCCAGTAGCCGCATATTTTATAATCAGATAGTTCTAAATGTTTTTTCACAAGAGCATTAGCATCTAAAGTTTCTAATATTTCACTTAAATCTCGCCAAACTTGATGATTTTGTAATTCGAGTTTTGTCATAGTTATTACCTCATAGTAGGGTGGGGATTAAAATGCCCACCCTAGTTGCCTAAACTAACGCTGATGTATTTGCACGCTTTACTTGAGGTGTTGCAACCATCCGCATTCCGGCTGGTGCAGCTAAAGTTAACCCACGGCGCACAGGACGCACGGGACGTTTATTCACTAGCGAAACTTGAAGTTCTGACAAAACAGTTGCCAAGACAATTTTCATTTCATACTGGGCAAATGCCATTCCAATACAGCGACGATTACCGCCACCAAAGGGTAAATATTCATAAGGTGAATATTGTTTTCCTAAAAAGCGTTCTGGTTTGAACTGCTTGGATTGTGGATAAACTTCTTCTCGATGATGCGCTAAATAAATACTGGGGACTATTACCATTCCTTCTCGCAATTCGTAGCCCATAATTGTAATTGGCGTCTTCACTATCCGCACAAAAGCAGTCATGACGATTGGGTAAATTCGCAATGTTTCTTGGCAAACTGCTGTTAAATAGGGCAATTTAGCTACACTACTCAAATCGGGGTTAATTCCAATGGTGTTGAGTTCCTTTTGCAACTTCTCACGCACCTCTGGTAAATGGTCAATCCAGTAAAAAGCCCATGTTAATGCCGAAGCGGTAGTTTCATGTCCCGCAACTAGCAGCGTCATTAACTCGTCGTGTAATTCTTCATCTGACATCCCTTGACCATCTTCATAACGAGCCGCCATCATCAAACTCAGGATATCTTGGCGATTTTGATCGAGTTCAGCCCGACGTTCTCGAAGTAAAGCATAAATCAGTCGATCAATTTTTTGCCGTTGTTGCAGAATCCAGCCCCACGGACTCCATGCACCGAAATCTTTTTGCATGAATTGGAAGAAGAAGGCGCTGGACATTACGGACGAAGTGATGAAATCTAGTAAATCACTTAGCGATCGCCTCAGTTCTTCAAAAAGCTGTCCATCATTTAAACCAAATACGACCCGTAAAATAACACGCAAGGTGATTTCTTGCATCGACTTACGGATATTAAAAGGCTTGCCAGTTTGCCATTCATTACTCACTTGTCGGGTTATTTCCCGAATTTCCTCGCCGTAAGCCCGCATTCTTTCGCCATGAAAGGGAGGAGCTAATAATTGCCGTTGGCGCTGGTGGCGATCGCCATCCGCTAACATAAAGGAGCGATCGCCAAGTAAAAATTTTAGTCCTATGTTCCCCCTGCCAACCTCAAAATGCCTAGAATCAGCAGTAAAAATCTGCTCAAGCGCTTGGGGTTGACTAAAATACACAAGATGGTTATTAGAACTATTACTCCTGATCGTGAAAGTGTCACCGTAAGTTTGGGCAAAATCATCCACATATTTCAGTGGCTGACTAATAAACTTAATCATCCGCAGCCAGCGCGGCATTTGAGGCCCATCGGGCAGATTGTAAGTTGTTGTCATAGAATTTTGTGGAGTTGATGGCTTCTGAATTTTATTGTTACGACTTTTCATGTTACTTAGGGTTACAGAAAGCGGTATATTCATCATTGGGGACTAGGAACTGGAAACTGGGGACTGAAAAAGAAGACAAAGAGAATAATAAAAACTCTTGTACAGACGCGATTAATCGCGTTTCTACTCCTAACTCAGCACTCAGCACTCAGAACTCAGCACTCAAAAGGCAGCATCGGAAGCAAGCAGTGCCAAAAATCATCGCTATTCTCAACGGTAAAGGAGGAGTCGGTAAAACGACTACCGCAGTCAATCTGGCTGCAAACTTTGCGAAGAAAAAAAAGGTGCTGCTGATTGATGCAGATATTCAAGGTTCTGCCAGTTGGTGGTTTGGGCGGAGTCAGCAGGGAATGGGATTTGATTTATCTCAAGAAACAGATCCTACACTTTTAGGTGATTTAGCAAAGATAACAGGTTACGATTTAGTAGTGGTAGATACACCTCCCGCGCTACGCTCTGAAGCATTAGTGGCGGTAGTTGCGATCGCAGATTATCTAGTTTTGCCTACACCCCCAGCCGCAATGGATTTAGCAATCCTCGTGGAAACAGTCAAGGAAGCCGTCATCCCAGTGGGAACCCCCCATCGGGTATTGCTCACCAAAGTCGATACGCGCAGTCTGGGGGAAGCACAAGAAGCGAAAAACACTCTGACTCGCTTAGGTATTCCTACTTGTAATACCTTCATCCGTGCCTATAAAGCTCATGAACGAGCAGCACTCGAAGGTGTAGCGATTACTCAATGGCGAGGAGGAAATGCACGGGAGGCGGAATTAGACTACCGCCGTGCAGCTGATGAATTACAGCGTGATTGGAGAAAATAATAATGGCTAGGAAACAAAGTCTCTCTGACTTACTACAAGAAGAGGCACAAAAATTTACACCCCCAGAAGGTGAATCTGCGATCGAAGTTACAGCAGAAAAAATTGCCGAAGAACAGGCTGCATCTGATGAGGAATCGTCAGCACAAACACTTGAGCCAACTTCTACTAAGCGTACAAGTCCCACTAAAGCTGATTTAGAAGTAACTGTCAAAGAATTGACAAGTAATCTAGAAACAAGCCACGAAAAAGAAGCATCTCTTGAACAAGAGATTGCTGATTTGCAATCAAAATTATCTAAACAAAAAACATTTGTATCCGAACAAAAATCATTACTAGAACAGCTAACAAAAGAACTTGATGAAACCAAAAAAACAGCACTGCAACTAGCAGAAGCGAATTCCCATCTGATAGAAGAAATTAATGCTTTAAAACAAATAGCAGAAGATAATTCTAAACTTGCTGTCGCTGTAAAAGAAACTAGTGCTATAAAACCAGTAAAAGAACACTACAATCCATATAACTACAAAAAATCACATCTTTCATCAGAAAGAGTAGCTCAAAATCAACCAGATGAGTATGCTGGTAGTGTTGTAAAAGAAACTAGTGCTATAAAACCAGTAAAAGACCACTACAATCCACTTAACTACAAAAAATCACATCGGTCATCGCAACCACTAGCTCAGAATCAACCACAAAATCAACCAAATGAGTATCCTGAGAGTTCTAATGAGATGTGGTTACTTGACTAGTACAGCTTGGCACAAATCCAGCTAGCCACGATTAACCAGACAAGGGGATTTTGCCCCTTGTCAAAGGTAGGCAAACTTCCGCCACAGTATACCCTCGTATTTTTTTAAGACGTTCTCCCCAAATACATCCAATAAGGTGCAAGAGATGCATAAGATTTCTTAGGTTTGAACTACAATTATCGAAAGTCTAAAATATGCTGTGCGGTAATTTGTGGTTGTTCTAGGTGTGGGAGATGACCACAATATTGAATCCAGACGAGGGTACTGTGTGGAATTGCTCTATTAAATCTTATGGCATCCCTAATACCCAAAATTTTATCGGAATCGCCCCATAAAATTAGCGTTTGTTGCATAATTTGTGATATTGTCTCAAGTCTAAAAGCACTGTAACCACCACTTTTAGTGAAAGAAATTAGAGCTTGATGCCAACTCGGCATTTGTAAGTGTAATGCCCCACAAAATAACGCATCGATAGAGGCAAGAGTTTGATTTTTATATCCAATGCGAGAAACGCGATCGCGCACCTTCATATTACTCAAAAACTGAGCTGCTAAATAATCTAATGGGGGAAACATGAATTTGCTCAATGGCGAACCACCTGCTAACCCCGCACTATCAATTAACACCAGCTTTTCTACCACTTCTGGATAAGTCAGCGTAAAATCAATCGCTGTCGCACCCCCCATCGAAGCGCCCACCAAAATTACAGGTTGGTTAATTAGGCTTTTCCAGAAATAATAAAGATGGGTTTTAATCGCAGTTGGGCTATAGGCAATTCCTGAAAGTCTATCTGTAAATCCAAAACCCAGCAAATCCACTGCCCACGTTTCATTATCTTCAGAAAGTAATGGCAAAAGCCGCCGAAATTCTAATACAGAACTGTCAAAGCCATGAATTAATAAAATCGGAGTTCCACCACACCCTTGCTTGACAAATGTTGTGGTAATTGGTTGATTAGTTAAAGGAGTAGCGATCGCAGTTGTTTGAATACTCCGAGCTAGTGCGATCGAAGTAGATTCTGTGAGTTGCCCAACTGCTGTAGGAAGAAAATTCGGAAACATAAATTTCAGTTTATCGTACTAGCTTGCTTCCACCCATAACTGATTTTGTTAAACAATAAAGTTACACAATCTAAGATGCTGAGGTATTATTTGTAATATATAAAACATAAACCAGTGAGTTATCAAAATATTCTAACTCCCAAAAGACGCGATTAATCGCCTCTCTACCTCCCCAAAAAATATGGCATCAAAGAAAGTTTTCCAAAATGTCAAAATTGGGACTAAAGCCACGTACAATTAAAATCGCTTATCCCTTAATCTAGGAGCTAATGCCATGCCAATGGCGGTTGGCGTAATTGAAACTTTAGGTTTTCCGAGTGTCTTAGCAGCAGCAGATGCAATGGTCAAAGCTGCCGAAGTCACAATTGTGTATTATGGTCAAGCGGAAAGCGCTCGCTTGTTAGTCGCCGTCCGGGGACACGTTTCTGAAGTAAATAGAGCTGTTGAAGCCGGAATCGCAGCTGGAGAGGAAGTAAAAGTTGGTACAGTAATTACCTACTACATCGTTCCCAATCCCCCAGAAAATATCGAAACCATATTACCAATCCATTTTACTGAGGAATCAGAACCTTTCCGCATCTTCTAAGCAATTTTGCTATTCATTATCTGTAGCGAAGCTTCGTACAATTAACTTGTAGCCCCCAGTTTATTCATACAGGAGATTAATAATGTCATTACAGGCAATTGGAGCACTTGAAACGAAAGGTTTTCCTGCGGTGCTAGCAGCAGCAGATGCGATGGTAAAAGCTGGTCGAGTTACCCTTGTTGGTTATATCAGAGTAGGTAGCGCTCGTTTTACAGTTAATATTCGTGGCGATGTTTCTGAAGTAAAAGCCGCTATGGCTGCCGGTATTGAAGCCGCAGAAAATGTTTATGGCGGTACCCTAGAATCCTGGGTGATTATTCCTCGTCCCCATGAAAACGTTGAAGCTGTTCTACCAATTGCCTACACAGAACAAGTCCAAGGTTATCGAGAATCTGTAGAAAATCCCATTGTTAGATCGAACAATCGATAGATTTAACCTCCTGCGGGGGAATTCAAAACAAAAAATTCCCATAAATGAATTTAAAGAGAAGTTTCTTGTCAGGCTTCTGATTATCAGAACTTTAGAGAATTACATTCTTTCTGTTTTTAGATTTTGCATAAGTTGAATTTTGAAGCAGAAGCAAAGCAACAGTCAAAGTCAATAGTCAAAACCAATATTGACTGTTGACTATTCATTTTTAGGAATATAAAAGCTTTAAGAAAAACTTAGCAATATTAAAGGTGTAGTTGTGACTGAAGCTGGTTTAAAAAAAATCAATTCGCCTATCAATCCCTACTATCCAGAATAGCGTAGGCGTAGCCCGTCGTAGACATCCCCACATAGGATACTGAGACTAATTCCACGCTATAGCAATAGTATTTCTCTAAGATTTTATACAACTACTTACCAAATAAACAACCTCTAAAACCGCTAATTACCGTAGATACACTTAATAAAACCAACAAATATCAGAAAATGTGACTTAATACGATTTAGCGAAAGCGCGATCATCTTTAAAAAACAGGGAATTAAGTCAATTCATCACAGGGGTTGGGGAATTTTCTAGGGCAAAATCTCATTAATACCAAGGATATTTAGATTTAACTAAGTATTCTACTACGTAAGGAGTTGTAGAGAGTTGAAATTTATACGGGTGGAATAACGTCTAACATTGAGTTAAATTAGATTCGTTCCTCTATGCTGTTACAAAATGTTAGATTTACCCGATCCATTTCGTGCAAGGTGTATCCTCACCAATTTAAGCAGATTTCTGTTCTCAACTACAAAACATAACTTTACAAAATGCTTCAATTAATAGAATTGCTCCAAATGCATGATATACATGGCTTTTAGTAATTTTGGATTTAAAGCAAAACATCAATATAGAAATTTCTGCATAATTTTAGTGAATTCACACGTAATAAAAGTAGAATCACTGAGCTATTTTCATGAAACTCATGAAATCTGGGGCAGCTGCCAGTTAAACAATTAGGTGGGGCGAATGGGGGTTGTGATGCAAACTTCAAAATTGAGTTTCGAGGAATGCAATCTCACTATGACAATGGATGTGGAAAAACTGGCTCTAGATTGGCAAAAGCGCTTGGCTGTGGAATGTCCAGACCAAAATGAAGCCGCGAGGCAAAGCATTATTCTCTGGCTGTTGGGATCTGACTCAAAACGGTTCGATCTGTTTAATCCTAAAGAACTCGATATCGCCAAGCAAGCGATGGAATATCGCTGGAGAATTTTACGTCAACGCTACTTGGGACTGGGGCGAGAACGTGCATATCGCAACTTGATAACCCGATTGGGGAGTTTAGTAACATTACGGAATAAGATTCAGACTTGGGTTTCCCTCAGTCGCGATCGCCAGCGTAGTGTAATGGATGTATTACAAGAAGTACTCCAAGAGTTACTCCAAAGCGACAGTCAGATGCAACAACAAATGGTTGATATTGCCAAATATACAACCGATAGACGATTGGGGGATGCTCTGCTATTTGCCAGTGTAGAAGAATATTGTCTGCGCCCAGTACGGAATCAACCCCTATTAGCTTACCGGTTTGTGAATTATTTGCGTCGTACTCAGCGCGGTGGTTTAACCCAAGTACCGGGCCGTGACTTGGTTAGACTAGTGTCAGAAGAAGTTCTTACAGAGGACAGTGACAATCGAGTTAACTTAGTCGATAGTCAGGCGATCGCAGAATATCAAGAGGCACAACAACTAGAGGAACAACAGGGGCTGCGCCAATCAGTACAAAAAGAATTTGAAAATTATTTACAAGAAAATCTCGGTATAGAAGCAGTGGAATGGCTACGGCTGTATCTGCAAGGTAAGTCCCAGGAAGAGATTTCCAAAAGACTAAATAAGCCAACTAAAGAAGTCTACCGTCTGCGAGAAAAAATTAGTTACCATGCTGTACGTGTTTTTGCTCTCAAAGGTAATCCAGAGCTCGTAGACAACTGGCTCTCAATTTCCTTGCAAGAACATAACTTGGGATTAACCCAAAACCAATGGCAGCAACTTGATGAAAAATTGACTCCTCTAGGACGACAAATTCTAGATTTGCGGAGAGCGGGTAATTCAATAGAAGCCATAGCCCAGCAGTTAAAACTCAAAACCCATCAAGTGTTAGGCGAATGGACGAAAGTCTATCTTGCAGCCCAAGCTTTAAGAACTCAAGAGTAGCCTGTAGTGGAAAATGGAGCATGGGGGAGTGGGGAGCAGAGAAGGCAGAAAAATGAGAGACAAGGAGATAAACAAAACTCAGCACTAGCTCAACGCCCCGCTATCCATGTACAGCACTCTTTTTCGCAATCCTCAGTATTATCCCTAGCCTATAATCTAAAATTCATCTTCTACTTACAATTACTTAAGTATATATAATTGAAATTTATATAATATAACAAAGTATCTTTATTAACTACTTATTGAATTAGAGGCAAAATATAAGTAAACACCAACAAATCAAATCTATGTTGTCTTCAAAGGGCGAACTAAATGATACCGCAGCAAATGGACAGCAAATGCTAACTGCCCCTCAAACTAGGTGGGAAGAAGGAGGCGATCGCGAACAAATATTCTACCTGATTGATAATCTTTTGTCCTTTGAAGCTTGCCTCTACCACCAGATTTTGCCCTTTGGATTAAAAGACAAAAACCTCTTGCTAGGTATGGTTTATCCAGAAGACAGCGAAGCCCTAGATTATGTTGGTCGCATTTTGTCTTATATCAATTGCACAATGGTGATTGAGGCGATCGCAGCCGATGCCCACCGCAGAATACTTTCAGCCTACCTTAACCATAAGAATACATCCCAGCTAGATGCTAAATTGCATCAGGCAACAGTGGACTTTCTCCCAACCAATAGCCCAGCTACAATTGCTGACACACCTAGTCCTTCCCTAGATGCCGACTCGGAATCAAATCAACAACCAATATTGATGGTATTTCAGACACAAAAACATCAAAATTCTGGACAGCAGATAGACTTGCCTCCGATCCCAGAGCTAGACCAATCATTTCAAACTACAACGTTCTTGACCCCTATTTCCAGAACTCAACAGGAAGAGAATTCTGAAGCCACATCATCAAACAATTTACCTATTTTTCCCACACAAGCTTGCGAACTACTGAGTCAGATTGAGTTGCTAAAACTACTACCACCAAAGAAATTATTAGAAGAATTACTAGGGCGAATCTTGGCTGGGGGAATTGGTCGTCTGTACTTAGAAAGACAAGCTTATGAAGGCAGAATACTGTGGAGTGACAATGGAGTTTTGCAGTCTGTCTTAGAAAAACTGCCGCTCTCAGTTTTCCAAGGAGTACTGAATGAATTAAAGCGGTTTGCTTCCCTGCCTATAATCACGGTTGCAGAACCAAAACAGGTAGAAAAGGAATACGTATATCAAAAAAATCGATTATTATTACGCTTGCGAGTCATGCCGGGAATCTACGGCGAAGAGGCAACACTCCAAGTATTGCGGGGAGCAGCATTAAAATTCTATCAACAACAACAGTTAACACGTCTAGGCCGCGATGCTTTAGGAATTTCTCAGCAACTAAGCATCAAGTTACATGAACTACAAGAACGACTTTTACTGAATCCTAGCCTTGATTCTCAGCAATTAGAGGCTTTAGTTGCACTGAATCAATTAGTGAAAAATTTAGACCAACAGATCAAAATACTGGCACTAGATAGCAATCGACAAACAAAGAGTAAATCATCCGTCAGTAAGTGAAAACGCTGATTTCGTTCGCATACATAATTGTTATGTTGTAATGGAATCCTAGACTAATAAAGCTTAGAGATTTATCTCTAAATAAATACAAATTTTGCGATCGTATTCTGAGTAAGATTACGGTTTAAACAAACTTAATAGTAGCAAAGTTAGTTTCCCGCTCTTAAATCCTATTGTTGCAAATATTTCATGCTAACTGAGGTTTTTAGTGAACTTTTCCCCTTAATGAGTACAGCCAATCCACAGACATTGGAATGGCTACTCAAGGTTGCAATTGAACATGAATATCCATCTGGGCGAGCCGTTGTGATGGAAGATGCCTGGGGTAACGCCGTTTACTTCGTGGTTTCTGGTTGGGTCAAAGTCCGGCGTACCGTCGGGGAAGATTCAGTAGCTCTGGCAATTTTTGGGCGTGGCGATTTTTTTGGAGAAATGGCAATTTTGGATGAGTCTCCACGCTCAACTGATGTCATTGCCCTTTCACCCGTGAAGTTGCTTAGTATCTCCAGAGAGCGGTTTATTCAAATATTGTTTAAAGACCCACAGTTACATCACCGAATGTTGCAACTGATGGTGCGGCGATTGCGACAAATTAACCTGCGCTTACAAATGCGCTCTTCACCACCAGCCGTCAAACTCGCCCATACCCTAGTGACTTTGGGTGAAAGCTATGGTCAAGAGTCAGACTTAGGAAGAGAAATTTTTAACATTCCCTTTAAAGATTTAGCAGAGGTGACAGAAATCGGCGTTGAAGAAACCACCAAAATTATGGAAAAACTACATGAAAAAGGGTGGATAAAAATTGATAGCGCCAACAACATCACTTATCTTGTGAACTTCAAACAGTTGATGAACTTGGCTGGCAAAGTGTGATTTTTTTATCCAATTCTCTACAAGACGCTCTGCGTAGCTTGCTTCTTTGTAAGTTTAACGCCAGAGATTTTGAATGATGATGAACGAAAGACGTTTTGTGTGCGATGTTAAAAGCAAATTTGTCATGATGGGGAAAATTACCCATTAATTATTGACTCAGTACACAAGATGACTGAAGCAACAGCAACTCGCCCCAACACTTATCTCCAAGAAACCGAGCCAAAAATTCATTACTTGGTGGCAATGTCCCAACCAGAAACCCATCTGTTTGAGATTACTTTACACCTTGTAGATTATTCCTCACCGATTCTCGATTTAAAACTGCCAGTGTGGACACCTGGTTCCTATTTAGTTCGGGAATACGCGAAGAATTTACAGGATTTTGAGGCTTTTGCAGAAAATAAGCCTTTAAATTGGCAAAAGCTCGCTAAAAATCATTGGCAGATAGAGAAAATAGGTATTTCAGAATTAACTGTACGTTACCGCATTTTTGCGAATGAGCTATCGGTACGGACAAATCACTTAGATGCTACCCACGGTTATTTCAATGGTGCGGCACTATTTTTTAGAATATCTGGCTGGGATAAGCAACCCATTCGCGTCACCATCGTACCACCACAGCCGGAATGGCAGGTAACTACTGCCTTAACACCCGTTGCTGAGGAAACGAATACTTTCTTGGCTAGCGATTTTGATACTCTGGTTGATACCCCTTTTGAGATTGGTTCCCACCAATTGTATAAATTTGAGGTATTAGGAAAACCTCATAAATTGGCAATCTGGGGGCAAGGTAATTACCAAGTTCAGCAGATGATTGCTGATATCCAAAAAATTATTCAAGTAGAAGCGCAGATGTTCGGCGGTTTGCCTTATGAACGATATGTGTTTCTGCTACATTTATTTAGCCAAGCTTTTGGCGGTTTGGAGCATAAAGACTCTTGCTCCTTAATTTACCAACGTTTTGGGTTTCGCGCTCAGGATAAGTACCATCGCTTTCTTCAATTAGTTGCACACGAGTTCTTTCACTTGTGGAATGTCAAGCGAATTCGCCCAAAAGCATTAGAGGTTTTTGATTACGACCAAGAAAACTACACACCATCATTGTGGTTTTGTGAGGGCACTACTAGTTACTATGACTTGTTAATTCCTTTGCGGGCAGGAATTTTTGATGTTAAGTCGTATTTGAATAACTTGGGTAAGGAAATTACCAGATATGAAATGACACCAGGGCGCAAGGTACAACCCGTTTCCGAGTCGAGTTTTGATGCCTGGATAAAACTCTATCGCCCAGATGCCAATAGCGGTAATTCCCAAATTTCCTATTATTTAAAAGGAGAAATGGTATCGTTGCTGCTGGATTTGCTGATTCGCTCTACTCACAACAATCAGCGCTCCCTCGATGACGTGATGCTGAAAATGTGGCAGCAATTTGGGCAAGCTGAAATTGGTTATACCCCAGAACAGTTGCAAGAAGTTATCGAATCTGTTGCCGGAATCGATTTGACTGATTTCTTTAAACACTACATTGATAGTACTGATGATTTGCCTTTCAATCAGTATTTAGAACCCTTTGGCTTACAGTTGGTAGCCGAACAGCAAGAAGAACCTTACCTGGGCGTGAGAACAAATACAGAGAATGGGCGGGAGATGGTTAAGTTTGTGGAGACTGGTTCACCTGCACAAGTAGAGGGAATTGATGCAGGTGATGAGTTGTTAGCAATTGATCGGATTAAGGTAACAGCGGGTGGCTTAAGCGATCGCCTGAAAGATTACCAACCAAACGATACCATCCAAGTCGCAGTTTTCCACCAAGACGAACTGCGTACTTATTCCATCACCCTGGCATCACCACATCCAACTAAATATCAGGTAAAGCCTGTTGAGCATCCTAACTCCAAACAGCAGCAAAACTTTGCTGGATGGCTTGGGGCTGCGATCGCAACTGTTTAATAAAGGGGCATGGGGTATTGAAAAGAGGCACAGGGGCGGGGTGCAG
>NZ_CAXTTT010000019.1:0-66309 GCF_964247315.1 uncultured Nostoc sp.
TAGAACGTCAAACCACCCTCTACTGGGCGCGCGTCCAACTGCGATGGTCATTAGAGCAAAATCCTCTTTTTTTACTAAAATTGCAACGTTTCTAAGACTGTACCGGGAGCCAGTGTAACCGACTGCCGTGAGGAATTAACGTTTTTTTTGACAATCTCAACTGCTTTTAACCAACTGAGATTCTGAGAGCTTGCTGACTAGTTAAGTCATTATTTCTCAGGGTTATGACATTACACGTAACATCGGCTAGTAATCTAGCTTGTGTTAACTTAATGATTCTTAACTTATCACACTACTCAGGGTTTTTGCCTGATACGCAAAAGCAAATGAGCTATGAAACACGAACCTTATAAATAATATGAATATCAGAATTTTTACAATTTGACACAACTTTTCTCAGAAATCTGAAAAAATTTAATGCAGATGGACGTAGGTAGGTAACTCATGTCAAGAGGTCAAAAAGAGGCAGGGAAAGGGTAGCAGGGAATAAGGGGGGCAGAAGGGCAGGGAGAAAGAATTTTTATCAGGCATTGAGTGAAAAAATAGTACAACATTCCCTAAAAAATTATATCCGTAGCAGAAACATGGAAGGGCGCAGCTGAGTTTTTGTCAACGATGTTTGGTAAAATGCGGATAGTCACTTCGCCAGCCACGGTTGTTGATACACCTCTGGAAAACCTATGTGAAATATTAGACAAGGAGAAAAGAAGTTGGCACATCTTGACTAAATACAAATAGCCTAAGTGGTTTGTCCCGTAGTACAAGTAAGCCAGCATTATCTGGGACAGTAAAATTTGTAGGGTACAAAGTGAAAAATTTATAGTCTGCGGCAGGGTTCCCGTGGACTTCAAATATAGCTCTGGGTGCCTCTTAAGCAATAGCCGGATTGGCACAGGAACCCACCACTCTATGCAAAAGCATTCAGTGTGCTTTGTATGTGACAGCGAGTATCTCACGGGCAATGGTAGTTCAATGACGACATCAACAACGATTAACAAAGGCGATCGCATCCTGCACCAAAATGTTCTCGGTTCTCGTCGGTTCAGTAACTACTGGTGGGCAACTATCGTTACCTTGGGAGCAAGCGGTTTTTTATTGGCTGGAATATCCAGTTATTTAAAAGTTAATTTACTCATAGTTTCCGATCCTACTCAACTGGTATTCATCCCCCAAGGATTAGTGATGGGGTTATATGGTGTAGCTGGCTTGCTATTAGCCATATACCTGTGGCTAGTAATTTTATTGGATGTTGGAGGCGGTTACAACGAATTTGATCGGGAAACTGGTGCAATCAAAATCTTCCGCTGGGGATTTCCTGGCAAAAACCGCCGAATTCAGATTGATAGCCGCATAGAAGATGTCCAATCTGTACTAATAGACGTAAAAGAAGGTCTTAACCCCCGTCGCGCCCTCTATCTACGCATTAAGGGACGGCGAGATATACCCTTAACACGGGTTGGACAACCCTTATCTTTAACAGAGTTGGAAACAGAAGGCGCAAAGTTAGCCCGCTTTTTGGGAGTATCGTTAGAAGGATTGTAAGGGAGTGAGGGAAGAAAAGGGGGAGCAGGGGCAAGGGGCAAGGGAAAGAATAAAAATTACCTCTTTCCCCTCTGCTCCCTGCCCCTCTGCCTCTTATGCCAATGCCCCTCAAAACGATAAGATACTCTGGTTAAATCGGTAACAGGCAATGCGGTTAAAAATTTCACAATTTTTGTTTTCTCTTGTGATTATTAGTGCCTTAATGTTGGGAGGATGTTCAACACAGCAACTCGCTTCTAATACGTCTTCTCCAACCTCGACAGCTACCTCGACTACCCAGACGACTAGTGAAGCAACATCTGTATCTCAAACTAGTAGTGAGAGTATTCCTGGACTGGCAGATTTACCGCGCCTCGAAGGCAAAGCTACTGTAGTAATCACGGTTAAAGGTTCACCGATTACTATCGAAGTAGACGGCACTAATGCCCCTATTACAGCCGGCAACTTCGTAGATTTAGTGCAAAAGGGTGTGTACGATGGTTTAGCTTTCCATCGAGTTGTGCGCGAACCCCAACCGTTTGTAGTTCAAGGGGGCGATCCTCAAAGCAAAGACCCGAAAGTTCCAGCAGATAGACTAGGAACAGGTAGCTATATTGACCCAAAAACGGGAAATGCTCGTTATATACCTTTAGAAGTTAAGCCCAAAGGTTCAGATACTCCGATTTACAATAAACCATTTGATGCTACTGCGCAACCCGTCGTATTACCCCATAAACAGGGTGCAGTAGCAATGGCGCGATCGCAACCACCAGACTCTGCTTCTGCCCAGTTTTACTTTGCTTTAGCGGATCTAGCGTTTTTGGATGGTAACTACGCCGTGTTTGGCAATGTCACTCAAGGCTTTGATGTAGTAAACAAAATTCAGCAAGGCGATCGCATTGACTCTGCTAAAGTCACCCAAGGTGCTGAAAATCTGAAAACACCCGGAAAGTAGGAGGAGCAGGGGGAGAAGAGGAGCAGGGGAAGTAATAAAAGAACTCCTAACTCCTAACTTTTAACTCCTAATTTTTAACTCCTAAATTGCTGAAGGTTGTAGTCACAGGTATTGGTTTAATTTCCGCTTTAGGTGGAAGCTTAGAGGATAGTTGGCAAAATTTGCTGGCAGGTAAATCTGGAATTCGATTACATCAACCATTTCCAGAACTTACACCACTTCCTCTAGGTTTGATTAATCAACAACCATCTGAGTTGACAATGTTAACTCAGATGGTTGTTGCTTCTGCTTTGCAAGATGCTGGCTTAGTTCCACCTTTAGCTGATTGTGCTGTAGTCATTGGATCGAGTCGTTCTTATCAAGCGTCTTGGGAAATGCTGGCAAGGCAAATGTATGGAAATGCAAAGATGCGGCAAATTTCCCCGTCTCCCCATGTGCCTCTGTCCTCTTTTGGAAATTGGCTAGATAGATTACCTCAGATGAATGCGATCGCAGCTGCCAGGCAAATCGGTGCATCGGGGATAGTTTTGGCACCAATGGCAGCTTGTGCTACTGGAAGTTGGTCTATTGCCCAAGCAGCTTTACTTATACAAACTGGGCAATGTCAACAGGCGATCGCAGGTGCAGTGGAAGCACCGATTACACCCCTAACTTTAGCTGGGTTTCAGCAGATGGGTGCTTTAGCGAAAACTGGAGCTTATCCCTTTGATTTACATCGGGAAGGCTTAGTGTTGGGTGAAGGCGCGGCTGTGTTTGTCTTAGAATCAGCAGAGTTTGCAAAGCAGCGTCAAGCAAAAGTGTATGGTGAAATTCTCGGTTTCGGCTTAACTAACGACGCATATCATAGTAATTCACCAGAACCTGAAGGTAAAAGTGCGATCGCTGCTATCAAACAATGTCTAGAACGTAGTTGTCTATTACCAGGCGATATCGATTACATTCATGCTCATGGCACAGCTACCCAGCTAAATGACCAGATGGAAAGTATGGTAATCCAGCGTTTGTTTCCCCAAAGCGTGCCAGTTAGTTCCACCAAAGGAAGCACAGGTCATACACTAGGGGCATCTGGAGCTTTAGGTGTAGCTTTTTCTCTCATGGCCCTAAAGCATCAAATATTACCACCTTGTTTAGGATTGCAGCAGCCAGAGTTTGATTTAGATATCGTGACAGCAGCACGTCTAAGTAAAATTCGACAGGTATTATGTTTGAGTTTTGGCTTTGGAGGACAGAATGCTGCGATCGCGTTAGCAAGGTAAAAACCTCCTTCTAGAACATCCTTCTTCTTATGTAGCCCGGATGCTTTATCTCAAACGCGGTTTTTACCAAATTGGTGAATCCCCAAACAACAGCGGATTTAAAACTATCTATCTTGAACTCCAACTCGATAGCATTATTGATAGTGGATGAAGAAATTCATCTGGTTACGATATTGCAAAGCTTTTTGTACATTCGATTATTTCAAGTGCTTGAAACGATGATTTTTCGTTCAAACTAGATCAAAAAGCGATCGCATCACAGTGCGATCGCCTTTTTTATAGATTTTGTCAAAGCCTACATCATCGGCAGCTAACAAGCCAATTCTCATTACAGGCAAAGCCTTTCATAGCAACTTTAGAGGAAGAGGCAATCAACGGTGCGAAGCGATGTCTACAGCAGTAAACTACTCTCCTAGAACAAATGCACCAGAACCACAGGCTGGATCAAACTAGGGAAGCGATCAATTTCTTACAGGAAAAGGCGACTGAGTGCGATGCCTTTATTTATGGAGAGCGATCGCAGCCATTGAGCTATCTGGCGGAATCCGCCAGATAAGGCGATCGTAACCAACCTGAGTTCGGGTTAAAGATAAGGAGGTAAAAGCCACTCCAGTTGAAGGCTAGGTTTCTTAGGTTGATGACAATATGAAGCGATTTCAACATCCGAGAAACTGGGCGAACTAGAGAAAATCTAAATTGTCTAGAGTGAATGTATTAGTCCGTATACTGCTTTGCACATACAGCAGCATATAAAACATAAAACTGTAACAAAAACTACAAAACTGTTATTTTTCCAAAAAAAAAGGATAAGCTTAAGTACAGATGATATCCGGTTCGTAAAAATACCGTGATTAGGAGAAAATTTTATGATTTCAAAATCTCTATTGCTGTCAGAACCTGCTTCTCCAGCGCATATATGCCCATTTGACCAAGCCTGTAGCTACTTAGAAGCGGCAGCTAAAGAATTAAATTTAAATCAGGGTTTGCTGGAAATTCTCAGCCACCCACGTAAGGTTGTCACAGTTTCCATTCCGGTGAAGTTAGATGATGGGGAAATACAGGTTCTCGCTGGACACCGCGTACAGCACTCTGATGTCTTAGGCCCATATAAGGGTGGAATTCGTTACCATCCGGCTGTGACACTGCGGGAAGTATCCGCTTTAGCAATGCTGATGACCTGGAAATGTGCCTTGTTAGGTATTCCTTACGGTGGTGGGAAGGGTGGCATTGCTATAGATCCCAAACGCTACAGTGTTGGCGAATTAGAGCGAATCAGCCGCCGTTATATCAGTGAGTTGATTAAAGATATTGGGCCTTCCGTAGATATTCCGGCGCCAGATATGGGTACTTCTGCCCGTGAGATGGCTTGGATGATGGATACTTACTCTGTAAATATTGGTCATGCTGTACCAGGAGTTGTAACTGGAAAACCCCTTTCGATTGGTGGTTCTCTAGGGCGAGAAATGGCAACTGGACGTGGCGTGATGATTACTGTACGTGAGGCGCTAGCAGCTCGAGGTAAATCCTTGGCAGGAGTGCGAGTAGCTATTCAGGGTTTCGGTAACGTCGGCTGTGCCGCAGCAGAATTATTATATGAAGCAGGCGCGAAAATTATCGCGGTTTCAACTAGTGCTGAGGGAATATTCTCTGAAGTTGGTCTTGATATTCCCAAGTTGAAAGTCTACGCTGCTGAAAATCGCAAGAGTATTGCGGGTTTCCCACAATCTGTACCAATTAGCAATGCAGATTTATTAACTTTACCCTGTGATGTCTTAATACCCGCGGCTTTAGAGAACCAAATCACTGAAGAAAATGTGAATCAGGTGCAGGCGCAGATTGTGGCAGAAGCAGCTAACGGCCCGGTTACTCTTGAGGCTAACTTGGCGTTAGAGGCACGGGGTGTGACAGTGCTACCAGACATCTTAGCGAATGCTGGCGGTGTAGTGGTGAGTTATTTAGAGTGGGTGCAGGGGCTGTCTTACGTATTTTGGGATGAGGAACGTGTCAACCGCGAAATGGAACATTTAATGGTACAAGCGTACCGCAAGGTGATTCATCAGTCGCAAGTACGCCAAATTTCTTTAAGGTTAGCAGCTTACACACTGGGGGTAGGTAGAGTGGCTCAGGCACTAACTGACAGAGGTCTTTATCCTTAGTTTGTTTTAGTTGTTCATGAGGCAGAATAAATCGTTGTCGGCAGTAATTTTATTTGAACCGACAGTGATTTATCTGCCTTTTTTATTGAGCGATCGCTCTCAACTTTCCATTGACATATTCCCCTTGATACCCATTGGTTCTTTAGAGCAAATTTTAGATGAAAACTGGTTTCCCGAATATAACGGCAATCATTATGCTAAAGCTGATTAGAATAGATACTTAACTTGTGCTGACCGCATAAAGGATCATAACCTAAATCAAAATGATAATAATTTTTTCTGAATTGCTTTCATACATAGGGCGATGCGAGAGTTGATATCTTTTTGCTCAACTTCATCAATACCCAATTTTACTTTGAGGTGTTGGATATGATTTTGAACAGCCCTGAGCGATATATGAAGACGATGGGCGATCGCCTGGTCTGTTAAGGATTCATGACACAAAAGCCTGAGAACTTCCAACTCTTTCTCATTCAAGTTTAATTCTTGACGTAACTCTTTAGGCAGTTTCAATTCTCCATTCAGCGCACTTTCAACACCCTCTAAAAAAGCTTTGCGCCGTTCCATCTTATTCACCACCACAAACCCACCGCAGTGATGATTAATAGATTTGACAAGTTTTATTAACCAACTGGGTTCACTGCTATAGATGAGAATATTTAGAGAGGAATAAGCATCAAAAATTAACTCTAATAGTTTGAAAGCAGATTTAGCTGACTGAGAGCCAGAAGGTGTAACAAATTGTAAATCAAGGACAATTAAATCTGGTGTCTCTATTTGTAGACGTTGTAGTGCTTCTTGGGGAGTGTTGGCGATGACACAAATAGCAGAGGGGTCGAATTTTCTGAGAAAATCACAGTTATTTTGGGCTACCTCCGGGTGATCTTCTACAACGAGAAACATCTGTGGCTTGGCTTTCATGTCTTGGGCTATGCTTCCGTAAGCATGGCTGAAATTGAACTTGTGTATTTTCTATTCAGAAGATGTTTAATCAATATAGCTACATGGATAAAGCAGTTTTTCTTCTGAGATTAAGTTACCATCATTTGTCATAACTTGACCATTGGAATAGTACCAAGTTGCTCCCTCTTCTCCTGCATGAAGTGTCATGACTTGACCATTGGAATAATACCAAATTGCTCCCTTTTCTCCTGCATGAAGTGTCATGACTTGACCATTGGAATAGTACCAAGTTGCTCCCTTTTCTCCTGCATAATGTGTCATGACTTGACCATTGGAATAGTACCAAGTTGCTTCCTTTTCTCCTGCATGAAGTGTCATGATTCGACCATTAGAGTAGTATAGAGTGTTCCCATTGCCTGTCTGGGCTACTTTGCATAACCTATATAGTTCTCTAGAATTGTTATTAATAGACGATCTATCAGAAGTATTAGAATTCACTTTACATAATTTAAAAGCCCGTTCAACTGACTCGGAGTCATAAAAAGTACCTATAGTCTCAATAAAACATTTTCCTGGTGCTGTAGATGTAGCTCTTTTACATACCATAGCTGCTCCTTTGGCAACTTGATCATCATAAAAAGTAGGAAGTGCTGCTTTAAAACATTGGGCTGGGATGGTAGATGTAGCTCCTTGACACATCCATGCTACTAAATCAGCCGTATACGAATTAGCAAAGGTAGGTAATGCTTGTTGATAACATTGCTGGGGGTTTGCTTGGGCGGATTTAATATTTATTGTAAATAATCCTAAAAGATTAAGTAGGATTATTACCCTTAGAAATTGCCCAAATTTCATTTAGTTTTTAAGAATTATTGAATTAATATAAATGTAGCGTCGCCTCAAATCATCGTGTAATCAAAAGTGCGATCGCCTAAAATCATCGTGTCATCTGGGAGACTAGATCCCCGACTTCTTGAAGAAGTCGGGGATCTGAATATACTAGGAAGTGCGATCACTTGATTTTTAAGACAGTCGCTACAAATAACTTTAATTCAATTTCTGTGTGTTCCCACTGCCGCCAAGATTTAGACCATCTGGACTCTCATACACCTGACCGCCTACAAAATAAGTGATAACACTATTTTTGTTAGTACATGTCATCCTTTCTACCTCTCCAGTCCCTTTATACGCCCTTGCAGTATTGCCACCACCGCCAAGGTTTAGTCCATCTGGACTCCGGTAAATATATCCCCCCTTAAAGGCGACAAAAAGAGCATTTTGGCACACTAGCATTTTATTTACTGTCGCTGAACCAGGATAAGGTTTCGTAGTGCGGCCTCCACCACCAAGATTTTGCCCATCTGGACTTCGGTAAATAGATCCTCCTTCAAATGCTGTGTAAATTGCACCACCGAAGATTGGCAGCGCCTCGGCATTACCGATGTGATGTACAACGTCCTGATGGGTAATGACGAAACCTCAGCTTCCTCTCCTGCTCCTTTTTCCACAGATGGGTATCCAGGCTGGTAGCGGCGGGAAGGATAGAGACGTAAAACGGATGGGCAAGTAATACAGTTCGGATAAGAGAAAAGATAAGATAAATTGCCTATTGATAATGCTTATGTAGAGAGGTTGCAATGCAACTTCTCTACACATCATAAAATTCCACCTATAACCTTAACCAAACCGTATTCACCCCACTACTTGATTTATGGAAGCATTTGAGTCGAAGTGTTGTTACCACCACCCGTGAAGAAGACGGCAGCGTAGCAACCAAAACTGTCACGCAGATTGTTTAAAGCTGGTGTCCACTGAGATTTAGCAGATTCCTCTGCTGTGCGATCAGTTGTACCCTTACTTGTATCAGCGAATTGAACAATGATTCTGGCTGAAAAAGAATCATAAGTTGCGGTTACAGAACGGTTGTTTGTGGGTGATCTCAATCCTGCGGTAATTCGATCAGCCATAGCTTTGCAACCGGGTGTTCCTTGAGCGGAGGAGGGACTGATAGAAGCCGTAATCAGTGTCGCCGCAGCTAGAGAAGCTTTGACTAAGTTGATAGATGTTTTCTTGAAGTTTTGATTATTCATCATTCATCTGAATTGAGTATTTTGAGCAGTCTATAACTAGTGATATTTCTACTAATCGCTTGAATTAATCCTTGCTTGAGGGCTAACCTGTTGCTTTTACTGAGATTAGTTTTACCCACCAAGAAAATCTACGAGGATCACCGCAGAAAACTTTGCGAAACCCCGCAAATTAATTTGCAGACTTACGAACCTATCTAAAAACCTAATTATGATAACTGTGAGAACATCATTTATCCAGCAGCTATTAGGTTTCAGGCTCAGTTATGAAATTCCCTATACAAAGACTGCATATTATCCTCACCACAGTATCTTTGCTGTGGGGACTCAGTTCACCCGCCTTTGCTCAACAAATTTGGTCAGGAACAGGCAGAATTGTCAGTGGTGCAGGTGAAGGTGGGACAGTTGAGTTAGAATTGAATGTTAAAGACAACAATGTGCAATTCCTCTCTGGCCCATCAAAAAATGACCCACCATTCCAGCTAAATAACTCTACAGGTCTGAATGGAACTGTAAAGGTGAATGCTGGAACTTGGCAGTTTGTCCAAACAGGGAACGAGTTAGGAGTCAGCTTGTCTCAAAATAATCCCGATCGGATTATTCGCTATCGTCTCTTTCCCAAACCGTAACTAGATGTGGTGCAAAGGTTGGCAAATTAAGTTTCTCAGCTTAGGAATCGGTTGCGGTGTATTTTACAATTTCATTTTTTCTCAAATTCCTTTAGTTCAGAAATTGGAGTTGCAACTTCAAGATACTTTGCTGAGATTGCATCACCCAAAATCCCCGCCTCAAGAAATTATTCTGGTAAAAATTCAAAGAAAGGATTTAGCAAATCAAAAGCTATCTATAGGGCGAGTTTTCTATGCAGATTTAGTTGAGCATCTTTTAGAAGCAGGTGCATCTGTCGTTGTTTTGAACCTCCGCAATGACTGGCGAGAACCACCAGAGTTTGAGTACCCTATCAAAATTACTGAGCCAATAAATAGACCTCTAAAAAATCTGGTGCAAAATCATGGCGATCAACTTGTTTTAGTGACGCGCACCAATCCAATCTCTAATTATAAACAAACAAATTTTTTAATTTATAATCATCTTATCCCTTTTGATGGCGAACAACTTCGACCTTTAATTTCTCCTCATACTCTTCAGGGATTTTTTGAATACGAACCGGAAGCAGAATTTCCGAGAAATTTAAGTAGCACTGCTCGACGCTCTCACTTAGTTGGTCAATTCTTGATATCGGAAGAAAATAATCAAGTTAAAACTTTTAAATCTGCTGCTCTTTTAGCTTTAGAAAAGTTTGAACAACAAGAGCAAAAAAGTCCTCTCTCTTCACGACTTGCTAAAATTCCAACTCAGGTAGAGATTAACTTCTGGGGTAAGGGGGGAACTTTTCCTTCTCTGGAACTAACATCTATTTGTCAGCCCAACAAAGAAAAAAAATGTTTGGTTGTGTCTCCTAGCCAACTGTCTCAACAAGTACGCCATAAGGTCGTTTTCATTGGTTTTACAGAAGGGAACAACATACATACAATGGCGATGCTGTCACCTTTCGGTGACAGCATGTCCGGCGTAGAAATTCAGGCCAACCTCATGGCCAGTTTGATGACAGATTCATTTTTACAAATTTCGCCGCAATGGTTGGAGTTGATAATCATTATTTTAGGAGCAGTTTTTATTAGTGCTAGTGTTTCTAGTTATCAAAATTGGCGTTTATTAGGGCTAGTTTTGGCAATATTTGGCGGTTATTTGGGACTATGTTTAATTCTCTTTAAATGTAAGTGGATATTATCAATTATTCTGCCTCTATTGATATGGACAGCAACAGGGATATCTGTTTTTATCTATTTCATTTGGGTACGACAAAAAGAGGTTATTACTCTGCAAAACTATCAAATTACGCAATTAAAGGCGGCTGAACAAGAAGCGATTCTTTCGCGCACACGTAAAATCCTTCATCGCACTGCTTCTGATATCCATGATGGGGCTTTGCAAGATTTGAAGTTGGTGATGGACAAAATTGAATTGGAATCTAATTTAGATGTAGATTCAATTTTAGACAAGTTGGCAGCTTTAGGGCAGGAAATTAGGGATAAATTGTATAACATTCGTAGTGTAGCTGAGAAAATGGAGGTGACTCCAGCATTACGACAAGGGTTAGATGTCGGAATTAGAGCGACGCTGCAAGATTTAGTCAATTCTGGAAAGTTAACTTTAACAGTGATTACAGAACTTCAGCCTCTGCAAGAACCAGAATTAAACAGTGTTTGGATTGAACATCGAGAGGAAATTTACCGCTTTTTCCGCGAAGCACTGAATAATGTGATCCAACACGCCCAACCACCCCACGGTACTGCTACCCAAGTGTGTATTAGTTTAGAGCAACAGGGAGCCAAATGTATTTTAGCGATCGCCAACGATGCCTCAATTGTAAAATCTACTATCTATGGACGCAAAAAAGGTGGCTATGGTACTAAGATGATGGATGCGATCGCCTTTGAACTTCCAGATGGTGCATGGGAAATGTCAGCTTTACCTGATGGACAAGTGCAAGTCATACTGAGTTGGCATTTACCCTAAGTCGATCTGGCTAAATTAAAAAAATAGTATGAGTTCGGCTAGTCTATGGTAAAACCAATAATCCAATCAGCAACTCAAACCTTATACGACGAAGATTATTATCTGTAGCTGAGGACAACTATAAACCAACTTCGTGCTGGACAGTTTTCCGCTGTTGATTTAGATAATTTGTTAGAAGAATTAGAAACTATGGGTAAAACGGGAGAAGCGAACAATTGAAAGTTTATTAATTAAGCTGCTTGAACATCTACTAAAACTCAAGTGTTGGGATAATGAACCAGAACGTAATCAAGGACATTGGAAAGGGTAAATCAGGACTTTTCGTAGAGAGATTAAAAAATATTTTAAAGATAGTCCTAGCTTCAAATCTTACATTTTAGAAATATTTGATGAATGTTATGAAGATGCAAGAAAAGAAGCAAGCGATCGCTCTCAACTTACCATTGACATATTCCCCTCTATACCCATTGGCTTTTTAGAACAAATCTTAGATGAAAACTGGTTTCCTGAATATAACCACAATCATCACGGTAAACCCGATTAAAATGAATCCCCACCCGACGCATTTCTGCAAGAATGCCTCACTGACCCAGTGTTGAGAATTCAACTTAAACGAATGGCATCGCAAAACTTTTGTAAATCCTCTTAAGTAACTCTGCTAACAAAGGATTAGAGGATGTAGAAATCTTGCCAAATATGAAATACTAATCCTTATTTGTTAGCGCTCGTTAAAAATAGATAGGTATGGACCATAAGTAAAAGCTCGGTTACGTTTATTTCCGGTAATTTCTTGCACAATTCCTATGGCACATAATTCTTTGACTAAATTGTTAGTATTAGCATATGATAATTGGGTAATTTCTTGAGCAACTTCCATATTAAAAACTGGTTGCAAATAAAGTTTTTCAAGTAAAGCTATAGCACTTCCTGACTTGCGACTGCTGATTTCTTTTATTACTATTCTACGATGTTCCTCTTTCAAATTAACTATTTGACGAGCAACAGTAGATGCTTCCTGAGCAACTTCATATACACCTTTTAGAAAAAACTTAAGCCAGCTTTCCCAATCCCCAGTATCCCTTATAGATTGGAGATAATCGTAATATTGCAAACGGTGTTTTTTGAAGTAATAAGATATGTACAACAATGGGCGTTTTAATATATTTTTTTCACATAACAAGAAAGTAATTAGCAAACGTCCTGTTCTTCCGTTACCGTCTTCAAAAGGGTGAATTGTTTCAAACTGAGCATGAGCTAATCCAATTTTAATTAAAGCTGGCATTGGGGCAGAGTCATGTAAAAACTTCTCAAAATTACTTAAAGCTTGTTGCATATCATGGGGTGGAGGTGGAACATAAGTAGCTTCTTTTAAAGAACATTTTCCAGCGCCAATCCAATTTTGGCTGTGGCGAAACTCTCCTGGCCCTTTTTCAGAACCTCGACCTTCTCTCAATAATTCTTTATGAATTTCACGGATCAATCGCAATGATAAAGGAAAATTATTTTCTAATCTTTTGAGTCCGTGATTAATTGCTGCAATATAGTTGACAACTTCAGTTACATCTTGCGGGTTGTCTGGTTCTACTGTACGAGATTCAAATTCAAGAACATCTATTAAAGAAGCTTGTGTTCCTTCTATCTGACTTGACAATACTGCCTCTTTACGAACATACATAAACACGAATAAGTCAGGATTAGGTAAAGCGTCTGTCGAGCCATCTAAACGACCTAACGCTCTATCTGCTTGTGATAAAAGTTCAAACATTTCATCGTCAATACATAATTTAGGTTTAGGCGGCAAAGGATTAGGTATAAAAGCTTTGTATCCAGCAAGTTGCTCTACGTATTTACCTGCTCTATGGGTATCAACCATATTATCGATTCCATTCACAAGAGAAGATTTTTAATCCATATTATCGAATATTCCCTGTTATCAATAATAAAGAATATTTTTTTCCTCTACATGATATACTAAATGATTACGCATATATAGAGTAAACAGCAACCAACCGCATACCTTTTGGCTGAATTTCTTAACTGGTCAGTATACTTGCTATAGCTTTGCTAGACTCGCTGTGTACATTATTCAGCCAACGCGCTCAGTAAAACGTGTTTGAATCTCAGGAAATAGCTCACACAGTTCTTTTTTCTGGACGGGTGCGTAAAAAGCCATCCATTTGTAATACTGGGAACACAACGTCTCTGGTGGACGTAGAAATAGTGGTTAAAGTCTAATCCACAGAGAGTGAATACGCAACTTGGGTTTCCATAGGAGTATGCAGACGTGCAGCCGGACTTAATAGGCTTGGAAATTAGTAAGGGGGAACTAAGACGTTTGACTGGGTTCGATCCAGAAGACGTTTTTCGACCCTCGATTTTGCGAGATGGCAAAAAGCGATTAGGGTTTTTTATCAGTGAAATACTGGTGACGCTAGCGCTAACGCCAATAATTGTGGGCTTTGTTTACGCTTTTATTATTCTGCCAACAATTGGTTCTTCAATTCGACTAGGAATTCTTTTACTAATTTTAGTGCCAATGCCGATATTAGTGGGGCGATGGCTGTGGCGACAATTAACCTGTCCTGAAGGACTGACAATACTTTTAGATGAAGTTGATAAATATCATGACCTAGTTGCTGCTATCGATATCAATGACCAATTGGCAGCATCAGGAAACGTAGAAAGCAGTATCCATGACCGAGATAAAGTAACCGCCGCCTTGCAACTAATTAGAGAAGATTTAGTCCGCGCTCTGAAAACGGAACGAATTTTGCGAGATAATAAAAAATTGCTTGCTAATAACCAAGAGTTATTTGTGAATAATTTAGCCAGTCTGCGAGCTTTACAAGTTAGTAGTCAAGCAGGCGAATATGCTCAACTGCTAAACCAATCATTGCAAATTGCGATCGATGTCCAAGCAGAAATCAGAAAATTGCAGAAAGGCTGAGTAGAGATTACCTCTGTTGATAAATTTCCCAGAAAACAATCGCCCCGTTGACTTAAATGAGCAACAAACCCAAAATAATTGTCCTGGATGATGACCCTACAGGTTCTCAAACAGTCCACAGCTGCTTGCTGCTAATGCACTGGGATGTGGAGACTTTACGCCGTGGGTTGCAGGATGATTCGCCGATTTTCTTTGTGCTGACCAATACTAGATCGCTAACGCCAGAGTCAGCTGCATCTGTCACTAAAGAAGTTTGCCATAACCTGAAAATCGCTTTGAATGCTGAAGGAATTGACGATTTTTTGATTGTCAGTCGTTCTGATTCTACTTTGCGGGGACATTATCCTATTGAAACAGATGCGATCGCCCAAGAACTTGGCCCCTTTGATGCTCATTTTCTCGTACCAGCATTTTTTGACGGCGGACGCATCACCCGCGACAGCGTTCATTACTTGATTATTGGCGGTGTACCTACCCCAGTCCATGAAACCGAATTTGCCTGTGATTCAGTCTTCAGCTACCATCACAGTTATTTACCCAAGTATGCTGAAGAAAAGACTCAAGGACGAATTAGTGCTGAAGCAGTAGAAAGGTTTCTCCTCGCCGATATTCGCGCTGGTAGTTTGGAACGATTGTTACAACTTCATGGTAATCAGTGCGCTGTCGTCGATGGTGAAACTCAAGCCGATCTCAATCGCTTTGCAGTAGATATATTAGCAGCCGCCAGTCAAGGGAAACGCTTTCTATTTCGCAGTGCAGCAAGTATTTTAACGGCTTTAGCTGCTTTACCACCCCAACCCATTGCCGCTGAAAACATGGCTCAGTATGTGCGTCAAGGCAAACCAGGCGCGGTGATTGTTGGTTCCCATGTGAAAAAGACTACCCAGCAATTAGAGGCGCTGTTGCAAGTAGAAGGAACTGTGGGCATCGAAGTGAATGTGGCGCGACTACTTGATGATACAAATCAATCTGCGGCATTACTAACTGGAATCCAAGAAAGTACACGGGCGGCACACGAAGCTGGCAAAACACCAGTGGTTTATACTAGCCGTCAGGAACTAAATTTTAAAGATGTCAAGACACGATTGGAGTTTGGAGAAAAAGTTTCAAGTTTATTAATGGATATTGTGCGCGGTTTACCATCTGATATAGGATTCTTAATCAGCAAGGGTGGCATTACTTCAAACGATGTCTTGAGTACTGGACTAGCTTTAACTTCAGCCCGTTTACTCGGTCAAATTTTAGCTGGTTGTTCAATGGTGTTAACGTCATCCGATCATCCCCAGTTTCCTGATTTGCCTGTGGTGCTGTTTCCAGGTAATGTCGGCGATGCTGATGCCTTGGTGACAGTTTATCAGAGGTTGACCGTACCAATTTGAGATTTGAGATTTTAGATTAAAGAGTCTTTTGGTTTATGTCGGACTAATATCCCGCTACACCAACACCCCTTGTGAGTGACACAAATCCAAAATCCAAGTTGCGCTGTCAGCGCACCAAAGGTGCGACCCAAAATTGAAAATCTGTTGTCTTTTGGCTAGTACTGCATGACTTCTGATTCTGCGATTCCCAATCTAAAGTCAAATTCTGCACTTCCTAATGCAGAATCAAACTCTATCCTTTCTGAGGTAGAGGCAAATCCTACTGTTTCTGATGTAGAGTCAGATTCTATCCTCCCAGATGCTGAGTTAAAATCTGTCCTCCTTTATTTAAAATCAAATACTGTTCTTGGGGATGCAGAGTCAAATCCTGCTGACCCCGATGTAGAGTCAAATACTGATGCCGGATCGGATTTTATCCTAACTGACTTAAATCCTGATGAGTTAGCATTACCAGGGCATCGTGTAAATGACAATAGTCAAGTCCAGTTAAAAAGTAAGGAGGGACGACTGTTATTAATTTTGCCCTCGGAATCTCAAGTATCTGCCTCAGAACTCACTTGGTCTGATATTTGGCAACAAATAAGGCAACGTCTGAGTGCAGGCGATCGCTTCCGTGTATCTAACACACCTGTGCATTTAATGGCACAAGACCGTTTAGTAGATGCCAGACAACTCCAAGAACTCGTCGAAGCTTTAAGTGAAGTCCAACTCCAGCTGATATCTGTCTCGACGAGTCGGCGGCAAACTGCGATCGCCGCCGTGACATCTGGGTATTCTGTAGAACAATTGCAGCCCGTAACTTCTCTGAATTCAGAGCCAACAGCTACAGCCATCCCCCAAGAAGATGCTCTCTATTTAGAAATGACAGTCCGCTCTGGAGTAGAAATTCGTCATCCTGGGACAGTAATTCTCTTGGGAGATTTAAATCCAGGTGGTATTGTAATTGCAGATGGAGATATTATTATCTGGGGTCGTCTGCGTGGAATTGCTCATGCTGGGGCTGGAGGCAATAGTGAGTGTCTGATTATGGCCTTGCAAATGGAACCAACCCAACTGCGGATCGCAGATGCTGTAGCTAGAGCACCAGAAAAACCGCCAATGCAGTTTTCTCCAGAGGTGGCACATATTACGCCCCAAGGAATTCGTATCGCTAGGGCTACTGATTTTTCCAGAAACCAATTCACCAAGAGCAATCAAGAACCATAAATATTTACTTAAAGAATGAAGTATATAAGTAAGGATGAAATAAAACAAATATTCATGCCTCACCCTCATCAGGGAGAACAGATATTTCTTCATACTTGATACGATACTTCATACTTTATACTGCAATTTACTGTTTTATATTTCCTGAACCCTCATTGACCGCATTTCTATCATGACTCGCATTATTGTGATTACCTCCGGTAAAGGAGGAGTGGGTAAAACCACAGTTTCAGCAAATTTGGGTATGGCTTTAGCCAAAATGGGGCGTCAAGTTGCTTTGGTTGATGCGGATTTTGGTCTGAGAAATTTGGATTTGCTGTTAGGGCTGGAAAACCGTATCGTTTATACTGCGGTAGAAGTCTTAGCCAGAGAGTGCCGTTTAGAACAAGCCTTGGTGAAAGATAAACGCCAACCCAATCTCGTACTCCTGCCGGCAGCCCAAAATCGCTCCAAAGATGCAGTCACACCCGAACAGATGAAGTTATTGGTGAATGCACTAGCGCAAAAATATCAGTACGTGATTATTGATAGCCCTGCCGGTATTGAAAATGGGTTTAAAAATGCGATCGGCCCGGCCAAAGAAGCGCTAGTTGTCAGCACACCAGAAATTTCCTCAGTTCGTGATGCCGATCGAGTAGTGGGGTTACTTGAAGCACAAGGTATCAAGCGTGTTCATTTAATAATTAACCGCATCAGACCCTCAATGGTGCAGGCAAATGATATGATGTCAGTGCAAGATGTTCAGGAACTTCTCGCCATTCCCCTCATCGGGGTAATCCCTGACGACGAGCGTGTTATTGTATCTACCAATCGCGGCGAACCCTTAGTGTTAGCAGAAAATCCCTCTTTAGCTGCTACAGCCTTTGAGAACATTGCTCGTAGACTAGAAGGGGAAAGTGTCGAATTTCTGGAGATCGACTCGTCCCAAGACAGCATCTTCGCTCGTATACGAAGGTTGTTCAGGACAAAGATTGTTTAACTTACCTTTCCAGTCTCCGCCCCAGACCTATTCGTAATGATTGAACTTCTAGAAAAACTTTTTTTTCGCGGCCCTGATAGCAGTCGAACTCAAGTTAAACGTCGCCTGCAATTGGTAATTGCTCACGATCGCGCTGATATAGATCCTCAAACGTTGGAAAAAATGCGCAAAGAAATCCTAGATGTAGTCTGTCGCTATGTTGAAGTTGAGACAGAGGGCTTAGAGTTCTCTTTAGAAAGCAACCAACGAACCACAGCTTTAATTGCCAATTTACCCATCCGCCGGGTGAAGGGTGCTATACCTGAGTGGGAAAGAGGTGATAAGTCTCTCTAGTTTTGTTTTTAAGTATTTTTATTTATGATCTAGTCAAATTGTTTGTTCGTAGTCAGGACTTTAGTCGTAGTTTTGAAGAGTAAAGTCCGCATTACAAACTGTTTTCTATCAATGATTTGGCAGATATTATATTGCTGATTGAAAATACAAATTTGTCCGATCCAAACAGTAGGAATTGAAGATATCCAACTTCTGTCACTCTTTTAAAACAGGGATAAAAAAATCCCGTTGTCATCACAAGCGACAACGGGAGTTTATAAGATTTTCTATAAACTATCGATAAGCAACTTGTGGGCCTGCCCAAATTTCTGTCACCTTTTTACCAAAAGTAATCGGGCGATCGCTGTCTGTTGCAGTGATAGTCTTACCATCATTAGCAACTTGCATTAATGGCCAGTTTTCCTCACCTAATTCACCTGCACGGAACAACACATGATCCGGTTGGCTTTTACTCCAGCCTAACAATACAGCAACTTTTTCATGTTCTTCGTCACTAACAGGAGCTACTGTGTTGGCGTGATTTTTTTGCCGATCCCAAATCACTGCACTATCTGTAGAATCACCTGTGTTAAATATACCATCAAACTTGCGGGCTAAGAAGCGATCGCCTTTTTCTGACCAGCTAACTGGAACTAGTACCCCAATTTTACCGCTCGTATCAGTTTCTTCTGAAGACTCCGCTTTTACAGCCTTTACCTTTAATAAAGGATCGCTAACTGGAGTCGTTGAAGCCATCACCCACAATTTCTTAGTTTGCATATCTTGGACAAACAGAACGCTGCTGACACGGCTGTTGTACATTTGGGGTTTAACCTCCAGTTGCACCCGACTATAAACAGCATATTTACCATCTGGAGAAATCACGGGTACGCTGCGATAGTGACGCACTCCAGAACCACCATTAGAAGCAATAGCTTCTTGAGTTGCTGTAATCCATTTCCAAGGAATCGGATGAGGACTACCGATGGGATCTATTTGTTCTGCTTGAGACTCATCAACTGGTTCTACAACAGGTATTTCGGTAGTTGTGGTTGATTGAGATTCTCTAATAGTTGGTGCTACTTGAGTTGCTGTCAATGATTCAGTAAAAGACTTTTCTCTAGAAGAATAATTTTCTTGTCCTCTCAAAGACTTAACATTAGCAGCTTTAAGTTTGCGTATTAAATTAAGTTGACTAACAGGAACATCTGTTGATGGTGCGAGTTCAACTGCTGCCAAAGAATCAGGAACAGTTACATCGCTTAAATCTAAATCGCTGCTTGAAAGATAATTATCTACTTGAGTCGAAGACTCAATTTTATTCGCTGGTAATACTTGCGGTTCCTGAACAGCAGTACTTTGTGTTGGCACAGAGTCAAATTCTTCTGTTGTTGATTCGATTTGATCTGTTTTTAATGTTTCAGCTATCTCAGGTTCCCCAACTATAGCTATTTCCTTTGATCCAGAGTCAGATTCTCCAGTCATCGAAGTTAGTTTATGTACTTCGGATCTTACTGGGATCGAGTGAGCCGATGCTCCTAATAAAGGTGCAAGCAGTATCACAACGACAACGTAATTGAGAAATGGTTGTGTGCGGAACCATCCTGACAGCAAAAGGGGTTTAAGCATTTGTAGACTCTCTAGAGGGGGCAATTGCTATGTGAGAAGCAATACATCAACAGCAATGGGGCAGGTAGTAGTTATATGTATAACAAGAAACTAAAACTAATGACGAAATAATATCTTCAAAGTTTGTAGAGTTTTACAAAAATTAAGTATCATTGTCTACACCTTTTATTACTGAGGTACTGAATATTTTTTCGCAAAAATATGCGAGTATAGTAAATATGCTGAGAACTCAGTAATTACTACACGATAAATAATGTCGCTATATTCCACCACACCAAAAATAAGTCTTAGTTAAGAAATATTTGGGCTATAGTTTGAGGAATCAGGCTGGCAAACAAGAGTGAGATAACTTAGTTATCGGGGATCATACTAGCGATCGCTAGTACACAGCAAATAAGCTAGGTTACACACTAAATATAACAGCGCAAACCCTCATGATGGGAAACGTGAGGCGTTAATTAAAAACCTGGGAAAGCGGACGCATAATACATCATACTCAGAAGATATTGCTATCAGCAACCCAAATTTATAAATTGCTATCTAAACTACAAAAATAGTTAGAAGAGGCAATATTTTTTCGGAAATTTAACTACATTTAAAGCTAATTTCGGGAAGACGATCGGGAACACAACAAAATTAACTCGGTAGATGCTCTAGCGACTCGCAACGAAAAACCACTAAGTGATTAGGTTCACTAGAGGCAGATGCGGCTGATACTTTGCTATTACACTTGTTAACTTAACAACTAAGTTAATTAAGCAGCCTTTGGTTTGATGAATACGAAAATATTGTACCACCAAACAGCGAATATTATTTACAGCGAACAACTGTGTTTTGCAACTGCCGTCCCGAATCCAGCAGCCTGCAAGATGCTGGCTTAGTGCATTCTGTTTCAACATGCAACTTAAATGTTGTCAGTTATCAGGGGCGCACTTACGATTAACTAATAGACCTCTTGCATAAATGCAAAATTCGTCCTCATCCCCCAATTTTGGGAGAAGGGGAGACAAATTCAAAGTCCCTCTCCCAAGATTGGGAGAGGGATTTAGGGTGAAAGCTCATTGATTTATACAAGAAGTCTAATGACTGACGACTAACAACTACTAATTATTAATGAAAATTGTATTTTTTGGTACACCTCAATTTGCTGTACCCACCTTGGAAAAGTTATTGAATCATTCAGAATTTGAGCTACTGGCGGTTGTCACCCAACCAGATAAACGCCGGGAACGCGGAAATAAACTTACACCTTCACCTATAAAAGCGATCGCTACTGCTCACAATTTACCAGTATGGCAACCCGAACGGGTGAAAAAAGACACTGAAACTTTAACCAAACTCAAACAATTAGATGCAGATGTGTTTGTTGTTGTCGCTTATGGACAGATTTTATCGGCAAAAATCTTAAATATGCCAAAATTGGCTTGCATTAATGTGCATGGCTCGATTTTACCCAAATATCGCGGTGCAGCGCCGATTCAGTGGTGTTTGTATAACGGGGAGAGAGAAACGGGGATCACCACTATGTTGATGGATGTGGGGATGGATACCGGCGCAATGCTCCAAATAGCAACTACACCCATTGGATTACTGGATAATGCCCAAGATTTAGCCGATAGACTAGCGGGGATCGGTGGGGATTTGTTGGTGGAAACTCTGTTGAAGTTGGAACGTAAAGAAATTCAACCAATTCCTCAAGATAATTTAGCAGCGACTTATGCACCTCTGATTCAAAAACCAGATTATACTTTGGATTGGTCAAAAAGCGCGATCCAATTACACAATCAAATTAGAGGCTTTTACCCTAACTGCACGGCTACCTTTCGTGACAACTTGTTGAAAATCACTGCTTCTGCTCCTCTTGGTTCTGTAGGCGCTCGCGTCCCAGCAGAATTGCAAGAATTGATCCATAAATTGCCTGATTTGTCAAATATATCAGATCGAGCGGGAGTTGTAGTCAGCATTGTTAAAGGAATTGGCGCGATCGTCCAAACTGGGGACGGTTTATTGCTGTTGCGAGAAGTTCAGTTAGCCGGTAAACGTCCCCAGTCGGGATGGGATTTTGTTAATGGTACGCGCTTAACTGTAGGAGAAGTTTTTGGTATGGGAAGCTGACGGGGATCGAAGAGATGAAAGAGAATAACTTTTAACTCCTCACTCCTGTACAGACGCGATTAATCGCGTCTCTCCTAAGACTTTTCATAAAAGCGGCAAGATTCGCAAGGGCCATCTGGGTTGACTGCACAGCGAATAAGTTCTGAATGAGCATTGTAGCAGCAGGTGGCATCACCGATTACCCAACGTCCTGCTACCAAACTTTTCTCAGATGGTCGTTTAGCAGACTGTACATAAATGGCAATATTATGCAAGCGGTAACGCCCAGCTTGAAGTTTGTATCTATGGCGGCGCTCTAAAACCGCGTAGGTTTTGCCTTGAAAATCGAGATAGTTTCCGGGTTGGGGTGTCCAATCAAGTTGCACTCTACCAAGGGACTCACGCGGGTGCGTCAGAATCACCTCAGTTTGTAAAGAGTCTGGCTCCATAAGCTTATGTGATTTGATTTACATTATAAGGATGGTATCGCGATCGCTTTCTTTAGCTTACCGAATTTAAATTACAATTAATGATTAACTAAATTTGCGAGAAATATACATACAGTAGGGATGCACTGTTATGCTACCCTACAGATTACGGCAACCAGAAGTTAGGCAGGATAGATTTAGTAAATTTACGCAAAGTTTGGTTGAGCGATCGCGCCACTTGGATATGCACTTCATCCTCTTCTACAGCTAAAATCTCAGATGGCTGACCTTTTCCCAAATAAGACACTACCAAATTTGCTGCCTCCAAACCAGTAACATAAGCTTTTTCCTGCGACCAGGAACCATGACGGTTCACAATCCAATCTCCACTCATAAACACATTCTCAAAACTTGTCTTAGCCGGCAACATATAACGATAGCTACCAGGTGCAAAGTGAGTCACTGCTTGAGGTAGCCGAATTACACTACTATCAATTATCTTTGCCTCCGCAAATGCTGGTACGCAAGTTGCTAAATAACCCTGAACTATTGCTAAAATTTCCTCATCACTCAAACTCAGAAATTGATTCGCGTGATAGAAATCAGCTTCAATCACTGTTCCCGGCTCATCTCGATATTCATCATGTAGAGCATTCAAATCAAAAAATGTCCAACCTGTAGTTGTGTCGAATCCAAAACAAGCATTAGAAGGACGAGGAATATCAATTTTGCGGTCAAACCATAGCCGCGTTGCTAAAACATCAATTGCTCCTAAATTACTCAAATTACGGAATTCTTCACGGCTTTGTAAACTAGGGCTAGTTGAGACAATTTTCTTCATCCCCGTAATTCCAACCGCAAAAATCACGGCATCTGCTTCAATTACTTCATCACCGCAAACTACACCCTTAACTTGATTACTATCAACAATTAAATCTGTAACTCGGCGCTTGGGCAACACTCGCACACCAGCTTTTTCGATACGTTCCACCCAAGGACGAAATATCTTTTCTCCAACAGTTCCCCGACACCAAACCACATCAAAATCGGGTTGATGAGCCAGAATAAAAAAGTAAAGCATCCCTAAAGTTGCGGCGGCTGAACATTGTTCGCCAGGGGCAAATAAGCCCACTAATAACATCGGTTCAAAAGCCTCGCGGTAAAGTCGTGCAGAAACGTTAAAGTCTTTGAATAATTCACGCGCAGTTACAAAGTCATAGCGCCGCCAAGCTGCATCGGAATTATCAAAATCAACGACAGCATAAAGTAAAGGCAGGGCACTGAGACGGTCAATTAGTGGCAGCCGCTTAAACTGAGTGTAGAGAAAAGTTCCCAGCGGCGAGGGGAGTCGCGGTAAATCTTGAAAAATTGGTGATTCAACTTCCAAACCTGCTGGCGAATATTGCGAAGAACGAGTCCAAGTAGTAAAAGGATTAATTTCTAATTCATTGATTAAAGAAAAAATATTTTTGTAAGGATACCAGAACCCATGAATGCCAGCTTCAACAGATTTTCCGGCGGCTGTTTGCCAACCTGCCACTAATCCACCCGGATAGGGGCCTGCTTCAAGAAGTCTCACATCATAACCTTGTTTTGCCAAATGGTAGGTTGCTCCTAAACCAGCCCAACCAGCACCTACAACTACCACCCGTTTTTGTTGTAACCCTCCTACCATCACAGCCTCCAATTGTTGCAGTCCATCAACTAATGTATACGAACTTGTGTTCTAATCGGGCAAGGCTTGTTATTATAACGGTTTTAACTTCGATGCAATAGGAGATTTGATAGCACATCTGGGTAGCCTCACCATATTCCATCGAATTAAAATAGCTATAGACTTTAAAAAAAGGCTCAGGGTCAGCAGTTCAGTCAAAATCACTTGCGGATAATGCTGAGTTAAGAGTATAACAGAAAACAGACTTAACTATTCATGAGGAATAATCAGAATGACTCGATTAGCAAATGTAAAATTTAATTTGAATGACTTTGAATTACGAGATGGCATTTATTTTCCTAGCGATTATGAACAATTAACTAATACTCAACATAAAAAAACATGGGACGCAATTGGTAAAACATATTATGGTTCCCAAAAAATTGAAAAAGTTGCAGCGACATCACCCATTAAACAAGATTACACTCTATTAACTGGGACACCTGGAGGTACTTGGAACAAATTTCCGTTGAATAAATCTGTTGATTCTATTCTGGAAATTGGTTCTGGTTATGGTCGCGCACCTTTACATCTCTCGAAAGCGAAAAATCTGAGGTGTGAGAAATATTACGGCATTGATATTTCTGAACCTTTATTACGACGGTTAATCAAGGTTAAACAAGAATATAATTTTTTCCCCGAGGCTGAATTTAACTTGATTTGTACTTCTGCGGAAACATTGCCTTTAGAAGATAATTCTATAGATTTGGTAATTTCTAACTGCGTTTTTATGCATATCCCAGATGCACAATTAAGAAATTTATTGGCTGATATATGTCGTGTGCTAAAACCTGATGGAATTTTTGTTTTTAATCATTCCTTTCACAATAAGTCTTGTCCTTCTCATATTATCCATAATTTTATCAGAAGGTTGAACCCATTTGTGAGAAATCCAGTTTATCTCAAGCAATATTCAGCTGCTGAAATAGAAGAAATGTTAGCTACTGCTGGGATGAAAGCGAAGTGTCCAGAATACATTGTTGAACCAACAGCAGAATATGCAATTTTGCCGGAAACCATCAAAGGGATTCCGGTGCCGTTTGCTAATGCTATCAACAGAAGTCTCAAGCCATCAGATAATTTAAAAGAAACTTTGGCTTACGGTTTTAGTGCCTACAGTACTCAACTGGACTGATTAAGAAACTCTCTAGTTGTCACAATGAATTGAATACCAATAATCTACAAAAGCACAACAATGTTGTGCTTTTACTTTTACAATAAATGCCTATGAAGTTTGTCTATTGTTTTTTGTTTTGAGTATGATTATTTAGTCTAAAACCCTATAATTATCCGCAGATGAGATGATATCAATTTCAGGTTATTAATTGTAATAAAATTTATTAATATAGGTTGGGTTGAACACCTGTGAAACCCAACATAAACAAGGATCATCTGTAATTCTCAACAATTTTACCAGTTGGTTTCAAGATGAGTATCAAACGATCGCAAACCGTATCGAATTCATCTTGATCTATCTGTGTAACGATCGGGGGGAGAGTGAAAAGTTACAATTGAGGGGTTGGTACTCTCCATGACAATGTTTTGATAGGTACAATTTTCACCCTGATACTTGATACCCAACTGAACGCGAATCTAGTTTAAAGTTTGGATAGTTTTTGGGATTTCCTTTATTGATTGTGATGTAGTTTACCAACTTTTTCCAGCATATTAAAGCTAAAGTTGGTAAATTAGGGATTAGTTGAGCTAATTCATTCCTACGCAACTATGCCATTGGATTTATCGCCTCTTTGGATATCACTCAAAACTTCATTACTTGCCACATTTATCACCTTATTCTTGGGTATCGCTGCTGCCTACTGGATGCTGGGATATCGTGGCAAAGGTAAATCGTTAATTGAGGGTATCTTTATTGCGCCCCTGATTTTACCGCCCACAGTTGTCGGTTTCTTGTTGCTGCTATTTTTTGGTAAAAATGGCCCTGTAGGGAAATTCATGGAGGCTTTTGACTTTAGCATCGTCTTTACTTGGTATGGTGCAGCGATCGCAGCCACGGTAGTTTCTTTCCCTTTAATGTATAAAACTGCACTGGGAGCTTTTGAACAAATAGATGGTAATCTACTGCGAGTAGCTAGAACCCTTGGTGCAACTGAAACCATAATCTTTTGGCGCATCAGTTTACCCCTAGCACTACCCGGCATTGTCGCCGCCACAATGTTAGCTTTTGCTCGTGCTTTGGGAGAATTCGGCGCTACATTGATGCTGGCTGGTAACATTCCCGGACAAACGCAGACAATCCCAATGGCAATTTATTTTGCTGTGGAAGCAGGAGCAATGAATGAGGCTTGGTTCTGGGCGATCGCAATTATGGTGATTTCTCTCTCTGGAATTATTGCAGTTAACTTCTGGCAAGAATTGAGGGAAAAGAAAAGGGGAGTGGGGAGTGGGGAGCAACGAGCAACGAGCAACGAGCAGGGAGCAGGGGGAGAAATTCTTTATACTCCGCACTCTAGCTATGAATCTGGTGGATTATTAGTCAACATTGAAAAAATACTTCCTAGCTTTGATTTAAAAGTTGCTTTCACTACCGATGAGCAACCGTTGGGATTGTTAGGGGGTTCTGGAGCAGGTAAGAGCATGATTTTGCGCTGTCTTGCGGGAATAGAAACGCCCACAATCGGGCAGATAGTTTTAAATGGCAGAGTTTTGTTTGACTCGGAACAAGGAATTAATTTACCCAGTCGCGATCGCCGCATCGGTTTTTTAGTGCAGAATTATGCTCTGTTTCCCCACATGAGTGTGGCGCAAAATATCGCTTTCGGCTTGCCCAAAAACCTATCTGCTGGGAGTATTCGGGTGCAGGTAGAGGAGCAACTAATAGCAATGCAGTTGCAGGGATTAGGCGATCGCTATCCGCACCAACTTTCTGGGGGACAACAACAACGGGTAGCTTTGGCAAGAGCATTAGCAAGTCAACCGGAAGCGCTGCTTTTAGATGAGCCGTTTTCCGCACTTGATACACATCTGCGTAGTCAATTAGAGCAGCAAATGACAGAAACTTTGGCTGGCTATCAAGGTGTGACTCTATTTGTCACTCATAATATGGAAGAAGCTTATCGGATTTGCCCAAATCTGTTGGTATTGGAGCATGGTAGAGCCGTTCATTATGGCAGCAAATATGAGATTTTCCAGCATCCTGCTACTGTAAGTGTTGCCCAACTCACTGGATGCAAAAACTTCTCCCGTGCTGTTCTCCAGTCATCGCAACAGGTAGAAGCGATTGATTGGGGTTGTACTCTGCAAGTAATTGAACCTGTCAAAAGCGAATTATCCCACATCGGCATTCGCGCCCATCAGTTCATTTTTACCAACGACTTATCACAGGAAAATACTTTTCCCTGCTGGGTAGTACGAACAAATGAAACGCCTCATAGAATGACATTATTTCTCAAACTACATTCGGCTGGCAAGAATTCTCAAGATTATCATCTGCAAGCTGAAGTCTTCAAAGAAAAATGGGCAACGATGAAAGATCAACCTTTTCCTTGGTATGTGCGTTTAGATCCTCTGCGGTTGATTTTGATGGAATGAACGCAGAGATGCACGGGACGCAACGAAGCTGTAATAATGGAAAACTTGGCGGCAGTGATAGATTAGTTATTTGACCCTACATAGGATGATTATGGCAAGCAATAGCTTCAAACCCGCAGAGGCGGGTTTTGTCTTTATAGCTGCAACTTCCAGTCGCCTGGTGCAAAATGTGAGTTAGCTGGCTTCCAATACATTACAGTTGATGAGTCTACCCTGGAGTTTTTAATGTCTCGAACGGAAAAAGTAAGAAAACTTGCCGGTTTTATTTGGAGTATTGCTGAACTTTTACGCGGTGATTATAAGCAAGCTGACTACGGTAAAGTCATATTACCGTTTACAGTATTGCGCCGTTTGGACTGTGTTCTAGAGCCAACAAAAGCAGTAGTCATGGAATTTTACGAAACCAAACTAAAGTCCATGAATCTGAAAAATCCAGAGCCGTTACTAAATCAGAAAGCTGGCGGAACTTTTCACAACATTAGCCAGTTTACCTTTCAAAAACTCAAGGCAGACCCAGATAATGTAGCTGCTAATCTCCGAAATTTTATTAATGGCTTCTCTATTGCTGGAAGAGAAATCATTGAATATTTTAACTTTACTGACCAAATTAATCGTTTAGATGAAGCAAATCTACTATTTTTAATTGTCAAAAACTTTGCTGAAATCAATCTTCATCCAGATGAAGTAAACAGCATGGAGATGGGCTATGTTTTTGAAGAATTGATTCGCAAATTTTCGGAACTATCTAATGAAACCGCAGGGGAACATTTTACACCCCGTGAAGTTATTAGGCTGATGGTTAACTTACTGTTTCTCAATGACAGAAATATTCTAACTCAAGAAGGTATTGTGACAACTATCTATGACCCTGCCTGTGGAACAGGTGGGATGTTGTCTTTAGCAGAAGAGTACATTAAAGAACTTAACCAAAACTCTAAAACTGTAGTTTTTGGTCAGGAAATTAACCCAGAATCCTACGCAATCTGTAAATCTGATATGTTGATTAAAGGTCAAAATATCAGCAATATTAAGTTTGGCAATACTTTCACTACTGACGGTTTGGCACACGAAACATTTGACTATATGTTATCTAATCCGCCGTTTGGTGTGGAATGGAAGAAGGTACAAACATCCGTCAAAAACGAGTATGAAAAGAAAGGATTTGATGGACGTTTCGGAGCAGGTTTACCCCGAATTTCAGATGGTTCTTTTCTATTTCTGCAACACATGATTTCTAAGATGAAGCGGGATAATGGCGGTTCTAGAATTGCTATTGTATTTAACGGTTCACCGCTTTTTTCTGGAAGTGCTGGCAGTGGCGAAAGTGATATTCGCAAATGGATTATTGAAAACGATATGTTAGAAGCTATTACGGCACTGCCTGACCAATTATTTTATAACACTGGAATTTATACATATATTTGGATTGTCACTAATTATAAAGTCCCAGAGCGTAAAGGTAAAATACAGCTAATCAACGCTATTCATTATTACAAAAAAATGAGTCGCAGCTTGGGAAATAAGCGTAATGAAATTGGCAATGGTGAAGATGGCAAGCCCAATCAAATTGAGGAAATAACCCGAATTTATGGTGAGTTTCAAACTGGCATTCTTCAAACCTGCTAGCAATCTAAATCCTGATACCTTAGCACTTTACGAGCAAAACATCCTCACTGTGACTCGTCAGGTGCGTTATAGCTCTAAACATGAAAATTCTGTAGATATTGTCCTGAGTATCAATGGTTTGCCAGTCGCCACAGTAGAACTAAAAAATCAGTTCACTGGACAAGATGTTGAAAAAGCTAAAGAACAGTATGTTGAAGACCGGGAAAATCATGAACTGTTATTTCAATTCAGACGGCGTGCTTTGGTACTTTTTGCCGTAGACCCCGATGAAATCTGGATGACTACCCGCATTAGTGGCATTAACACTCGTTTTCTACCCTTCAACAAAGGCTACAACAAAGGTGCAGGCAACCCACCCAACCCAAAGGGTTACAAAACCGCTTACCTTTGGGAAGAAATCTGGGCAAAAGACAGTTGGCTAGATATTATAGGTCGTTTTTTGCACCTAGAGCAAGAAATTATTAAACTTGATGGTAAAACAGTCAAAAAAGAAAGCCTCATCTTTCCTCGGTTTCACCAATTAGATGTAGTTCGCAAGTTAACCGCAGATGCCAAAGTTAAGGGTACAGGACAAAATTATCTAATTCAGCATTCTGCTGGTAGTGGCAAAAGTAATTCTATTGCCTGGTTAGCATATCAACTTGCTAGCTTATATAATGATCAAGATCAACAAGTTTTTGATTTAGTTATCGTTATCACTGATAGAAAAGTATTAGACCAGCAACTTCAAAACACGATTTACCAGTTTGAGCATAAGCAAGGAGTCGTGCAAAAAATTGATAAAAACTCTGCACAACTAGCTGAAGCGTTGGTTTCTGGCACTAACATCATTATTACTACCTTACAGAAATTTCCTTTTGTCTTAGATAAGATTCGGGAAATCTTAGAAAAAAACAAGATTGGCGAACTACCTAAACGTAATTACGCCCTAATTGTGGACGAAGCCCACAGTTCTCAAAGTGGCGAAGCGTCCAAGAAAATGAAAGAAGTGCTTTCTATTAACGATTTAAGTCTTTCAGCCAAGCAAGAAAGCATGGTTGACCAGGAAGATGATATTGAAGATAACATCCGCAAGTCGATGCGTGCCCGTGGTAAACAACCAAATTTGAGCTTTTTTGCCTTCACAGCCACACCCAAGCCAAAAACCTTAGAAGACTTTGGCCAGATGAACGCCCAAGGGCAAACAGAACCCTTTCATCTTTATTCCATGCGCCAGGCAATTGAAGAAGGTTTTATCATGGATGTGTTGCAAAATTACACAACATACAGAACTTTCTTCAAAATCAGTAAGGCGATCGCAGACGATCCTAATATTAGCAAAAAGAAAACGAGTCGAGCGATCGCTAAATTTTTATCACTCCATCCACACAACCTAGCCCAAAAAACTCAAGTTATTATCGAGCATTTTCGCCAATGTGTGATGCATAAAATTGGCGGGAAAGCTAAAGCAATGGTGGTTACAGCTTCTCGACCGCATGTAATCCGCTATAAAGAAGAATTCGACAACTATTTACAGAAACAAGGTTATGCAGACATCAAAGCATTAGTAGCCTTTACTGCTTTTACCGATAGAGAAACTTACATCGAGTACACTGAATCTGATATCAACGGCTTTGGTGAAAAAGAATTACCCGAAAAATTTGAAACGGTTGAATATCAACTCCTGATTGTAGCAGACAAGTATCAAACTGGTTTCGATCAGCCATTATTGCACACCATGTATGTAGATAAAAAACTTTCTGGTGTAAAAGCTGTACAAACCCTCTCTCGCTTGAATCGCACTTGTCCCGGTAAGGAAGACACTTTTGTTTTAGATTTTGCTAATGATGAGCAGGAAATTATTGATGCTTTCCAGCCTTATTACGAACAAACAACACTAATAGCAACAACAGATCCTAACAGACTGTATGATTTAAAAAATAGGTTAGATGGCTACCAGATTATCTGGCCTAGTGAGGTAGATGCTTTTGCCAAGATATTTTTTAAGTCTCAGGAAAAAGTAAATAATCAAGATCAAAGTAGACTGCATTCCTTTATTGATGCTGCTGTAGACCGTTTTAAAGGTTTAAGTGAAGAACAGCAAGATGAGTTTAAAAAAAGTCTAACTGCGTTTATCAGATTATATGCATTCTTGGCACAGATTATGCCATTTGCAGATGGAGAACTAGAAAAATTTTATGCTTTTACTCGTCTTTTGCAAACCAAATTACCAAAACTTAGCCAAAGTGAAGCTTTTAAACTTATTGACGAAGTTGTACTAGAATATTATCGACTACAAAAAATCCGAGAAGGTCAGATAATCTTAGAAAAAAATACAGAGTTATCTCTACAACCTATAACTGAAGCTGGCATACCAAGAGATAAAGAAGAACAGGCTAAACTTTCAGAGATTATCGATATTCTCAACAAAAGATTTAGAACTGATTTTACTGAAGCAGACAAATATTTTTTCAGCCAAATTGAAGAAGCGTTAGTTCAGGATAAGACATTATCACAACAAGCCAAAAGTAACTCAATTCAGAACTTTAAATATGGCTTTGAGGATGTGTTTCTGACAAAGCTGATTGAACGAATGGATTTAAATCAAGATATTTTCACCAAAATCATAGATTTCAAAGATTTTGGTGAAGTAGTAAAGGACTGGATGCTAAGGAAAGTGTATACAAGGTTGACACAAGAGTTCAGCTAACAAAAATGATTAAATTACTTCAAGCGCCCAAACGCCAAAGAGTCTGAGCGCTTGAATATTAGGTTGCAGATAAACTTCTGCGAGGTAAGAGAATTATGCAGGCATCATGTGCATACTTCTGCAAGATTCTGCACATTTGCGGCAAGCGGCAGCACATTTCATCATTTTCGCGTCATCGCTTATCATCTCACATGCCATTGCAGTGCGATCGCACATTTCAGCACAAAGCATACAAGTGCGTTCCATAAACTCAGAACCGCTCATCATCATATTCATACACATCATGCACATTTCAGAGCAATCACGCATCATGCTCATCATGCTCATCATGCTCTTGTCCATCTGCTGACCACCTTTGCTCATGCAATGAGTCATGGTTTCCATGCACATTTTATGACAGTCCATACAAACATCCATGCAAGTTTGCATTTCTGGAGTCATGGTTTCAGTCATCATCATCATCATCGGAAATACCTCCTGATTTTTTGATGCATAAAATAGTGTCCCTGGAAGCACTACTCATCACATTAGTCTTATCCTTTTAAAGAGTCAATGGGGTTTTTAATCCAGAGTTTTTAAGTCTACTATCCCGATATAATTACCAGAAATCTGAACTAATTCTACACTAGTTTGGTGTTGTTTTGTTGGTAACTACTATACATTAAGGCTTAGAAACGCTCGTTTCAGAGTGGGGTTTCATGTGGCAAGTCAACTTTACTTGGAGATCCAAAGTTAGTGTTAAATTTAACTCGAAAATAATGTTATTATTTTTAACAAATGAATGCCTAAACTAAGCATTTGTAAATATATATTAATATGTGTTTTATTAACTTATATTAACTTGAAGATATATGTCCTAAAAAATTCGTAATTCATAATGGAATTTCAACTGCAATTAAAACAAAATTTCCTCAAAAAAAGTATTTTTCACAACTTACATAAGATATGATGTCGGTTATAGATTTGATTGCAATTTGAGTAAGCGATCGCTAGCTTTTTGTAATGTCTCAGGTCTTTTGCTAAAGCAAAATCTGATCAATGAATGTCCTTTTTCTGGTTGACTAAAAAAGCTGGAACCGGGAACTACAGCAACACCGATATCTTTAATCAGATGGTAAGTGAATTCAACATCTGTTTTATAGCCGAATTTGGAAATATCTGCAAGAACGTAATAGGCTCCTTGGGGAACGAAATAGGGAATCCCAACTCGGTCTAGAATTTGTAAAATGCTGTCTCGCTTCTGGTGATAAAGTTTGGCTAGTTCTTCATAATAAGATGGTGGTAGTTGCATGGCGGCAACTCCGGCTCGTTGCAATGGTGCAGGTGCGCCAACGGTGAGAAAATCATGGACTTTGCGAATCGCTCCTGTCAATTCGGGGTTTGCCAGAATGTAGCCGACTCGCCATCCAGTGACGCTATAAGTTTTGGACAAACCGTTAATAGTAACGGTGCGTTCTTTCATTCCGGGAAGGGTCGCTAGGGCAATATGTTGAGTGCCGTCATAGAGAATATGTTCATAGATTTCATCAGTGAACGCTAACACATCCCATTTTTGACAAAGTTCAGCAATTAGGGTAAGTTCTTCACGGCTGAAAACTTTACCTGTAGGATTATGAGGTGTGTTAATAATAATTGCTTTGGTATTGGCATTGAAAGCTTGACGCAACTGTGCTTCATCAAATGTCCAATGGGGAGGATGCAGTGTCACATAACGGGGTATAGCACCAGCTAAAATCGCATCGGGGCCGTAGTTTTCGTAATATGGCTCAAATACAATTACTTCGTCACCCGGATCGACTGTCGCCAGCATCACAGATGCCATTGCTTCTGTTGAACCACAGGTGACGGTGATTTGGGTTTCGGGATCGATATCTAAGCCGAGATACCAACGAACTTTGTTAGCGATCGCATGACGAAATGGGCGATCGCCCCAAGTAATGGCATACTGATTAACATCTGCCTCTATTGCCTGATATGCTGCCTGTTTCAACTCCAAGGGACAAGGAAAATCAGGGAATCCCTGCGCCAGATTTACTGCATCATGTTGCAGTGCCACCCTGGTCATTTCTCGAATCACAGACTCTGTAAACTGTTCTGCCTTCGCTGATATTTTTTGCCGCCCAATCTTACTCACCTCTATACCTCCGTTGATCGTTATTGCCGTTATCCGAGAATTTCTATAAGCCAGAGAAAAACCATAATTTTGATAGATTTATCGTAGTATACTCAAATTCTAGATCCAGAGGGAATGCAACCTTATAATCTATATACTTAATTATTGAGATTAATAGTCAATTATTGAAGTACCGATCCAGAATCATCATGAAATCTTTGCACCGTCCCGATCTGTATAGCTGGTCTAATTTCAATCCGGCAAGAAATATTGATTTCAATGGGATTGCCTGGATTCGCGCAGATGGCAACATCTTGATTGACCCAGTAGCCCTATCAAACCATGATTGGAATCATCTAAAATCCCTCGGTGGTGTGGTTTGGATTGTGCTGACGAATTCTGAGCATATCAGGGCAAGTAAAGAAATTGCCGATCAAACTTATGCTAAGATTGCAGGCCCCATAGCAGAAAAAGACACTTTTCCTATACCTTGCGATCGCTGGCTATCTGATGGTGAAGAATTTGTCCCAGGACTGGAGGTGATTGAACTCAATGGTTCTAAAACTCCCGGTGAATTGGCTCTGTTACTGGAAGAGACAACTTTAATTACAGGGGATTTAGTACGGGCACGCAAAGCAGGTAGCTTAACGATTTTACCAGATGACAAGCTGCTGAATCGAAAGGAAGCTGTTGCTTCTGTTCGCAGGTTGGCTCAACTGAGTCGGGTAGAAGCAGTGCTGGTGGGGGATGGTTGGCCCGTCTTTCGGGATGGACGCGATCGCTTGCAGGATCTTGTAACGACATTGTAAATGAGTAGGGGCGATCGTCGGTTTGAATGTTGGGGGAGTTCTGGCAGGTTGTTGCCTAAACTCCTCGAATTCTTTACAGAAGCGCTGCTTTGATTCATGCAACTAGGTTATGTTGATTGTGCTTTTAAGTACTGTTGCTACTAATACTGAACTTTTGAGAAATAAAAGCTACAATTTACCTCAAGTATAGTAATAATTTCTATAAGTAAAATGAGAGTTCATATTGATAAAGATTGGACTTTTATAGAAGCAGCTAAGGCATCTTGGACATACAGAGGTGGAGGTATCCAAGGAGCCGGTTGGCGTCTTGGAGTTCTTAGAGCTTGGGGGTGTGCTGTTGGTAAAAAGCGTGCCCTCCAAGAATTTGATAAGGCAGTAGAAGAGTATGGTATTGAAGAAATTACAAAAGCATTAAATATAGCCCCATCCTCTATTAAAAAACTTAGAAAGTTTTACTCCAATCTTCCTAGTGAGACGATAGAACTTCTTAGGGTATTAAAAGCCACAATAAAATTAGATTCCCCTGTTGATTTAGAAGAAGATAGACAGTATGAGTTTAAACAAGTTAAAGGAAATAATCCTGTTGATTCAATCAAAAATACAGCTGATGAATATGCCGTTGCATATCTAAATAGTGAGGGAGGTAGTGTTCTTTGGGGAATACGTGATTCAAATAGAACTGTCTGTGGAGTTAAGTTAAATTACCAAGAAAGGGATAAACTCAGAAGAGAAATTTCTCAAAAACTTGCGGTAATTCAACCTGCTATTGATCCAACAGCATATAGAATTGAGTTACACAAAGTTTGTGATCAAAAGAATGAATTTATAGATGATTTATATCTTATAGAAATGACTGTTCCAGCATCTAATTCTTCAAGGCTCCACTTTACTGGAGGAAATGAGACATTTGTCAAGGTTGATGGAGCAAAAAAGAAGCTTACTGGGCCAGAAATACAAGATTGGATAATACGACGCTTAGATATAAATAAAGAGGAGCTTCAAAACCAAATATTAATACTTTTAGGTTCTTGGAATGCCAATTAAAAATTTTCATGCGAGAAGGGAAGATTTTCATACGAGAAGGGAAGGAGAAGTTTTGTTCGTTGGACACATTGTCCTAGCCATCTCCTCAAGCCATGCAAGAGTTATTTATTTGATCTAAGCGCTGATGACACTATCGATAATTTGTTATCAATATATTAACAGTTAATAACTTGACCGACTAGGTAAATCAAGAGGGGAAGAATGAACAGTCGCCGCGTTGTCATTGTTGGCGCTGGATTCGGTGGGTTGCAAGCTGCTCAATCTTTAGCTGATTCTGGTGCAGATGTATTGTTAATCGATCGCAACAACTATCACACCTTTGTACCGTTGTTGTATCAGGTTGCGACAGGTCAATTGGAACCTGAGTACATTGCTTACCCTATCCGCACAATATTACGGCGATTCTCTTTCCTGCGGAATAAGTCTAAGGTTCAGTTTTTGATGGCTGAGGTTGAGCAAATTGATTTTTCAAGGCAAACTGTTGAAACAGATAGTTGTTCAATTACCTATGACTTTCTTGTGCTTGCAACTGGAAGCCAAACCCAGTTTTTGGGAGTTCCTGGAGCTTTAGAATATGCGTTGTCGATGAGAACGCTAGAAGAAGCAATAGCAATCCGAAATCACATTTTCTCTTGTTTTGAGGGAGCTATCCAGGAATCTGATTCATCACGACGCCAACAATTGCTGACGTTTACCATAGTTGGCGGCGGGCCAACGGGTGTTGAGGTTGCAGGTGCTTTCGTTGAAATGCTTCGAGGCCACTTGCGTCGAGATTATCCGACACTTTTGCCGCAAGTGAGGTTGATTCTCGTGCAATCTGGCGATCGCTTATTAGTCGATCTGCCAAAGAAGTTGGGAGCTTACACTTACAAACGATTACATCAGTTAGGAGTGGAGGTTTATCTGCAAACAAAAGTGACTAGAGTGACTTTTGAATCTTTACATCTGCAAAACGATGAGGTAATTGCAACTGCAACCGTCATTTGGACTGCGGGGTTAGAAGCAAACTCTCCTACAACATCAGAGGAGGTATCTTCAGCAAATAAGGGAAAGTTACTTGTTCATCCCACCCTACAATTGCTAGAGCAACCCAATATTTATGCCATTGGGGATCTGGCATATATCGAACAGAACGGTAAACCATTAACTGGGGTTGCACCAGAGGCACTTCAGCAGGGTGTTGCTGTAGCCCGAAATATTCAGCGGCAATTCCGAGGTAAATCACCAGAGCATTTTAGCTATTTCAACAAGGGAAGATTAGCGATTATTGGCTGTTATTCAGGTGTGGGAAAAATCGGCGCATTTGCCTTTACAGGATGCTTGGCTTGGCTGATGTGGCTAGGAGTTCATTTAATATATCTTCCTGGCTATCGCAGTCGTTTTCTAGTATTACTTAGTTGGCTTCATACTTACTTCTTCGGCGATCGCTCAGTTCGTTTAATTCTGTCTATGAAAGAACGTTAGTTCTCAAAACCGCTAAGGGCTTCCCAATTTCTGCAATTGAAATCAATTACAGTCGGTGTACCATAGTTGGAGTTCAGGCAATGAATGAAAATAGAAACTATATTAGTCTCAAATCAAAGGATGTTGCAATTGCCTATTTATTGCTACGAATTCTCATCGGTGTGAATTACTTTAATCACGGATTCACTCGCATTTTTAACATTCCTGGATTCGTTGAAAATACTGTTAAAGAACTAGCAGATTCTTATTTCCCAGAATTTTTGGTGAGAATCAATTCTTATCTAGTGCCCCCTGTAGAGTTAATTGTGGGCGTTTTAATCACACTTGGGTTAGCTACCAGAAGCGCTTTGATTGTCACGTTTGCCCTGATGATCATTCTGAAGTTGGGGGTGACATCGATACAAAACTGGGGTGCAGCTACTTCCATGCTTTCTTACGGGATTGTGCTGTTTATTTTGCTTGCAGGTAGCAGCTTTAATATTTACTCCCTCGATCGCTGGAGAAAAAACAGACAAAACCTTGCAGACTCAGGAGGGGATCGCGAACAAGGTAGGGTCAACTTCTTTAAGTTTAAGAATAACTTTTGGGTAAAACGTTGGCTACAGAATCGTTTACCCAATCATAGATCAAAAAGGCTCTCAGAAGAAAATCAAACAACACCGTATCATGGTAGTTAGTAGTATTTATGTCTGATACTTTCTTTTTTGCCATAAAAAATATCAGGTAAGTAATATCCTGATTTCCTGACGGCAGAATGGGAAAGCTTTTACTGATTCACCTAGTTGGAGAACGCTGATGTCGAAAGAAAGAAAAAGTAATAAAGAAGCTAAAAAACCTAAAAAAGATCCCAAAGACAAAAAGGAGAAAAAAGACCCAAATAAATAGGACGATTTAGGGAAATAGTTTTAGCGAAGACCAAGAGTTGCATTTCTTTAAATTGACAATACTTCGTCCATTAGCACTGAATAGGAAAAGTTATTGTCAAAAATTTATTCACCCTTGGTCAAGCTCCAAAATCGGATGATTTAGGTTATGTGTGCGATGTCACGACGGGCTACGCCTATGCAACTTATCAAGCAGGATCAAACTTCAGCGAAACACCGTTCATGCAGTAGCGCTTACCAGTGGGTGCAGGGCCATCATCAAAAACATGACCTAGATGACCACCACAGCGACTACAATGCACTTCAGTTCTAGTCATAAACAACGACTTGTCTACAGTCGTAGCGATCGCACCTTCAATTGGATTAAAGAAGCTAGGCCAGCCAGTACCACTATTAAATTTGGTATCAGATGTAAACAGTGGTAGTTCACAGGCGGCACAATAATAAGTGCCTTGGTCGTATTCCTTATCCAATGGACTGGTGTAAGGGCGTTCAGTTCCATGTTTACGCAAGACATTAAACTGTTCTGGCGTCAAAATCGTGCGCCATTCTGACTCTGGTTTAGTAACTTCAAATCCGCTCTGAGAAGTTGTCATTGCTTGTGACCCCCAATTGATATACCTTGATAACAATGCTGTGCCGACTATGACTGCACTAGCCTGTAAAAAATAGCGTTTGTCCATATATCTATTATTTTCTATTTTCCGGTTCCCTGGCCAATCAATTCCAGTACGGAATTCCCTACATGAATGACTATAATCAGCGATCGCTCTGAATTAGCCCTGATAAACTGATTAAAATTAGCTAAGAAACAACAAATTATTTTTCAATAAAATATTAGGCGGCAATCTGAGCGATTTGACTTAATTTTGGACAAATAATACAAGTATACTTTTCAATTGGAGCATGACCATAGTCAATCATCTTCATCAGAGATGCTTGTAAGATCGTGAGTAGTCGCCTGTTTACCTTGATTCGTCAGAAATACAAATGCGCGATTGAGCCGCTTCACCCCACTTAAGGTAATTAGGGTGAGTAAGCCTCCTAATAATCCCATTTGCCATAGACCACAACCAATTGCAGCCCCCAAGGCGGCGGCCGTCCAGACACAGGCGGCTGTAGTTAAACCCTTTACTTTTGGCGTTGCAGATTTTCTCGGAGACTCTTGTAAAATCAATCCGGCTCCGAGAAATCCGATCCCGGTAGCTACACCTTGAATTGTGCGACTCAGTGCATTAGTAGCAGCATACGGACTCTCGCCCTCAGCCTGCAAAGGAATCATCACGAATAGTGCTGCCCCCATACTCACGAGCATAAATGTTCTCATCCCTGCTGGTCTACCCCCTTGCTGACGGTTAAATCCAATCAAGCAACCAACTAGGAGCGCCAAAGATAATCTAAACGCTATATGTGGCCAATCGTTGGCAGCAATAAACATTGGCCCCATTGCATTATTTCTCCTAGAGACAGAACGGAATTTTGCGCCTATTGCCAGTGGACTGGATAGCTACCCACGTTTCTAGCTGGAAACTAAGTACATTAAGTCAATCAGCTTGGCGTATATTAAGGTTAATTTAACAGAAGGTTAGGGATAAGTAAACTAATATACACAACGATGCTATTCCTGTATTCTCCCTAGAGACAGAAAGAAGGGGGCAGGGGAGATGAGGAGACAAGGGGACAAGAGGAATAACTCCCCAATCCCCAATTTTTTTGATCGCTAGCTTATTGAACACTGCCTAATATACATTGGTCTGATAGAGATACCGGAGTTTTTTGAAAAACTTCTTGCTGGGTTAAGTAGAATATGTGATACTCTAAAAACTATAAATAAATAACGGTAATTCGATAGAAATGCCGTAGTTTAAAAGGACAGGATTCATGCAGCTACTATGGTTCATCCCAACCCACGGCGACGGACGTTACCTTGCAACTGCTACAGGCGGACGGGCAGTAAGCTTTCCTTATCTGCGGCAGATTGCCCAAGCGGTGGATGACCTTGGTTATACAGGGGCATTGCTACCCACGGGGCGTTCTTGCGAAGATGCTTGGATTGTAGCTTCAACGTTGGTATCACTGACGCGACAGATGCGTTTTTTGGTGGCGATTCGTCCCGGCTTGGTATCGCCTGGAGTGGCAGCGCGGATGGCGGCGACTTTCGATCGCCTCTCTGGTGGACGCTTGCTGATAAATGTCGTGACAGGTGGCGATCCCGTAGAGTTAGCGGGAGATGGCTTGCATTTGGATCACGATCAACGCTATGAATTAACAGATGAATTTTTAACAGTATGGCGAGCGATCGCTAGTGGAGAACAAGCCAATCTCCAAGGAGACTATTTCAACATTCAGGATGGGAAACTGCTGTTTCCACCTGTCCAAAAGCCATATCCGCCCTTGTGGTTTGGCGGTTCCTCTGCCATCGCCCAAAAAATTGCTGCCAAGCATATAGATGTCTATTTGACTTGGGGCGAACCACCGGCGCAAGTAGCCGAAAAAATTGCATCAGTTCGCAAGCTTGCAGAAACACAAGGCCGAACTTTGCAGTTTGGGATTCGCCTACATGTGATTGTGCGGGAAACCGAGAGTGAAGCTTGGGATGCGGCGAATCAATTGATTAAGTATGTAGATGATGAGGCGATCGCTTATGCCCAAAAAGCTTATGCCCGGATGGATTCAGTTGGACAACAGCGAATGACTCAATTACACCACGGTAATCGTGAGGCCTTAGAGATTAGCCCGAACCTGTGGGCGGGAGTTGGTTTAGTGCGGGGTGGTGCAGGAACAGCGTTAGTCGGCGATCCCCAAACCGTAGCTGCCAGGATATTAGAATACGCTTCTTTGGGTGTTGAGTCCTTTATCCTCTCTGGCTATCCCCACCTAGAGGAAGCTTATCGAGTTGCAGAACTTCTATTTCCCCATCTGCCATTAGAGAATTTACCCGCAGTGGAGAAGCAACATGTCTTAAGTCCATTTGGTGAGATTGTGGCAAATGAAGATTTCCCTAAGCAAAAGCCTCAAGAGAGAGCAACGTCCATATCCTAGTAATTATGAACTAGGAGATTAACAGCCATGCTGCACCAACAAATCGACCAAAAAATCTCAGAAAAAGAAGCGTGGGCATTGCGTCGTCAATTAGGAGTACCTAATAATAAACGCTTGTGGGTGCTAGCTTGCATGGATGAACGTTTACCAGTGGAGAAAGCATTAGGAATTGGTGAAGGAGATGCTCATATTTTCCGTAATGCTGGGGGTTTAGTTACAGATGATGCGATTCGGTCAGCAATGTTAACTACACAGTTTTTTGGCACCAAAGAAATCATCGTCATTAATCATACCGAATGTGGCATGATGACAGCATCAGGAGACTTTCTCAGTGAGGTATTGCGAAATCAAGGTATTGACGTGGATCAAGTTAGTGTCGATCCTGCTTTGCCAGAATTGAAGCTACCAAAAGGCGTTTTTTCCAAGTGGATCAAAACGTTTACCGATGTGGATGAAATCTGCACACAGCAGGTGGAATTATTGCGTAATTCTCCTTTAATTCCCCAAGATGTAGTTATTCATGGCTACATCTGGGAAGTAGAGAGTATGAGTTTATGCCGTCCCTACAAACGTCTGAGTGAGAAGGTTAACACAGCATCAGCTATGAAGACCAAAACTGCAAAACCTACTGAACCCATTTAAGAAATTGGGAGTTTAATTGAATGACAAATATTCTAGCGATCGCAGGTAGTCCAACCCATCCATCTAGAACCTATGGTGTTGTCGAATATACTGCCAAGCTTTTACAACAAGAAGGCTTGCATGTAGATATTATTTCAGTTCGCGATTTGCCTGCTGAAGATTTAGTTTTTGGACGATACGACAGCCCTGCTTTAGAACAGCCAAAAGCTTTATTAGCAAAGGCAGATGGTGTGATTATTGCCACCCCAATTTACAAAGCTGCTTACACAGGAGTGCTAAAAACATTTCTAGATTTACTGCCACAAAAATCATTAACAGGTAAACCCGTCTTACCAATTGCTCTGGGTGGAACGATCGCTCATTTATTGGCAATTGAATACGCTCTGAAACCTGTGTTATCTGAATTAGGAGCGCGACATATCCTAGCCACCATTTATGCGGTAGACAAACAAATTCAACGACAAGCTGATAACAGCGTCCTGTTAGATGAGGAAATTGAGCAAAGACTCAAAGACGTTCTCAAGGAATTTGTTAAAGCTGTAGAATATGATGCCGCAGCGCCTCAAGAATTGGTTCATGCCAATTAAATAATCAATTTTATACCTCCGTTTGCTTGTAGCAGAGGGGTAATTTATACCCATCTGCTACCTTTTTTTAAAAGTTAATCATATCAACATAAATTTCTTCTCAAAAATTCCACTTTCATAGCGATATTCAAATGAATAGACTACGCCCAGACCTCTCTAATCTATTCAACTAACACCGCTGTAATTTCTAATTTTTCCCATATAAAGATATTATACAGATGCAAATTATCTCCTAACTCTACCTGTAGTAGATCAGTTAAATTTCACTCATCTACTACTTTCTCCCCTGAAATTTTAAAATTGCAATGCCGAACAACTGAAGAGTTGGTAGTTGCTTAGTCAGGAGTGAGGAGTTAGAAGTGCTGAGTTACGAGTGGGAATCTAAAAATAGGTATTATGTAATACTAGGAGCTTATCTTCAGCAAAAAGCACATGTAATTACTAATGATACCGAAGCGATCGCCCAAATTATCCAGGCGGCGGTGAGACATTCCAGCCATAAATCTACTACTTTTGCGATCGCCACGGTTAAAACTGTATCAATTGAAGTTTTCTTGATTTAAGGACTTCAAATCCTTACTATGTAATATGTTTTTCAGCGCAGAGTAGAGCATATACTCTGAAGAAACAAGCCTGCATGATGTCAGAAAAGCAGGTAAAACGCCTCTGTCATGTCTGGCTTTTGATGACAAATATTACAATATGCCAGCGATTAATTCCTATCTCCTCCCCATAATGCCTGCACTACTTTATCAGTCAATTCTTTACCAAACATCTGCTCTGCTAACTTATTTCCTGGGTCTTGTTCAGCACTGCTACGGCGCAAAAACAAGTCACGTTCTGCCAAAGCAGTCCGTATATCTTCTGCCACAGGCTCCGCTTCGTCTACCCAGTTTATCCAGCGTTCGAGCATTTCGTTGGCAAATGTACGAATGAGGTTGACTGTATCATTTGTGGCAGGACTTGTATAGCATAACCTGATAGGCGACATGAATTGACGAATATACACGCTCTTGCTGGTGTACATTGAAAGACTTGGTTCTTGCTGCAAATTCAGGAATAACTGATTAACAGGCTCATAGTAGCGTTCCAGATAGTCCAGGTCTGTCAATAAATCGGTTCGAGGAATGTAATCTAAATAAAAGAAAATATCTGGAAGCGTACCAAACTCAAACGTTAGATGCGGAACACGGATGTGGGAACCTAACCAAACAGTCAGACGCATGACACTAAAATTTGACTTTTCGTTATGCGACAACACATGCACTAACCAATCAATTTCCGTACCAGAAAAAGCCTTAAGTGAACCCTGAAAATTACCGTCAATGCTACTGTAGCTATTTAAATCATTTGTAAAATCTGCTGGATTTAGCTGAAAACGATTCTCTAGCTTTTGTCGCAATTGGTTTGTAATACTCCATAACTGCTCAAATACAGATGTATTATCTAAGTTGACTTTTTGGTAAATCATTATTTTTTTGCTGGTACATTGAGGATGAACAATAAAAACTTTTATGATTGCTTCTTAATTTTAAAGACTAAGCAAATCTGGGATAATCAGTACCACTTTTGTGAAGATAAATTTAATTTTTTTATTTACATATAATGTCAACTTGCCAATTGCTACAAGTTCGTTGACAATTTGGCGTTTGATTTTTTCACTTTGGATATCCAACCTTTGTATGAGTTCAGAATTTCTGAATAGGGAACTATGGTTTCAAATATTAGCTCAGATAGTGAAGGTGAGAAGCGATGGGGAAAAAGTTTGTGCAGAGTTTTGGCAATACTTTCCCTCAATATAAATTCAATAAACAATCCCATAGTCGAGGGAAATGCGTTATCCCCAAGCTCAACTAAGGCGTGAGCATCTTGCTTCCGGCGAACAGTAAATTGTTCAACAACCTCCTCAATATTGTCAGAATACTCGTCTAAAAGGTTGTCAAATAAGACAACATCTTCAAGTGCCGCATTGCAACCTTGACCAATAGAGGAAGATACGGCATGTGCTGCATCTCCCAGAAGTAGGACACTATCACCTTGGTGATAACGGTTACAACGAATTGTTAAAATTCTTGATACAGGTCTAGTGAGGAAAGCTTCAGCTTCTTCCCTGGGCATCATCTGATAAACTTCTGGGAAATTCTTTTGAAAAAATGTGAGAACTTCTTCTGTATTGGAAAGATTAACTATCTGATTTTTTTTATGGAGAAATAAAACGACTCCACTCATGCTTCCATCTTGTTGATGTAATAGTACTATCAGCGTACTATCGTTTAGTATCCAAGAATGAATTTTACCTTGTTCTAAGTTGATACTTGAATTTTCATTGGGACGAGGCAGGAAAATCGATTTATAGTCATTAGGGACATATTTCTGCTGGCACTCAAAGTCTTTTGTAGCAAAAAAATTCTCTCTTATCTGAGAATTTGCTCCATCTGCACCTATTAATAGGTCATAATCAACAGTGAACTCATGTTTTCCTTCAACCATAGAGGCTTCCACAACATTTTTCAATGTTACTGTCTTTGCCACAAAATCCACAGAAGTACATTGACAGTTAAAGTTCAGGTTGAGTTTACTCTTGTCGTACTTTTGGTTTAAATTTTCTAATAGCACAATTGCCAGGCTAGTGCGGTCAAGCGTAAAGAGAGATTTATTTCTTGGATTCAACCGTGTCTTACCGTTTTTTTGGTGAAAAATCGTTCCTGTCACCTCCAAACTTCTGGATTTGACCGCTTCTTCTAAACCCTCAATTTTTCTTAAAGCTCTCATTCCTCTTTCGTTCAGAGAGATAGGGTAGGTTCTGGATGTAGAGAATGAAACAATTCTAGGGTCGCTGCGACGTTCATAAATATCGATTTCGTATTTGTCGCCACGACTTAACAAGTAGTGAGCAAGCAAAAGTCCGCAAGGTCCAGCACCTACAATAACTACTTTCTTGACCATAATTCTATGACTTCCGCATTAGTTAAATAATCATAATACTTAATAACACTAAAAATTTTTACATCCTCTAATACATTTTTCATTGGTCTTGAGAGGGATATAGTGACAAAGCTTCGCAAATATGCAATCTCACTTCATCATCCCGAATCTACTACCACAGTCAATTCACCGTGTCGAACTCACGTTAAATTAGATGTAGGGCGTAAAAAAATAAACTAAATAAAAGCGATGTCTAACGACAAGCCGCAAGGCGTCTGCGCTTCTGATTTTGCATCTATCGTCGGTGAAGAAAATGCTATTTGCCTTTGGGAAAATATCGAACTCGGTCAGCAAAAACGTATTCAACAGGCTATGGCTTCTGGAAAGCTTCCCAGTTGTATTGTCTATCCGCGTACCCAACAACAGCTAGCCGCAGTCATCGCCACAGCTCACACAAACAACTGGCGCGTCCTCCCCTGTGGTAGCGGTAGTAAACTTAGCTGGGGTGGTTTAGTTAAGGGCATTGATGTTGTAGTTAGTACAGAACGCATTAACCAACTGATTGAACACGCCGTTGGCGATTTGACTGTCACCGTAGAAGCGGGGATGAAATTTTCCGATCTCGAAGCACTTTTGGCAAAGTCGCGGCAATTTCTTGCTCTTGACCCCACAGCACCAGAGTCAGCAACCATTGGTGGTATTGTTGCCACAGGTGATACAGGTTCTCTGCGGCAACGCTATGGTAGTGTGCGCGACCAGCTACTAGGTATTACCTTTGTCCGTGCTGATGGACAAATCGCCAAAGCTGGGGGAAGAGTAGTTAAAAATGTCGCTGGATATGACTTGATGAAGTTGTTTACCGGGTCTTATGGCACATTAGGCTTTATTAGTCAACTAACTTTTCGCCTATATCCGCTAGCAGAGGCATCGGGAACGGTGGTACTAACTGGGAAAGCTGAGGCTGTATCCCAAGCGGCTGATATCCTTCGAGGTTCGGCGTTAACACCGATTCAGGCTGATTTGCTATCAACTAAATTGGTATCTAGTTTAGGATTGGGTGAAGGACTGGGATTAATTGCTCGCTTTCAAAGTATTAGTGAGAGTGTTAAGGAACAGTCAAACCGAGTTTTGGAAGTTGGGCAAAAGTTGGGCTTAGATGGGGCAATTTTTGCCGATGTTGATGAAGCTAATCTATGGCAAAGATTGCAAAAACGAATACATACTAATGCTACAGAATCAGTAATTACCTGCAAAATAGGAGTGTTGCCTACTGCTGCTGTGGAGATTTTGACTCAGGTGGAGTTGGGTTTAATTCATATTAGTAGTGGTTTAGGTTTGTTACAATTAGAGAATAAAAATCAAGTTTTGAAAATCCGCGATCGGCTAGGCTCTGCTGGAAGCGATGCCTACGGCGGGCTGCGCCTACGCACTCAAAATCATAAAGGTTTTTTAACAATTTTGTCAGCACCAATGGCAGTTAAAGAACAAATAGATGTTTGGGGTTATACGGGGAATGCTTTGCCGTTGATGCGCCGTATTAAGGAACAGTTTGATAGTAAGAATATTTTAAGTCCTGGTCGGTTTGTGGGTGGAATTTAAGAAACAAACCGCAGAGACACAGAGAACGCTGAGATAGAGAGGGGAAAAAGAGAAATATGCAAGTTTCAAAAAATTCTGTTAATAATACGGCTAGTTTAAAGAATTTGAATGGCTTTGATGAGAGTCATCCACCTGATCCGAAGTTGATTGATAGTTGTGTCCATTGTGGATTTTGTCTTTCGACTTGTCCCAGTTATCGGGTACTTGGTAAGGAGATGGATTCTCCTAGAGGACGCATCTATTTAATGGATGCAATTAATGAGGGTGAAATTGCTCTCAATACGGCAACAGTAGAACATTTTGATTCTTGTTTAGGATGTCTTGCTTGTGTGAGTACCTGTCCTTCTGGCGTACAGTATGACAAATTAATTTCTACAACTCGTCATCAAATTGAACGAAATTATCCCCGTAGTTTACCAGATCAATTTTTTCGTCAACTGATATTTTCTCTGTTTCCCTATCCCAATCTTTTACGGATTTTATTAGTTCCGTTGTTGGTTTATCAAAAGTTGGGATTTGCCAAATTCTTTCGATATACGGGTTTACTCAATAAAATATCGCCCCGTTTGGCAGCAATGGAATCAATTCTGCCAGAAATTACTCTCAAATCTTTTCAAGATAATTTGCCGACTGTGATTCCTGCTAAAGGTGAGAAGCGGTATCGCGTTGGGATGATTTTGGGTTGCGTCCAACGGCTGTTTTTCTCACCCGTGAATGAAGCGACAGTTCGCGTTTTAACAGCAAATGGTTGTGAAGTTGTGATTCCTAAATCTCAAGGTTGTTGTGCAGCACTTCCCGAACACCAAGGACAAACAGAACAGGCGAAAGCTTTAGCAAGACAAATGATTGATAGTTTTGCCAAGACAGATGTAGATTTCGTGATTATTAATGCTGCTGGTTGCGGTCATACTTTAAAAGAGTACGGTCATATTTTAGAAGATGACCTAGAATATCGGCAAAAGGCAAAGGATTTTGCAGCTAAGGTTAAAGATGCTCAAGAGTTTTTAGCAACTGTTGGGTTAACAGCGGAACTTTCACCGTTGACTGATAAACCATTGAATTTAGTTTATCAAGATGCTTGTCATTTATTGCACGGACAAAAGATTAGCGTCCAACCGCGTCAAGTGTTGCGACAAATTCCAGGAGTGAAGTTGAGAGAACCAATAGATGCAGCTTTGTGTTGTGGCAGTGCCGGGGTTTATAATATGCTGCAACCAGAAGTTTCTGAAGAATTGGGTCAGCAAAAAGTGCAGAATTTGTTGAATACTGGTGCTGAGTTAATTGCTTCTGCTAATCCGGGGTGTACTTTGCAAATTACTAAACATTTGCAGTTGCAAGGTAAGAAGATTTCAGTTATTCACCCGATGGAGTTGTTAGATTATTCGATTCGTGGTGAAAAGTTGAAATTGTAGACATTTTTTGTGGGTTGGACATTTTGTCATTGCTTTTAAACCAAAGAGCCAAAGCTACGTTTTTAGTCTCCTCTCGAAGAGCCTACAGTGTACATACAAGTCCTCAAAACCTAGCTTGATAAGACTTTCCTCGTTCCCAGTCTCCGACTGGGAATGCATTCATTGAGTCTCTCACTCAATGTCTGACTGGAGGCAGCACTCCAGAGGACTAAGTAATAGACTTCTTGCATGAATCAATGAGCTTTCACCCTAAATCCCTCTCCCAAGCTTGGGAGAAGGACTTTGAAATTGTCTCCCCTTCTCCCAATTTTGGGAGAAGGAGTTGGGGGATGAGGGTTAGTTTTGTATTCGTGCAAGAGGTCTAATGTTTTACTTGGTAGGCATAGAGACTTCCCAAATTCCTTGATTTCCACCATATTCTAGAACATAAATCTTATTGCCAATAATCTCAGCATCAATGGGATTACTAAAACCTGTGACAAGGCGCGTAGCGTTAAGTTTATAGTTAGTATCTCCTACTTTAGTTAACTTTAAATGCAGTAGGTCTTGGCTGGCATCTTTAAAAGGGCCTATTAGTGTTTCGCCAGTGGGGTCGCCTGCTGTCCAACTCAACATAAATCCATCTTTGTTGAATTCTGGACTCATTACTCCTTGTGTATCAAAAACTAATCCTAAAGGAGAACGGTGTGTTGTAAAAGTGCTAAAACTTTGTCCAAGAACACTGGCATCTTTGATTTTTCCATCTACAGGATCGCGGTAATTATCTGCGTCCGGGCCAAGATTAGGAATTGGTTCAATCAAATTTTCAGTAGGCCGAATAGGAAAGGTTGGATCGTTACGATAATAACCTTTTTGGATGGCGTTAAATTGAGGGCTTAACAATCGGTCAGTAGCAGGATTATAATTGGGAAATTGTTGTGGATTGTCTGTCCCACCAATACGCCAGGGAAAGCCATAATTACCACCTAAACGTAGCCAATTTAATTCTTCTGACATATCGCGATCGGGGCCATTTTCTGTACCAAATAAATCCCCATTGGGCGCAAAAGCCATATCGAAAGTATTGCGTGTTCCTTCTGCAAAAATATAGCCAGCTGCCTTTAAGGTTGCTCGATTGTTTGCCAGAAAGAGATTGTTGCCATTACTAGGAAGACGGAGTATACAGGCGGTTAATCCGACTTCGCGAGTATTAGGATATAGACCATCAACAGACTGAACCTCACCATGATCGGTACGAGAACCGCTATTCACATAGATAAATTTACCATCCAGGCTAACAACCACACCGTTGAACCGATGGTCATAAGCTGTTTTGCTTTTGGGATAGCCTGAACTTTTAGCTAAAATAGACCAGATACGCTGTCCTGTACTCGAATTAATTACACCTTTAACAATAATTGCTTTAGTTTGGTTATTCACAAGGTTTGCATTGCCAACTAAATAAATTGTGCCGTTAGGACCAATGGCCATACCTTGAGTTTCACTTAAATTATGATTACTAGAATTGTACACAAGTGTTTTAGTAGAAGAGTTTAAATTGACTTGATAAATCTCACCATTTAGTTTGAGGTAATAGAGGGTATTGTTTCGTGGATCTTTTACAATCCGAACAGAAGGAGAGACTGATAAGGTATTAATAATATTGCGAATATTAATGTCAGGACGCAAGGTCTGTGGTACAATATTTACTCCAATAGTGCTATGATTTAATAAAACTATTGTGAATAACAGTGTTATTGTAAATAACAATATTTTAGTAGTAAATTTACCGATAAACTTGCCTTTCACTTGGTTTGATAATTTAGTGTTATTCATGATTTTCTTGATAAAATAGTCAGTTAATTTTGTTGCTAAATCCTGTTGATGAGATAAAAAATTTTAGAGATTACGGTGTGAAATGAGCAATGGGTACTATTCTTATGCCAAACTGACTTCTAGCGTATAAGGAGCAGAGTTGCTGTCACTAGTGCCAGAAAAAGTTCCGCCATCTTGAGGAAAGAAAGCATATTTACTCACTGAAATTGAGTATGTACCTGCACCTAGTGAAGCGGTGATTAATGACCCAAAGTCGGGGCCACTATCATCATCACTTTGCAGTAAAGTCCCAGCATTATTAAACAGTCCAATCACTGTATCATCGGTTGTCACCGCACCGATAGTGACAGTTTTTGGATTTGCTAGAAAAAATGTAAAAAAGTCAAAATCGGGATTGTCCCCCGGTTGAACTGTTACTAACTCCCCTGAGAGATTAACGTTTGAGCCGGATGATAAAGAACCCAATCCTTCAGCTCTAGCTAGGGTATTGTTTGTAGCTTGTCGAGCATTTTCCCGCTCATAGAAAAAGAAGTCGTTACTATCAAGTCTAAGGTTGACTATACCCTGCACAATACCGATGATTTCATCTGGTTCTGCACCAGGTTTGTCTAAGAATATTTGTGTGTCGACTCCAACAGTTTGTAGGCGGTAGTCCTTTGGAGAGCCTTTGAGTTCTATTTGGTCTTGATTACGGTTAAAGTCGGTAATCGTAGCCAAGTCCCCAAAACCAGCATTCGCAGTGTTTTTATCGTCGTAGTAGACATTTCTAGCGTCCCCAAGGACAAATCTATCTAGCCCAACGCCGCCAGTTAAGGTATCAGTCTCTCCTAATCCCGGTGAGAGTGGACTACCGGGCCAAACACCAATGAGGATATCGTTTCCAGACTCACCATTGAGTATGTCATTGCCGGGCCCGCCCTGTAGGCTATCATTGTCATCCTCACCATTGAGGATATCATTGCCTACATTACCGTCTAGTGTGTCATTGCCTGCTCTTCCATTTAGAGTGTTATTAAAAGTATTACCAAAGAGAAAGTTGTTCAGACTGTTACCTGTCCCGTTGATGGCGCTAGTTTCCCTCAGCGTCAGGTTTTCCAGATTAGTGCCTAGTGTGTAGGTGACAGAAGACCGGACGGTATCTGTACCTGAATTCACAGCTTCTATAATGGTATCAATAGCGCTGTCAATAATGTAAATGTCGTCGTCTACTCCCCCATTTAAGGTGTCAGTACCCAAGCCGCCATCAAGTGTGTCATTACCAAGGCCACCGATTAAACTGTCGTTTTCCGTCCCACCAAATAAATTATCACTACCAGCCGCACCATTCAGGGTGTCGTTACCGGAAAGACTATTGACGTTATCACCATTAGCCCAACCATATATCGTGTCATCTCCCGAAGTCCCATTTCTTATGTCAGCAGATGTAGTACCGTAAATAACTGCCATATTTATTATTTTTACTGAATTTTTAACTAATGCCTAAGTTTGGCCTCAGTCAAATAACCCTTCATCAGTTCTAATGTTCTAATGTTGATTAATTGAAACTATAAGTTTAAATATAGATACTTTTACTAACTTAATTAATACCAATATTACTGAGAAAATATTAGTTATTGATTTAGTTAGCTGATTATGTAAATTGGGTTCCAATTAATCTATTTTAATTATTGATTTTCCCCAAGCTTTTATATTTTCAACTATACCTATAATTATTTACTATCATAATTGAAAGGTTACGTCAAATTCTTTACCAAATCTTAAAAATGCAAATTTTTTGATTTTTAGTATTGTTATAAAAAAATATAAATTTTAATTAAGTATTTTTAAAAGAATACTGTTTTTTTTAGTAAAAGTTACAAGATTTTTTAGCTTAATACGACATTCTCGTTAAGTTAGGTTTCAATATCAATTTTTGCTTGTAAAAAAATACTTTTTCTATTAAGGAAATACATCTGGAAATACATAAGTTAAATTGATAGATTCTCCAAAACATTTTTGAGCTTAATAACAGTTAAGCTTTACATAAATTTTATATACTTCCTTGAGCAGTGAAGCTGGTTGTGGGAAGAGATACCCCAAAAAATGAATCTAAACGTCAATTTCTTTTTCTTATAAACTAATCGTGTCTTGAAGCGTTAAGCAGGCATAATTGTTTCCTGAAGATTTACGCCGCTGAGGTTAGCTCCCCAAATGTCGGCTCCTCTAAGGTTAGTTCCTCTGAGATTTGCCCCTGCCAGATTTGCACCTCTAAGGTTAGTCCAACTTAAATCAGCTTGACTCAAATCAGCTTCACTTAGGTTAGCCCGCAACAGGTATGCACCACTGAGGTGAGCCTTGGTCAGATTAGCTTTGTATAAGTCAGCTTTGTAAAGATAAGCCCCTAAAACTTCTGCTTCGTACAAACTCGCCTCGCTGAGATCAGCCGCAATCAAGTTAGCTTCAATGAGGTTGGCAAAAGTAAGGTTAGCTCGAATCAACTTTGCTGCACCTAAATCGGCATCTTTCAAGTTAGCACCTTTTAAGTCAGTGCCAATTAGATTAGCAGATGCGATCGCAGCGCCTCTAAGATCCACCCCACTCAAGTCAGCTCCAATCAAATTGGCATGACTCAAATCTGCCTGGGTGAGTATAGCGCCACTCAAGTTAGCAACACTGAAGTTAGCCGCACTCAGGTTAGCTTCATTCAGGAAGGCTTTATAGAGGTTGGCACTACTGAGGTCAGCACCACTGAGGTTTGCTCGCACGAGTAAAGCATTACCCAAATCGACTCTTCTCAAGTTTACCCCCTGGAGGTTTGCGCCTCTGAGGTTATCGCCTTGCAGATTCGCGGCGCTGAGGTCTGGTTCAATCTGGGGATTTTTCTTTCTCCACTCAATCCATGTAACTGCACCTGCTTTGAGTAAAGTTAGATGCTCTCGATTTGCCATTTTCTCTTTTTTACTCCTGACGCCCACCCAGAGAATTTACGCGACCAGCAACACTTTCAATGGCTGTTAATGCTCCTGCTGCTCCTGCTAAAATATCCTGTTCTTGTCCACCTAAGTAAAGCCGTCCAAAACTACCTACAGCTTGAACTTCAAGAATGTTAATTCTCGCGGCTTTCTCTGCTTCATTAGCAGCCAGTGCAGCGTAAGCAGCAGGCTCCACTTCTAATACATACAGCGTTTGACCTGCTAGTAGTAGCTGTCCCCGGCGCGTGCGATTAATCAGTTGTGTTTGATAAGCATCGATGTTGCGGATAATCTGACTAGAAATAACACGCGGTTTCAGACATTCCTCTCTTCGGACTCCCAGTGCCGCCAAAATAGCTTGACCAGCAGCTCTGGTTTCGCCTTGGGAGCTAGAATGAACTTCTAATAGTCCGTATAGTCGTTCAACTACCTGTACTCCCGGACGGACAGAGGCAGATTTTAGGGCTATATCCGTAATTTTATTAATTTCGATACCAGGAGAGATTTCAATCCACAGTGATGTATCTCCTGGTAATGGTAAGAAGCCTTGGGCTACTGTTCCCATATATGCTGCATGTTGAGGTTGCAGGCTGTCGAGAAATACGAAACTGCGTAATTCTATGCCCAAGATTTTGCTCTCCAGTCGTGAGGGTAAAAGTTATCTATATGCAATATATAAGCGCCTAACTTGACAATATAGGGTATAAAGGAGCGCAAAATCCGTTAAACGGAGCTACACCCGTGTGTCAAATGGCAATTATAGAGAAGAATGCTTATTTAGAAGACCATCGTCGTCTTGGGATAATATCTACTTCGATCGGACGACATAATTTTTGTTTAACACAGCTGCTTTGTAAACATCTTGACCCTTTTAGATTACCCCAGTTTTACCCCAAATATTTCCCCAACATCTCTCAACCGGAACCACAAGGTTTAGATACCAATGAATATAGCTCTTTCTAGCTCAACTTGTTTTTCCTAAAGTATTTTCATCCTTATCCTCTTAATCAGGCAAATAAGCGGATACAAAGCGCTTAAACACCTTGTCGTGGTTTGGGATAAAATTGAGGGACTTTTTCGGCGCGATCGCCAATGTTCGGGAAAAGAGGCGATCGCGATTTTTTTGATTTTTCTATCAGGTACTGGGCAAATCCCCTTCAGGTAAGACATTATCTATGCTGAGTACCCACGGTATACCTTTATCAATTGGAGAATTTACAGTAATTTTAGCTCTATTAGCAAACTGTTTTAAGCGATCGGCAAATTGAGGAACAGTTTTCATGAGATTGCGATAACTTTCCATATTATTACAAATCACGATCAAGGTCAAAACGCTACTATTTATTTGGAAATACCAATGACAACTCGATAACAAAATTCGTGTAATGCGTAGACGCAGAGCGGCTTGTCGTCAGACATCGCACGCTAGGAAAAAGCTTTTTTTGGTTGCTTCTTCAAGCTGTCTGAATAGTATTTCACTCATCTTGATTGTTTGAGGTGAAGGCAAATCATCTGGATGTAAGCATGGTTGATTCATAAAATTTTGGCAAGCTCCAAAAATAACGAAGCTGCGGTGAAGATGTGGTACTTTTGATTTTTTGCAGATTGAATCTTGCAGAAAAATCAGGTTTACTAGGTTATTGTTCTTGAGTAACAATCCACAACAAGTCTAACCACAACTGGGGATAAGCTTGCTTGAGATTTGAGAGTGGATCGCGCATCAAGTTATTGGCATTCAAGCAAACAACTTCAACTAGCCTCAAGTATTCTGCTACTTCTTTAAGTAGATTTTTTTGTTCTACTACAGCACTAAGTAGTCTATCAGGGCAATAAATACCAATGTATTTTGACTGGTGGATGCATGTTTTTACATTCACTCTTGTTAAGTGGGGGTGAGGATTGATTATCTTCACATAACATTGGCTTAACAGTTTCCATACCTGTGGATGAGTGTATTCAATAATTACATTAAATTGCTGGGCTAAGTCTTCTTCAGTAATCATTACTCTCTCCATTGCTTTGTTGCTATCTGTTGTATACTTTGGTAGATACCTAATTGATTGTGCAAAAAATAAAACAGTAATTATTTGCTGATGCTATGTGCATATTTACTTTAGTCAAATAGGTAATTTTGTTCAGGGCAAAATTTACCCCAAAAAGCGAAATTGCTTCGTATGTTTTCTACTGTTTGTATTACTCGTCTATCAAGCATCAAAGCTGAAACTAATCTCTAAAACTGTATTAAATATTACTATTTACCAATTAAATTGGTAAAATTGCACTGCTAGATAAATGGCTCTGTTTATTGGAATTTGGGACTTTTAAGCTAAGATAGCAGGTAAAAAACAAACACCCGCAAAAATAATTTGCGCTTCGCAAGCAAATTTGCAATTGATGTGATAGTCTTTTTATATGGGAAATCAAAGACAGCGAAAGTACAAAAAGTCTTCAAAGAGATAATGATATAAACTCAAAGACAAGACTTTCGCCTTGGCAGATGCAATGTTTAAATCCGCTACGGCTTTTTGAAACTAAGAGACAAAGCCAATGAAGCAGGATAGTGACCTCCGTAATAACTTGAAGCCAATTAGAACTCGCTTAGGCATGAGCCAACAAGATTTGGCTAACATCGCTAATGTGACTCGTCAGACTATTAGTGGTGTAGAGTCGGGACAATATGCTCCCTCAGTGGCCATAACACTTCGCTTGGCCAAAGCGCTTGGCTGTCAAGTTGAGGATCTTTTCTGGTTAGAGCGGGATTTACCTGAAGTTGAAGCAGTTCTTGCCAAGCCAGTTCCTAATGGTCAGCAACTACGAGTTAGCATGGCTCGTGTGGGAGGACAATGGATAGCTTATCCCTTGATTGGCAAGGATGCTTTTCGCCAAGATATGATTCCGGCTGATGGAGAAGGCACTAACCAAACAGGTACAAATAAAGTTCGAGTCAGGCTACTAGACGATAATCTCGACACACTTCACAACACCGTTGTGATTGCTGGTTGTGCCCCTGTAATTTCACTATGGGCAAGAGCCACTGAACGATGGCATCCCCAACTGCGAGTCCAATATAACTTCGCCAATAGCATGGCTGCATTGCACAGTCTATGCAGAGGTGAGGCGCACATTGCTGGGATGCATCTTTACGATCCTAAGACTGGTGAGTATAATACTCCCTTTGTTCGAGATGTTCTGGCTGGCAGGGAAGCAGTTCTGATTACCCTTGGTGTCTGGGAGGAGGGACTTTTATTGAAGTCAGGGAACCCAATGGGAATTAGAACAGTTAATGACTTAGTGGCTGGTGGAGCGACTATTGTTAACCGCGAAATAGGTTCTGGCAGTCGGATGCTTTTGGAACAAACACTCCAAAAAGAGCAGGTACCGTTCGATGCTGTTCAGGGCTTTAACAATATACTCAAAAGTCACCAAGATGTTGCTCAAGCTGTAGTAGAAGGAATTGCCGATGCTGGTATGAGCACGGGATCTGTAGCTACCGCTTTTGGGCTGGAATTTATCCCTTTAAACCAGTCACGATATGATTTGGTGATTCTCAAAGAATATCTGGAAGAAGCACCTGTACAGCAGTTGCTCAGTACTTTGGGACATCGGATGGTTCACTCCCAATTTGAAATTCTAGGCGGTTACGATATCAGCAAAATCGGGGAAGTTGTAGCGACTGTTTAGAGTAGATTGCAATGGTTGGTTGTGTGGTTAAAGGAAAACTTGGCGTAAATTTAAATCCTGCTACAACCACTCTTTAGGTATGAGCAACCTTCAGGAGATTACAACAACTGATGATGCTGAATTCGTAATTCGTAATTCGTAATTCGGATTGAATTTGAGTTTCCAACTTGGAATCTGTAGCTTTCTTTTGTCCAATTGGTATTACTACCGCTAGAGAAATCATTTGAGTGAGCGGATTGGTAATACTTGCAATATTTCTTGAGTGATGTTTTATCGCTCTAGCCATTAGTCAGAAAAAACAATGACTAATGACCAACGAAAACTGACCAAAACTTGAATATGTTCTGGATTCGGACTCTTTTTGCTGTAGAACGAGCACCTCCAACAACGTTCTATATAAGGTCAATGCTGTAACTTGACAGCAAGTACCTCCGGTAGGCACTTTGTGCCAATGCCTTATAAATCCACAGACCCATCAAACAAACAATTGCGGGATAAATTATCATGTCCGACGAAAAAATTAGACAGATTGCTTTTTACGGTAAAGGTGGTATTGGTAAATCTACCACTTCCCAAAACACCCTTGCTGCGATGGCAGAAGTGGGTAAACGCATCTTGATTGTCGGATGTGACCCCAAAGCTGACTCTACTCGTTTGATTCTGCACTGTAAAGCTCAAACCACCGTGTTGCACCTTGCTGCTGAACGAGGTGCTGTGGAAGATATCGAACTTGAAGAAGTGGTTATCAATGGTTTCCGAGATATCAAATGTGTGGAATCTGGTGGCCCTGAACCTGGTGTAGGTTGCGCCGGTCGAGGTATCATCACTGCCATCAACTTCCTCGAAGAAAACGGCGCTTACTCAGATGTAGATTTCGTATCCTACGACGTATTGGGCGACGTTGTGTGCGGTGGTTTCGCTATGCCAATCCGTGAAGGTAAAGCCCAAGAAATCTACATTGTTACCTCCGGTGAAATGATGGCGATGTTTGCTGCTAATAACATCTCTCGCGGTGTTCTCAAGTACGCCCATACTGGCGGCGTGCGCTTGGGAGGTCTAATTTGTAATAGTCGTAATACTGACAGAGAAGACGAACTGATTAGCACATTAGCGGCCAGATTGAGTACTCAGATGATTCACTTTGTTCCCCGCGACAACATCGTACAACACGCAGAATTGCGCCGGATGACTGTCAACGAGTACGCACCCGATAGCAATCAAGCTAATCAATACCGGACATTGGCGGACAAGATTATCAACAATACAAATCTTGCCGTTCCCACACCTATTGAGATGGACGAGCTAGAAGATTTGTTGATTGAATTTGGTATTCTCGAAAGCGAAGAAAATGCTGCAAAACTGATAGGTGCCGCCAACGCTCAAGCAGATGGTGAGAAAAAGCTAGAAGACACTCAAGGTGAAGCACTAGAAGCTCTGAAAAAAGGAAATGTAGAAATAGTTTCCGGTAGCGAGAAGAAGTAAGGTTCTTGTTTAGACTCAGGTGCTAAACACAGAGTAAATATCTGGTGGGCAAAAATAGCCCACCCTCTCACCGAAACAGTGCTGTTAGCAGATAGATAAGCTTTAGCCAGTGCTGAGTAAAAAGTAAAATTAGACCGACTAAGCATCAAATTACTTTTGAGTAGCGAATGACTCGGCTAAGAGTGGGAAGATTCATTAATACTACTTATTCATTACTTCTTACTCAGAACTCAGCACTCATCACTCCTGAAAAATCCTTTAAAATGGAGGTAATCGAATAGCCAATCTTAACTTTTGTTTGTTTCAACTTAACCGTGCTAACACTAATCTCTCAAGGTCTACACAGCAACATTAATACTTTAATAGTCTAGTTCGTGTTTTTGTTTTCTACTCCTCTAACCTAGTTGGTGTTTATGTTTTAGGGAATGAAAAATTCTCTTTCTCATTCCCTTTTCTTCCATACTTTAGATACACGATTAATAAATGAAAATCCGATGAAAGCTTTTGGAGATTCACTTAACACCTAATAACTTCTACCTATTGTCACCAAACAAATGAATCCCACCCCAGGAAAAATTAACGATTCGCTCAGTGACTCCAATTCTGAAGATGCTCCTCAGCATAAACAAAAGAAAAAAAAGTCCTCCACACAATTACCCCAACCTGGAACTACTCAAGGGAGTTGTGCTTTTGATAGTGCAATGATTACCCTAGTACCAATCACTGATGCTGCTCATGTAGTTCACGGGCCAAGTGGCTGTGCTGCCAGTATTTGGGGAAATTACAGCAGTCTCTCTTCTGGTTTGATGCTGCACAAAATACGTTTTACCAGCGATATCGATGAAAACGATATCATTTTCGGTGGAGCCAAAAAGCTGTACAAAGGCATTTTAGAATTACAAAGACGCTACAAACCGGCGGCGGTATTTGTTTACTCCACTTGCATCACCGCCCTGATTGGAGATGACATCGAGGGAGTTTGCAAAGATGCCACCGAGAAAACAGGAATACCTACTATCCCTGTACATTGTCCTGGATTCATTGGGAACCAAAATTTGGGCAACCGTGTCGCTGGTGAAGCAATGCTAGAACACGTTATTGGAACAGCTGAACCAGAGACTAGTACACCTGATGACATCAACCTAATTGGTGAACATAACATCGCAGGTGCAATATGGAATGTTCTACCGTTATTGGAGAAATTAGGTATCAGAGTTTTGGCAAAAATTACAGGCGATGCTGTCTACAAAGAAGTTTGCTATGCTCATCGTGCCCAACTTAACGTCATACTCTCCTCTAAAGCACTAATCAACGTGGCAAAAGGGATGGAAAAAAAATATGGCATTCCCTATATTGAAGAGTCTATTTATGGTATAGAGTCAATCAATCAATGTCTAAGGAATATTGCGGCAAAGTTAGGTAATTCTGATTTGCAGGAACGTACAGAAAAGTTAATTGCAGAAGAAACTGCTGCAATAAATGAAAAACTAGCTCTGTATATTACCCGATTGCAAGGTAAGCGCATTATCCTTTCTATTGGAAGTTTCAAGAGTTGGTTGATTATCTTTGCTGCTAAGAAATTGGGGATGGAAGTTATTGCTATTAGTACTAAGGATAATACTGAGGAGGATAAAATTAGAGTCAAAAGTTTGTTGGATAAAGATGGCATAATTCTAGAACAAAATACTCCTAAAGAAATTTTACAGATAATTAACGAAAATCAAGCTGATATGTTAATTGCTGATAAACGCCATCAAGATACCTCTCTCACAGCTAAAATTCCATTCCTAGATATTAATCAAGAACGCAACCATCCTTATGCAGGGTATATAGGAATTTTAGAAGTAGCACAAGAACTGTATGCCGCTTTTTACAACCCTGTGTGGGAGCAAGTATACCAGCCAGCCCCGTGGTCAGCAGAAAATTCTTCTGAGGAGAACATTTGATGGCAATTATTAGTGTTACGAGTACATCTGTTGCAGTTAATCCTCTGAAGCAAAGCCAAACTGTAGGTGCAGTTTTAGCCTTTTTGGGGTTGAAGGGAATCATGCCTTTATTACACGGTTCTCAAGGTTGTACTGCTTTGACTAAGGCGGTATTAGTACAACATTTTCGTCAGACGATTCCCCTTTCCAGTACAGCGATGACTGAAGTTGCAACCATTTTGGGTGGCGAGGAAAGAGTTGAAGAAGCAATCTTGACTTTAGTGCAGAGATCCAAACCAGAAATTATTGGTCTCTGTAGCACTGGACTTGTGGAAACTAGAGGTGATGACATGGGGCGCTTTGTCAAGGAGATTCGCCATCGTCACCCAGAACTTGATTATTTACCAATTGTGCTTGTCTCTACACCAGATTTCAAAGGTACATTACAGGATGGCTTTGCTGGTGCAGTTGAAAGTATAGTCAAGGAAATTCCTCAAAAAAGCTCCAAGCAAGACGCTTATCCCACACAAATCACTATCTTGGCGAGTTCTGTCTTTACACCAGGGGATGTACAGGAAATCAAAGAGATTGTTACCTCTTTTGGACTCGTACCTATTGTTGTACCTGATCTTTCTGGCTCACTAGATGGTCATATAGAAGATTCTTCTAGTGCTATTACAGCTAATGGCACAACTTTGGCACAGTTGCGCTCAATTGGCAATTCTGTATTCACTTTGGCACTAGGTGATAGTATGCGGGCTGCGGCGCAAATTTTGGAGCAGAAATTCAATATACCTTATGAGGTATTTGGTGAATTGACAGGGCTAGCACCAGTAGATAAATTCTTGCAAGCATTGGCGGATATCAGTGGTGTCAGCGTACCAGAGAAATACCGCCGTCAACGCCGTCAGTTACAACATGTGATGTTGGAGAATCACTTTTACTTTGGGTGCAAGCGAGTTTCTTTGGCGCTGGAACCAGATTTACTTTGGTCAATAGTTTCTTTTTTGCGATCGCTAGGAGTTGAGATTCACTCCGCAGTGACAACAACACGTTTTCCTCTTCTCGAAAAACTTCCGATTAAGAGCGTTACTATCGGCGATTTGGAAGACTTTGAGCAATTGGCGGTTGGGTCTGATTTACTAATTACCAACTCTCATGGAGTAGCGATCGCTCAACGCTTAAAAATTCCTCTCTACCGTCAAGGGATTCCCATTTTTGACCGTTTAGATTATGGTCAGTTCACCAAGGTTGGCTATCAAGGGACTATGCAACTTTTATTTGATATTGGCAATCTCTTTTTAGAGCAGGAAACAAAGGTTAAATAGGTAGGCGTAAATCTTTATCGTTGGGATAAGGCAGGAGGCAGGAGGGGAGAGGATTTTAGTTTCGTTGGTTTTGTTAACATAGTTTGGTTTTATTCTGCCGACCTAATTAAGCATTAATATTAGTTATCATGCTGATGTTTCCTTCAGTGACACAGACATTTTAAATAATGATGAAAAGGTTTGTAAAGTGGTGTGTTGAGTTTTATTCTTGGTGGAATATTCGCCAAAGTAGAAAGTCTCTTTTGTTTATCGTTATGCTTAACTTGAGTGCGATCGCTACGTTGATGTTGTCGTTCCCATTGAACGCTCAAATTAATCTGCCGCGAGCGTCAGCATCTGAGTTAAGGGGAGTGTGGTTAACAAATATTGATAGTGATGTGTTATTTGAGCGCGATCGCCTCAAGGGATCTTTGCAACGCCTTGATGAACTCAATTTTAACACTATATATCCGGCGGTTTGGAATTGGGGATATACATTGTATCCTAGCAAAGTTGCAGTCAAAGTTATTGGGCGATCGCTCGATCCCACTCCCGGATTGCAAAGGCGAGATATCCTCAAAGAAATTGTTGATGTGGGACATCAAAAAGGGTTAACAGTGATTCCCTGGTTTGAATTTGGCTTCATGGCACCAGCGGATTCCTTATTAGCGAAAAATCGTCCCCAATGGCTCACTAGTCGCAGTGATGGGACTCGGATTGTCAAAGAAGGGAGACATAATCGCGTTTGGCTAAATCCCTTTCGCCCAGAAGTACAACAATTTATTCAAGATTTAATCGTTGAAATTGTTAGAAACTACAATATTGATGGTATTCAATTTGATGACCATTTTGGCTTACCATCAGAATTAGGATACGATGCTTATACAGTAGCACTTTACAAAAAAGAACACAGAGGGAAATCTCCTCCTAAGAACTCCCAAGATCCAGAATGGGTGCGCTGGAGAGCTAACAAAATTACCGACTTTATGAAGCGGGTATTTACAGCCATCAAAGCTACTAAAAAAGATTGCCTGGTTTCTGTTGCGCCAAATCCTCAGCGTCTTTCTTATAACTTATTGTTAGCAGATTGGCAAAAATGGGAACGGCTGGGAATCATTGAAGACTTGGTTTTGCAGATATATCGGGATGATCTGAATATTTTTATTAGTGAATTGGAGTACCCAGAAGTGAAAACAGCAAAGAAACATATTCCAGTGAGTGTGGGCATTTTGGCTGGGTTGAAAAATAAATCTGTATCGATGCAACAGATTCAAACACAAGTGCAAAAAGTACGCGATCGCAATTTTGCCGGAGTCTCCTTCTTCTTCTATGAAACCCTTTGGAATATGAGTAAAGAAAAGCCCCAAGAGCGACAAACTGGCTTACAGAAAATTTTTCCCACACCAACGGCTTACCCCAATTTGTTAGCAGGTTGGAAACCCTCAAGTTGATTTTCCTAACAACTAGAACTTACGCACCTTGACTCTCGTCTCGAACAAAGCCTACTTGAAAAGCGTTTTGGAATGACCAGTTGCCTGTTGTATCCTACTCTAGCCGTCTTCGTTTCTTGATAAGCGTCAGGCTCATTAAGTTGCGGTTACAAGGTATTTCACCGTTGGGATTGGGAAGTACCGTGCCAAAAGCAGGTAGACCGTACAAAGGTAAGCTTTTTGCATCAGTGTAATCTGCCTCTAAAGTCAAATTGGTTTTCTTGTTAATGTCCCAACGGATGACAGGCGCAATCAAAAACACTCTCTTATTGAAGAAATCGGTGAACCCCTGTTTATCCAGGTAAGATGCATTCAATCGATACGAAACTGTCTTTTCGTCATTCAAGGGGCCAGATAGATCCACAGCACCTCGGTAGAAATCATAACTGCCAACAGTTGCTTCAATCGCGTAAAAAGGAGCGCGCAGAGTTCAGGTTCCATTTCAAAACCCACACCTAGAGCGGGCTGTATACCACAATCTATTGTCTCTTTAGGAGCTAAACCACTCCCATAAAAAATGTATTGTCCATCACTGATCGCAGCAAGTTTATTCTGGGATTGTCCGGTAAAATTAAAGTTCCACTCAAGTCCATGTTCGCGTTCAGGGGCTTGGATGATTAGGCGATCGCTCAGTTGTAAGTTGAGGATGCTCAATACCAAGCCCTCTCGCAACTCACTTTGTCGCAAATAACCCTGTCCCAAAGCTTGCGGGTATTTATAAACCACATCCATTGCATCATCAGGATCTGGGTGTTGAGAACGTTCGATAGTCTCCTGAAATAGTTCCCAATAGGCTTGCCATGAAATAGTGATAGTCATGCTGGCACTTCAATTCAGATAAAAAGCTTCAACTCTTAATCAAAAATTATTCCATTAAGCTTTCTTTATCTGATTTTAGTGCCATTCGACTCAGAACACTATCCTATTCCCAAACGCCCAGCCAAGGCGGGAGTTAGGGGTAGAAGCGTGGTAATCATCAAGAATAAAGCCAAAAGCCCCAAAGCGGCTCTAGCATCATCGGGTTCAGTAATTTCATTTAAGCTGGGGCGTTCTTGATCCCGTTGCAAAAAGAAAATCACGATCGCCCAGTACATGGCAATCATATTACCGAGAGACACTAGTGCCAGTAAAATTAAAGTTGCGATCGTTGCCCGTCCTGCGGTTTTACGTCCATAAATCGCCTGCATAATGCGCCCACCATCTAGTTGTCCTGCTGGCATCAAGTTTAAAGCGGTAATTACTAACCCCAACCAACCAATCACCACTAGGGGATGAACACTTACCAGGGATGATTGCAACGCCGAACCAAGGACAACTCGTGCCAAACTTCCTACCAAAATCGACCCTTGGAAAAACTGATTTGGCAATTGAAATAAACTACCTGGGTGGGAAAGCAGCAAGCCCGTCACCAGCATTAACAAAGAAACAATACCACCTGCGGCTGGCCCTGCTAAGGCAATATCAAATAATACCTTGCGGTTGGGCAATAGAGACTCAAAGCGAGTAATTGCACCAAAGGAGCCAATTTGCACAGCGGGTAGAAAAAAGGGCCAGCTAAGGTGAATTTGGTGACGTTGGGCAAGTAACCAATGACCAATTTCGTGAGCTACTAAAATCGAAAATATCCCAGCGCCTATGGGCAAAGCTTCTTGAAACCGCCCTGGATTGCCAAAGAAATCAAAATTCAGCAATAAGCCTGCTGCTTCTAAATTTGTGGCAATCGTTGCTATCAATAAGACACCCGCAAAGACTTTTTGCGATAACAACATCGGCCGGGGATCGTTACGGCTTGGTAGGACAATCACCACAGGTCTCCCATCTGTATTTTCCACTAAAAACAGACGATAGCGATCGCCTTGGCGTTGTCGTAAACTTGCAGTTAGACGGTTGTGAGTATCTTCTGGTTCTCCCCGCAAATTGCCTTTGAAAATGGCTCCATCTTGGTAAGCGATAGTTTCTGTGGCAAAAAATGTATCGATACCAAAAATGCCTTTAATTGCATTCAAGTCATCTTCCGGTATTGGTGGGATCTCCGCTTTCAGTTCTGCGACTGCTAATTGTGGGGAATTTGCTTCAAGTGAGGAAGCAGCGAGTCTTTCTGTTGCGCGTTGCTTGAGGATGGCATCTTGCCCATCTGCGCGTAACTGTCTGCCCAAATAGACGTACAATCCGGCGGATGTCACAACTAAGAACAATATACCCGCTATATTGATGTAAATCCCTGCGGCAAACAATCCAAAAAACAGGAGCCAGGGAGTCATCAACACCACTGACTGTAACCAGGCTAAGATTCCCAGTTTACCAAAAGGTCTGGCGCGATAAAAGCCCCAGCCCAAAATGCCTAAAGCTACCAGTAGGATTGCTGCCAGGATAGAAGTTTCTGATAAAGTGAACATCTCCAAACCTTTGCTATTGAGACTAAGCCAGAACAAGTCCGGTATTGCAGATACACTTATTAATGTATAACGCCGCCTGTCGTCTGCTCAAATTATGCGGCTTTGTGCGTAGCCCAACCCAGGCATTGGGCAAGTTGAACTTACAGTAGCCCTACTTATACCAATTCTTTATAAGCTTGCACTAAATGATTATCTCTCTCTTCCTTGGCGTTCTTTAGGACTTACGCATTGACACAAAATACATAGTATGTGGGGCTTGAAAAACCACATCTGTCGTAAGGGCACAACATTGTTCATTGGTGTCAACTTAAGGGGCTAAAGCCCATATTTGTTGGGTGTAAGCGTCAATCTCTTGATGACGCTTACGCCTAGTTTTGACTAATCCAAACAGCTTCTGATGTTCCACAAGATAAAGAACAGCGTCACTGGCATCACCACGGAGAAGAGCTTGGGAAAAATGGTATAAACCACGAAATACCATTTCTGTAGAAATTCGGTCTAAAGGTTGGTTGAGAGCGATCGCTACATCGATACACAATTGGTTAAGAACAGCATAAAAAATCCAAGTGGCAAAAATTTGAATTTGGACACCATTACTATCACCCACCCAAATATAAGCCAGACCCAAAAGCCGTTTAGTCAGCAAAAATGCATCTTCAACTCGCCAACGCCTTCGATATATAGCGGTTCCTGATTGAGTGCAATACAGTATGGGATAATGGAGTATATTA
>NZ_CAXTTT010000020.1:0-32214 GCF_964247315.1 uncultured Nostoc sp.
AGGGGTTGCCCTACGCAAAAATAGCTCGATGCCAGGTTCTATTTTACATACTAAAAGCTCCAAGCTCATTTCACAGCTTGGGGCTTTTTGTTTATCCTAAGAATCGTCAAGTTTGAACTGTATTAGCATTAACCCTGTTTTGCCACTCTGGCAGTAGTAATTAAGAGTTTTAACTTCTAAAACTAAACTTAGATATAAGGCGATCGCCTCACAATATAAGAAAGTGCCGAAATGGCTCTTGCTAACACCCAAACTTAATTATTTTTCAGACAATTAGGCTTGTTTTATCAGCACAATGTTAAATAGAAATCACCTATGCTTGATTGAAAATTTGCTAAACTTCATTATTATTAACTATGCCCGCTTCCTTGTGTAGCTGACAGAAGTCCTACAATTTAATAGGCAGAACTTTAAAGTTGTAATTTTTCACCAAACATATCTGCAAAAAAAGTAGACTTTGTTGCTTAAGACTTTTGGATGACCATGTGTAACATATTGCCTATCCTCTATCATTACTTAGTCGTTAATAACTAGCTCTTAATACAGAAAATGTCACTTAAAATCGTTCATAGCTTTGATGGCAGTTTCACTCTTGAAGCACAAGCTCAAGAAACTCTATTCAATTTATTGACAAGCGTTGCTTTCTTGAAGCAAATTTGTGAACAGTTGGGGTGTGAGCAACTTAAATTTACAGAATTGCTTTTTCAGCCAGTTCCTTACAGCTTAACTACCACTAAAGGAATGCCAGCAGAATTTGAAAAATATTATGAATCTGATGAGTATATCATCGTCAATGTACCACCAAATTTTATGTTCAGTGCCAAGATTTTTAAACCCAGCCGCCTTTGTGCAATTTATCAAAAATTGGGTAATGAATAATTTTCAAGATAATTTTTCTCTAATCCGTAATTTTCAATTCTGAAGGCAAATAGTAAGTTTGATATTTGATGTATGGCTTCTGAAACAAATCTTTCTTCTTTGGCAACTCTGGAATACATTCCTTACATTAATGAGCGCGGCCAACTACCCGAACAATTTCAGGGTAAAATCGGTGTATATGCTATCTTTGACCAAGAAAAAGCACTTCAATTTGTAGGATACTCCCGTGATGTTTATCTTAGCCTTAAACAGCATTTAGTCCGTCAGCCACAGCAATGCTATTGGGTAAAAGTTCAAACTATTGAACGTCCTAGTCGTACAATTTTAGAAAATACTGAAAATGCTTGGATTGCTGAAAATGGCAGTGTACCTTGGGGTAATGGGGATCAAAAGGAAAAATGGACTCATCCCATTGATGTCAAAGTTGTAATGACACCTGAAGAACAAGCGAATTATCAAAATCCAGCTAATGATGAATTAGCACAAATAAAAGTTCTTAAAAATGTGGCACGGAGAGTAGAAGCAGAAATTTCAACGCAATTGTTAGAAGTGCGTGGTTTGCAAATGCAAATTCGCTTCAATCCTAAATTGAAGGAAGAAGGTTTACTAGATTTGAAATGAAGGTAGTTTTGGGGAAAACTATCTTATGAATACCGCTTGTAATCTCCCATGACAATACAGCTGCTGAACGATCGCTATCAAGTTATCCGCACACTAGGCGCTGGTGGGTTTGGTGAAACCTATCTAGCTGAAGATACTTATATGCCTTCAAAGCGTCCTTGTGTGGTTAAACAGCTAAGACCGATTCATAACAATCCCCAAATTTACCAGTTAGTGCAAGAGAGATTTCAACGCGAAGCAGCTATTTTAGAAGAACTTGGTGGGGCAAATGACCAAATTCCGGCATTATATGCCTACTTCTCTTCAAGTGGACAATTTTACTTAGTTCAAGAATGGGTTGAAGGCGATACTTTAACTGGAAAAGTCCAGAAGCAGGGGCTATTTAGTGAAGGCGCTGTCCAGGAATTATTTATAAATATATTACCTGTCCTGGATTACGTTCACTCTAAGCGTATCGTTCACCGCGATATTAAACCGGATAACATCATAGTACGTCATCGGGATGCTAAACCAGTGCTGATTGATTTTGGTGCTGTGCGAGAGTCAATGGGAACAGTAGTAAATTCTCAAGGCAATCCTACCAGTTCGATTGTGATTGGTACACCTGGCTATATGCCGAGCGAACAAGCCGCAGGTAGACCAGTTTATTCTAGCGATTTATACAGTTTAGGAATGACGGTAATTTATTTGCTGACTGGTAAACAGGCGCAACAACTAGAAACTGATTCTCAAACGGGTGAAATTGTCTGGCGGCAATATGCCAGTCATGTTAGCCCAATTATAGCAAGAGTAATCGATCGAGCAATCGCTTATCATCCACGCGATCGCTACCCCACAGCCAGAGCAATGCTGGATTCTTTGCAGAGCATAGCAAATCCAATTCCACCGACGCAACCCCTCTTGACTCAACCAACTGTAGTCTCTGCACCGCCACCTCAGACAGCACCTGTCAAACCACAGCCTAGCTCTCAAAGTAGCAATAGTCAGAATAATATTCTCATGGGCAGTTTGATTGCAGGTGGGTTAATTGGTGCATCTGTGATTATTAGTCAAGTGTTACCAAAATCTTCTCAATCTACAGCAGACAAAACAGTATTACCTTCAGAAACACCGTCAAATGTTACAAGCCCCGTGGTAGAAACTCCTACATTTACACCAACTACCCCATCTGTTCCAACTCAATCACCTTCCTCAACTACATCAATACCACCAGTTGATACTACGACTCTTAACAATTATTTCTGGCTTTCTCAAAGACTTGTAACTGATGCAGATTTGGATGGTAAAAGCGGTTTTGAACTTGATATTATACGAAATTCGATTTTTGCCAGTCATGGTCGCCGTTTTGATAATACTGAATTGCAAAATTACTTTAATAACCAACCTTGGTATCGTCCTATATATTTACCAAAGACATTTCCACCTAAATTGCTCTCAAAATTAGAGCAACAGAATGTAGAATATATCGGCAAATATCAGGCTAATACTGGGTTAAGATATTTTAAATAATTAAGTTTTTCATTATCAGGGAGTGAGGACTGAGGAGAATAACCAATACTTTTCTACAACAGGCTGTACTAACGGCAAAATCTCACAGTGAGTAGTTGGACAAAGCTGATTATAAAAACTGTAAAATTACTCAGTATAAGTGCCCTTTGCTCTTGTGTAAGTCTTTATATTAGTTTAGACTTATCAATCGATTTATTGCTACTTATTAGATAATATCTGGGTTAGCCTGTGTAGCATATCACACAAAATTATGGATATTCAATACCCTAAAATCAAAAGATATTAGGGGCTAATCCTAGCGAAATGTATGCAGGGTCAGAACAAAACTGTGTTTGTGTGCCATAAACTACATCTCTAGATACTAGTCAGTTTCCGAACCAGGCATTTATATTTAATATATAAGATTGCTATTTTCAAGATTAGAAATCCATAAGTTAAAGAAATGCCATTTTTATATTTTCTTTGTTATTTTGTATTTAACGGGACAGTTCTTCATGATTTGGTGGGCTTAAATAACAATTAGTTAGACTATTTCTCTTCCCAAAGATGCATGTAAATTGTTTGCATTATGCTTACTTTGCTTCTTAATCTCCAAGCGCAGTGCAAATTGACTAAACATATTACATGGTGATATTCTCAATCGGCAAATAGTTCATATTCACAAGGAAAACCTTGCCCACAACTATGCTTAAAACACAGAATCGGCGTATTTTTCTGCCTGCTTTTATTAAACCTTTAGAAGAAAAGAATCAAACAAGTAGTAAAAAGCAATTTGCTCAACCGAAATTAGATTTACTGCAACCATTACGTCAATGGCTCGACAAAATTGAGATTCAAAATCGGAAATTAGCTAAATTTATTGCTAAACTAATTCCTGCCCAGTGTCCATTCGAGCGTGATATCATGCTTTTTGGTCGCAAAATAGGCCATATTCCGCCAATGTGCAAGCTGAATCCACTTTATAACGAACTTGTCTACTTGCGTTTTCGCGCTTTGTGTTATCTAGTAGATAAGTGTGGAGAGGATATTCAATCTTACTGCTGAATATAACTATATAAAACACAATATAGAAATTAAAATTGAGCATCAACCCAGACAAGAGTATCTTAATGAATTGGGTGTATTTAAATGGGAAATTTGGAAAAAGGAAGTTTCAAAATTCCCTTAAACTTATGATTCTCAAGAAACTTACTACTTTTTGGAAGGTGACGTACTTGTTAGTCCTGATGGCGGAGAACCAGTGCAAATGGGTAAGAGCGATTTAGTGATTTTTACCGCTGGGATGTCCTGTACATGGGAAATTACAAGGGACGTAAAGAAGCATTATTACTTTGGATAGTCAAAAATCAAAATCGATCGACTTTTTTTCTTGATTATCCAGAAAAGCAACATTTCACAAATCAATTTTGATTTATATTCTGGGAAGGTTCGTAGCGAGTATCGTAGGATAAAATGGCAGAATCGGTAAATTGTTTATATCTATCTCTGTCAAAACTCGTTGCGACTCCATTCCCTAAACAATAGACCTCTTGCAAAAGTCCTAGATGCGTGAGACAAGTAAGTTAGAGTTAGGTAGCATCTATGACCTACGAACAAGTAAAGAGCCTGAAGCCAGAAGACTTTAAACGCTTGTGTGGTGTACGTCCGGAGACTTTCAAGCAGATGTTAGAGGCTGTGCGATCGCAATAGAAATAGCTCGTCTCATTCTCTCCAAATTTGGCAGTAAACAAAGATCCCCGACAACTTTTGCGAAGTCGGGGATCTTGTGCGATCGCCAGCAGAGAAAATCCAGAGAGTTCATAATCGTATTAGTGGGACTTTAGTTACCAGAAGATGCTGTTTAGCAGCAAAAGGTTTCATTCCGCCGCAATTTATATTGAGGAAAATTATTAACAATGTTACTGCATTTAAGTACTTGGCAAGAAATCGAAGCTTATTTACAGCAGTCAAAGGGAATTATTTTCCCTATTGGTTCCACAGAACAACACGGGCCAACAGGGTTAATTGGTACTGATGCTATTTGTGCAGAAGCGATCGCAGCCGGTGTGGGTGATGCAACCCAAGCGATCGTTGGCCCTACAATCAATGTGGGGATGGCACTGCACCATACTGCTTTTCCTGGGTCAATCAGTCTGCGTCCCAGCACTTTAATTCAAGTAGTGCGAGATTATGTAACTTGTTTAGCCAAAGCTGGTTTTAGCAAATTCTACTTTATTAACGGACACGGCGGTAATATTGCCACCCTCAAAGCTGCTTTCTCAGAAACTTATGCTCATTTAGAAGATTTGCAGATTGCCAATGCTCAACAGGTGCAATGTCAAGTGGCAAACTGGTTTATGTGCGGTTCTGTATATAAGTTAGCTAAAGAATTATATGGGGATCAAGAAGGTTCTCATGCAACGCCAAGTGAAGTAGCCCTCACCCAGTACGTTTATCCAGAAGCGATTAAGCAAGCACTCCTTTCACCAGAAGTTGCAAGCGGACATAGGATTTATAGCGCTGCTGATTTTCGAGTGCGTTATCCAGATGGACGCATGGGATCAAATCCGGCTTTAGCAACGCCAGAACATGGTAAGCAATTTTATGACTTGGCCGTGAAAGAACTTAGCAATGGATATTTGGAATTTGTGAACGCAGAATAAAATTTATGAAAAGACATTGTAGAGATGCGAGTAAAATCGTGTCTCTGCATAAAATATCTTGCGAAAGGTTATCTAGAATCCTTGTAGAGATGCCTTAACGTGGTACGGCGAAGCTCAGTCCAATTTCGTGTCTTTACCTTCTTCTAGTTCAAAAGAATAAAAAAGGCTGTAAATATATCTTAGCTATTAATAATTGGTTCCACTGCAATAGAAACATCTGGGAATGCAAGCGCTTGAATTATTTCCCCAGTCAATGTCAGTTTTGTCACATACTCTCCATCTAAGATTTCTCGATACACCACCAAGTGTAACTTTTTTAGATTGACAACCCAATATTCTAAGATACCTGCTTCTGCATAGATTTTGCTTTTTGTCTCTAAATCCTTTTCTAAACTAGAGTTAACGTACTCAATCAACCAGAAAATATTTTCTGGATAGGGATGATGCTGTCGATACTCGCGTCCTAAAGGTTGGACAATAGCAATATCTGGTTCGGGTTCCGAGTTGTTGGGTAGAGTAATTGGTTTAGCATGACGAATTTTGGCACGTTCAGCTAATAACTTTGCTAAATAGTCACCAGCTTCACCACTACTATAAGCGTGAGGTTCTCCTTCTGCAAAGATTTCGACAATTTCTCCTTTGAGTAGTTCGACTTTGCGATCGCTCAAAATGCCAGCGTCAATCATGCGGTGATATTCGTCATCGTCCACTTAGCAACTATCACATTCATGACGATTGATTCCTCCCAATGATTCTTTATATTCTCCCATTTTAAAGGCACTTCAGGTCTGATTAAGAATCAGTAGATTGATTGAAGATACAGACGGTATTTCCTTAAGAATACTAATAAATTACTTATAGCCAAGATTCCTTGACCAGAATAACTGTGTACCATGTTGACAAAGCGGTACAAGGGTATCATCATCCTAGAGTGTTTAGAAGGATTAAAGAAAGTACCACCTATTCTTGCTAAAGCGATCGCACTTCATCTTCAAGAGAAATTAGAGCTATGCCCAAAAGCGATAGGAACCCTTTAGTTCACGGCTCTAATCTTGAACAAAAGGAGAATCACTGCACAAAATACAGAGATGTTGATAGTAAAAAATATCTCAGTGAGATTAGAACTGAGTACAGCAAAGTTTTAAGTAGCTTCTGTTGAGAAAATAAAAACCTCTGCTGCTTGAGTCGGCCAAACAAATAGATTTTGCTTTGCAATATCCAAATCAATAGCAAAGGCTTCTATTTGTTTTATAGAGTTATCTTGACTTTTGTATTTGAGCAACGTAGTAGATTGACCAATTTCTAAACTTGGTTCAATGATGCGTATTTGCAGTGGCGGGTTAATTTGAATTGGTTCCCAGATTCCAGTTGCTTGATCAATTTCTATTCCAGTAAGATGATGCTTGGTAACAAATTTATTATCTAAATGATTCCACCATTCAGAAATTATCTGAGCTTCTTTAGTATATTTTTGTGTATTATTACAGTACCAACGAATAGCATTAGAACTAGATTTAATTGCTTCTTTAACTTTGTCTTCCCAATTCTCATCATTTAAGTCTATGCTGATCATTTGCCCTTCAGATTTTGAGCGATCAATATACACATGAAAAGCTGCAACATCTTCTCGGTGAGTGAGAACATAGTGACGTAGTTCATTGAGATTCATCGCTTCATACTTAGCTACTGTCATGGTTCATACCCTCCGGTTGGTTTAATCTCAAAGTCCAGATTTTCGCCAGCAAGTACGTATAAGTTTCCAGTACGTTCATCTATCCTAACAAGTTCGATGTTTGTATATGGCCATCCAGGGTAAATGACATTAGTAAGTCGATAACAAAGCCTGTAGAGTCCCTGAGTTTGTTCGTTTGTGGGCTTCATATCCACTTTACTTGATTTACCCACCGATTATATCGGTAAATGATATCTGAAATTACCTATAAAAGGCGATCGCTGTTTTGGAAAAAACTTTTTGGTTTACCGACTATAGAACTTAACCAAATTCAATACAATACTAAAAACTGGGAGAAGCCGAAATACGATAAAGATTTTCGTGAAAAGTTAGGTTTACCGTCAGAAGATACAGAAAATGTGGCTAGGTAACGCTGTTAATTAATTAACTAGAGGACTATTATCTCGACATCAAGGAAAGGGCAGAAGCAACACGCGAAAGTGTGAGCGCACTTCCAGCAGAAAAAGCACTGATGGAAATACAGAATATTTTCGCCAAGTTTTGTACCAAAAATTAATTTTACGTGTTCTTACGGTTAACTTTCTATTAGTACGTAAATACTATTAAGATACAGATTTTCAGCCTTTAATGCTTAGAGATATTGAATAGAAGCAGTCTTTCTAACTACATTAGCATAATACAAAAAAACTACAAAGAGTAATTGAGATTCACATGAAATTTGTTCATCATGATCTAGGGCAGCGCAAAAGTGGCGAAATAGTTGAAGTCACCCTTTCAGGGAATGCCGTTAATGTACTTCTAATGGACAGTTCAAATTTCCAAAGTTACAGAAATGGTCGAGAGTATAACTACTTTGGAGGTCTAGCGACGAAATCACCAGTTCGCCTGCAAATCCCTCGTTCAGGCAATTGGCATATTGCTGTAGACATGAGAGGTCTGCGTGGGAGTGTTAGTTCCTCTGCCCGTTTACTTCCCAGCCCGTTACCGACAATTAAAGAAGCTCCGCTTTCTTCAGTTCCTAGTTTGGTACAGCCTGACTTCCTAGCAGATGTAACTGAGTATACACGTCAGTACGATGTTTTTATCTCTCATGCTTCAGAGGATAAAGAAGGGATCGTAAGGCCCTTGGCAAGCGCACTAAAAAATGAGGGATTGAGGGTTTGGGATGACGAGTTTGAATTAAAAATTGGGGACAGTCTCCGGCGGAAAATTGATCGTGGTTTAGCAAACAGCCGTATAGGACTTGTCGTTCTCTCACAATCATTCATTAGTAAAGGCTGGACAAACTATGAGTTAGATGGAATTGTTACACGAACAATAACTGGAGAACAAATCTTGCTTCCTATCTGGCATAAGATTTCAAAACAGGAAGTAATCGAGTTTAGTCCTTCACTTGCTGATAAAGTCGCCAGGAGTACAGCAACACACACGATTGAGGAAATTGCGAGTGAGATTGCGGAACTAATTAGAAGTGTTAGCAAAGCGACATAACAATGCTACTAGATCCGGATTTGAAGCACTTAATGAATATTTAGTGAATAAAAAACGGTAGAGCAATAAATACTCTACCGTTTTCTAATTTTTTATTTGAGACTTAAATCCCAAACCTTAAATCTTACTCAACACCTTGGGGTAACAATTCCCGACGCTGTTGAGAACTAACTTGCACAACGCCATTTTCATCCACATCAACAAGGGCTGTATCGCCATCCTTGATACGACCAGACAGAATTTCTTCTGCTAGGCTATCTTCTAACAGGCGCATAATTGCCCGACGTAATGGCCTCGCGCCGTAGCTGGGACTGTAACCTTCTTGAATCAAACGATCCTTGAAGCGGTCTGTGACCTCTAAGGTGATACCCTTTTCAGTCAGACGACCAAATACTTCCTTGAGCATAATTTCGGCGATTTGGGTGACTTCAGGCTTGCTCAACTGACGGAAGACGATAATTTCATCGAGTCGGTTGAGGAACTCTGGACGGAAGTACTGCTTCAATTCTTCGTTCACCAAAGAGCGAATCCGGTTGTAAGTTGACTCGCTAGCATCTTCGGAGAATTCAAAGCCGATACCGCTACCGCCTTTTTCAATTACCTTAGAACCAATATTGGAAGTTAAAATCAGCAAGGTGTTCTTGAAGTCCACCGTGCGACCTTTGGCATCAGTTAACCGACCGTCTTCCAAAATTTGCAGCAGCATATTGAAGACATCGGGGTGTGCTTTTTCGATTTCGTCGAACAACACCACGGTGTAAGGACGCCGCCGCACGGCTTCGGTCAGCTGACCACCTTCGTTATAACCAACATAACCTGGAGGGGAACCAATCAGCTTGCTGACGGTGTGACGCTCCATGTATTCGGACATATCTAAGCGGATCATCGCTTCTTCGGAACCGAAGAAGTAAGCAGCCAAGGACTTCGCCAACTCGGTTTTACCTACACCAGTAGGCCCAGAGAAGACAAAGCTAGCTATGGGTCGGTTGGGATTCTTCAAACCAACACGAGCGCGACGAATTGCGCGTGAAACTGCCCTCACAGCTTCATCCTGACCAATTAAACGCTGATGCAAGGTGTCTTCCATGTGCAGCAGCTTTTCAGATTCAGATTCGGTGAGTTTGTTCACCGGTACCCCAGTCCAGGAAGCGACAATGTGGGCAATGTCTTCTTCTGTAACTACAGGTTCTTCATGTTCAGAGCCAGTTGCATTGGTCTTGCTTTGAGCGATCGCCCGGATTTCGGCTTTGATTTCCATTTCGCGATCGCGCAATTCCCCAGCTTTGTCGAAGTCTTGGGAGCGCACCGCGTCATCTTTTTCTTTTAATATTTGACGCAGTTCTTTGTCTAACTCTTTGGCTGCGGGTGGCAGCTGGGAGTTAATCAAGCGCACTCTAGAACCAGCTTCATCAACCAAGTCGATGGCTTTATCTGGGAGGTAGCGATCGCTAATGTAACGATCTGATAACTTCGCCGCCGCTACCAATGCTTCGTCGGAGATTTTCAGTTTATGGTGTTGCTCGTAGCGTTCGCGCAGACCATATAAAATTTCAATTGTTTCATCAACTGTAGGTTCGCCAACCATCACTGGTTGGAAACGTCGCTCTAACGCTGCATCTCGCTCGATGTGCTTCCGGTATTCATCTAGGGTTGTAGCGCCGATGCACTGCAACTCACCCCTGGCCAAAGCTGGCTTGAGGATATTCGCTGCGTCGATAGCACCTTCTGCTGCACCCGCACCAATTAAGGTATGTACCTCATCAATCACGAGAATGACATTACCCGCCGAGCGGATTTCATCCATGATTTTTTTCAAGCGTTCTTCAAATTCACCCCGATACTTGGTTCCTGCTACGAGTAAACCAATATCCAGCGTGACAACGCGTTTATCTTCGAGGATGTCAGGGACATCTTTGGTGGCAATGCGTGAAGCTAAACCTTCAGCGATTGCTGTTTTACCAACCCCTGGTTCCCCAATCAGCACTGGGTTATTTTTGGTTCGGCGACCCAATATTTGAATCACCCGCTCAATTTCCTTGGCGCGTCCCACCACTGGATCGAGCTTATTGTCAATCGCCATCTGGGTCAGGTTTGAACCAAATTCATCCAGAGTCGGGGTTTTTGTGCGCCCGGATGAACCGCCTGGTGAAACTTCGGCAGTTTCTCCCAACATGCGGATGACTTGGGTTCTTACCTTAGATAGATCCACACCGAGGTTTTCTAGCACTCTGGCTGCGACGCCTTCCCCTTCGCGGATTAGGCCCAACAGCAGATGCTCGGTGCCAATGTAGTTATGCCCCAGTTGGCGTGCTTCTTCCAAGGAGAGTTCTAAAACTCGCTTCGCCCGTGGCGTAAATGGAATTTCCACGGCAACAAAGCCCGATCCCCGTCCTATAATTTTTTCAACTTCAATTCGGGCATCTTTGAGATTGACGCCCATTGATTTCAGCACCTTGGCAGCCACTCCAGTGCCTTCGCCAATCAGACCCAGGAGGATCTGCTCGGTTCCGACAAAGTTGTGACCTAAACGGCGGGCCTCTTCTTGGGCCAGCATGATTACCTTAATGGCTTTTTCTGTGAAGCGCTCAAACATGGCTTTATCCCATCATCTGCGGTCGTGCCGGTATGCTGATTTTAGCACAGGCAAAGCTTTTGGATGCCTGTATAACAGATTATAGACATCCTGAACCTATGACTTGGGTTGATGGGCTAATTGTTAACTATTGACTACTCTTATCTGGCTAGTGTACTGAGGAGCTTTAGTTCACCAGCTTTTTTGGGATTTATTATAAATAGCTGACTGTTTAGATTAAGGGTTTCTTGACTCAATCCCCAAATGTTTATATTTAACATATATATTTATTAATATCAAGCAAAAATCCTTAATATATATTTTACTTATATAATATAATTTTTAGATAGAATATTTAAATAAACATTGGCGTAGCAAAGTTGCATTTTTTTGCTGAGGTCGCTCGCCAGCCCCAATAAGGGACTGACAAAAAAATACCCATACAAGATTGGATAATTTATTTGTTGGAAGTTCCTAATTCAAAATTAATAATGCCCAACTACTTAAAAAGCAAGTGCCAAGAGGATTTGTCTAGGCGATCGCTGACAATGGAATACCACTGGTCTAAAGTTGCTTGAAATTTGGGGTGTTGTAAATCTGGTAGCCAAAGGATTAAAGCGTCTTCATCGTTATCTTGGTAGTAACGCCGCCGCCGCCCCGCTGTTTTGAAGCCAAATTTTTGATATAAAGATATAGCCCCCAAGTTGGAAGCTCGCACTTCGAGGGTAGCTCGCTCCATTTTGCGATCGCAAGCTGTCTTAATAAGTGAATATAATAAAGCCTGTCCTAAACCTTGACGCTGATATTCGGGATGAACCGCCAAAATTGTAATGTGAGCTTCCTCTAAAATAGACCAAAAGCAACCCATTCCTAGCAAACTTGTGCTGGAGGAGGGGGAAAATAAACCGAGTAAATCGCTGTTGGGACTATCCAATTCTCGTTTGTAGCCCTCCAGAGTCCAAAGTCCGCCAAAACAGGCTCGATCGAGTTCTAGAATAGCACTGAGATTTTCTAATGTCAGTAATTTAATTTCTAAGTCTAATGAGATCACATTTATTGAATAACGTTACAAACCCTTTGTACACTGGGAATCGGGAGACGAACTCAAAGCCCGCAATTTGAACAAGGAAAACTTTTATAGTTATGGTATCGACTCACCCCACTGGGGTTCAACATTCTGGAAGTCAATATTTACCTCAAAGGCGTGACACCAAGGCAAATCTATCGCCTAATCAGGAACTTTTACCCTTAACTGCCAGAGTCCATAATCATGACTCCCTGGAAATTGGTGGGTGTGATATCACAACCCTAGTTGAGCAGTTTGGTTCACCTTTATATATTTTAGATGAAGAAACCCTACGTTCGGCTTGCCAGCAATACCGAGATGCTTTCAAGCAATACTACAAGGGTGAATCTCAAGTATTGTACGCCTCAAAAGCTTGGAATTGTTTAGCAGTTTGTGCGATCGCCGCCTCTGAGGGTCTGGGAATCGATGTAGTTTCTGGAGGCGAACTTTACACCGCCTTGCAAGCGGGTGTTAGTCCCCAGAAAATCTACCTCCACGGAAATAATAAATCTCGTGAAGAATTAATTCTAGCGATCAAATCTGGTGTCACCATTGTGGCGGATAACTGGTATGAATTGCATACCCTTGTCGAAATCGCCCAACCTGCTCAACCAATTCGCATCATGCTACGGCTAACTCCCGGTATCGAGTGTCATACCCACGAATATATTCGCACGGGACACTTAGATAGTAAATTTGGCTTTGATCCCAACGATTTAGATGAAGTCTTTACCTTTGTCAGTCAACAACCTACCCTGAATTGCGTAGGGGTACACGCTCATATTGGTTCCCAAATTTTTGAGCGCCAACCGCATCAAGATTTGGCCGCCGTTATGGTGCAGTGGCTGCGAGATGCCGCGAAGTATGGGTTAAAGATTACAGAGTTAAATGTTGGTGGCGGTTTAGGGATTAAGTATATAGAATCAGATGATCCCCCTAGCATTGAAGAGTGGGTGAAGGCGATTTGTGAAGTAATCCAAGAAGCTTGTGCAGCCGAAAATCTGCCTTTGCCAAAATTACTGTGTGAACCGGGGCGATCGTTAATTGCCACAGCTTGCGTTACTGCTTATACTATTGGTTCATCCAAAGTCATCCCAGAAATTCGTACCTACGTGGCAATTGATGGCGGAATGTCTGACAATCCCCGCCCGATTACTTACCAATCAGTTTATCGGGCAGTCGTTGCCAATAAAATGTCTTCTCCCCTAACCCAAACAGTCACAATTGCTGGTAAACATTGTGAATCAGGAGATATTCTGATTAAAAATGCTCTACTTCCAAAGACTGAACCAGGGGATATTCTCGTAGTTATGGGAACTGGTGCGTACAATTACAGTATGGCATCTAACTACAACCGCTTGCCTCGACCGGCAGCAGTCGTAGTGGCGAATGGCGAAGCAAATTTAATTTTGCAACGTGAAACCTATGAAGATTTAATTCGACAAGATCGCCTACCAGAAAGACTAAAGAAATAGTCATTTGTCCCCGAAGTTCTGATCGCCGCAAACCGTTGCTCAGACTTCTCTGTTGGTCATTGGTCATTAGCCAGAAACTAATAACTAATGACTAATGACTAATGACTAACTGTAAATTAGAGGCAAAAGTTTAATCCAGATGTCATGAGAGATTGGTGGAAGCAATGGCTGACAAACCTGGGGTGGTCACAGTCCTTGCTACTTGGGACTCTGGATATTGTGTTAGTGCTGGCGCTGACGTACATGATACTAGTTATTATTAGTGAGCGCCGGACACTATGGATGGTGCGGGGATTCATTATCTTAATGCTAGCTTCAGCACTAAGTGGCAGATTCGGACTACCTCTGCTAAGTTTTGTACTAGAAAAATTGGTGATTGGTTGTGCTGTGGCGATGGCAGTTGCTTTACAGTCTGAATTTCGGCGGTTTTTGGAGCAATTGGGGCGTGGCGAATTCCGCCAGCTGTTTCAACCCGACCGTCTGGCAATCCCCAAATCTGATAGTGTAATTGATGAAATTGTTGAGGCTGTTAAAGAATTGTCAAAAAACCGCATTGGAGCTTTACTAATTGTGGAAACCACAGGGCCAATTGATGAGCGAGATTTTTCTGTGCCAGGAGTAAAGCTAAATGCGGAAGTTTCTAAAGAACTAATCCAGACAATTTTTCAACCGAAAACTTTGTTACACGATGGAGCGACATTGATTCGTGGCTCACGGATCGTGTCATCAGGTATAATTTTACCACTTTCGGGACGCACAGCCTCGCGCCAGTTGGGAACACGCCACCGGGCAGCAATGGGAATTACTGAGCGGGTCGAAAATTGTATTTGTGTTGTTGTCTCTGAAGAAACGGGTTCTATTTCCTTAGCGGAACGGGGAACCCTAAATAGACCGCTGACGATTAGGAAACTGAAAGAGTCATTAGAGGCTGTTTTGTCTCCATCCGTAGATAGGGAAGCAGTTGCTCCTGGTCTGTTGAGTTTTGTTCGTCGGATAGGTGGGAAGACACTAGCACTGGTTTCACGTTTACTCAGATTACCATCGACCGCTTCTCGAGATAAAAAATGACAGTACAACAAACTAAACTGCAAGATTTACCTACTGATTTAAAACGAGAATTATTGCCGCAGCATGTTGCGGTGATTATGGATGGTAATGGTCGATGGGCTAAACGTCAGGGTCTACCGCGAATTATGGGTCATAAGCGAGGAGTAGATGCTCTCAAGGATTTACTTCGCTGTTGTCAGGATTGGGGAATTCAGGCACTGACAGCTTATGCTTTTTCAACGGAGAATTGGAAAAGACCGCAGGAAGAAGTAGATTTTTTGATGACTCTATTTCAAAGAGTTTTGCGCCAAGAACTGCGGGAAATGGTCGAAGAGAATGTTCAAATTAAGTTTGTAGGGAATTTACAAGACCTACCGCGATCGCTCCAACAAGAAATTTACCGTTCAATGGAAGAAACTAAGGATAATCGCGGTATCCGGTTTTCAGTAGCAACTAATTATGGCGGACGCCAAGAGATTTTACAAGCTTGTCAAGCGATCGCAAAACTTGTGCAGCAAGGTATGCTACAACCCGATGAAATTAATGAACACGTCTTTGAAAGCCACTTATACACAGCCGGAATTACTGACCCAGATTTGTTAATTCGTACAAGCGGAGAAATGCGTCTCTCAAATTTTCTTCTCTGGCAAATGGCTTATGGAGAAATTTATATTAGCGATACTCTCTGGCCCGATTTTGACCGGGCTGAGTTTCACCGCGCCTTGTGTGCCTATCAGCAACGGGAGCGGCGGTTTGGGAAAGTGTAAAATAGTGCTGAGTAATGAGTAAGAAGTGATTCAGTAAGGAAGAAGAAAAAAGATGTTCTTTTCTGTTAATTCTTCTACTCAAGACTTACAACTGGGCACTCAGTTTTGGGAATACCCACCCTAGAAGATAGGCGATCGCACTTAAACGATGAGCGATGCCTGCGGCGGTAAACTACGCATTTTGGTAAAATAAAGGGATTCAGTATTTGTTAGATGTCATTATGCCAGAGGTTGCACGGTTCTATGGAATTGTGATTAAAGTGTTCTTTGGCGATCACCCTCCACCTCATTTTCATGCAATCTATGGCGAGTACAATGCGTTAGTCAGCATTGAATCACTTGAAATCATTGAAGGAGATTTGCCAAATCGGGCACAAAAGCTAGTCCTAGAGTGGGCAACTTTATACCAGCAAGATATGTTGCAAATGTGGAATACCCAGGAGTTTCGTAAACTACCTCCTTTGAAGTAAATTTAGGTTAGGAGCAGCTATGTTGTATCCTCGAATTCATCAAGCCAAAGCAATCGATGAGACTACTCTAGTCATTGAATTTACCAATCAAGAGGTGAAAAAATACGATGTTCGTCATCTCTTAGATACTCCAATGTTTTCTCCACTTCGACAACCTGCTTTTTTTAAGAACTTTAAGGTCGAGCAAGGGGGCTATGGGATTGTGTGGAATGAGGATATTGATCTTAGCGAGTATGAGCTGTGGAAGAATGGTGTGTCCTTGATGGAGAGTGAAGACAAGACTGGTGATCGCATTCAACAGCCATAGTGCGTAGTTTACAGCCGCAGGCATCGCTCTTCCAGCAATACCCGCGATCGCTACTTTGAGCAAGCCGGATTTGTTAAGCTTTTGTAGTGGGTGATAGTTGCACGAGCGCACCTTATAAATCGCACTCCTCCAACCCCCCCAAAACGCGATCGCATTCTCCAACCCTCCCAAAACGCGATCACATTTGTCCCAACTCCCCAAGCTGCGAAGCGATCGCGCTCCTCTGTTTTCAACCGCGATCACCCATCTTCAACAACTTCAAGTCTTTCCTAGCTCTACGATCGCTCAGTTCTATGCTCAAGCAAGATGGCAATATCCCAAAGTGCAGACCTATCTTCAAATGCTGGATTATTTGCGGTTACTAACGTTGGAATATTTGCAGATGCAACAAACGATGCAACCAATTTCTGCATAGTCTGCGTAGGCGTAGCCCAACCCAGGCATCGCCCTCCTCCCTTTTCAACCGCGATTGCATCTCAACTCAAACGATGAGCGCTCGCTTGTACCAATTTCATTAATCCATTTCCAAAATCCCAAAACGCGAATCGCACTTTCTGGTAGCGATCGCTTGTGCTTAAAAGTCAAGCGATCGCACTACTTTTCTACTTGCGACCGCCACACTTCTCATGCATTACTTCCACACAATTCCGGAGAGTTGCGTTAGTCTCAGCTATCTTTTTCATATGCTCCTCATAATCTTCATCACCCGGCGAATAACACTTCTGCTGAAGCTTTACCCGTCCGTCAACTGCCCCGTAACCTGCAGCAACCTTTGCCGTTGCTGATTCACAGGTATCAAGTTGCGGCGAACACTTTCTTGCTTTATTGTAAAACTCATGCATTTCTTTGTTAAGAGTTTCGACAACTTCATCCGAACACTTCTTGCTCTTGGTTTTAGTCTTATCTTCTTCTTTAGTGTCCGTCTTCTCCTTTATCTTGGCCACTATCAGGGGTGCCGATACAATTATTAAAATAATTATTAAAGCAATTGCCACTATTGCCAAAATAACCGCAAGACTAAGACCTGCCACCAAAGGAATTGCTGGCGCAAACCGTTGAATACTACCTTGAACAGTTTCTGAATCAGAAGTACTAGAAACTGAAGTAGGAGACATGAAAGGTGCAGAAACTGATGACTGTAAATTTACCAAAAGAGCTGCAACTGTGGATGCTGCAACAGGCTTTGCTCCAGAAGCATCCGTTGAAGTTGCAGAATCTGTCTGTGCAACAATTCCCGACAGATTTATCAAACCCTGTGATTTTTCACGTAAGGTTGCACAATGACCATTCAAAGTAGCTATTTGACCGTCTGTTAAGTACACAAACTCTTGTCCAGAAACTTTTTGCATTGCTCCACTAATCTGTGCAAGCAGACTGGCTTTCTTCTTCTCTAATAAAGCACTACCGTATTGCTCTCCAGTTTCTTTAGCCCAATCATAAGCATCACTTCCGGCTTGAGTGACAGAATCTACGGCTGCACCACCTTTGTCTTTAGCCCAATCATAAGCATCACTTCCGGCTTGAGTGACAGAATCTACGGCTGCACTACCTTTGTCTTTAGCCCAGTCTAAGATACCTCCGCTTGAGCTACTTTCTGATTCTTGCTTGTCTTCGTCATCATCAAAAAGTGACCACCTTTGTATCGCAGGCTCAGAAACTGCTGATAAATAGGGCGATCTCTGTACTTCCGCTTCCTCATTTTCGCAAGCTGAACACTTTAGCTGAACAGTTGTGTGTTGAGAAACTTGCTTTGTCTGAACCGCACCTGTCTGCTGCACTACATGGGTCAACTCATGGGCAGTCAACGCATCTTTCGCAGGAGATTTTCCGGCTCCAAAGTAAATATCTTGCTTGTGCGTGAACGCTTGAGCGCTGAGATCCCGGTTCATCTGCACGGCTTCGCTACCTGTATGCACTCGCACCTGACTAAAATCATGACCAAAGCGCGGCTCCATGAAGCTTCGCACCTCATCTGGCAATGGGTTTCCCCCACCTTTACTGCTATTGAGCCGACTTTCAATATTATCTCCTGTCTGCAAGCCCGTATCAGTAGCCGATTGTAGGGATGGCTTAGTTTGTACTTTCTCTTCTTCCTCCTCACATGCTGTACATTGGCGCTGCAAGGAATTTTGTACAGGTTGTATGGTAGGAGCGTTAAGTTTATCTGGCACAATCATCCGCATTACCTGATTTGCCATCCAATCGGCTTCCTGCTCATACTTGTCCCCTGGTTCTCCCACCGTCAGTTTTGCTTGGGGACGATGCAATGGTATGCGACTAATGTCGTGATTAAAAGACCGTTGCTGAATGGCTTTTGATAACAAGGATTGCTCGTCACCAGCCTGCGCTTGTTGAAGGTTGGTTGATTCTTTTGTTGCTGTTTGGATTACATTATTCGTTGTTAAACCAAAGCCTCGCACTGGATTTGCTAGCGTCGGAGTATGTGGTGAGACAAGCGACGGATTTGAAAAAGTTGATGTACCTGCTTTCTTGCGCCCAAACGTGCGATCGCTCATCTCACCCTTCCTTCATCAATGGGTAAAGCCCTGATTTCTACTTCCAGGCATTTTTATTAGCACATTTTACAATTTTTGAAAAGGCGATCGCTATCGACTTTCGTCTAAATTTACAATCAAACCCAGCCACTAATTTCTGCTTCAGTGAGTTATCTGGGCATTACCACAAAACTTGTTAACTAAGGGGGAGAATTAGTTTTAACACCGCGATGCCTGCGGCGGTAAACTACGCACATTGGTGCGAATTTGAGCCATTGCAGTCGAGCCATCAACGACTTTGCCCCGTTCAAAGAAGTAATTGAGGAAAAATAAAATCAGCTATTTTTCGGTCGCCGCAGTTGCTTGGAACCAATCGGGCCAAGAAGTTGGTTAAGGCTACGCAACTGTTCTTCTGTACCCATACCAATTAGCTGATCTCCCGGCATTAAAATCGTATCACCAGTAGGGCCACCGATTAAAGTCCCATCAATGCGGCGAATTGCCAGAACCAATGCCCCAGATTGCGATCGCAATCTCGCCTTTTGCAAACTTTGACCCACAACAGGACAGAAAGCTGGATCGAGTAAAAATTCTTCCATATACAACTGGCGGTCTGCACCAGTCAAAATCCCGTCTACAAAATCTAACACCTGCGGTCTGAGTGCCGCAGCAGCCATCCGCTTCCCCCCAGTAATATAGGGGGATATCACTTCATCTGCACCACCGCGTCGTAACTTCTGCAAAGCTTCTTCTGTACTTGCCCGTGCAATCACCCGAATTCCTGAATTCAGTGTTTTTGCTGATAAAACAATATATAAATTTTCGGCATCTGAAGGAAGGGCTGCAACGATACACATCGCCCGTTCAATACCAACTTTTAGGAGTGTGTCATCTAATGTAGCGTCACCTTGGTATGCTGTATAACCTTCAGTCTGCGCCCTTTGTATTGATTCCGTCTCCGAATCAATTACTACAAAAGCTACACCTTCTGTCCGAAATTCCTTGGCAATTTGCCGACCAGTCCGACTAAATCCACAGATGATGTAATGTTCTGATAGGGATTCCATTAACCGCCTCTGTTGTTGTAGCCGAATTCCTTCTTGAAAATAGCCTTGAATGATCGCTTCTGTAAATCTGTTGACAATGTAACCGATATTGACTACACCCAACAAAATCAGGGCAATTGTAAATAATCGTCCTCGGCTACCTAGTGGATGCGTCTCTCCGTATCCCACAGTCGCTAAAGTGATCACTGTCATGTAAGCCGCATCTTCCCATGACCAGCCCTCCACTAGCCAATACCACAAAGTGCCAAAAAAGAAAACACCGCCAAGAGCGATCGCCCCAGCCATCAACTCCTTTTGGATACGTTGATATTTTTGCTCAAGTGTTGAGAATGAGGTAAAAATATTACTTTTAGCCTACTTTTTCTAGTTTTGTACTAACTTTATCGCATTTGTGCTTTTTAGTACATTCAAACTATAACTTATCCAGCTATGACAGGTCACTACTTTGAAGCGGCCACCGTAGGCGATACCTTCTCTATGGGTTACTCAAGAAAAATGAAAAGCGAGGAAAATACATTATTTACATTGGTATAAGATGTGAGTAAATGGCATTATATTCAACTTTTGAGATATTTTCTAAAAATACTGTAAAAATACTATAAATATCTTGTAAATAATTTCTGTTTAATACTAGTAAATTTAATGACGGTTACATTTCTATGACATAATTTGAACTGCCTAGCTAAGTTATTTATTTAGCTAGGCAGTTCAAATTGTTACAAGAGGGGCTTTAAATGAAAACGATAAAATCTTTAGCGACGTTAACGCTTTGTATTCTATCAGCATTAGGTACTTCAGTTGTTTTGAACACCCAACAGGTAAAAGCAGAAAAAGCATGTTCAAATAGAAGTCTATATGGAGTATATGCAAATCAAGGTGGAGGGTATGTGAATAACACTGAGCCGTATGTCTTAAATGTTTTAAGCACCTATGATGGCAATGGAAAAGCCACGGGCACTATTCTAGTTAGAAGTATTGCGGGAAAAGTGACAACTAATCTTGGCACTCAAGGCACATACCAAGTGAATAGTGATTGTAGCTTTACTGCATCCTATAGAAGAACCGATGGGACGACAGTTAATTATAGCGGTGTTGTTTACGATGATGGTGACAAGTTTAGTTTAACTGAAACTGACTCTGGTACCGTTGTTAATATACAAGCTCAAAGAGTTAGGAAGTACTACCCTAACCACTAACACAATTGAACGAGTTTTGTAACAGTCGGGTCTGTTAATACTTTAAGTTTTTTATTATTGAGGGGTAAAATGTTTGATTGTCGAAACGTTCAGACCCCTCATTACACTTCAAAAAGTAAACTCTGACCACGCACAACGATAATACTCCGACTAGAGATAATGAAGCGATCGCGTCGCATTTAGAAGCTACTTAATTTTTTCTAATTCTCTAAAACTGATGAACGCCTCTGCCACTGTTTTTAATGTTTGCTGTACTACCTGTGAATACAGCAGTTTGGAATTTTCATTTTCCTTTCCTAACGAACAAAGTTTGGCATAGCTAACAGATTTTTGATTTTCAAAATATTCTTGTCTACTTTGATATGTACCCACATTAAATAAACTATTGCTGAATTTAGCTAATTCAGTTATTATATTTATTGTCCTTTTTTCGGGATGCCAAACATCTTTTTTTGTTGCTATCAACATGATGTTATTGATGACTTTACTAAGAATTATTATCTAATCATTATTTACAATAAATCAACCTTTTTATTAATACTATATGACGGCAATTGCAAGTACCCTGGTGCATTTCATCCCACCCCTAAAGGACGCAAGACCATAAAATCTTTTTGGGATTTTATGGTCTTACTGGTGGGCTTTCATGCTTTCCGCTATATTCTGTAAATAACTATATAATGAAAAACTTTCAGGAGGAGCGGTAGTGAGCCTACAAACTCTCGTTGACCAAGCCACCATCCCCCCAGATTCAGGGTCTGTAGCATCTAGTCCTTTTGATACAGATAGCTTTAATGAAGCTGTCATGTCTACCTACGCTCGGTTTCCCTTAGCCCTAGAACGGGGTGCTGGATGCCGGGTTTGGGATACGCAGGGACGGGAATATCTGGACTTTGTAGCGGGAATTGCTACTTGTACTTTAGGACATGCCCACCCAGCGATGGTAGAAGCGGTAACACGCCAAATCCAAAAGCTGCATCACGTCTCTAATTTGTATTACATTCCTGAGCAAGGTGAATTGGCAAAATGGCTTGTCGATCATTCCTGTGCTGATCGCGTATTTTTCTGCAACTCTGGAGCTGAAGCTAACGAAGCCGCAATTAAACTGGCGCGGAAATACGCCCACACAGTATTAGACATTGAAAAACCGATTATTTTAACCGCTAATGCCAGTTTCCACGGGCGGACTTTGGCAACGATTACCGCCACAGCACAACCGAAGTATCAAAAGTACTTTGATCCCTTGGTTCCTGGGTTCCACTACGTAAATTACAACGATATTAACGCTGTGGAAGTGGCGATTAGCGAGTTGGATGAAGGCGATTATCGGGTAGCGGCGATTCTGATCGAGCCATTGCAGGGAGAAGGCGGTGTACGTCCAGGAGATGTTGCCTATTTCAAAAAGCTCCGACAGATTTGTGATGAAACTGGCATTTTGTTGATTTTCGACGAAGTGCAAGTTGGTATGGGGCGTAGTGGCAAATTATGGGCTTACGAACATCTCGGCGTTGAACCGGATATTTTCACCAGTGCTAAAGGCTTAGGTGGCGGTGTCCCCATCGGTGCAATGATCAGCAAGAAATTCTGCGACGTTTTTCAACCAGGAGAACACGCCAGCACCTTTGGTGGGAATCCTTTTGTGTGTGGTGTAGCACTCAGTGTTTGCCAGACATTGGAACAGGAAAATATTTTGCAGAATGTGCAAGACAGGGGTGAACAGTTGCGATCTGGATTGAGAGCGATCGCAACGAAATATCCTCAGCACGTTGGCGAAGTTCGGGGTTGGGGTTTAATCAACGGTTTGGAATTGCGAGCCGATATTCAAATAACCGCAGCAGATATCGTCAATGCTGTCATCAAAGAGGGCGTATTGCTAGTACCAGCCGGGCCAAAAGTAGTCCGATTTGTGCCACCACTTATTGTCACAGAGGCGGAAGTCAATACTGCTTTGGAAGCTGTGGATCGAGCGATCATAACTCTCACAGCTTAGATAATCAAAAAGCGAGGATAAGTCTTTATGCCTATCTCTCGCTTTTTCTTACTTTTAGATTAATTGTCACTAAAATTATTAGACCTCTTGCAAAAGTCCTAAATGCGTAGAACAAGTAAATGAGAGTTAATAGACTTGTTTTGTACCGTTTAGCGAATAGTCAATTTAAACGTATATCTGAGACTAGTTGAACTTTTAAGTAATCGACTTGTCGATTTGGAGGTCTGTTAGAAACTCGATGAGCAATCTATTAACTTCGACTGGGCGTTCTTGCTGAATCCAATGACCAGCCTTTGGTAGTAATACCTTCTGCCTCAGGTTGGGCACGTTTTCCTCTAGGGTGTCGAATGCTTCATGGTACATTGTGATCACTGCATCTGCTTCTCCCGCCACAAACAATGTTGGCTGGCGCAGCTTTGCGCCGCTAAGAAACGGTGTTAGTTCCCACATTCTATCCATGTTCCGATACCAGTTCAACCCGCCCCGGAAACCAGTCCGCTCAAACTCAGAAGTGAAAAAGTCGATATCCTGGTCTGTTAACCAAGTCGGAAGTTGCTCCGGTACGTAACTTGTGTCTATTGGCTTCTCCGACTTGTTAAATAGGAAGCGCCAGCGTTTTTCTGGTGGCGGATCTCCTGAGGCGGAGTAGAGAATTGCACGTATGGTAGCACGAACATCAGACTCTAGTTCCGCCTCAGCTTTACCTGGTTCTTGAAAGTACAGCTGATAGAACTCCTGTTCGCCTGCCATCAGCTTCATTGCTTCTGTCGGTCGAATGTCTGACCAACTGCGGGGTGCATAGGGCACACTCAGTAGGGAGATAGCGTGGAAGATGTCTGGACGGAGTAGGGCACAATACCAGGCAACAGGCGCACCCCAATCGTGTCCAACAATGATTGCTTGCTCCTCACCCAGCGCATGAACCAGACCAACAATATCACCAACCAACTGGAAAATATGGTATGCCTCAATTGGTTCCGGTCTTGAGGTCTGTCCATAGCCGCGCTGGTCTGGTGCTACCGCGTGGAACCCAGCTTCAGCTAATGCCGATAACTGATGCCGCCAGGAGTACCAACATTCTGGGAAGCCGTGACACAAGATCACTAATGGACCTTGCCCCTGTTCGGCAATATGCATCTTGATACCGTTGGTTTCGATGAAACGGTGAGTTACTAAGGTCATATTTCCTCAATTCCTTTTTTAGGGTTGAAGCAGCTCTTTTCATGTTGGCAAATGAACTACAAAAGTTAAAAAGCCTGAGGCTGCCCTCACTGAAAACTAATTAATGGGGCTTATCATCAAAAGAGTAAAAAATTATTGCCAACGGTATCTTCTCTACTTCTTTCCAACACAGTCACCATTATCTAGCACAAGGGGATCAGGGTGGAAAACTTTTCGGTCTACTGAATGTCATTAATAATTGGTCTTCCAAGTTGAGTTTTGCAGGTCGCCCAGTATAAGTGTTTGTGGCGATCGCCTGAGCGCACAACCTCAAGCATCTGGTTGAAAGTCTCGCTTTGGCACTCTACACAGCCGTTTGAAGTCTTCTTGTTTCAAGCTTTTTACCTGTTCGTAGGTCATATAAGGCACCACGCTTTTACCTACTTTTCTCATGTCACTGGGACTTTTGCAAAAGGTGTATTGATTTTTTTAGCTATGTATTTAGTATCCCTATCCCTGCGTTATCTTGATTCTTGAGAAATTTCTCGATAAGCTTGCCGACACTGCTCATAATTGTCAGGCAAAATCTCGGCATTACCAAAACATAATTGCTCGTGTGTGGTAATTAAAGTTTCATAAGGCTGTATGGGAGTCACAGACGATCGCAGCAATTGCAGATATTCTCCATCAGTACGGCTGAGTTTGTGGGGTGCGATCGCATTTTGATGCAACTGCTGCAACATTGCTAAATAAACACAACGGCAAGCCTCACGGTAATTACCTTGACGATAAAATTCTTGCGATCGCTCCAACAAAAGGGCTATCGATGACTCATTAGAGCGAGTTTTTACGCGAAAATCAGTGATATTGCCACTTCTATTTAGCCAAGAATAAACATAAGGGCTGAATTCTCGCCATAATCGCCAACCCACCCACGCTATAAATAAACCTAGTACCAGCCAAAACAGGAATTTCAGCAATTCACCTAGCCAGGGGCTAATTGACCATCCAGTAGGCAATTCTGGCAAAGCACGTTCAAAGCGGTAAAACTGGTATTCCCACCATTCACCCGCTTGTTGTTGGAATTGAGAAAGCTGCCAACTCCAGCTAGTTTTTTCAAAAGTATCTGTAGGCATAGGGGGGAGTGGCGAGTGGCGAGTGCAGAAGCAGGGGAAGCAGGGGAAGCAGGGGGAGAAGAACTATTGATTATTGACCCATGCCCCATGCCCCATGACTATTGACTATTGACAGTTGACTCTTTTTTTATCACTATCGAGCCGATAACAATAAGTAGCGCACCGAATGCAAGAAATCCTAGATCCCAAACTAACTGATTTGGGCCTGGTTTAACATGATGGATACCGAGAATTTGGTGGTCAATTAAACCTTCAACGAAGTCAAACAACCCAGTCCCAATCATTAGTGACCCAATAAAGGTCTGTGATGACCAAGGAACATCATCACGCCCTCCGGCACGCCATAGCAACACAAGTCCTACCACGGTGAATACCCAATCCAAGGCATGAAATAACCCATCCCATACCATGTTCAAATCTATATTCGCCGTATTTGTCAGAGGTCGAATGCTACTGAGCATATGATGCCACTGGAGGAGCTGATGCAGTAAAATTCCATCAAGAAATCCTCCAAGACCCACACCTAGAAAAATTCCAGCAGTAATTAGTGGTGCGCGTTGGTTGGGGGTTTCACTTTTTGCCTCCATTGTCAACCTCATAGATAGGCTTTCTTACCAAAATACAACATTTTTTGGAAAAAAAATCTTCTATCTTGAGGCAAGTACGATCGTTCAACTTAAATTAATAATTAACAAATTTAATCTGCATACCTGCTTCGGCTGGGTCGAAATCTTGGGGAAAATGGGTGCTGCGATCGTAGTCTGCTTTTTTCAGGTTCGCTCCTTTAAGGTTAGCTTGGCAAAGATTTGCTGAGATCAATAATGCTCCCCTGAGATCGGCATCCTTGAGATTAGCTTGACTAAGATCGGCAAAGCTCAGATCAGTTCCCTTCAAATTAGCGCTACTCAAGTTAGCTTCACTTAAGTCAGCATAGCTGAGGTCAGATCCCTTTAGGTTAATGCCTTGCAAATCAGCATTACTCAGTTCTGCTTTACTAAAGTCCCGTTTTCCTGCTGCATAACTCTCCACGAGAGCAGAGGCACTATTTATAGGCTGTTGAAAATTGACTTCAGGCATATAACAGCGTCACAGGTTGTCTCGTTATTACTTTTACGTACCCTTTTTAATTACGAATTACAAATTACGAATTACGAATTAGTAATGATTTGGCCATCCTTCCTAAATGTAATACATTAGTTCCTTTTGTTTTCGGATCGATCTTCGTTCACAAAGGTCTTGGAGTGTATATTTTTCTAAAACGGAGTTGGCAGCCTGACGTGCTTCTTGCCAAACTTCCTGAATTAGCTCACCTTCTACCGTGTTGGGAGTCGGTTCACAAGGAGAGACAACAATATCTGACCCTTCCATGCAGCTAAAAGCATCCAACACTGTAATCTTTCCGGGTTCTCGTGCCAGAATATAGCCACCTTTGGCTCCGCGTATACTCTTAATTAAACCTCCACGTCTTAATGTTGCTAGGAGTTGTTCCAAATAGCGGTTCGGGATGTCTTGCAATGCCGCTATCTCTCTAATTTGTAAGGCTTCACCGTTAGGGTAGCAGGTTGCCAACTCTAACAGGGCTAGAAGTGCGTATTCTGATTTGTTAGAGATTACCACAGGCGCAATATTTTAAGCTCATATTTAAAGATACAAAGTTTTTGAGTTCGTTTCTCTAAGCTACTGCGAAGAAAAACTTTACAATCAACTTATTATTGACCGGCTAACTCTACTTTAAAGACCTTCTAGCATACAAGCAATTACTTTTTTTTTTAAATTCAATAAATAAAAGTGATTGATTAGTATATTTAGGCGTTATGTATGCAAATTTCTCGAAAATGGCAGAATGACTGTAAAGGTAGTTCCCACACTGATCGCACTTTTGACAGTAATCTCGCCGCCGTGTAAATCTACAGCCTGCTTGACGATGGACATCCCTAATCCCATTCCTGGGATATTGACTGTATTACTGGCGCGATGGAAAGGTTCAAAGATGTGTTCAATGTCAGAAGCAGGAATGCCAATACCAGAGTCTTGAGTCTGGAATATAGCTTGCTCGTTGGCAGTGGTGACAGAAAACTTAACCGTACTACCAATGGGAGAGTATTTTAGACAATTCGAGAATAAATTACTTAAGATTTGGCGCAGTAGTTTCGCGTCTAAGTTAGCTTTTGTGCTTTGGCACTCACTGCTAAAAGCGATCGCATGTTGTGAGCGATCGCTCTGTTGTAATTCTTCTAATAAATCGCGGCAAAATTCCACTAAATTTATCGGTGTTGGATTAAACTCTAACTTGCCTGTTTCATCCTGACTCAGTACCAATACATCATTCAATAACTGGGTTATATGCATTACTGATTTTTGAATGCGGCGCAGGTGGGTATGTTGTCGCTGTTCGCTCCAGAGGTGGCGATAATGTTCTAGTAGTTCCGCAGAAGAGTGGATGGTAGCCAAAGGGGTGCGAAACTCATGGGAGGTGATGGTAAGCAAGCGGGATTTAAGTTCGCTAAACTGCCTTTCTTTGGCAAGCGCTTGTCGCATCGCCTCTTCTGCCCATTGCAGCTTGGCTTGGGTTCGCTTGCTTTCGCTAATATCCCGCAATAGCCAACGCAGACCAACTAACTCACTAGATTGATTACGAATAGCAACCACCTTAACCGCAGCCATAATAGGTGTTTTGTCACGCGGTCGCAGGTTTACTTCCCACTCTTGCATTTTCCAGTCTGGGCATTGGGTGCGATCGCGCAGATGAGTTAGTTTTAAATGAAAAGCAATTATTTCTTTCTCAAGTACAAAAATCCCTATGGATTTGCCCAACAATAAACTTTTAGAAATGTTAAGTAGAGTGGTGGCGGCTAAGTTAGCTTCCTGAATTATCCCTTTTGTATCAGTCACAAAATAAGCGTCTGGTACTTCCTCAAATAGTTCTTGGTAGCGCTGACCTTCTGTTACCAAGGCTTGTTGAGTATTGGATAATTTTTCATTCTGCTGCTTTAAATCTTCATTTACTAGTTGGAGTTCTTCCAAAGCTAAGTAAACTTCTTTAAATACTGCGTTGACGAGTTCAATATCTGCTTGTGCTTTTTGCTGTTCACTCTGGCGTTGCAAGAGGGCGACGCGCTTACGCATATTCTCTATCTGCAAAGCTAAATCGTCCAAATTCACGCTCTTGCTCCTAGTTTCTAAAGTTGGGTTTTGTTTTCAATTCCCTATTTAGACGATCTTAGCTTTTAGAGTTTAGCAGTTATCAGTAATTTCAGTGTAGTTTTAGGTAATTTTAGTTCTTTGGGGTGATTAGGACTGAATAGAGCAGAATTCAGAAGTAAAACACTCTTTCTAGCTGGCTTTAAAACGAATCGTTATGTACTTCACCTTCCTTCAAATCTGCTGTAAGTAATCAAGCGGTTCTCATTTGTTCACTGTTTTTGTCTGGAAATGTTACTCAATTGCTCTTGTAAGTCTGCCCATTTTATACCTGCTAGGCTGGGTAAAACAATATGAGCGGCTCCAACTCGTTCAACAGGGCCGAGTCCTACTGCCCACATACCAGCGGCTAAAGCGGCTTCAACACCTGCTGCGGCATCTTCTACAACCACAGATTGCTCTGGTTCGATTCCTAGCTGCTTGGCTGCGTACAGAAATAGGTCGGGTGCTGGCTTAGGTTCTTGTACGCTGTAACCATCTGCGATCGCATCTACTTTGTCCATAATGCCCAATCGCTCTAGCACTGGGCGGGCATTTTTACTCCCTGAACCAATACCGATCTTAATACCAGCTTGCCGCAGTTCATCCAACAGGGCGATCGCACCTGGCAACAAATCCTCTGGTGTCATCTTTTGGAGCAATTCGACATAATAGCGATTCTTGCGCTCCATCATCTCCTCGATTTGTGCTTCCGAATAAGGTCTATCTTTCAGAATCAGCATCAGGGAAGCACGACGAGATACACCCCGCAAGGCTTCGTTAGCTTCCCGATTAAACGGTATACCCTCTTCATCTGCTAGCTTTTGCCAACCTAAATAGTGAAGTTCTGCTGTATCTGTTAGTACACCATCTAGGTCGAAGATGAATCCTTGGATGTTGGGGTTGTGGGTACAGACGCGATTAATCGCGTCTGTACTGGCGAGTGGGGAGGATGAGGGAGCAGGGGAGGCAGGAGAAGCAGGGAAAGAAGTCTGGTGTTCAGAAGCTTGTGAGTGGGAATTTGGGGGATCGGGGGAGAGAGAAAGTTGGAGAAATTCTAGTTGACGAGTTATGTCTTGGGCGACTTGTCCCTGATGTAGATCGAAGTCGTGCCATTTCCCGCGCCAGTGCAGTTTAAACTTTAAGCGCGTCCAGCCAGTGGGTAAGTGAGGGTTGGCTACAGGGCCATTTTCAGTTAATTGGATGCCGCCGAATCCAAAAATTACAGCTTGCCAAATGCCACCTGCACTAGCACCGTGAATTCCATCGCTGGTGTTACCTCGGTTATCTTCAAGATCCACCATTAACGCCTGCATAAACTGTTTGTAAGCTTCAGTTGATTTGCCCAAATCGGAAGCTAAAATCGCTTGAACTGCTGGGCCAAGAGACGAACCATAAGTAATATCAGTGCGGGGTGCATAGTAGTCCCAGTTTGTCTGCAATGCTTTTTCGTTGTAAGGAAAATCTGCTGATTCCCGCATTAAATATAGGAGCATTAATACGTCTGGCTGCTTGAGTACTTGAGATTTGTTGGTTTTCTCCATACCCAAGATCGGTTGCATGGAGCGATCGCGTGGTTCATAATCTGCTAAGTTGATATCTTCCAATTGGAAAAATCCCTCGCACTGCTCGATTAGTTCTGTTGATGGGTCATAGAAAAACAACATTTTGGCGATAATATCTTGCCAGTGCGATCGCTCCTCTGGGGTCAGCTTTAGTTTCTGTTCTAGTTCCGTGGCTCGTTCGGGGAATTTGTCAGCCAACCAATCATAAACTGCGATCGCTTTTTCTAGATGCCATTGCGCCATCCGGTTTGTAAAGGCATTGTTGTGGACGAATTCATGGTATTCATCGGCTCCGATTACTCCCCGAATTTCATACCGATCCTGCTCAGAATTAAATTCCACCCGGCTACCCCAAAAAATCGCGGCATCCAAGATCGTCTCTGCGCCGTAGCTTTGCATCCAGTCATCATCACCAGTCGCTTGCCAGTAGTTCCAGACTGCGTAGGGGATATCTGCATTGATATGAATTTCGCGATCGCGACACCAAATCCGCACGTCTTCACCATAAAAATCACTACCGATAGCCCAACGTGGTGTCACTTCATCTCCAGAATCAGCACTTTCCCAAGCAAACATTGCCCCTTTATAACCGTAATGGGCTGCTTTACGTCTAGCTCCTGGTAAAGTATGCCAACGGTAACTGAGTAAATTACGGGCGATCGCTGGTTGAGTATACAGAAATAGGGGCTGTATAAAAATTTCTGTATCCCAAAAGATATGACCGCGATAGCCAAACCCCGAAAGGGTTTTAGCAGGAATACTCACCTTGTCATCATGGCGTGGGGCAGCAATCAGCAGCTGAAACAGATTGTAGCGAACAGCAAAAGTAGCTGTGCTATCTCCCTCAATCAAGATGTCACTTTGCTCCCAAACCTCATCCCATGCCTGTCTCTGAGCTTTTAGTAATGTTGCGTAGTCTGGCAAGTGTGTGAGTTTTTCTTGAGCTGCTGAAACTGGTGTTTCAATGTCCCGCGAAGTAAAAACTGTCACGAGTTTTTCCACCGTAACGGTCTGCTGCCTTTTAGCCAAAAAGGTCGTACTCAAGGTAGGATAACCAGGTGCGGTATTGACTTGCAAAGGTGCTTCAGTGCCTGATATTGTCATTTTAGCTGCCATACCGAGTTCAATTCGGGAACTGCGGGTGCGGCGTTGCAACCAGATTCCTTGGTTAATCTTGCCTTGGTCTAATTCTTCCCAGTGATTAAAACCCTGATTTTCGGGATAGCCGTTGATACTAGCTTGAATTTCGATTAACCCCTCAAAATCTACTGGCGTTACATGGCAGCGTAACGCCAACACGTGCGGATCTGCAAGACTAGCAAAGCGTTCAAAGCTGATATCTATGGTATTCCCACTGGGAGAGCGCCAACGCACAGCACGAATCAGTAGTCCTTGGCGTAAATCAAGCTGGCGATCATAACTCAATATCTCACCTTGATCGAGACGGAAGCGATCGCCATTCACAATCACTACCAAGGGTAGCCAGTCCGGGCAATTTACCAGTTCAGTGTACACTACTGGCACATCGTCATAGACACCGTTGATGAAAGTAGCTGGCAATGCATGAGGATGCCCTTCCTCAAAACTGCCCCTTGTTCCCAAGTATCCATTGCCGATTGTAAAGACGGTTTCTTTGGATTGCAATTGCTCAGGGTCAAACTGGGTTTCGATTAATATCCAGTCTGTGTATATAAAATGGCGAGAACGACCTTTTGTTTGCATAAAGTGGGGAGTGGGATTTTGAGTCTTTGAGAGAGATGAACGGAGTTCCGAGGTAGATGAACGAGGCTTTGAGAGAGATGAACGGAGTTCCGAGGTAGATGAACGAGGCTTTGAGAGAGATGAACGGAGTTCCGAGGTAGATGAACGAGTCTTTGAGGTGGAT
>NZ_CAXTTT010000020.1:32314-66053 GCF_964247315.1 uncultured Nostoc sp.
CTTTGAGAGAGATGAACGGAGTTCCGAGGTAGATGAACGAGTCTTTGAGGTGGATGAATCAGTCTCTAATTCTCCTTGTCCCCTTGTTCCCTTGTCCCCTCATCCCCTACTCCCCATTCCCTAAGCACCGTGCCCCATGTGCTTTTCCAAAATCTTTTCGGCTCTAGGTTTATAAATGAGATGAAATAAGGCTTCCATATAGCGATCTCTGGCCTCGTTATTTTCTGGAGCAACAAAGTTCCAAAAACTAAACATTTTAGCTAGCAAAAGTAATTGATTGCTATGTAAATGCCAATTATATCTATTATGAATTCGCTGACTCATCCGTTCTGAGACTTCGTGCCAATGTTCAGGATGAGTATCGCATTGCTCAACGAAGTCTAAAATTTTCTTAGCTGTTCCTTCTAAATCTGTAGGATTAACATTAAATCCATTCTCTTGGTTCTCGATTATTTCTAAAGAGCCACCAAATTGAGTGGCGAAAGTTGGCAAGCCGGAAATCATCGCTTCCAAAATGCTCCGCCCGAAGGATTCAAAGAGGGCAAAATGGACATAAATTCCCTGAGAGTCTGCAACTACCCGGTAAGCTTCGCCGAGGTCGCAAGTCGGGATACGCATCCCTATCCAGCGAATATTACCATAGAGATGATATTGCTCAATGATGTCGTGAAGTTTTTGGATTTCTTCTGCTTCTTCTGGGTTTGTAGCTTCATGTGGATGCAGTTTCCCACTTAAGAGGATCAGGTTACAATGCTCTTGCAACGGCTGACTTTGACCAAAGCATTCAGCTAACCCAGTGAGATTTTTGATTGAAGTGACGGAAGCAGCAGCAAAAATTGGTCGCTTATTAAGGTTCTCTAAGTGACCTAATATTTGGGGATCTTCGCGGATAAAGAGTAAGTCGTGAATTTTGGTGCCAAGGTTAATATCTCGGTCTTCTTTGTGGCTATAGGGAAAGAAAATATTTTCATTTACTCCCGGTGGCACTAAGTTGAATTTAGGACTAAACAAATCAATGCCATCAACCACATGATACAACTGCGGCATTGTAAACCACTTGTACGACTCGTATTGACCTATGGTATCAGGCGTGCCGACTATTTCTTGATAGGACGATGTAATGATGAATTCGGCTGCATTCATGCTAATCAAATCGGCAGTGAATTGTGCTGAGAAGTGATATTGGTCTTCTAAATCTTGCCAATATAAATTGCTAAATAGATGTTTAGGTTTTTCCAAAGAATGGGCAATGTTGCACTGGGTAACTTTCATTCGGCGAGATAGGAGAAAGGCTACTAAGTTACCGTCACTGTAATTGCCAACAATCAGATTAGGTTTACCTTGGAATTGAGCTAGTAATTCTTTTTCTGCATCAAGCGCAAATTGTTCTAAATAAGGCCAAATTTCAAACTTAGAAATCCAATTATTGGTGATTTCGGGATTGAATTCACCAAAAGGAACGCGCAATATCCAAGCATTCTCAGTATCTTGAACTTTTTCTAAGCGGAGGTTACAAAACGTCCCTTCACAGTTAGGAATTAGTCGAGTGAGAATAATTACATGGGGCTTAATGCCTAGCTGGTCAAGTCCAGCAAGTTTAATTTGTTTGCGCAGCTCGTTTTCTAAGCTGCGAGCTTGTTCGAGGACGTAGATAACTTGACCGAGTGTTTCATCTCTTCCCAAAACATCCTCCTGTCCTACCCAGCCGTGGATAGAGATGAGGACGACGCGAAAGACGGCGGGGACGCGGGCTACAAATGTTTCTAAGATGCCAGGTTCTGGGGAGTAAATGAGTCGGTCGAGGAGTTGTAAAGTTTCACAGACTCGCGCCGCAGTGTTACCCCAACCCGGCTCAAAGCCGAGTTCTTGCAGGTCAAAGCGGAATTTTTCATAAGGTTCATCAGGCGATCGCTCACTTAGGAATTTCAGCGCTAGCTTAATTTGCTTGGCTAACTGAATACCGGAGGGAATGCGATCGCTCAATAATAGGCGAATACCATTGTATTGCTGCCCATGTAATGCTTGAAATAACATTTCTACCCAATATTGGGGGTCAGTCAACAATTGATTGCATAGGTAACGGTTGAGGAAGGCTAAACCTTGACCAATATTTCTAGCGTCGTCAATTCTTGGAGAACTTTCATAAAAGGGGTGAAGGTCGATTTCGAGGATATGGGGTTGGTAGCGGTTGACTAGACGATCTCTTACATCTAACAGTGCTTGAGGCGTCATCTGCTCAAACCTGCTAAAGTTGGCTGTCAGTTGCCAAACTTCTTGATTAGCAATATTCGGTCGAATCACGAACCAAGTACTTTCCTCTTCGAGAATTATTTCGTGGGTATATTGTATTAGTTTGCCAAGAGAAGAAGAGTAGTAAAAATAGGCTGGTTTTTGGAATTGATGACAGTAGTCACCAAAAGCTTGCAAAATCTCATTTCTTAGGAAGTAATGCTTACCTGAAGTACTCAACGCATAAATCAACTGATGTAGAGCAGTTTTTTCATCACCGTTGGAGAGAGCTTGAACTAGTTCATACATGATGACGAATTCCAGAAATTTAGCTAGGTAACAACCTCATTTTTCTTTCCAGTTTTCGGTTTGCTGAGGTCTATTTCCTCCCAGATGATAGATTACAGTAAAAATCTTCGCTTCTAGCTCTGGGATGAAAGGCTATGATAACTTTAAGTCTATGGGATGATAGAAAAATGATAATTATTAAATAGGTTTTCTTCTCAATCAGGTATAAAATACTATTCCCGATTCAGCAGTAAAGCAAAATTGGAGCGATCGCTAGTAGAACATGACACCGTAATTAACAATTAAAAATTAAAAATTAAAAATTAATTTACAATTACTGGCAGTCAATATTTTCTAGTTATGGTTTTCTAGTATGATTGTGGCAAAATGTCTAACCATTCCCATACAGAGTAAGCGAACAAGAGGACAATGGTAAGTCTGTAGGACAACTCTAAAAAACTTGTGTGTACACCATAGCTCGGTGTCAATAATTATTGTTGGGATAAAGAAGGGAGAAAAAGGGTTTGAGCCTTGTTTACTTTTCTTCACACAGCTTGTTTTTATTGTGCCAACTTGCTTAACAGAGAACTATTGCTACGCTAGCGATGGTTCTCTTATCTTTTCAAGCTCCTCAGCCATCCATCAAGATTTATTGCTTACTTTAATAATCTCTTGCTTATAGCCCCCGATTAATTCGAGAGTTTTTAATGTTGAAAAATGAATTTGTAAGTTTGATTTTATTAGGATACAGCTAATAGTGGTTTAGCTTTATGCAGCGTTAATCATCTTCCCAAGATTCGTGATTCAGTAAATCGATAATTCTATCTCTGAATAGAAATTCATTTTTTTCTAACTCAAGTTCAAAATTAACCCAGTCACGATGAGGAATATATTTACAGAGGGTATAAATTGGCTGCTGGCGGTTAACAAGTCTCTTTTTAACAAGTTGAAGTGCTTCTTGCTTGATAACGTTGATGTCATATTTAACCGTAGTGTTCATAAGTCGTTCCTTTATTTTCAATCAAGGAATTAAGACTCAAAACAATAGTTGCTTTGACTCTCCCTTAAACTTATCAAATAAAATTGGCGAGAATTGTGAAGAATCAAGACATTAATAGTTGCTGGAAGTTAAATACAGGATATTTCAACTTCTCTACGAAAGCGAACAGCGTGTCAAAGACAGAGGCTACACCAACATGAGATACAGAAATACCCGACTACTTTCCCTTTTATAAGGGTTGCCACTACGTTGGTCGTCCCGACTGACTTGTTCGCTCTTAGCGTTCCTGCTATGAAAGCAAGTAGGGTGAGGGTTGGGGAGAGATGTAACTTGTATAGTTACAAATAGTAAAATACTCTTTATGGGTTTAAGTATACCCTCTTTAGATAGGTTCTTGCAGAAGACATCTTCAGAAATTAAATAATATGCATTATCTAGAACCCTTGTAGAGACATAGCACTGCTACATCTTTCTACATTCTTTTTCACTAGATGTCTAGAGCAAGAAGGCTGGGACAACAAGCTGCAAACATCAAAAGAGAATGTAAATGTTCTCTGGGCGACTTGTCAGAAGGTAAGCTAGGGTAAAGAACATTCTCTAGAAAACTTACTTATATTATGCTCTTGAATCTTGATAAAGTTCGTCAATATTTTCCTGCTCTAGCTGGTGAATGGACTTTTTTTGATAATGCTGGTGGGTCACAAACCTTGAAAAAAGTAGTAGATAGAATTAGCGAATTTCTCCTAAGTTCTGATGTCCAGTTAGGAGCCTCTTATGCGATTTCTCAACTTGCTGGAGAACGATTGGCTTTAGCAACTAGGGGAATGGCTACTTTCATTAATGCCAATTCTTCTAAAGAAGTGGTTATGGGGCCATCTACTACAATGATGTTGAAAGTTCTCTCAATGTGTCTGGGTCAAACCTTTACACCTGGTGATGAGGTTATTGTTACTAATTGTGACCATGAGGCCAATATTGGTGCTTGGTTAGCTCTTGAAAAACAAGGAATGAAGGTAAAAGTGTGGCAAGTTCGTCCAGAGACTTTGGAACTTCATTTAGCAGACTTAGAACCATTAATGAGTCAGCGCACAAAACTGGTAGCCTTGACTCATGCTTCTAATGTTCTGGGAAGCATTAATCCAATCAAAGAAATTGCTGCATTTGTACACGATCGCAACGCCATGATTTGCGTAGATGGTGTAGCTTATGCACCTCACAGATTAGTTGATGTCCAAGATTTAGATGTTGATTTTTATACTTTGAGTTTTTATAAAGTCTATGGGTCGCATCATGCCTTACTTTATGGTAAAGAAGAACATTTATTAAGATTGCCTGGTCTTAACCATTATTTTATCGACCAGACAGATATACCTTATAAATTTCAGTTAGGGAATGTCAATTTTGAATTAAGTTATGGAATGTTAGGTTTATGTGATTATTTAAGTGAATTAGCACAATTGCACTACGGAAAAGAAACTGCACCTGATTTGAGAAATCAAATGGTACAGGCATTTGATTTAATTAGCATACATGAAGAACATATTAGCGATCGCCTCCTAAATTACCTGAACAGTAAGCCTAATGTGCGAGTTATTGGTCAATCAAAGGCTGACCGCCAAACCCGTGTACCAACTATATCTTTTGTCGTTGATGGAATAAATAGCTCAACTATTCCGGTAAAAGTTGACCAACATTATATTGGAATTCGCTATGGGGACTTTTATGCTAAACGGCTCATTGAATACTTGGGGTTAGCCTCCCAAGGTGGAATAGTCCGGGTAAGTATGGTGCATTACAACACCCTTGAGGAGGTTAACAACTTGATTGAGGCTTTTGAGCAGATATTTTAACTAATTCGTAATTCGTAATTATCGGGTTTAATTCAAGATGCTTGGGTTAAGCCTTTTTTTCATCTCCTGCTCCCCCTACATATCTTAAAGCCAAGTAATGGGGATTGAATTCCTCCTCTCTTGCAAAGACGCTACGCGCTCATCTATAGGTGGTTTTATTTGACACAGGGTCTAAATCCCCTTATACAACTGTTTTTAATTACGAATTACGTTAGCGTAGCGTTAGCGAGTCCGCGAGCGTCATTACGAATTACGAATTATTTTATCCCCATTACCCATTACTAAGCTGCAAAACTTGCACTTCTTCTTGTGGAGAAATTAATGTTTTACCTACTGAGAGAACGGCTAAGGCATTGGTTTGAGCTAAATTAATTAAATTGCCGGAACTATGACTACCACCAGCTTTGTGAAATTCATAAACACCATCAATTAAATGCAATTTACCCCAAAGGTAAGTTTCACGCTTGCCGTTTGATCGCAATTCATCATGCGATCGCACTTTCAAAAACACTGGTTTCCAACCTTCAGTCATTCCCGAAAGTTTCTTGATTGCTGGTAGCACAAACCGCCAAAATGTCACCAACACAGCAGCAGGATTCCCTGGTAAGCCAAAATATAGTGCTGAGTGGGGAGAGACGCGATTAATCGCGTCTGTAGTGGGGAAAGTGGCGACAGTGAGGGGTTTTCCTGGACTGATTTCCACAGATCGAATGTGGATTTTTGCTTTTAGTGACTCTAGAATTTTGTCAACATAGTCATAATCTCCCACTGAAACACCACCAGAAGAGAGAACTATATCAGCGATCGCAATGGCGTGGGCAATAACTTTCTCCAAAGCAACTGGATCGTCCTTAACAATGCCTAAAATTAACGGTTCTGCGCCACTTTGTCTCACCAAAGCTGCCAGCGCATACTGATTAGAATCTACAATTTGCCCTGGTTGCAACGGTCGATCGATTGTCATCAACTCATCACCAGTAGAAAAAATTGCCACACGCGGACGGCGATAAACACTTAATTGCGGACACTGTGCTGCTGCCAATACGCCAATTTCTGAAGCATTTAACTTAATTCCTGCTGGTAGTAGTTGTGTTCCAGCTTGATAAAAAGATGCTTGGTGTCTGACAAATTCTTGCGGTTTTGGTGCAGCTAGAATAAATACGCGGTTTTCCTCGCGGCGTGTCTTCTCTTGCATGACTACAGTATCTGCACCTACTGGAATCGCCGCACCCGTGAAAATTCGCGCGGCTTGCCCTGGTTGAATCGTAGACTTGGGCTGATACCCAGCCGGAATCTCTTCAACAATTTCTAAAATGGCTGGTTGTTCAGTGCTAGAGTGCTGTACATCTTCGTAGCGAACTGCGTAGCCATCCATTGCCGAATTATCCCAATGGGGAAAATCTAGCGGACTGGTGACAGGTGTTGCCAAAATGCGACTATCTGCTGTCAATAAATCTACAACTTCTGTATCCCGTTGACGATCCAAGGGCTGCACCAAATTGAAAATAATTGCTTGTGCATCGCTGACTGATAACATAGCGATCGCCTCCAACTTTTCTTTTATTCTTGAGTAGCTTTGTCTAGATTTCTATAAGCAGTAAATCCCAAACTACACACTGCTAGTAAACCGATAATTATGCTTCCTTCGGGGACTTTGGATACCTGAACCGAATTGTTGCTTAAATCTAGTATTTGCTTTTTGCCTGCTGTATCTCTATTATTAAAACCAAATTCTTTCACTAGAACCTCATCACTCAAATCTTCGTCTATAAGTGCGAGATTATTATTAAGCCATGTGTCGCCAGCAGACTCATCATCCTTGCCAACATCAAAGGGGCCAAAAATTTTCTGGGTAGTGCTATCAAAGTTGAATCTCAAATAGTCGTAGTTAGATATGCCACTAACCACTGGAGTGAAACTATTAATGAGATTACTCAAGGGATCAAAAAAGGAAATTGAGAGAGATTGCAAGTTCTTCGTAGGTTTCGAGCCTGTTTCAGAAATGACGCTGGGAGCAGTTGTTGTATCGTAATTAAATGAACCTTGAGCTGAATAACCTGTGTCTCCTTTCCAGTTAAAGTTGAACTCAGCAGCATGAGCTAGGTTGTTGGTGGTTATGGCGATCGCTAACGCTACAGTAGTCGTCACCAGACTAATAGCTGTTCTAGTAAATAGATGTGTCATCAATGCAACCCTGAAATTAATTAAAATTAAGTTTCTACAACAATACAATACAGATGTACAACCCTCTTGTGTGTTGCATCCATGAGGTGTAACGCTTACTTTGTGAGATGCTTACTAAATATCATTAGAGTATCAAAAATGCCATAGAAGTTTAATCCGATTTTTGAGTTATGCAGTTGTTAGTTGCACAAATTTTTGTTGACTGGTTTTTGTTCCTTTATAGCGCAGCAACTAGCCGAGTCATCATCTTAATATTAAAAACAGGAGCGATCGCTATTTCCCAACCCCTAAATAAAAATACCTATTTTGTATGACTATCGAACGACTTCCCCAAAAACACTATCCCAAGGCTGAGATTGGGCGGCGAGGTATGGCATTGGGACTTGATTTCCTTGGTGTCTGGTTAGTCAGTTCCCTACTGGGAGGCAGCAATATCGGGATTCAATTTGTTGAAATCTTAGTTTTTGTAATACTTTGGCTGGTTTTGCGGGTGCTGGTGGTATATAACAACCAAGGGCAAAGTTTAGGGCGTTGGGCGTTCGATTTAAAGGTGTTGTCAGTTGAAGATGGAGAAGTAGTGGGCAGAATTCCAGATTTGCTCTCACTGGTGAAGCGAGAGGCGATTATCGGCTTAGGTGCTTTATTAGTGTCAATTGCCCTGAGCAATATTAGAGCCAATCCCACTGCTATACTGCTAGTAATTCCCCTAGCAATTGATTGTGGGACTGCTTTCTCTGATACCCAGATGCGGCAGGCTTTACACGATCGCTATTGTGGAACTTTCATCGTTTCGTCGCGTCGTGGCTACTCGCTCGATATAAAAATTAAAAGATTAGTTGGAAATATGCGGCGGAATGTGAGAAGATAGTCATTTGTGTTAATTCTCTTCAGGCTTCACTGTTTGTAAGATTATGGCTAAGAGTAAAGGTGCCCGCATTATTATCACACTAGAGTGTACTGAGTGCCGGACAAATCCAGATAAGCGTTCTGCTGGTGTTACACGTTATACCAGTACCAAGAATCGCCGCAACACCACTAACAGGCTAGAACTGAAAAAGTTCTGCACCCACTGCAACAAACATACTGTTCACAAGGAAATTAAGTAGAGATGAGTTATTTCCGTCGTCGCCTTTCTCCGATCAAGCCAGGAGAACCAATCGATTATAAAGATGTTGATTTATTGCGTAAGTTTGTCACCGAGCGGGGAAAGATACTGCCACGTCGGATTACCGGGCTTACGTCTCAGCAACAGCGAGAGTTGACATTAGCAATTAAACGTTCGCGGATTGTGGCTTTGTTGCCATTTATCAATGCGGAAGGCTAAAAAGAGTGATGAGTTATGAGTACAGACGCGATTAATCGCGTCTGTACAGGAGTTAAAAATCAAAACTCCTAACTCCTAGCTTTTAACTTAAAACTATTTAAACTGTTCACCAAATTAGAGTGCGAGAGTTGTGGAGAAGGGGACGCTAGTTGAATTTAGGGTTCAAGGCGATCGCCGTCTGGGCATCGTAGAACGTCCAGACGGTAAAACCCGCTGGTTTGTGGTAGACGAACGCGGTCAATCCCACAGCCTCGCGCCTAGACAAATAACTTATACAGTTACTGGACAGACTTACAAGCCCTCTGAGATTGCCAGCTTTTTGGAGCAGATCAAGCCTTATTTAGACCCATCTAGTTTAGAAGTGGCTTGGGAATTACTGGTTGAAGATGGGGAAACAGTTACTCCAGACCAAATGGCGAATCTGCTATTTTCAGAATCAGCCGCAGCTCCTTGTTACGCCGCCTATTGCTTGTTATCAGACGACAAACTTTATTTCAAGCAAAAAGGAGATGCTTACGAGCCAAGAACTGCTGCTCAAGTGGCAGAACGCCAGCACCAACTGGAAGTAGAGGCACTAAAAGCTAAAGGACAGCAGGAATTTTTAACTCGCGTAGAGCAGGCGCTCAAAGGTGAAGTAGTAGAGTGGGGGCGCCACGATCGCCAGCGCTTAGAAGGACTAGAAAAATATGCAGCGCTAATAGCTGACACCGTGCGGACGGGGGTTAATTATGACTCCTTGGCTCGTGCTTATCCGCCTAGTGCTGCGGTATTAGAAACTATGACCATGCTGGGACGACCCACAACACCCCAAGGAGCCTTTCAACTATTGGTGGATTTGGGTTGCTGGAGTCCTTATGAAAACTTGTTCCTGCGTCGTTCTTCAATTCCAATTCAATTTCCTCATAAGGTATTAGAAGTGGCGCAACAGCGTTTGGATTTCCCGCCGATTGACTCAGATACAAACCGCCTTGATCTGACTCACCTGAAGGTTTATACCATTGATGATGAAACTACCACAGAGATCGACGATGGTCTAAGTTGGGAAGTACTGCCCGATGGACGGGAACGCTTGTGGGTGCATATCGCCGATCCCACTAGATGGTTAGTACCGGAAGATGAATTAGATTTGGAAGCCAGAAAGCGCGGTAGTACAGTGTATTTACCGACGGGAATGATTCCCATGTTTCCAGAGGTATTGGCAACTGGGCCTATGAGTCTGATCCAGGGAAAGGTTTGTTGCGCCCTCAGTTTCGGGATTATTTTAGGTACAACTGGGGCAGTAGAAGATTACAGCATTCATACAAGCTTGATTAAGCCGACTTATCGCCTCACCTACGAAGATGTAGATGAAATGCTGCAATTACGGGTACAAGCAGAACCGGAAATTGCTGCGATCGCAACTTGGGCACAGCGGCGCAAAGCTTGGCGTTACGCCCAAGGGGCAATTAGCATCACTATGCCGGAAGCGACGATCAAAGTTAAAGGTGAGGAGATCCACATTGATATTTTGGACGATTCCCCATCGCGGCAACTGGTAGCAGAAATGATGATTGTTGCCGGTGAAGTTGCGGCTCGTTATGGTAAAACTCATAACATACCTTTGCCCTTTCGCGGTCAACCGCAACCAGAATTACCTCCAGATGAGGAATTGCTTCTACTTCCGGCCGGATTCGTTCGCGCTTGCGCCATGCGTCGTTGTATGCCCAAGAGCGAAATGAGCATTACGCCTTTGCGTCATGCTGGTTTGGGCTTGGATACCTATACCCAAGCAACCTCTCCCATCCGCCGCTACAGTGACTTACTCACCCACTTTCAAATTAAAGCCCATTTGCGGGGTGAAGTTCTGCCATTTTCCGCAGATCAACTTAAAGAAGTGATGATGACTGTCACCAGCATCACCCAAGAGGTGACGATGGTGGAACGACAAACTAACAGATATTATGCACTAGAGTATTTACGCCGTCATCCAGAGGAAACTTGGGATGTAACAGTGTTGATGTGGCTGCGAGAAGACAGCAATTTAGCCCTAATTTTGTTAGAAGATTTGGGCTTGCAGTTGCCAATGGCTTTCAAACGTTCTGTAAACTTGGGCGAACAGATAGTGGTGAAAGTTAGCCACGCCGATCCACAAAAAGATACGATCCAGTTTCAAGAAATAATTTATCAAGAAGCTCAAACAGCGGCGAATTAACTAATTTGTCATTTGTCATTCGTAATACTCGCTATAGGCTAGTATTATCAATTACGAATTATTTTAACTTTGCTCCAACTCCTTTCGGTTACGATATAGAGTAAATAGAATGAGGTAATAATTGTGAATGTATCTTTGACCCCAGAACTAGAGCAGTTGGTTAAGGATAAAGTTAATAGTTGTCGATATCACTCAGTAAGTGAGGTGATGGGTGAAGCATTGAGATTGCTAGATGAACGCGATGCCTGCGGCGGGCTACGCCAACGCATCCAAGAAAAACGTCTAGCAGAATTGAAAGCTAAAATCCAAGTTAGTATCGAAGAACTCGAACGTGGTGAAGGAATTGATGGTGAAGAGGTATTTGGAGAAATAGAGGAAGATATTCGACGCGCCCAAGCCCAAATGCAACAAGCTGAGACTGCTAAATAATGAGTAGGTGTATTTTAGCACCTTCAGCTAGATTAGATTTGAAAGAAATTAGCAGCTATATTATCCGCTACAATCCTGATGCGGCTCGAAGACTCAACGAAAAAATTAAATAGCAGTGTAAACTGTTAGCTGATTTTCCTAATATGGGGCAAAGTTCCGATACTTTTGCCAGTGGTTTACGAAGTTTCCCAGTAGAAAATTACTTAATATTTTATCGCCCTATTGATGGCGGTGTGGAAGGTGTACGTATTGTCAGTGGTTATCGAGATTTAGAGACAGTTTTCTTAAGTGAGGATATTCCTTAAGATTGTATTTGATGTAAGCGATCGCTATCTCTAGCCAGTATGTTAGGAAATAATCACAAAGTAATTATTTTTGATACCACCATGCGTGATGGAGAATTGACGCTTGGTGTAAAGATGAATTTACAACAAAAAATCATCATCTCCCAATTGCTTGAAGAAATAGGAGTAGATATTATTGAAGTTGGTTATCCGGGAAGTTCTCAAAAAGATTTTGATGAAGTCTTTAATATTTCTAAAATAATTAAAAATTCTACTGTTTGTGGGCTAGCTAGTTCCAATTCAGATGAAATAATCACTCTTGCTGAAGCAATTAAACCAGCAATCAGAGGTAGAATTCACACTTATACTCCAGTAAATCTGAAAAATCAGTCTAAATTAAGCAAAGAAGAAGTATTAGCAACAATCAAAAAGAGTGTTTCTCTGGCACGCAATTACTGTAATGATGTAGAATGGAGCGCTTTTGATGCTCCCAGAAGTGAGCCAGATTTTTTGTGTAAATCTATTGAAACTGCAATCAAGAGTGGTGCTACTACTGTTAGTATTCCTGATAGCTTAGGCTTGGCATCGCCAGAAGAGTTTTCGCAACTTCTGCAAACGATTTTTAATCGAGTACCAAATATCGATCGAGTTGTCGTTTCAGTACACTGTCATGATGATTTGGGTATGGCGGTAGATAATTCACTCATTGCTTTGAGTTGTGGGGTGAGGCAAATTGAATGTGCAATTAATGGCTTAGGTGCAAGGAAAGGTAACGCAGATTTCAGCAAAGTTGTGATAGAGGTTTTAAAACAGGAGAATTATCAACTTGAGATTAACACTTCGCTAATGAGTAAAGCGGCAGAGTTAATTTTTCAAATAACTGGGATTGGAAAAGCAAAATAGCTAATAAAAGTAAATAGTATTACCTATTCACGCAACAACGCCGCTTCAGACCTTATACGCCAATACAGTTCAGTTAAGAAAAATTGTATGTTGGGTTAAGCAAAGCACAACCCAACAAAATTTCTTCCTTCTCTTTGCGTCCTTGGCGTCCTTGGCGGTTCGTTAAAAAAATTGACTTTGGCGAAGGATTTTAGCTTTAACTGAACCGTATTGCCTTATACGCGACCAATTGCAAGCAGTGGGAGTAATTTTAATCGATAAACCAGATGGTACAACTGTGTGGCATTGGTAAAGTCAGCAATTTTCTTGCTACTATATTCCAAATCATATAAAAATGATTATCATTATAGTTATGTCTGTACCAAACATTATTGTCGTTGCTGGTTTATCTGGGGCTGGAAAAACTACCTGGGTTTGTCAACAGATGCGAGATATCGCCGATGTTGACAAAATAATTTATTACAGCCCTGGTACTGGGACTGTTCCCATTGACCAAAATCGCATAGCTGCTGAATTTCCTGGTATACAAGTTTTTAGTGACGGTCAGGAAGTTGAATTTATCAACCAAATACCTAAAGCAGATGCAGTTTATATCGAATGGGGATTTTATCTAGAGTTGGGAGCAATGCCTTCTCTTTCAGAGACGCTACCGCGAATGGCGATCGCAGCTAACGCACAAATATTAGATAATCTGACTTACCGTGCCATAGCAGTCTTACCACCAGACTTCAAAGACTCTGAATACCATACTTGGGCAAACGAGATTGTACGCGGCGCACCAACCCAAACCAGTACTGGTGAAAGTTTATGGCGGGCAGCAAGCAACGGTCAAGTCATTGATGAAAATAATCTAGAGGAATTTTGGCACGAAATCACCCACGGTGCTTACGGTATTGTCACCCGTGCTAAAGGAATTTTTGACGTTAACGATGGCAGGTCGCTTTACTATGATTTTGTCGCTGGCATTCCCCAAACAGACTTTCTGGAATTAGACTTACCACGCCACTTAGAAGGTAGACCTCAGCGTTTCAGTGGACTAGAAGTGGTGGGACAAAACTTGGATGAAGCAGCTTTAAGGCAAACATTATCAGATTGCTGTTTATCTGACGCGGCGATTTTGCAATACCAACAACAGGTAAAAGAGATTTTATTAGAGGGGGAACCAGTGTGAAAATAGCTGTCATTTCATGTATTCATGGCAATTACGAAGCTTTAGACGCTGTATTGCTAGATATTGACCAGCACTCATGCGAAAAAATCTTTTGTGTTGGCGATTTAGTAGGATATGGGCCGCATCCCAATGCTGTTGTTGCTCAAATTCGTTCTTTAGATATTCCCACCTGCGTCGGCTGTTGGGATGAAGATATTGTGGAAGGTTTAAACGCTTGCGATTGCAGTTATCCCTCGTTATTGGCAGAAAAAAGAGGAATACAAGCTCACGAGTGGACTAATAAGGAAATTAACCCAGAAAACCGCGAATTTTTAGCCAAGTTACCCCACAGTCTCAAAAAAGGAAATTTAGCTTTTGTTCACGGTAGTCCTCATAGCAACCATGAATATTTACTACCTCAACTCGACGCTTTTGTAGCACTAGAGCGAGTAATTTCCACAGATTCAGATGTGCTATTTTGTGGTCATACTCATGTGCCTTACGCCCGGACTCTGGATGCTGGTCAATTACAAGTTAGTGTTGGTAGAGGAGAAAAAGCCCAGGAAATCAGCTTTACATCTCCTCTCAAACGAATTGTGAATGTGGGTTCAGTGGGAGAACCGCGACATGGACGACCGAATGCTACTTATGTAATTTACGACACTGATACCCAAGAGGTCAAACTGCGGGAAGTGGCTTACGACTACCAGAAAACCTGTGCGGCGATTATTGAAAAAGGTTTACCTGCAATCTTTGCGTGGCGTTTAGCGCATGGACTGGAGTATGCAGAACGGGCAGATGACCCAACTCATGTTTGCACAAGGTAATCTCTCTCCCCTCCTCCTCTTTCTCCGCGCTCCTCTGCGCTTTCCTTCGCGTTCCTCTGCGTTAAAAAAAAAGATATGAATAAATGGGCAATTTTGAGTGGAATTGAAGCTAACTTTGCAGCTTATGAAGCTGTAATAGCTGACATTAAGCGTCAGGGTGACAGGGTAGAAGCTTTGTATATTTTAGGCGATTTAGTAGGGCCAAGACCAGAAGCCGAGAAGTTAGTAGAACGAGTGCTTAACCCACGCCAGGGAGAATTAGAACCCCTGATTTGTAAGGGGTGGTGGGAAGAGCAGTGTTTTATTCTGCATGGTCTGGGGCCGACTGAAGATGCTCCTGAATTGATCGCAAAATATGGAGGAGAGACAGTAAAGTTGTTATGGGAGTGTGTTTCCCGTCAGACGGTACAATGGTTGAGAAACCTTGACTTTGGTTTTTTTGAATTAGATTGTTTGTTAATCCACGGTTCAACGGTAAGTGTGGATGACGAACTGACTCCAGAAACTACCCCAATCCAAATGCTTGATAGACTGTCGCGGATGCAAGCGAATAACTTATTCTGCGGTCGTTCTGGTTTAACTTTTCAGTATCAACTACAAACTGGTTCTATTACTACTGGACTTACCACTCTTGATAAGCAAGTATCTCCTCAAACTTTTACCGTTGCACCGCGTCAAGTAATTGGGGTGGGGAATGTGGGACGCACACCAGGTCAAGCTACCTATACTCTCTATAACCCTGGTACAAATCAGGTGGAATTCAAGACTATTTGTTACGGAAATAGCAAGGGATTTCAAAGCCAGCACAAGTCTATAAAATCTAAATCTGGGGTTTAAGAAAGCCCAGATTTGGGGAGGAATGCAGCAACCAGTTCAAATTAGAGACGCGAAATGGCACTGGCTGTACTTTGTCTTGCTACGCTTACCGCTTTGAAGAAAGCGTCTCTAGGTGGATTATTGCGATGGGCTACGCCTCACCGGAGGCGATCGCCAGATGCTTAAATTATTGATAATATTTTGCAATAATTCAGTTTATTTGTTAGATTAGTTTTATATAAATGCTATGACCTCCAACATCAGCTTTTTTTGTGGGAGATTTATTCTCCCGCATATTTTTTTATTCCACCAAATTCATCAAAGTCTATGAGGTTAAAAAGATCGAGATAATTGTTGCTTTTAATGTAAATAATTATACGCTATAGTTTTCAGATTATTGAGATAAATTTTTAATATACTCTGATGTTGGCAATCAGAACTCACGTTAATTTACTCCTGCTAAACTTTTAAATAAAGGTAATACTATTTCTTTGTGAAGCTGTATATATTTACTCCCCCCGACTACATTTTCCAAGGCATCGGGCGAACTTTGGGGGAACTACAAAGGAGTCTTGTTATATGGATCTTCATACAGAATTGGTATAACGGAATGTTAGCAACAAAGGCACGAGGAAAGATTCAATGAATACTGTTGTGCTTAATCTAGAACCGATTGCTCATTTAACCGATGAGCAATTTTATCAATTGTGTATCGCTAATAGCGATTTAAGCCTGGAAATGAATGCAGCTGGAGAATTAATTATTGTGCCACCAGTAGGAGGAGAAAGTGGAAATCAAGAAGCTGGACTGATTACTGATTTAGAAATCTGGAATCGTCAAGCTAAGTTAGGGAAAGTTTTTAGTTCTTCAACTATCTTTATATTTCCAAATGGTGCAAAACGTTCTCCTGATGCGGCTTGGGTAAAGTTGGAACGGTGGGAAGCTTTAACACTAGAACAGCGAAAAAAATTTCCGCCACTTGTACCCGATTTTGCAATTGAACTGCGTTCCGAGACAGACCGGCTTGCACCTATCCAAGCGAAAATGAAGGAATACATAGAAAATGGTTTGCGTTTGGGTTGGCTAATTAATCCTCAAGACAAGCAAGTGGAAATTTACCGACTTTTGAAAGCTGTAGAAGTTATTCAAATGCCAGCGATTATTTCTGGAGAAGATATATTACCTGGATTTGAGTTACAAGTATAAATAATAAACCTGACGGTATAGCTTTGCTTACCCCATTGTCCCAAAAAAATTATTATCAATAATTTTAGGATGGTTCAGCAACAGCACCCGCATAGCGATCGCATTTCTGCTGGCAAGTTGAACATTATAATGGTAATTTTTAGTCTTTTCGCCTAGACTCAGATAGTGCCAATGCCTATTATGAGGTAAATTATGAATAAAATTGCACTGACTTTACTTTGCTGCTCTAGCTTTTTCGCCTTGACAGTATTAAATGTCAACCCAGCTTTAGCAAAGAAGCTTTCTCCCCAAGATTTAGCCAATCCTACTTTGAGAACAGCTGATACTCAGACAGTTAATGTACCCGTTTCGCAAGAATATCCGCAATCTCCATCAATGCGCTCTCTAGAAACAGAGAGAATAAAACAGCTTGCCATCCAAAAGTTTGGCTGCGATTGCCCTAGCTGTCAAGCCCTTGCTAGTCAGATGCTACTACAAGGTCAACTGCCCACAGCACAGTAATTGAGATGGGATGAGCCAGTTGAAATCATTTCGGATTTTGAGATTTGAACTGGCTAAATAGTCTAGCTGAACGATGGGTCATTTCTGGTCTGGTAAAAATTCCTTGGGTAGGACTAAAAAATAATGCTAACAAAAATAGTATGGAAACAACTAAAACTATAGCCGCACCTGATGGCACATTCAAATAGTAGCTAATATACATTCCAGTTATACTGCTAAACACACCAATAACTGCGCCTAATTGCATCATTTGGTGTAATTCTTTCACTAATAAATAAGCTGTAATTCCTGGGCCAATCAGTAGGGAAACAACTAATACTACACCCACAGTTTGCATACTAGCAACAATCGTCAAGGTAATAGCACCGTTTAGGGCAAAATGAATCAAGTTAACTGGTAAACCACTAGCTTGAGCGCCAAGTGGGTCAAAAGTGTAAAATAACAATTCTTTGTAAAATAATTTAATTAAAACCAAGACAACAGCTGTAATAATTACAGTCCGCTTTACATCATCTGTAGTCACGCTCAAAATATCACCAAATAAAAATTCATGTAGGTCTAATTTGCTTTTTAGTAAAGTAACTAACATGATACCCAAGGCTAAAAAACCTGAAAAAACTAACGCCATTGCCACGTCAACTTTGATGCGAGATTGAGATTGAATCCAGGCAATAACAAAAGTGCTAAGAGTTCCGCAGATAAAAGCACCTAAGAAAATATCAATGCCTAAGAAAAAGGCTATAGCTAGTCCTGGTAAAACCGCATGAGCAATTACATCACCAAGTATTCCCATGCGTTGAACAATCAGATAATTACCGACAACAGCACAAAGAATGCCCAACAGAATTGCTGTGATAATAGCTCCCCGCATGAACTCGAAACTTAAGGGTTCAATTAGCCAATTTAACATTAAACTACTTCTCTATTTAATATAAATATATTATCTTCATAAGCACGTTGAATATTATCTGCTGTCATGACTTCTTTTAGTGAGCCGTTAGCAATTATTTTTTTATTCAATAACAATAACTGGTCACATTTGGTCAAAGTAGTGCCTAAATCATGAGTGACTACCAGCAAAATCTTCCCTTGTGATTTTAGTTCTTCAAACACATCAAACATAATGGCTTGCGTCTTTTTATCAACCCCAACAAACGGTTCATCAAAGAATAATAATTCGGCTTGTTGTGCTAAAGCTCTTGCTAAAAATACTCGCTGCTGTTGTCCGCCTGATAACTCTCCAATTTGACGCGATCGCAACTCTAGCATTCCCACTCTCGCCAAAGCATCTTTAACTATTTCTTCAGATGACCGTGAAGGTGCGCGAAACCAGCCTGTATGCACAGTCCGCGCCATCAGCACTACATTCCAGACTGTTATGGGATAATCCCAGTCAATCTGCGATCGCTGTGGTACATACGCAACAGAATTTAATTGTTGTTTCAAAGCGCGAGATCGAAACTTGACAACTCCACTCGTGGTTGGTACTAAGCCCAAAATCGCCTTCACCATCGTGCTTTTTCCTGCACCATTGGGGCCAATCACACCCATAATTTGTCCTGGTAAGGAACGGAAACTCACATCCTCAACCGCCGTGACTCCCCGGTAATTTACAGCTAAATTTTTAACTTCTAACATAAATTTACCATTTGTATGATAATGATAATCAATATAATTTAACTCATCAGATTTATGATATCTTACAAACTGCGATTGAAATCCCTAGCGGCTATTGCTTTAACGTGCGGGGTATTTGGATGTAGTCCAACATCCCAAACCAGCCAATCGACTCCCATGCCTCCTGATAATGCGTCTGTTATTCAAACTGGGACTTCACCAGCGCCAGAAGCCAGTGGAAAAGGCCCGTTAGTAGTCGCCACCAATACCGTTGCTTGTGGGTTAACTAAAGAAATTGCAGGTGATACCATTGACCTCAAGTGCTTAATCGATCCAGGCTCAGATCCCCATGTGTACCAACCAAAACCAGAGGATAGCAAAGCAATTGTACAGGCTAAATTAATTCTTTACGGTGGCTATAATTTTGAACCAGGTTTAATCAAGCTAATTAAAGCGACTTCAAATCCTGCTCCCAAGGTGGCTGTAGATGAAGTTGCAGTCCCCAAACCTCAGCAGTTTGAGGATGATGGTAAAACTGTTACCGACCCCCATGTATGGCACAATGCCCAGAATGGCATAGCGATCGCCCAGACGATTTCTCAAGAGTTAGGGAAATTAGCCCCAATTAATGCTGCGACTTATACTAGCAACACGCAAAAACTCACAAATGAAATCAGTCAGATAGATACCTGGATTAAATCAGAAATAGCCACAATTCCACCCAAGCAACGCAAATTAGTTACCACCCATGATGCTTTCGGTTACTATTCCAAAGCTTATGGAATTCCTATTGAAGGGGCGCTAGGTGGTATTAGTACGGAAGAAGCACCGACACCTGCACGGGTAGGTGCATTATCGAAGGATATTAAAAAACAGGGTGTACCGACAATTTTTGCAGAGACGACGATTAACCCAAAACTCATACAAGCTGTAGCAAAAGAGGCAAAAGTTAAGGTTTCAGGCCGAGAATTGTTTGCTGATGGTTTGGGCGAAAAGGGGACAGAGGGTGAGACTTACCAAGGAATGTTGATTGCCAATACACGCACGATTGTGGAAGGTTTAGGAGGCAAGTATACAGAGTTTAAGCCTAAATAATCAGGTTTCTTAGAAGAGGGATGAGTCCAGCCTAATTATTATTGAAGGCGATCGCTAACACGGGAATGCCTACAAGTGCAGCTCCATAGGCATCAAACTTTGGAGCAGTCATTTGCGCTTCATCCCATAAAGATAAGTCTGACCAAGGCAAGTGGGGATTTGCCAACAACATGGCCTTACCACTGGCAGAACTTCAGTAGTGCTGAGTACTGAGTATAACCCTATAGTTAAAACTAGGGGATTGAAACAAGGCAATTATCAAGAAGAACTCAATAGTGAAAACAATTTAATCGACGTTCCCAGTTATTCAGAATATTGGGTAACTATTCCCAGCAACTACGGAAGCATCTGGACAGTCACAACCAATACCTAATCTATTTTAAATTTCATCTGGCCAGAATTAAACGCTACAAGCAATGTAGAGATTTTCGCACAGTAGCGCAGAGAATTAATGATTACTCTGCGTTATTTTGCGTTAACAAACAGTACAAGCCCTGTACGCTGGAAATTCTACCCTATCTAGTGCCACAGTTAAGCTAGTGCGCATCTAAATTGCACATTTTTCGTCAAGACTGTCCTAAGTCAATTGATTATTCACAACAACTGATAAATGACTAATGACAAAGGACAAACTTCACGAATAAATAAGCAATTAAAATGCGTAACAGCCTAGCAATAATTGCAGTTTGCTCCAGAAGTTTAGTATGACAAAGGCATTCCCAAGCAAAGCAAGGCGCTTGAAAAGTACAGGAATCAAGTTGTTGAAGATGGGAACCTTCCTAATAACCCGTTTTATTGAAAGCTGGAAACGCTTCTTCCTGGGTGACACTGTTGATGTTCGCCCCTCCACCTCTCCCTCCTTTGATATCCGTCCCTCTTTAGCGGGCCCAGTCCTGAGTTTGGGTGGGGGAGGCCCCGATGTCGATGATGCTATCCAGTGGATGATTAACCAAGTTAGGGGAGGTAGTAACTCCAGCACTAAAGTTAATGTTGTAGTTCTCCGCACTAATGGTAATCACGATTACAATCGGCTAATTTATGCCATGAAGGGCGTAAATTTTGTGGAAACTCTTCTGGTTAGGGATAGACAAGAAGCAAACAAAGCTGAGATTTATGAAAAAATCCGAAATGCTGATGTAGTTTTCTTTGCTGGCGGGGATCAATGTCAATATATCCGCAACTGGAAAGATACCAAGCTTGAGGCTGCTGTTAAGTCAGTTTACCTGAAAGGAGGTGGCGTTGGTGGCACTAGTGCGGGTGCGATGATTCAAAGTGATTGCGTTTATGATGCTTGCGCTTCTTCTGAAAAAGGCATTGAAACTAGAGATGCACTCGAAGATCCCTACCGAGACATTACTTTTACTTACAACTTTTTCAATTGGAGTAATTTAAAGGGAACTATCGTAGATACGCACTTTGATAGGCGAGAAAGAATGGGTCGAATTATGACTTTCATTGCTCGTCAAATTAAGGACGGTGTATCTAGCAGTGTTTTAGGTATAGCGGTTAGTGAAAGTACATCGGTTCTTGTGGATAAAAACGGTTTGGTGAAAGTTATGGGTAGGGGTGCAGTATACTTTGTCCTTGGCAATCATCTGCCGGAAGTATGCGAACCTCGAAAGCCTTTGACCTTTTCTAATTACAAAATTTGGAAAGTTCGCAGTGGCGACACCTTCAACTTGAGAAACAGACCAACTTCTGGGTACTATCTCAGGAGTGTCAAAAGGGGACGGATTGATTCAAATCCTTATTAAATGAGGAGCAGGGCTGTTTCATTCCCTAAGCGTTTAAGACTGTCCTTTGTCATTGGTCATTTGTCCTTTGAAATACAAATAACTAATGACATAGGCGCTTTACCTTCTTGCAGGGTATGACTAATGACAACCCTTTTCTGAAGGAGACGCTGCGCGTAGCTTGCTTCCCCAGAGGGGTACACGAGTAAATATACAATTTAAATGCGTAACAGCTTACCAATCCTAAACTATCAATTTGATAGGTTGCTTAGGGTGTCGTCTGCGGTGGATTGGTGGAATTAGGAAATGGAAGAGTTGGTACAATTACAGGCTTTGGTTTTTCGCCTTGCAGTTGAATTTGGGCTTGATTGCGACCGTCTATTGCTTGTTGATAATTAGGCTTATATTTTATTGCTCGATCGTAAGAAGCGATCGCATCCTGATACCGTTTCAAATTTAATAGAGCATTGCCTCTGCTAAACCAGCTTTCAGAATGGTCTGGTTTATAACGAACTGCCTTATTATAAGACGCGATCGCATCTTCATATTTCTGCAATATGTATTGCGAATTCCCTAAATTATACCAGAGTTGATAGTCGTTTTGCTTGATTGTTGCCGCTTTATTATAAGCTTTTATTGCTTCTTCATAGCGTTGGTTTTGATGCAGCGACCAGCCCAAATTATACCAGGCTTGATAGTTCCTGGGACTGTATTTAATGACTTGATTAAAAGATTCAATCGCATCTGGATAACGTTGTAAATTTAGTAGTATATTACCTCTAGATAACCAAGCTTGGTAATAATCTGGCTGATATTGCACCGATTTATCATAAGCTGTAAACGCATCTTGATAACGTTTTAAATTGACTAGTGCATTCCCTAAATTATACCAGGCTTGCTCGTAGTCTGGTTTTAAATCAACGACTTTTTGATAAGCTGCGATCGCTTCTTCATATCGTTTAGAATTCTGCAAAGCTAATCCTTTTTTATACCAAGCTTCATAATTATCTGGTTTGAGTTCAATCGCCTTTTCATAAGACTTAATTGCTTGGTCATATTGATTTAAATTACTGAAAGCTTCACCTTTAGCATTCCAGACTTCTGAGTTGTCATTCTTTAATTCTAAGGCTTTGTCAAAAGAGGCGATCGCTTCTTGATATCGCTGTAAATTTCCCAATACAGTGCCACGTCCAATCCAAGCATCTAAATAATCTGGCTGAATTTGAATTGCTTTGTCATAAGCGACTAATGCTTCTTTGTATTTTCTTAATTTATTTAGTGTTTTGCCTTGACCATTCCAAGCTTGAGCATAATCTGGTCTAAGATTAACGGCTTTTTCATATACTTCTAGCGCGTCTTGATAACGTTGCAAATCAAAAAACGTATTTCCTTGTTTAGATAATTCTATGGCATTATTTGAATTAATGTAACTCCAAATAAATATTGATGCTACTCCGCCAACAGTCAAGAAAAATATTGTTAGTAAAATTTTACCTAATATACCTTTTTTAGGTTGAGGTTTGTTGATATTTTTTGGTGGAGGAGGAGTTAACGCTATTGTCTGAACAGGTGGTTGTATTAACTCTTTCAGCGCTTGTAATGCCACAGTTGCCGAAGGATAGCGTTGCCGAAAGTCGTAGCACACCATTTTATCTAAGAATTGAGCAAATTTTGGTGTTACTGTAGCTTTATCATGCCAGATAATTTCATTAGTATCAGCATCTTTTACTATTTCCTCTGGTGATAATCCAGTGAGAGCTTGAATAGCAATTATTCCCGCAGCATAGATATCACTGCTTAATTTTGGCGTACCATGAGCTTGTTCGCCAGGAATATATCCAGGCGTACCAATAGCTACTGTTGCTAGAGTTTGACCTTGGGGAGTAATAACTTGAGTGGCAATTTGTTTGACTGCACCAAAATCAATTAAAATTAATTTGCCATCTGGTTGGCGTCTGAGAATATTGTGGGGATTGACATCACGATGAATTACATTCTGTTGATGGACAAATTCTAAGATTGTCAAAAGTTCTTGTAAAAGTGAAATAACTTCTTCTTGACTGAGGATTTTACCTGATGTTAATTCTTGACTCAGATCGTGACCTTCGATCAATTCCTGTACAAGATAGAATTCGGCATTTTCCTCAAAGTAAGCTAAAAGTTGGGGAATGCGATCGTGAGTTCCTAATCTATACAGAACTTGCGCTTCTGTATCAAATAAACGCCTAGCTGTTTCCAAAGTTACTGGATCGCTTGCCTGGGGTTTGAGTTTCTTAACGACACATAGAGGTGAACCAGGTAATTGGGTATCACAAGCCACAAAAGTTTCACCAAAACCCCCACCTCCCAAGTTACTAATAATTTGGTATCTTCCTACAAGTGTGTTTCCTAGCATCTCGTTTGCCTAGTTAAGTGCGATGCGACTGATTTCAATCTTGCCACAGGTTAAGGAGGAGTGAGGGAGTGGGAAACAGAAAAGCAGAGGAGCAGAGGAGCAGATAAGAATATTTTGTGTGTCTTAATTACGAATTACGAATTACGTTAGCGAAGCGGGGCGTAGCCCATTACGAATTAATATGATTCCTATTAGTGATAATATTCGTTGTCGAAGTAAGCCAATTATTAATTACTGGTTGATTGGCATTAACCTAGCTGTATTTTTATGGGAACTTAAACTAGAGTTTAGCGGTCAATTAGGCTATTTCGTCAATAGTTGGGGTGTGATACCAGCACAGATTAGTGGAGCAGTTACCAATGCTCTTTTTTTCAACTCTGCTGCTTGGATAGTTGTCATTTGGCGGGTATTTACCCTATTTTTTGGAATATTTCTGCATGGCAGTTTTAGTCAAATATTAGGAAATCTACTATTTTTGTGGGTTTTTGGGAAAACTGTAGAAAATCTTCTAGGACACAGACGTTATCTAGAATTTTATCTGGCTGCTGGTGCGATTACAGGGGTAATACAAATTCTGGCTGAACCGAGTTTGACAGTTCCATTGATTGGCGCAAATGGTGCGATCGCAGCTATTTTAGGAGCTTACGTTATGAAGTTTCCTAAAGCTAAAATTGATACTGTTTTGCCGCTAATAATCTTGTATATCCCCATTCAAATACCAGCGTTTTTCTATATATTTTGGTGGTTTGTACAACAATTATTTTATGGTGTCAGTAGTTTAAACATTCCTCCTGTCGGCGTAAATCAATCGGGTGTTGTCTTCTTAGGGCAATTTGTGGGATTATTAATTGGTGCAGCTTTCATCCGATTTAAGAAATAAATTTTATTTAGCTATCGAGCTATTTTGGAGACTGATGTCAACCCCTTCCCTACAGGACGCTGCGCGTAGCTTGCTTTCCCGCAGGGGTATGGTGAAGTCAAAAGTCAAAATTCAAAAGTCAAAAAGCTCAATTTTGATTTTGATATTTTAGCAATCCTTACCTTACAGTAATTGAAACTTATATATACCTTTTGGCTGAAATTCATAAACTGTTTCTATTTAAGAAAGTATATAAAAATAAGCAAAATAATGATCGGAATATTTATTTAATGTTTTATATACCTTTTGATAGATTACGTTTGATAGCTGAAAAAATCATAGATTGAACTAGGGATACCTACTCTTCAAGTCGATATTATTAAAAATCACTGGTGTACAAGATGCAAAATGTAGATAAAATTAACTTTAAACTCACTGATGAATTAGCAGTTTTGCGGCAGCGTGTAGCTGAGTTAGAGCAATCAGAGATATTTTATCAACAAAAGCAAACAGCGCTTGAGGAACAATTAACAAAACTCAAAATCAAGCTGTTAGAAGCGGTAGAAGTCAAAAATCCTCATCTTAAAGTTGCTGATTGGGAGATTGAGAAGGAAACCTCTGTAAATCTCAATTTGCCAACAGATATGACAGTAATTTTAGAGCAACTCCAACAAGAAATCGCAGTGCGACAGCAGATAGAAGTAGTTCTAAAAGAGAGTGAAGAACGGCTGAGACTAGCTCTAGATGTATCCCAAATGGGCTTGTGGGATTGGAATCTTGTTACCAATAAAGTTATCTGGTCGGAAAATTATGAACTGCTTTTTGGTCTACTTCCAAGTAGTTTTGACAACCCTTATGAGACGTTTCAAAAGTGCGTTCATCCTGAAGATAGCCAATCTGTAATGCAAGCGATCGCTCACGCTTTGGCACAAAAGACTGACTACAATGATGAATTTCGTATAGTTCGCTCAGACAAAAGCACGCATTGGATTTATGCCAAGGGAAAATTTATCTATAACGCCCAAGGGCAAGCGGTGCGAATGATCGGCGTTTGTATGGAAACTACTGTGTGTCAGCAGGCAAAAGAAAGTACTCGCGAACTCACAACACAAGTCCAAGAACAGGCAAATATTTTAAATGCTATCCTAACTGCCTCAGTCGATCATATTTATATTTTTAATCGCCAAGGTTGTTATCAGTATGTCAGCCGCGATGGAGCAACTATATTAGGTTTAAATCCCGAAGAGATTATCGGTAAAAGTTTGCCAGAAATGGATTTACCCGCAGATTTAATAACGCAGGTAGATAATCAACGACAAGCTGTCATGAAAACTGGGCAGCCGATTAAGGATGAGTGTAAATATTTTACTGCCGATGGGTTGCATTATTATGAGTACATCCTCACACCATTACGAAATTATCACCAAAGTATTGAAGGTGTAATCACTGTTGCTCGCGATATTACCGAACATAAACGGGCAGAGAAATCATTACGTGAAAGCGAAGCACGATTTCGGCGTTTGTTTGAATCTAATCTGATTGGGGTCGCTTTTTGGACTGTGGATGGTTTCATTATTGATGCCAATGATGCCTTTCTGCAACTAGCTGGCTACACTCGTGATGAGTTTGCTACTTTAGGTAGATTTGATTGGAGAGAACTTACTCCAGTTGAGTATCAGCATTTAGACGATCGCGCCCTTTTGGAGGTGCAAACCACTGGAGTTTCCAAAATTTTCGAGAAAGAGTACATCCACCGCAACGGTAAGCGAGTACCAATTGTTTTGGGAATGGCTTTGCTAAATGACTCCCAAGACAACGGTGTTGCTTTTGTACTGGACATAACCAATCGCAAATTAGCTGAAAAAGAATGCGATCGCCTACTCGATTGCGAAAAGACAGCACGCCAACAAGCAGAAATCGCCAACAAAGTTAAAGATGAATTTCTGGCGGTTCTCTCCCATGAACTGCGAACCCCACTCAACTCCATTCTCGGATGGTCAAAAATGCTGCGGACTCGCAAGTTTGATGAAAAAACTACTCACCACGCCTTAGAAACCATTGAACGCAACGCTAAGTTACAAACCCAGCTAATTGAAGATTTGTTGGATGTGTCGCGCATCCTGCAAGGAAAATTAAACTTGAATATCTGTCCAGTCAGCTTGGTAATGGTAGTTGAAGCAGCACTAGAAACAGTAAAACTAGCAGCACAAGCCAAGTCAATTCAAATTAAAACCGTATTTGATGCCAATTTGGGACAAGTGATGGGCGACTCAAATCGACTGCAACAAGTTGTGTGGAACTTGCTTTCAAATGCGGTAAAATTTACACCAACAGGAGGACGAGTAGAAATTCGACTCATGGAAGCTGGTAATCAGGCTCAAATTCAGGTCAGCGATACAGGTAAGGGAATTAGCCTAGACTTTTTGCCTTATGTATTCGATTACTTTCGCCAAGCTGATGGCACAACTACACGGACATTTGGCGGACTCGGTTTAGGACTAGCGATCGTGCGTAAGGTTGTAGAAATGCATGGGGGAAATGTTCAAGCTGAAAGTCTTGGAGAAGGATTGGGTGCAAGCTTCACTGTCGAGTTACCGCTTTTGCTTAGAAGCGAACAGTTTCGGGGTGAAGAGAATCACTCTTCAAATTTTGAGCCTGAGTCATTGCTGCTTGCGAACACTCAAGTTTTGGTAGTGGATGATGAACCAGATATTCGCGATTTACTTACCTTTATTTTGCAAGATTACGGTGTGCAAGTAACCGCCGTATCATCAGCACAGGAAGCACTACAAGCACTGTCTGAGTCGATACCACATGTTTTAATTAGCGATATTGGAATGCCAAAAACAGACGGTTATATGCTGATACAGGAAGTGCGATCGCGATCGCCCCAACAAGGAGGAAACGTACCAGCGATCGCTCTGACAGCTTATGCAGGGGAAATGAATCAGCAGCAAGCATTAGCCGCAGGATTTCAAATGCATATCTCCAAACCAGTAGATCCAGATGTATTGGTGAAAGCGATCGCTGATTTGATTGAACCAAGTTGATACTAAATCCTGAATCATTTGCCCTCACCCTAAATCCCTCTCCCAAGCTTGGGAGAGGGACTTTGAAATTCGCTCCCCTTCTCCCAAAATTGGGAGAAGGGGTTGGGGGATGAGGGCAAATTTGGCGACAATACAGTTCAGAATGAGCAACAAAACCCAGATTGTAGAGACGCGATAAATCGCGTCTTGAAAGACCAATCGCATTGTCAGGCGAAACAATCGCATTGTCAGTCAAAACAATCGCATTGTCAGGCGAAACAATCGCATTGTTAGGCGAAACAATCGCATTGTAAGTCAAAACAATCGCATTGTCAGGCGAAACAATCGCATTGTCAGCCCTCAAAACGCGATCGCTCAGGAACACTACTAAAGGTACTAGTTATCCCTTTGAGAATCGCTATAAGATGACTAAAAGGGTCTTCTAGGTTTGGATGAAAATGACTGAGCAACGTGATGCTGACTTACCATCAACTGATTCTCAGCAATTGAGCGAACCGACCGACAAAACGATTACCAAGTCGGTCGATAACTCTTGGACAAATCAGATTGCTGGTGTCTGGAGCAAAGCAACAACACGTCTAACGCAACTCCTACCCGTAGAACAACTGGCACAGACAGTTGTCGAATGGTTTAGTGTGAGCGATACTCAGGTTGCAGAGATTTTAGAGAAAATCCGAGCCGAACTGCCAACCACAGAAGCTCTCTTAATTGGTAAACCCCAAGCCGGAAAAAGTTCCATTGTCCGGGGATTGACGGGAGTTTCTGCTGAAATTGTCGGTCAAGGATTTCGCCCACACACGCAACACACCCAGCGCTATGCCTATCCTTCCAATGACCTGCCGTTACTGATTTTTACTGATACAGTGGGGCTGGGAGATGTCAAAAAAGATACTCAAAAAATTGTTCAGGAGTTAGTTGGCGATTTACAACAGGAAACTCGTTCCGCTAGAATTCTGCTTTTGACGGTTAAAATCAATGATTTTGCAACTGACACGCTACGACAAATTGCTCAACAGCTGCGTCAGAAGTATCCAGACATTCCCTGTCTGCTGGTAGTGACTTGCTTGCACGAAGTTTATCCTGGCGATACCGTCGATCATCCCACCTATCCGCCAGATTATCAGGAAATCAATCGTGCATTTGCCGCCATGCAACAAGCTTTCGCCAAAATAACAGATCGCTCTGTACTCATTGACTTTACCTTAGAAGAAGATGGCTACACTCCGGTATTTTATGGCTTAGAAGCACTGCGAGATTCCTTGGCAGAACTACTCCCACAAGCAGAAGCCCAGGCGATTTATCAGCTATTAGATCGAGAAGAATCTGGGAAACAACTTGGCAACCTTTACCGAGATGCTGCGCGCCGTTACATTTTGCCATTTGCGATTATGTCTGCAACTCTAGCGGCTGTACCTCTGCCATTTACCACAATGCCCGTACTCACTGCCTTGCAAGTATCAATGGTGGGTCTATTGGGTAAATTATATGGGCAAACAGTTACGCCATCTCAGGCGGGAGGAGTTGTGAGTGCGATCGCAGGTGGTTTTTTAGCACAGGCAATTGCGCGGGAGTTAATTAAATTTATCCCAGGTATTGGGAGTGCGATCGCCGCCTCTTGGGCAGCTGCCTATACTTGGGCGCTAGGCGAAGCAGCCTGCGTTTACTTTGGTGATTTAATGGGAGGTAAGAAACCAGATCGAGAGAAAATTCAGCTGGTGATGCAAGAAGCATTTCAGGCGGCGCAAGAACGGTTTAAGGGAATCAAACCTTAGGAGTAATTATTGGGGTTTTCCACAAGTAGACCTTTACTTGCTGCGGCTGCATTCAACTCGGAATCAGCAGATACAAATGTCACCAGAGGTAAACTGTTAGCTATGCAGAGGGCATTTACTGCACGACCAACCCCTAGCTGAACTGCATCGTAGGCTCGTAACCCGTATGCTTCAGCTAATACCACTGTACTTGCCAATCCAGTTATGATGACCTTTGGTGATGAATTTACCGACCACATCATCACGCTTGATAGCCTTATTTGAATCCTCTTCTTGGGTATCAAAGTTACAAACGATGATGCTGTAGTTGACTGTGGCGCTTTCAGATTTAGAGCTAGAGTTGTAAATGCCGCCACCCTTGCCAGACTCTTCTCCACCAGAACTGAGTTCGATCCCGAAAGCTTTATTGTGCCTGATAATGCTGTTGCCTACTGTTAAGCTGGCATTATTGTAGATGCCAGCGCCAAAGTGTGCTTGATTGCCAGTTATACTGCTATAACTTACCTTAAGGATGCCTAAGCCATCGTATGTAATAGTAGCGAAATAATCAGTGCCTTTAATAGATTCCACCATCTTGCCAAAGTCTTGGTCGGCATCATTGTAGATGCCACCGCCGGCTTTCCCTGCCGTATTGTCATTAATGCTGCTATAACTCACAGTAACAATACCTAATGTATTGTACCTACTCAAATCGCTAAAGCCAGGGTAAGAGATGGCGAACTCGTTAAAGCTAGAGTTGTAGATACCGCCACCGTAGTCCAAGGCATAGTTATCATTGATAGTGCTGTAAGTGACTGATAGGGTGCCATTATTGTAGATGCCGCCTCCAGTGGATGCAGAATTATCACTGATAGTGCTATTGATAACCGTAAGGTTGCCATAAGCTACACTATCAGGTTGTCTGTAGCCAGGGTAGGTAAAACCTCCGTTATAGATACCGCCGCCGCCTTTGAGTGCTGTGTTGTCACTAATGGTGCTTTGAGTTACAGTTATAATACCAAAATTATTGATACCACCGCCGTCTGCTCCTGCCGAATTGCCACTAATGATGCTGTTAGTTACAGTTATAGTGCTGGAGGTGGAATTAGGATACTCATTGATGACAGAATTATAGTTATAGATACCGCCGCCGTCTGTCCCTGCCGAATTGCCACGAATGATGCTGTTAGTTACAGTTATAGTGCTAAATAAGCCAGTAGTATCTACGATAGCGCCGGTAGTATCATAGCTCCCGTCGCCGCTGGCGCTATCATAGATCCCACCGCCGTTGCCTTTGAGTGCCGAGTTACCAGTAATGGTGCTATCACTCACAGTTATAGTGCCAACTGGGTTCCTGCCAAAGATTGAGTTGTAGTCGCCAATATAGAAGCCGCCGCCGTTAGAACTTGCCGAGTTGTCACTAATGCTGCTGTTACTCACTGATAAAGTTAGGGTGCTACTAGGCGAGGCATTGATGTAGTAGATGCCGCCGCCATCCTCTGCTGTATTGCCACTGATGATGCTGTAGTTCACGGTTGTTATAGTAGTGGCATTGCTATAGCTGATTTCGATGCCACCACCGTAGTTGTTGAATCTGGCGCTGCCGTCTGCGGTGTTTCCAGTGATGGTGCTGTGGTTCACGGTCAGGCTGCCAGTGCTTTCGATGCCGCCGCCTCCGGCTGCTGTGTTGTCAGTGATGGTGCTATAGTTCACGGTCAGGCTGCTAGTGTTGTAAATGCCGCCGCCGCCATACTCTGCTGTGTTGCCAGTGATGGTGCTGTTGTTCACTGTAAGGCTGCCAGTGTTGCGAATGCCGCCGCCCTCGCCGACGAGGTGTTTGGTGTCGATGTCTGTTATGTTGCTATAGTTGCCATTATAGATGATGGTTTCGGGGTAGATGTCTGTTGGGTTGGCCTTTGCTGTGTTGCCAGTTATGATGCTATTGCTTAAGGTAAGGATGCCTTCATTGGAGATAGCACCGCCTCCTTCGGCATTTTTGTAGCTATTGATAATAGTCAACCCATTGATTGCAGATGTTACACCACTGCCAATGTCAAAAACACGGTCAGCACTATTATCACTAATAGTTAGTAGGTTCGGATTTGTGCTTTCAATGGTAAGGTTATCTGTGATATTCAGACCACTACCAGTCAGACTGATGGTATGAGCCAACCCATCAGTAAACAGTCCACCAAAATTGATGATGTCTTTTCCTGTCAGGGTATTGGCATCTAGAACTGCCTGCCGCAGTGAACCTGCACCACTGTTCTTGGTATTAGTAACGGTAAATATAGACATTGATCCGACTCCAATTTTTTTCTGTTGTATAAAAATTGATATCAATATTCATGTTGATACTACTACGAGTCTGCAACAATTTTTTCTGCTCAACATTATTGGACTTTTTTTTCAAGGTATGAAAATTATAGCGATCTACTGAGATCGCTTCACAAAATCTATACAACGACTCTAAAAATTTGAGACATGAATTCTACCTAAGCCTCAATGTCTCCTTTCTCCTACACCTTCTCCTTTGGTGCTGGCACAATGCCAAACTTATTTAAACCTACATCGATTTCTCTAAGTACTTTAAAATCTTCCTCTGGTAAAGGATAGTTGCTACTACTGGACAAATTCCCACTGATAGCAGGCTGCTTTTCCAAAAAAGAGAAAGCTTGGCGAAACTGATGCGGTTCGGCTTGAATCGGTGAATCAAAGTGGCAGGAAATAATCCACTGGAAGTCCCAACTTGCAACTTTATCAGCCCAGTTAATGGTTTCCTTCGGTGCGCGGTTGAGAATCAGTGTCTGTAAAATTGGTGCGACAAACAAACGCCCATTCCCTCGTAGGGCATCAAACGATCGCTGCCAATCTGACTGCCATTTAAAGGGATACAATCCAAAATAAGCTTTCCTTGAGCGTTCTGGGGCTTTTAAGGAATCTTGTAACACCTGACTCCATCGGCGTATATCTAATGCCTTTGGTTGAAAGTACAAAGCAAACAGACAGATGCGCTGCCAACCCTTACGGCGATTTACCTGACTATCTACAACAAGATCAAAAGCATAATCCTTAGCATGGAATAATAAAGGATATGGATCTAAGAGAACGATCGCAGGTGGATCTTCTGGGATCGAAAGCACAGAATCTGTGACTAAAAGAGTATGCGATCTCTTGTGGAAAAAAGCAACTTCCGCAAATCTGCCAGGGCCAAGGCCGATGGGGCCTAGCATTGCATAATCAAACTCCTCAGCAAAGGGTGTTTTACTGCTATCTTCTGGAAGTAGTTGAGTTCGTTTTGGGGGTAAGCCAAGCCAGCTAAGGGGAAGATTTAGCGGGAAACTCCACTGATGGGGAGCCACAAACACCTGTGCAGTTGGAAAATATCTCGCGAAGGGGCCAACGAAAACTTTGTGTTCTATACCAGAGATTGTTGGCAGGATGATGTACTTAATGTTGCCATGCTTTACCACCAACTCATTCACAAGTCTCATACACTCTGGCGTTGGTGCAACAGGCGCATAGACGAGAAGACCCCCGGTTTCCAGCTTTACAACAGTCATCCGAATCGGTACAACAACGTAGAAAATGCCCTGAATCTGGTCAAAATTCCAGATTGTGTCTTTAAGCACTTCTTGACGAATTGTCTGCCGCCTACCATAGGGGTAGAGTGGCACAACAGGCCATAGTCTCCAGGAAAAATCCTTTGGATAAATCTGTTGTGTATTGACTATGCGTTCATCAGCCACTCTGCAACCCCCTTCAAATTCCCAATACTCAAATTATTTTTATTTGCTCTCCACGAAGTTGGAGTTTAGCAAATTGTTGAGATAATAATACCAATTTGTAATTCGTAATACTCGCCAAAGGTAAGAAGTAAGCTACGTAATTAGTAATTCGTAATCTTCGGGCTACGGTGTACATACAAATTTCTTGACCTGCAATGGCATTGCATCGACTAACAATGGCATTGCATCGACTAACAATGGCATTGCATCGACTGACAATGGCATTGCATCGACTAACAATGGCATTGCATCGACTAACAATGGCATTG
>NZ_CAXTTT010000021.1:0-65898 GCF_964247315.1 uncultured Nostoc sp.
GGGGGCAGAGGGGCAGAGGGGAAGGGTTTTTGGGTTTCTGCATAGATTCGGGAATTATAACTAATTAGCCGGACTTGATATTACAGCCTGTAATGATTATCTAGCATTCCTTTCAGCTTTTATTAGTGCCAAAGACTCCTGTACCATATATATGCTTTTACCCAAAAAATAGCCAGTTACGAACCATAGAAAGTTAAAAAACTTGGCAGAGTGAGCGCTAACTAATGTGTTCTAGCTGTGATATAGTCTGCGATCGCCATTAGAGGTTGAGCCTTTTCGCCAAAGCAAGCTAATTCTGCTTTCGCTGAGTCAACCAATTTTTGCACTTTGAGTTTTGATTCCTCAATACCCCACAAACTGGGATAAGTTACTTTTTGCGCCTTTTGATCTTTGCCCGGAGTTTTACCGAGTTCCTCCTGAGTACCAGTCATATCAAGCACATCATCAATAATTTGAAAAGCTAAACCAATATTACGAGCATAGTGAGAAAGCGGCAGCAGAATTTTATTATCCACTCCCGCCAATAATGCTCCTGATAAAACAGACGTTTCTAATAAAGCACCAGTTTTGTGGGCATGAATAAAGTTGAGGGTTTCGATGTCAATATTCTGCAATCCTTCAGATTGTAAATCAACAACTTGACCGCCAACTAGACCTGTTGCTGCTACTGCATGAGCCAACTTAGCAACAACCTGCAACAACTGCTGGGCAGCAACTCCTTTAGTTTGAACCACAAGAAACTCAAAAGCGTAGGCTAAAAGTGCATCACCAGCTAGAATGGCAATGTTTTCGCCATAAATTTTATGGTTAGTTAACTTTCCGCGTCGATAGTCATCATTATCCATTCCAGGTAAGTCGTCATGGATTAGAGAAAAGGTGTGAATCATTTCCAGCGTACAAGCAGTAGGCATCGCCATCTCAATAGTGCCTCCAGCAAGTTCACAACCGGCAAGACATAGAATCGGGCGTAGGCGCTTTCCTCCAGCCAGCAGAGAATAGCGCATAGATTCGTAGAGTATTTCTGGATAGACTACAGTAATTGACTCTTCAAGCGCTGCTTCAACTTGCGATCGCCGTTCTGATAAATAGGCTTTAAGGTCAAAAGTAGTTTCTTTAACAGATGACCATTCAAAGATTTGAGTATTCACCATAAATATTTATCTTCAAAATTACAGTAGTCCACCTAATCGACAAAATCTGGCTGACAGAAACTATTAAACAACGCTGCTTTAGGAATTAATATCATGTTTGTTTGATTACTTATAATTACCGTAATCTATCCAGAAATAGGAAAACTCTCTTTCCCCCTGCTCCCTGCCTCCTATTTGTATCAACCTTAAAGTGAAACGGTATTACCCTTGCTTCAGCGCCCGATTTCTACGTCTTCAAGGATGCCGAGTGCATCGGGGATGAGAATGGCTGCACAGTAGTAGGCGCTGACAAGATAAGAAATGACAGCTTTTTCGTTGATACCCATGAATTTGACGGACAAGCTGGGCTGGTATTCATCAGGGATACCCGTTTTATGTAAACCTATCACCCCTTGGTTTTCTTCTCCAGTACGGAGTACCAAAATAGAGCTAGTACCCTCCTTGGTGATCGGAATTTTGTTACAAGGAAAAATCGGATAGTTGCGCCATGCAGGTACAATCTTTCCATTGACCTCCCTGCTTGGGGAATAGATGCCACGACGGTTACACTCCCGGCCAAAAGCAGCGATCGCGCGAGGGTGAGCTAGGAAAAAATGGGTTTTGCGCCGTCGAGAGAGCAATTCATCAAAATCATCTGGAGTCGGTGGCCCAGTGCGGGTATAAATGCGTTGCTTAAGATCGGCATTATGCAATAACCCGAAATCAGGATTATTCAGCATTTCGTATTCTTGCCGTTCCCGCAACGCTTCGATAGTCAGCCGTAATTGTTGCTCTGTCTGGTTCATGGGTTCGTTGTAGATGTCAGCAACTCGCGCATTCACCCGTAAAATGGTTTGAGCGACGCTTAACTCATACTCCCGTGGATTCAAGTCGTAATTAACAAAGGTTCTGGGTAACTCAGTCTCCTGACTATGACCTGCAGACATAACGATCTCGGCTTGATTGTGCTTGTCCTGGGGTTTGCTCAATATAGCTCTAAAACGATCGACTTGAGTCTGAAGCGTTGCAGACTGGTTCATCAACTCCCGAAACGCCTGTACTGACAAAGACAAAATTATACAGCGCGTAACGGCTCTTAGGCTAACCTCCCAAGTGTCCTGAGATAGAACTATAGCTTCGCCACCAAAACAATCGCCGTCAGCTAAGATATCTCGTAAAGCTTCCGCCTCATATTTGCCTGCCTTCAGCTTATTAACTTTACCATGAGCAATTAAGAACACCTGGTCGGCTGGTTGACCTTCCTGTACAATGACCTCACCAGAGGCAAATTCTTGTTGGACAAAGCGATCTGCTAAGGCGTTGAGTACCTCAATATCCTCAAACCCACGCAGTAAAGATAGTTCACAAAGAGCTTGGGGAATGACCCGCACCTGGCTCCCTGTATTGGTAAAGCTAACCCGTCCATTGCCAACATCATAAGTCAAGCGACGGTTAACCCGATAGGCCCCACCCGTGATTTGCACATTACGAATTAGTAATTATTGTTGAAGAGGATATCCGATTACTTAGATACCAATTTCTACATCTTCAAGGATGCCCAGTGCATCAGGGACGAGAATGGCTGTAGAGTAGTAAGCACTAACCAGGTAGGAAATAACGGCCTTTTCGTTAATACCCATGAAGCGGACAGACAAACTAGGTTGATATTCATCAGGAATGCCAGTTTTATGCAGACCAATAACACCCTGGTTGGTTGCTCCCACACGCATTAACATGATGGAGCTAGTACGCTCTTTCGTAACGGGAATCTTATTGCAAGGATAGATGGGAATACCACGCCAAGCCGGAATTGCACTGTTACCCATAGGGATAGGGTTGGGATAAAGTCCAAGGCGGTTGCATTCCCGACCAAACGCGGCAATGGTGCGGGGATGAGCTAAGAAAAAGCTCGGTTCTTTCCAAACAATGGAGATCAATTCATCAAGATCGTCAGGAGTTGGGGGGCCACTGCGGGTAAAGATGCGTTGTTTGAGATCGGCATTGTGTAACAGTCCAAAGTTACGATTGTTAACCATTTCGTGTTCTTGGCGTTCCCGTAATGCTTCGATGGTGAGCCGTAATTGTTCCTCCGTCTGGTTCATGGGTTCGTTGTAGAGGTCAGCAACCCGTGTATTGATTTGCAAAATGGTTTGAGCGACGCTTAACTCATATTCCCGTGGATTGATTTCATAATCTGCAAAAGTCCCAGGTAATATTGCCTCTGCGAGGTGGCCGGAGGTAATATCAATTGAGGCTTCCCCTTCTTCGTTTTTGGGTTGGCGCAATTTTGCTCTAAATTGATCCACTTGCGCTTGCAGAGCCTCAGACTGATTAACCAGGTTTTGAAAGGCTGCTTGAGGTAAAGACAAGATCGTGCAACGGGTAATGGCACTGAGGGTGACATCCCAAGTATCTTGGGATTCAACTAAAGCGTAGTCGCCAAAATGGTCGCCATCAGCTAATACAGCCAAAACAACTTGATCGTCATACTTACCTGGGCCAATTTTATTTACCTTGCCGTGGGCAATCAGCAATACTTGATTAGCTTGTTGGCCTGCTCGTATAATGACATCTCCTGCAGCAAATTCTTGTTGCACAAATTGACTAGCCAAGGCGTTTAAGACCTCGACATCTTCAAATCCCCGCAACAAAGGTAACTCACAGAGTTCTTGAGGAATGACCTGTATCTGGGACCCTGTATTGGTAAAGCTGACTCGTTCATCCCCAACCGTATAGGTTAAGCGACGGTTGACCCGAAAGCTACCACCCACTGCTTCTACCCAAGGCAGCAGTTTTAAGAGCCACCGTGAGGTAATTCCCTGCATTTGGGGTTGGGTTTTGGTGGTCGTTGCCAAATTACGCGCTGCTTCGGTCTGCAAACTCATTGGCAATTGCTCAATTTGATTTTCTAGGGGAGTGTTTGCTGCATTAGTCATGATTAATCTCCATTGATAATATTTGTTGACAAGTGATTTGATTGAGCGTAATTAGAACTCAGATTGAGCTAACTTTTCGTTCCTAACAGCGATCTGATTTGCATAGCTGAAGTCCCTAACCCTGTTGGACTACTCAGTAAGTTCTGCACCACCGGCTGAACATTGGTTTGAGTTTTTTCCTGACCGACACTTGGTCTAATTTTGGTCGCCGCAGTGCCTAAGCCTGTAGGGCCTTGGAGTAAGCGTTTTTCTGTTGAGTTATTCCGCAACTCAAATTCCTTATAGCGGTCTACCGCCCTATGCCATTTGAGTACCCCACACATCCACTGCTCTAGTTTCTTGATATAACCGTACAATTTCTTACGGGCACTGCTATCCAGGTCGAAATCATCACACAAGATAGGGAGTTCAGTCGCAACGATATGTTGAAACTGAAAGGCACGGGAGGTCATCAGGTCGTTAACAATGGCGACAGCGTGGGGAATATCGCAGTTCAGGAAATTCTGAATCGCCAGCACACCGTTATTAATCTCGCCCTCAAATTCGATTTCTTTCTGATAAGAAAAAATATCGTTCGTCAAACAGGCGAAGTCGGCAGCTGAATTATCAATTGCCTGCATGGTTCGGGTACGGTAAATCTCTGGTGGGATCTCGTCCCCTTGGGAAAGTCGAGACAGGCTCATAGTTAGATCGGAGCCAAAGGTCTTACGACGCATTTCCACATAGTCTATCGGGTCGGGAATGCGATTCTGGATCTGGTTAGCCAGTTCCCATAACCAACTTTGCGTCATATCCTCGATCGCCTGACGAAACTGGCGACGAGCATTAGCGGTCATGGGGTCAGCCGTCCGCGCCCAAATATCAGCTAAACCCCGTTCAACTGGGTTTGTTGGTACGGGAATAGGACTCCCATCAAGGGGCATAAACGCTGATAGCCGAGCGTTGAAAACTTTTGCCCCTGGCATGTTGCGGCTATAGCTGTACAGTGCAGGGAAGTAGTCATCAGCATAGGTTCCCCAAACCAGCCAGCAGGCTGTGATATTCAACTCAGCACTAGACCCTTTGGGATGAATATAGGCACCGCATAAAGCTACGTCGGCCACATCAAATTTGTGGTCATCCCAGATGTAAATGCTGGGCATCCCTGGCAGTACGTCCAGCATCCCCATTTGACGCGCCCATTCTTTAGAATGCCGCCGAGCCTCTGCTAGATGGGGATTCAAATTAGTAGAGAAGGGCATATAAAACTGCGGCAAGATTACTGTCCCTACAGGCTGATAGGGGACATGGGTGAAGCTTTTGAACCGTTTTAGTCCCAAACTATCGTATAAGGCTCCTAAACGAGCCGCCGATGTACCTAGTCCAGTAGGGCCACCTAAAAGCCAGCTTGCTGTCGAAGATTTGTCTGATGTCTGGTTCATGTAGCGGTTCGATCTCATGTGCCACTCATGACCCCCCGACTGCCAGTCCTGAAGTCCTTTGGCATATAGGACTACTTTCAGACGCTCATCGGGACTCAGACTATATTCCTCGAACAAGGAAGGAAGCTCAGTAACAAAGGTGTTCTCGAACTGTTGCACCCTAGACGTTAGCAAGTCGTTAGTGAGGTTGGCCGCCTCTTGAGTACTGACATCAAGGAATCGTTCCAAGACCAGGATACAGTTAGCATTTTCTCCTTCTTCTTCAACTTCTCTTTGGTAAGAGAAGATGTCATTTCGCAGATGTACCCCATCAGAAAAGGTGTCTTTGAGGACACGCATTGGTCGAGTAGGGGCGATCACAGCCGGAATTTCTGCCCCAACCGCATGTTCCACTAGGTTAGCTGACCAGGGCGCTCCTCCCACTTTACGGCGCATCTCAATGTACTCAATGGGGTTAGCGACTCGATCCTGGCTGATATTGGCGAGTTCCCAGAGAGATTCTTTGAGAAGATTGATGGTACTTTCAGAAAATCGGATTACCCAGTCTTGGGAGGCTTGGGGGATGGTACGATTCCAGAGGTCTACTAAACCCCTTTCTACGGCATTAGTGGGTTCTGGCGGCGTTTGTTGGGGCTGCACAGGCATAAACGCTGGTAGTGCATTGAGGTACTTTTTAGCCCCAGCCATATCTTGGCTACGCTTGTAAAGCTCAAGGAAGTGGTCGTCGAAGAAAAATACCCAAACATACCAGTCAGTTACCAGATTGAGCATAAATTCATCGACATCTGGATGGGTATATGAACACAATAGTGCATAGTCATGGGCATCAAACTTGCGCTCATCCCAAATTCCATAATCTTCCGATCCCTCTGCCCCACCCAAAATTCCCATTTCATAAGCCCAAGCTTTAGAATGTACCCGTGCCGCTTCTAGGTTTGGGTTCAGCCGTGCCGGCCAAGGTACATAAAAACTTGGCAACTTAAAAGGTTGCTTGCTCATTGTCTATTTAAACCTATCATCTTAAGCTTATTGTCTTGATTGAAGTCGTGTTGACAAAAAAGAATAGATGTGTCAATCGTCAGAATAATGACTATTTACTAGCTATCAAGTTAAAGCTTATCAACAGGATAATCAAGATAAACTACAAAATATCCTACTTTTCCCACCTTTCCCACTTTTTTACGTAAAATAATATTGTATTTAACAATACCGTTGCCAATTTACGAGGGTTCAACGCCCGTAGAAGCGAGATGAATACGTCCTAAAAAAGTAAGCTTGGCAAAAATCTGGGTTAATAAAATAGGCTCAAGGGTTTTTGAAAGCATTTTTAATATTTCATGGACATATCTAAAGCCACGGTAATAAGCTTTCAGGCTGGATGTATTGTGACAATAGATGCGATAGGCTGCCAAAAAGAGATAGTGAAGTTAATTACTCTAGCATTATGCTGACTACGTGATTACTTTAAAAAAGAATCAAGGTAATAGACATTTGTGGAATAGTAAGATTCCGAATTGGGGCACTTATATTACCACTATTATCACCAAAAATCCACGCGATGCCTGCGACGGTTCGCAAAGCGACCATCGCATGATCTGAAATTAACGCACATCACCATATATTTTTATCTTGTTCTCTACAATAAATATCTCAACCCCTTATTTTCTCCTATAGACTAGGTGATTAGCAATGTTTGCATTTGCACTTTAATAGCTAGTCACAGCGAGGCTTTGATAGTTATCGGAGATGTCTAATCCAGAACTTAGGCATCAGACATAAAAAGTTTCTACTTCCTGCCTCCTGCCTTGACAAACAAAATAGTCAGGAGTCAAAACTTGTGACACCTGACTATTGATGATGGAGTAAGCAATAGTTAATAGCTAACCGCCACGTTTCAACGCCACCTCTACCTGCTGCAACTCTTTCTCTAGACGATTTTTGAGTTTTTCAGGTACAGGGCGATTTGGATAAGAGCTGTAATGTCCAGCTAGGGAATTGAGGGCTGTTCGTATGGTTGTAAACGAGCCAAGACCAGAAACAGAGTTAACTCGCTGGTAGCGAGCTGAAAAGTCATTAATTTTTTGACGCGCTTGTGCTTGAATTGCTGCTTTGTCTGGTGAATCTTGTGAAAGATCCAGAGCTTGTCTCATAATATTGACCACAGCTAAGGTGTCTTGACGATAATCCCCAGTCAAACTATCTGGACTGCCAGAACAACCCATTAAGCCGATAGCTACAACCAAAACCAGCGCAAGCAAACGCGACCAATAGCGCTTCATATGCATTAAGTAAAAGAATACGTAAATCAACGTCCATCCTATCTTGGATTGGTAACTTGGGGATCAATTGAATGGGGAGTGGGGAGTGGGGAGTAAGGAGAGACGTGATTAATCGCGTCTGTATTAGGGAGTTAAAAGTGCTGTTTCACTTCCTCAAAAGCACTCATCTACAAGCATCTTGGGCAAAAATCAGGTGATTAAAAAATCTGATTGAACAATTATCGTCGCTATATTTTCTTTGCGAAGTTATGAAATTAGAGGTTGATAGGATTTAATCAACTAACTTTCCCTACCTCAATCTTTGCAATTTCAGCATCGTAATACATATCATCAGCCACAAAAAACCGACTCCATAACCTGCAATTATGTCTGTGGGCCAATGGACTCCTAAATATAAGCGGCTGATACCAATAACAGCAATTAAAATAACCGTCAAACTATAAATAACTTTGGCAAAAGTAGGATAGTGAATTGCTAATTCGTAAGCAATAAAACCATAAATTACCATAGAACCTAGCGCATGACCGCTAGGAAAACTAAAAGATTTTTCAGAAATCAAGCGATGCCATAATTCCGGGCGAGGTTTAGAAAAAAACAACTTTAGCCCTGTATTTAAAATTAACCCTCCTAAGCAAGTAAATACAAAAGCTTTCGCTTCTTCTTGATAACGTCGCCACCAAAGTAACAAGATAGTAATGCCTGCAACTTCAACCACTGTACTAGGATTACCAAGATTTGTAATAAACAGCATTAAATTATCTAAATTTGGATTGGCAAACTGATGTAGCCATAACAAAAAAGTAGTATCAAATTTAAAAGCATCTCGCTCCAGAACCTCTTCAGCCAGTTGTGCTAAAACAAAAAGTACTAACAGACAACTAGCAAGTCCAACAATACCAATTGTCGCAATTAAGGGAGCTAAACGAGGATGTATATGATGCAACCAGAAATTAGAAATTTGTCGGAGCATACTTTAATGTTACCTGTCTGTCTATGGAGACAACGCAAGCAAATCAGTTAAGCGTTGAAGATTAGCTTTTTTAAGCGGACTCGTAAAATCTGTTTTTCTCTCTGATCTCTTTGTACCTCTGCGGTTTAAAAGTGATTTATTTAACCACAGAGTCGCAGAGAACACAAGGTAAGGAGATTGAAAAGGAATTTTTTTCCTAACTCTTAATTTTCTGATAAAGAGTATCTCGTTGTTGGTAAGGTCTTCCTAAAGAAGCGATCGCAGTTTGCAAGGTTTCCACTTCCATACACGTACCACCCAAAGCACCTGCCATTGTGGTAATATGCTCCTCCATCAAAGTGCCGCCGATATCGTTGCAACCCCAAACTAAGGCTTCTGTCGCACCTGCAAGCCCCAGTTTTACCCAACTCTGCTGATGGTTGGGAATCCAATTCCCTAAGTAAATCCGCGCTACAGCTCCTAGCAGCAGTGCATCGGTTAAAACTGGTTGATCGCGTCCAACACGGCGACGTAAGGATTTGGGTGCTTCTTGCCCAACAAAGGGTAATAAAATAAACTCTGTGATCCTGGCTGGATATCCCTGATTGATGGCGGTTTTTTGAAGCGATCGCAATTTTTCTAAATGTCCGATTTGCTGTTCGTGGGTTTCAATATGCCCAGATAACATGGTGCTAGTGGTATGCAAACCTAATTTGTGAGCAGTGCTAACAATTTCTAGCCAAGTCGCTGTGTCAATCTTCTCTGGACACAATACCCGCCTTACATCATCGTCTAATACTTCCGCTGCTGTTCCCGGCATTGAGCCAACACCAGCATCGCGCAAAGCAGTAATCACCTCAGCATATTCCAGTCCGTCAAGTCTGGCGATAAATTGCACTTCTTGGGGAGAGAAAGCGTGAAGGTGTATCTGAGGAAATTCCTGTTTGATGGTTTCTATGACTTTGAGGTAGTAGGGCAAAGATTTACCATTTATCTGTGCTTGTGGATTTAACCCCCCCTGCATACAGATTTCTGTCGCACCCCGTTGTACTGCATCTGTGGCTTTTTCCAAAATTTGCGCCGAATCTAACCAGTATGCATCGGCATCACCATTATCTCGACGGAAAGCACAAAAACTACAGTGCTGCTCACAAATGTTAGTAAAGTTGATATTACGGTTAATTATGTAGGTGACAGTATCGCCTGCTTGAGTGTGGCGGAGTGTGTCAGATGTAGTACGTATTGCTGCGATCGCCTCTGGCTCAGTTTGTTGTAACAATACCACTCCCTCTTCGGGGGATAAGTCGTATCCCATCAAAGCACGTTCCAGAATTGTTTCAAACGTAATTTTTGTCAGCATTACTTTTTTAATTTTTCGGTAAATCTTAATTTTATGAGCTTGGAAATAATAAAATTCTACTTAATAAATATACCAATTTCTAGAAAATCCCAAGCTCGAATAGAAGTTTTACCTTTAAAGCTATTGCAATCGCTTACCTTGTTCTATCACACTACCTTTTTATAGTTTATACAACCCATTAAAAAAAAATAGTGTGGTTTTACCACAACTATTTTGATTGATTAATCTACATCTTTGTATTGGCAAAAATCTTTAGTAAAGCTCTGATATTACTAATTTGCCCTTGCTTGGGGTTTTCGTCGATGTTGTATTAGCAATCCAATCGCCATGCCAATACCGACAAAGGCTGTAAAGTAAAATAAACCAATCAATCGAATGTAAATTGGTGGTGCGATCGCTTTTATCTGCAACGCTACATCTGCGATCGGTTATCCTGTGACGGTATCCTTCACCTATAGTAATACTTGCGGTTTTCTGCAATCGTGAAATATGAGATGAAGTACTTATTTTTGACCTCGTATAATTAATTTCCAGTATGCTGAAAAGTTCTGCGTTAGCAAAGCTCACCGTACCCCTACGGGGAAGCAAGCTACGCGTAGCGTCTCGCAGAGAAGGTATAGCTTTGTGATGGATAGCTACCTACACAATTATTGTACAAAAAACCATATTCTAAGATACATTTTTTAGAAATTTGTTGAGAAATTCAAGATAAGTAAAACTAATAAATTAACCAAAAAGGTAAGGGTAGCTCTCTCACCATCCGTGAGTAGGAAGCGACACAACTAGTCACACTTAGGACATAAGATTGCAATGCCTCTGTCATCTAGATAGGTTTTACTAAACCTTACGTCAGTGTTAATATAGGTAATCTTCATGAATGAAAACGAAATAGCTGGCTCAGTATGCTAATACGGCTCATACAGAGTCTTATTCATCTGTTTTCAGTGATTTACTGTTCACTGCTAACTGTAGAAGTCAGAATGCCTACCGAATCAATCATTAAATATCTTTTTATCTACGAGGTACAAAATGACAGTTCAATCTTCTAGTTCGATTCAGCAACAAGTCAGCCGTCAAGTACTATCAGTACCTGTACAATCAGCGCTCTATGTTGCATTGTGTTCTTTGACTCTGTGGACAATTTATTTCAGTACATACCCCGCTATCCATGACACAACTCATACTCTGCGTCACCACACACTGATGGTGAGTTGCCATTAGTTGATTGAGTCAATGATTAGCAGGAGTTCACAAATCAAATGACTTTATTTAAGTGGTCTAAGCTGATCGGTGTGATTTGCACCCTCGGAATTGTTCTGTATGGTTGGATCGGACTTTCCCAATCTCCTCAACCATCGGTGCGGCTAACAACCAATCCACCGATTAATCAGGTTCAACCCCTTGAGGCTGAAGCCACTACAGTGTTGGGTTCGGGACACTATAATCCGCCAGTGCAGCTGATATTGCAAGCCGTAGATGCTCAAGGGCAATCTTTAAAGGATGCCAAAATCCACTTGCAATTGTTCACCCCTCCTAAAAACCCCTGGTTCACAACAGATTTTCCGATCGTCGAAGGAACAAAGTTGCTGGATATTGAGGGCAATGCACCAACAGGTCAGTTGCAGGTTCAACAAACCCTGCCGATCCGGGGAACGTATCAACTCCAGGTAGCAGTTACTCCGCTTGTTGCCAATGCATTTGAGCCGATTCAGCAAACGCTGACGCTGACGCTGCCTGAAAATTCTTTAAAGTTCCGCTACTTTGGTATCCTAGTTGTGATTTTGCTAGCAGTTGGGCTACTAGGAGGTTGGGTGATTGGGGGCAGACAACCAATTCAACCAGGAGAAATTGCCCCGCAACGGGTGCGATTGTTGTTAAGTGGATTGATTGTGGTAGCGATCGCTGCACTCCTCTGGGTCAACATCAGCGCTGAACTTGCCGAATCACACCATACGATGTCGATGTCAGGCATGGGAGAAGAAATTCCGCCCTCTGGTAAGCCCGCCAAATTGCAGTCTCAAGGACTTTATATGCAACTATCGGGTGACGAGGGCGCAACGGTGGGTCAACCTGCCAGATTGCAGGTTAGTGTCAGCGATCCCAAAACCAGCCAACCTGTGACAGATGTAGTATTGAAGGTAACAACCACCCAACTCGAAAATAATTGGCTGGCGTTTGCTTATCAGGGGACTCCAGACAGCAACGGAAAATTGGCGTGGGAGCAGGAGTTCTTTGACGGTGCCCCACATAGCATTGTTGTCGAGGTTGCGGCGCAAGCAAACGCAACCCGGCAATTTCAGCCATTCCAAGTTGCAGAGAATATTCCAGTCGAAGGTGTCGCTCCACCGATGTCTGTCCGGTTGATTTCGCTGACTTACTTCACCGGAATTGTGGTAATTGGTTTGCTGCTGGGACTGTGGTTGCGACATCGGCAGACTCCGCGCACTGGGTTGACTTGGAATCGTAGTGTTTCGTAAGTCAGTGTCAAAGGGCCTTATTGTTATGCCATTCGGTTGTAAATACATTTGCCCTTAGTTTGTTTGCCCAATCACTGGACAGGCTGATTGCCTAAAATCCATGTCGGATACTATTGAGTATTCGACATGGATTTTTATCGATACAGCATCAGAAATTGAACCCTGCAATTTATCTATGAATCATCAACACGTTATATTCGTCTGCACGAATTGTGGAAGTAGCGATCGCACAAAACAGTATGTTGCTAAAAGCAGCGGTGAACGGCTGCTAGAGAAACTACAAACCCTATATCATGATTGGATGTTGCAAGACAAGTTCTCGATTCAACCCGTTGAATGCATGGGTGTTTGTGACCAGGCTTGTGCAATTGCTTTCGTTTCTTATAACAAACACACCTACTTATTCGGCGATCTACCTGCTGATGCTGAAGGTGTAGAGAAGACAGCAGCTGCCGTACTTGACTGTGCTAGTCAGTATCACGCCAAGCCAGATGGTTTGCTTCCATACGCCAAGCGCCCGGAACTGCTCAGAGCCGGAGCGATCGCACGGATTCCACCTCTGTCGCCGTGTCAATAAACATTTTACTAAGTTCCCTAAACACTTATATCAGTACTTTTTGCTTTCATGAGTAATGGCGTTCATTACCATTTAGAAAAATATAAGGAGTTGAATTCTTTGGAGTTGGATTTAAATAAAGCACTTCAAAACCAATTGCCAGATGGCATCAGACAAAGACAACACAAAATTGCTCTAGAATTTAACTTAATTTTTTATGAACAAAATTAATTAAAGATTAAAAATAGTCATACTGCTAAGTATCGAAATTTTCTTGAAATGCGATGTATTTTATCTCTAAGCTAATTAAATATCTTACACCTTACCAATAGTTTATTGCTGGCATTTAGTTCCTAAGTAATATGATATGTATTGTTTGTAATCCAATTACTGTTAAAGCATTAGTCAGAGCAGAAATAGATACAAAAAACTATTTTTTAACTTATTTATACTTTTAATTTCAGTAAAAATACTATTAAAAGGAGAAAAATTGCCTAGAGTTTTGCAAGACAGCTAATCACGGTAAAATCCCACAACCAAGAACGAAAAAGGAATACCCTACTCCCTATTTTCAAGACATCAAAATTATTGACAATAATTACTAATTCATCTAAAATATTAATATTAATTACAAAATATTTGCAATTAATTAGCACTAACCGTAACTAAATGTCATGCCCAACAACTTCGCTCTAAGTGACGGAAAACCTTGGAGCCGCCGTGAATTACTGAAGCTGGGGCTAGCAGGTGCTGGAGTGACTGGTGCAGCCGGACTTTGGCAAATGCTAAATCTACAAAGTAAGTCAATCGTCAAAGTGCCACCACTCGATATGGAAGCACCAGACGACGCTACTAACCCGATGAAGATGTTAAGGGATTTTGATTATGGGACGGTGAAGCAAGAAAATGGGCGGACTATCCGAGAATTTCAGTTAACTGCGGGTACTTCCATCATAAATCTCAATAGTGCTGTCTCTTACAACATCTGGGATTTAAACGGTCGCATTCCAGGGCCAACGCTACGGGCAAAACAGGGCGATCGCGTGCGAGTGCTTTTTCTCAACAACGCCGGACATTCTCACTCTTTGCATTTTCATGGCGTTCATCCGGCACAAATGGATGGTGTTCGCCCAATCAGCAACGGCAAAGCCACAATTTATGAATTTGATGCTGAACCCTATGGGGTTCACTTGTACCACTGCCATATTGAACCAGTTACCCGTCACATCGCTAAGGGGCTGTACGGGATGTTTATCATCGATCCACCGACTCCCCGTCCCCCGGCTGATGAAATCGTACTAGTGATGGCTGGGTATGACGTGAATGATGATAGCCATAATGATTATTACGCTTTCAACGGTGTGCCCCACTATTACATGCATCATCCCATTCGCATTTACCAAGATCAGTTGATTCGGCTATATGTTCTCAACATCATTGAATACGATCCGGTAGTGACGTTTCATCTCCACGCCAATTTCTTTGATGTCTATCGCTATGGCATGAGTATGACTCCTAGCGAGAAAACTGATGTGATTACGATGGGTATGGCCGAAAGGCACATTTTGGAATTTGCTTTTCGCTACCCAGGTAAGTATATGTTCCATCCCCATCAGGATGCGATCGCAGAAAACGGTTGCATGGGTCAATTTGAAGTACTTGCCCAGAGCAATCAAAAGACTGTTAACAATTCATAACAAAATAAATAGTAATTTCTATTCAAGCTAAGTACAAGGTACTTAATTGGTAATTAATAAAATTTTAAATCAAATAGTTGATAAAAAATATCATTATATGCGAAAGTAAAATTTATGACAATTTGTCAAACAAACTATCTTTGAGTAATAGTTTGAAGCATTTGAACCAATACCTTTTAAATTGTGCCAGGATCAGAAATGAAAAAATTTCGCTATATCTGTTTAACAGTGGCAGCTGCGGCAATAGTTACCTTAAGTTCCTGTAGCAGTACACCAACCGCAGAAAATCCCTCAGCACCAGTCACTAGCCCTCAAGCTACAGAGGCAGTAAGTGAGAACAGTCATAGTGGTCACGGTGGCAAAGAAAAAATTAACATTAACAGTGCAATATTGTCAGAATTGGATAAGTTTGAAGCCAAGCTAGGTGTCCCGGCTTTATCCAACAAAATTCAGGCAAGTCGTCCCTACGGCAGACCAGAAGATTTAGTTACTAAGAAAGTAATTACTCAAGAACAGTTCGACCAAATTAAAGACCAGGTTGGTGTTCAAGAAGTGGTACTCACAGGTGAGGCAAAAGATGTTGACTATATGTCTAAATTAGGCTTAATGAAAGGACATCTTTTGGTAGCACAAGAACTGCTGGATCAGAATCAGCCGAAACAGGCAGAACCTCATATAGGACATCCAGTTGAGGAGATTTACGTTGATGTAGAAGACCAATTGAATGAGCGCAAAGTCAAAGAATTTAAGACAACTTTGGTGAGTTTGCAAGATTTAGTAAAATCTAGTCCGAAGAATAGCAAAGTTAAAACTAATTTTACTTCTTCAATGCAAGCAGTTGATGGAGCGATCGCAGCTTTGCCAGCAGATCAACGCTCAAAACCAGGATTTGCGTTACAGATAATTAACGAACTACTAGATTCAGCTAACTCCGAATATGGTGCGGCGATCGCAAATGGTAAAGTAACCGCCCCAATTGAGTATCAAGACTCCCGTGGTTTTGTCTTTTACGCCAATGAATTATACAAAGGAATTTCTAGTCAAGTAGCTCAAGCAGATCCTGAAGCCCACAAAGCTATCGACACTAGTTTTGCTGAACTAATAAAAGTTTGGCCCGCCGCCATCCCACCAGCAAAAGCAGTAAAAATTCCTAATGATGTTACCAAGCTAGTGAAAACCATTGAGGAAAACTCTCAAAAAGTGGTTGACAAATCCAATACCCAAGCACAGCGATAACACTTTAATTTAATGGAAAGTATAGGTTAAGGAGTTTAAAATGAGGAAATCATTAGGAGTTACGAATTACGAATTACGAACTCCTAACTCCTAACTAATTACACTCCATTCGTTACATTAACTAACAACTGATGCAAGAACTTGACCAGAAAAAGACTATTGACCTGCTGAACGCCATCATGGAATTTGAACTAGCAGGGGTAGTGCGCTACACACATTATTCTTTGATGGTAACTGGCCCTAACCGTATTCCGATTGTGGCTTTTTTCAAAGCACAGGCAAGTGAATCTTTACTTCATGCCGAACAAGTGGGAGAAATTCTTACCGGTTTAGATGGGCATCCCTCCCTGAAAATCGCCCCAATGGAAGAAACCTACCAGCATAAAGTCAAGGATATCTTGGCAGAAAGCTTATCCCATGAAAAAAAGGCATTGGATCTGTATAAAGACCTGCTTGAAACTGTCACCAATGCCAGCATTTATCTTGAAGAATTCGCTCGCGGCATGATTGGACAAGAAGAGATGCATAATCTCGAACTGAAAAAGATGCTACGCGATTTTGGTTAATAGTCATTAGTCATTAGTCATTAGTCATTAGTCAAAAACAAATTCAAAGGACAACTGACTAATGACAAAGCGCAAAGTCTGAGCGGAGGTTTCCTCCGATCAGAACTTTGTAAGAGAGGACAACTGACTAATGACAAAGGACAAAAGACAAAGGATAAAAGATGGATTTTAGTACTGCTCTACCTACTTTTGTAATAACACTCCGAGAAGGAGTAGAAGCTGCCCTTGTCGTTGGGATTGTGCTAGCTTTACTGAAAAAAGCTAAACAATCCCGGCTCAACTCTTGGGTATATGCTGGTGTCGGCGTTGGCATTGTCGTCAGCGCCTTAATCGGTGTGCTATTTAGTTGGATAATTCAAGTACTGGGAGCTGCGAATCCTCAATACACCACTGTAGTTGAGCCAGCGCTAGAAGGTGTGTTTAGTGTATTAGCGATCGCAATGCTCAGTTGGATGCTAATCTGGATGACAAAACAAGCCAGATTCATGAAAGCTACAGTTGAGGGAGCAGTAACAGAAGCGCTGACACAAAACTCAAATGCTGGCTGGGGTGTTTTTACTTTAATTTTAATTGCCGTTGTCCGCGAAGGCTTTGAAACTGTTCTCTTCGTTGCAGCTAATTTTCAACAGGGATTAATGCCAGCATTGGGCGCTATTGCTGGTTTGATAGGGGCATCTGCTATTGGGGTGCTGCTATTTAAATGGGGTGTCAAAATTAACATCCGCCAGTTTTTCCAGGTAATGGGCGTTTTATTGGTGCTGATTGTCGCTGGGTTGGTAGTTTCAGCCTTAAAACATTTTGACGAAGCTGTAGCTAACCTTGCCCTTAGCAGTCGTGCTACAGAAAATCTTTGTTTCTATTACGAACGTTTTACAAAAGTCCACTCCTGTATTTTGGGGCCAATGGTTTCCAATACTTCCACAATCTTGCCTGACGAACAGTTTCCTGGGATTATTCTCAAATCTTTATTTGGCTATAGAGACAATCTCTATCTTGTTCAAGCAGTAGGATATGTGGCATTTTTACTCACCATTGGAGGACTGTATTTTCGTAGCCTAGGAGGTGCTTCTCCTGAAGGTAGAAAGAATATCCCCTTTGCTCAAAAACCAATTAATTCTGCAAAAGATTAAAAGCACAGTCAGTTCCTCGTTTCCAGTCTCCCTTATTCCCAGTCATAGACTGGGAATTGTCTTTGCGATCGCATTCTCAACAGGTTGCAGGACTACGGATTGCTCACAGTCTAAACTTTGGCTAGCGTTGATGTCGAGGTATAAATAGCTGCTTTAGTTAAAGCTACAGTTAAGATTTTGCCATTAAAATTGAATACAAATGTTTTCAAGTAATCAAAAAGGCAATGAGCAAAATTTTTATATTAAATTCCTTACTGTTGCTTTCTCAAATACCTAATCCAGATGCAAAATTTTTAGATTTAAAAAAGAAACTAGAAAAGAAAGGGTTTCAGGTAATCATTGCACTACCACCAAAGCGAGGAGCTTATGGGTTACTAAGAGAAGCTGACAAAAAAATCTGGATTAATCCCGTAGTGTTTGAATTACATATTGGGACTCAAACACTAATCCATGAAACTGTTCATGCAGCACAGGTATGTGCCGGAAAAGGAAAAATCAAAATTTTAGGTTTACACATTCAACCAAGTCATTATGCTCGACCGTTTTTTAGCCACTATACCGATGTCAAACGACAAGATTTAGAAAAAGAAGCCTATGCAGTACAAACTCAACCTAATAGTTTTGAATTAGCTGTATCTCTTCTTCAACAACACTGTAAATAGCTAGTTTTTAGATAGAAAAGCTGAAGCGCCCTTATTTAACTGTGCCCTGTGGTGTAAACAACGCTTGCTTAAGCTGCTGACAAGCCTTTTCTATTGCATCTATACTACCTGGATTTACCAGACCAAAATAATCAAACACATAGACTCGGTTATTTTTAGTTGCTTGCAGTTGTTGCCAAAAAGCTTCCTTTTTCAAAGAATCTAAAAGTGCTGCTTCCGAATTTCCTTGTGGAGGATTAACTAAAATTATCACCTCTGGATTTGCTTCTAAAACTTTCTCCGCCGAAAGCGTCACATAGCCGCCAACTGGACTTTTTCCTTGTAAATCTGCTGCGATATTTTTCGCCTGAAATTTCGCCAGCAAATCTCCTGCCCAACTGTTTTTATTCGGCGCTAAAATTGGTTGACGACTAACCAGCGCTAGAGTAGAAGGACTCTGAGTTGACTTATCTGGCAAGAAAGTTTTATAACGATTTAACAAAAGCTGAGGATCGGCATTAATTGACTGAGCCAGTGTCTTTGTAAGTTCTTCTAAAGATTTCCAGCTATTCACCTTAGTGAGCAAAGTTTGAATTCCTAGCTGCTGAAGTTTTTGAATTGGAATGTTAGAAAAACCTTCAGCACCAATAACTAAATCTGGTTTGAGTGCTACCACTTTCTCTAAATTTGGCGGACTTTGACCTTCACTAACGCGGGGAATCTCTTTGAATCTTGAGTCATTCTTAAATAATTTGCTACCAGTGATTCCAACAATTTTTGTTTGATCGAGTCGAGAGATAATATCAGCCGATAGAGAAGAAAGAGCAACCACTCTTTTTGCCGATCCTTTTGGTAATTGCTGAGAGTTCCTGTTAGTCGTCTCAGTGGTATTTTCCACCTTTGTTTGTAGTTGCTGAGTATTTGCAGTGGTGCAAGCAACTAAAAATATACTCAACAAAACTGCAAAAGCAGATAAAAGCCAACGACGATACATATTAAAATTCCTTATATGAGTAAGAATAGTAAAATATTAGTATTCGTAATTCGTAATTACTAACGACGTTATCGATTTAATTACGAATTACGAATTACGAATTACGAATTACGAATTACGAATTACAAATAAATAATGTAGTTCTTCCAATCCCCAGTTAAACTTATTTGGTCTCCATCCAATTGTCACCAACACGCGCCTCTACCAATAACGGCACACTCAACTGGACAGCATTTTCCATCACCGACTTAATTTGTAGTTGTAATTCTTCCCACTCATGAGGGGGAATTTCAAACACTAATTCATCGTGAACTTGCAACAATAAACGCGCCTGATAGTTCTTCAAAACCTCATGTAATCTTACCATTGCAATTTTGATAATATCAGCGTTGGAACCTTGAATTGGTGCATTAGCCGCAGAGCGTAATAAACCTGCATCATAAGCACCCAAATTTTTCAATTTACTCAGTTCAATATCTTCAGGATTACTGCCTTTTAATTTGCGTAAACTGTTATTAGTAAAATCAAAGTAACGACGGCGACCGAAAATAGTTTCTACATAACCAAGAGCGATCGCTTCTTTTTTTACTCGCTCCAAATATGCAAATACTTTCGGATATCGTTCATTAAACCGCTTAATGAACTCGTTGGCAACGGTCTTATCTATCCCAGTTGAGCGCGAAAACCTTAGAGAACCCATTCCATAAATCACACCAAAATTGATAGTTTTTGCCATCCCTCGTTCTTCTGATGTGATATTTTCTTTTTCAAACACTAACCGCGCTGTAACAGTGTGAACATCTTCATTTTGCTGGTATGCTTGCACTAATATCGGCTCTTGACTCAAATGAGCCAAAATCCGTAATTCAATTTGTGAGTAATCAGCAGCCACCATTAACCAGCCAGGTTCAGGCAAAAATGCCTTGCGAATTTGGCGACTAAAAGCTGTACGAATGGGAATATTTTGCAAATTCGGATTAGAAGAAGATAACCTACCAGTTGATGTTGCTGCTTGATTAAAATCAGTATGCACTCGCTGGGTATCTGGACGTACTAATGCAGGTAGTGCATCAACATAAGTAGATTTTAATTTGGATAGGGTGCGATACTCAACGATCGCTTCAACAAATCCAGTGTTATCATCTTCTTGAAGTCTTTCTAGTGTTGCTGCATCTGTAGAGTAGCCTGTTTGAATTTTACGAGAATGTCTGGTGCTTAACCCCAATTTTTCAAACAAAATTTGGCTCAATTGCTTAGGAGAACCCAAGTTAAAATTTTCCCCAGCTATTTCAGTTGCTTCCTCTTTTAACCTGGCTAACTCAGTTTCTAAATGCTGCGAAAGTTCTTGTAAATAAGCTGAATTAATCCGAACGCCTGTATATTCCATTTGAGCTAAAACTGCTTCTAGCGGCTGTTCCACTTGCACTAATAGCTTAGATAAAGCTGGAATTTTATCCAGTTCATCACGCAATTTCGCCACTAAACCAAAGGTAGAATAAGCATCCATACCGCAGTAATCTGCGACGGCGGGAATATCTATATCAGCGATGGTTTTGCCTTTAGGAACTAAATCTAAGTAACTTTTTGCTATCAATCCCAAATATCGCTGCGCTAAATCCATCAAATTATGGCTAGAATCTGGATTTAGAATGTAACTTGCCAGCATGGGATCAAAGACCACTCCCGTCAAACTAATTCCTTGACATCTAAGAACTAAGCGGTCAAATTTGGCATTCTGTAAAGCTTTGGGATAATCGGTACTTTCAAGAATTGGACGTAGTGTTTCTAGCACCAAATCTTTATGCAAATTTTCCCCAGTTTTGTGCCCGACAGGAATATAAGCTACCTCATCTGGTTTCGTTCCCCAGCAGCAACCAATTCCTACTAACTCAGCATCTCTTGGTTCTAAATCGGTGGTTTCAGTGTCCCAAGCAACGGGAGTTTCTGGATTAGTGAATTTTTGCAAAATTTTCACTAACTCAGTTAATTTTGCTTCGGTGTTGATGATGCGTGGTGTAATTGGGGAAGTAGATTGTTGTGTAACTGCTGCTGTATCGCTAGCACTGAAAAACCACAAATCATTATCTTCATCAGAGTTTAATTCTGAGTTAGTATTGGGATTAGTTGGCTCTGTTTGGGCTTGTTGTTTTTCTTCAACTTTGCCACCAAAACGTTGCTGGAGGTCGTTGATTTTACCTAAAAAAGACTTAAATTCTAATTTTTCTAAAATTGGTAATAAAACGTTTGTATCAAACCCTTTTAATTTGCAATCTTCTAAATCAAATTCTATAGGAACATCTAAAACTATAGTTGCTAAATAGCGAGACTTCTCGGCATCTTTTTTACCATCTGCCAGTTTTTTCTGAGTTGCGCCTTTAATTTCATCTAACGCAGCATAAACATTCTCAAGTGAACCATAGGTATTTAGCAGTTGCACCGCTGTTTTTTCGCCAATTCCCTTGACACCAGGAATATTATCTGATTTATCACCACAAAGAGCTTTGAAATCAACAATTTGTGAAGGTAAAACGCCCATTTTTTCTTTGACTTGTTCTGCTTCAAATTCAGTGATGCTATTTGTAGAGCGCTTTAGGGCATCTGGACTAAAATTCAGAACAGTGATTTCTTTGTCAGAATCGATCAGTTGAAATAAATCGCGATCGCCAGTCAAAATCTTCACTCTATATCCAGCAGCAATTACTCGTTGTGCTAAGGTTCCCAAAACATCATCAGCCTCGAAACCAGGGGCAGTGAAAATTGGTAGATTGAAGCCATTCAGCAACTCATGCAGGTTTGCTAAGTCAGGAATGAAGTCTTCTGGCGTTTCTTTGCGATCGGCTTTATAAGTCTCGTCAGCTTCGTGGCGAAAAGTTGCCTCACTCAAATCAAAAGCGATCGCCATTGCTTGGGGCTGTTGTGTTGCCATTACCTCCAACAGGCACTTGACAAAACCAAAACATATACTGGTAGGAATGCCTGCTTTCGTATGCAGTCCTCCATCTCGCCCTTTGGCGAAAGCAAAGTATGAACGATAAGCCAGCGAGTGCCCATCTACGAGGATGAACGTGGGGCGTGTTGCAGTTGCAGAAGTGATTTCAGACATAGCCCTATTTTAGCCAGAAGCTTTGTCACATAGTTAGCAATTTCAGATGCTCGTTTAGCTTGGCTTTGATGACAATAGCCCAGTTTTTATATATTTTTGATATTTCTGATATTTTTATACAATGCATACCTGCGTGTTTGTAGCTTTAGTACGGAAACCCAGTAGAACTAACTTTTGGCAAATATAACTACATGAGTATAAAGAAACATAATAACCAGAACCCCAACTTCTCATCGGAAGTCAGGTTAGCCTGCTGACTAAAATTCAATTCTCAGAAACCAACAAAAAGTAGTTTAATCTTTCAACACATGATCGCCACTATCATAAAGCCTCTTTGCCTTAACAAAACTTTATATATGACTACGCAAAGGTATATTTATCGAAGGAGTTTTAACATAAAAACTTTACATAAGTTTACGTGTATTTATCAAGCCTATAACCAAAACTTTAGAGTTAAAAATAAGTTACCAATCCCGTAATGCTTCGTTTCAGAAAAGCATCTTCCATCATGACAACAAAACTATTCAACACTCTAGCTGCTGCCACAACTTTGGCAGGAATTGTTGCAACATCTGGAGCAGCTAATGCAGCTTCTCTCTCCTACACTACTTCCCTTGATTACGATTTGACAGATATCACTGATGCACCTCTGAGCATCCAAAAATTTGACTCATCTTTAGGCACACTCAAGGGTGTAACGATAGGATTTACTGGCGACATACTTGCTAATGCAGGGTTTGAAAATAGGAGTAAAACCTCGACTCCGGTAACAGTAAAGCTTGCCAGTGAACTCAGCTTAGAACTAAATAATCAGTCTCTGTTTGCGCTTAATCCACAAGATAGCTTCAGTTATCAAGTTGCTAAATATGACGGCAAGACTGATTATAGTGGCACCTCTGGAAAGATTGTTTCTAACTTAACTGCTACACAATCTGGTACTCAGTCTTTCACTAATACCCAATTCTTGAAGTCTTTCATTGGTAATGGCAACATAGACTTTTTGTTCTCAGCCATAGCTAGCTCAGTAGTTTCGGGATCGGGTAACATAAGTTCCTATGTTGATACATTTGCCAAAGCAGGTATCACAGTAACTTACGACTACGATGAGGTGAAATCAGTACCTGAACCCTCCAGCACACTTGGAGTTGGTTTAATTGCTGGGCTTTGTCTATTATCACAACGCAAAAAAAGCTGGATCAAGGTGTCCAATTCATAGACTTTTTTGAATAAATAAGTTTTTCCCATTCTATCTATCGATCAGGCTATCTAATTGAAATTAAAATGCCCGATTTTTTCGATAATCGGGTTTTTTGTTGCGCCTATTAGCCATAAATTTTAATACTTTTAAGTATAGCAGGGGAGTGGGGACTGGGCGAAAAGTCTTTTTGTGTCTAAGTTTTATCATCTATCGATGTCCTAATCACCAAGGCTTTTGCTAGAAATCCAAAATACTTAGAGTAAGTGGATTGCGCGCTGGGGTCAATCTAAAATCTAAAATCTAAAATTGTGTGACTTAGCATCCTCACCGTAGGGAAATTGAGTTGACTGGAGAACCCAATTTTTTCTACTACTCCCCACTGGTCGCTAGAGCCTGTTAACCTCTTACTGGAACTTAAAATCTAGGAAATTATGCAGAAAGCATCTACTGACAATCAGGCTGCTGCAAAAGACATTAAACTACTAGTTTTGGATATAGATGGTACGATCGCTGGACACTCTAACACTATCAGCGAACCTGTAAAGCAAGCTATTGTTGCAGCGCAAGCACGAGGAATTCAAGTGGCGATCGCTACAGGTCGAATGTATCGTTCAGCTTTGCGTTTTCACCAAGATATCGGCTCTACACTACCATTAATGGCCTATCAGGGAGCCTGGATTCAAGACCCGATCGCTCAAAAAATTCATCGCCATTGGGTTGTTTCCAGGGAAATCGCCTACCAGCTACTCGACTATTTTGAACAGCCGGAGTTGCGATCGCTTCTATCTGTTCACTTTTACATCAACGATCAGCTATACGTCCGTGAGTTAACCAGAGAAACTCAAATTTATGCAGAACGTTCTGATGTTATCCCGATTCCTGTGGGTGATTTGCGTCAAGCCTTAACGAATGAACCGACAAAAATTCTTGCATTGTCTGATGACATTGATGTAATCGACAAGCTATTAGGAAATTTGCGCCGCCAATACACACCTGCTGAACTTTATCTGACGACATCTGTTGCTACCTTTTTTGAAGCAACTAACGCCTTTGTGAATAAGGGGACTGCTGTACGTTACCTAGCCGAAGAATTGCTGGGATTACAGTTAGCCAATGTTATGGCGATTGGCGATAACTTCAATGATGTGGAAATGCTGGAGTATGCGGGACTTGGTGTAGCTATGGGCAACGCACCAGCAGGAGTACAAGCGATCGCAAAGTGGGTAGCTCCTAGCGTAGAGGAAGATGGGGCAGCAGTAGCAATTGAAAAGTTTTTGTTGTAGTGAAGGCATTTTTTCAAATCTAACCGATACAAATCAGAAAGGACACCGACGACTGGCCGTGTTTCGTCTCGGTGCCCCTGCTGGTTCGCTCCTCACACACCTGCTAATGTATCCGAGGTGGTGCATTGAGTCAATAGCTATATAAAAAGTTTTTATTTTTGCCTAAGCGAGATTACCGATTTATAACTCCAAAGGCGCAAAAACCCCTAGATTCTCTTCTAAGACAAATTTTAATACTGACTGAGTAGCCATGAGCAATCCAAGTCTAGCTTGGGCCAGTTCTGGTGACGTAATTTTCACCTCACCCCAAATCCGGCAATTAGACCAAAACTTTTCAAAAGCTTGGCTCAAATTCAGCGCTACTTTTTCCCATTTCACAGAACCGCTAACATCAGGGCACTCTATGTTGTCTACCACTTGTATTAACTCGCCAATTAGACGACGCTCATCTGGGTGATTTAGCTGCAATATTCCGTCGCAATTAAGCCAAGGTAGGGGGTTAGGAAAAATAACATCCCAAAAAGCTGGACTAGTATTTGGAGCTGGTTCTCTAAGTTTAATCAATCCCTCTCGATGAGCCAGCAGCACTAGCGAACAGCAGCGTGCATGAGCATATTCAACAGCAAACAATGAATTGGTTATTGGGGATTGGGCATCAATTGTCTCCTCTGCTCCCCTGCTCCCCTGCTCGCCTGCTCTTTCCGAACTCCCAACTACGAGACTTTGTAACCAAGTCGCTAAGGTTGAGTGAGTTAATTCAAAATTTATCCAACCAGGGGGAACTATTTGGATGCTAAAAACACCCTCACAAATCCCTGATAAATCTGAAGCGATCGCACTGGCAAGCTCCATCGCTTTTCGATTCTGAGATTTTGATAGTCGCAGAGACACACTTGAGGTATAGAAAAATTTTTTATCATCTCTACCTTTATGTAGAGTAATTTTTTCGTCTTTTATGCATCTATTGTCTTCTCTGTAAGTATTAATGCTTATTGGTTTTATTATATAACTATATAATAGCTGTTTAATTGACGTATATTTGCTAACTGGTAATTTATAATGCACGTAATATTATTTAAATAGTAATGTAAGATATATTTGTTACATTTTTGCCATCTATCTTGCGGTATAAATTTAATTTAGATGAAGAAAAATGAGAAGAGGATAAAATTTGATGAATAATCGATGAATAGTAAGTAAACTTTACTACCACCATTGTACAGTAGGAAGTATAACAAAAGAGTAGAGAGTAATTTGCTTTCTATTCTTTGGATTGGCTGGCGCTGTTAGGCGTTAAGCCTGCCTCGTCAACACAAAGACACTCCTTGCACCCTTTTATTTACGTCTTTGTCTTCAGCCGAACGCTCTTTGTTACCTATGCAATCTCCATCCTCCTTTTCTGAGGCATCACGGCCTTTTTTGACTTGGCAACGCATTCTTGACTGGGCTCAAGAACACTATCGCTGCCGCACCTTTAGCAAAGATGAGCGCATTCCAGCCCGGCCTGGATTGCTGTATTTGGTGCAAAGGGGTGCGATCCGTATGGTAGGAACTGCCCAAGTTAGTGCGACTGCCAGTCAGCTAACGTCTCGACGAATCAACAGAACTCCTGAAGAAGCGTTCTTGGGTTTTGTGGGAGCGGGACAGCCATTTGAAATTGTTGCTCAGTCACCATTCACGCTCCAGGCTTACGCCCATGTCGATCAAACTGCGGTGCTGTGGATGTACTGGCATGATTTAGACAACTGGCCTCACTTCCGTCGCGAAGTTATGGATGCCTTTAGGTATCAGCACCAGCGTAAGCTGCTGTGGCTGAGTGCCTTGGGACAACGCCGCACAATTGACCGACTCTTAGGATTTCTCACATTGTTAATTGAGGAATATGGAGAGCCAGCAATGAGCGACACCGATCCTGATGTGATTCGCGGTTATTGTCTGCCCTTTCCCCTCACCCATGCCCAAATTGGTAGCGCGATTGGTTCTACTCGTGTCACTGTCACCCGCTTGATGGGTAAGCTGCGTCAACGTGGTTTAATCCTGACTCAAGGCGATAATCTAATATGCTTGCCAGCAGAGTCGATTAATAGAGCTGGTTAAGGTACAGTTCAGAGCGGCGATTTCCGCCACTCTGTCTTGAATGTGATGGGCTAGACCCCACCACAGGCAATCGTAGGTGTCAGCGAATTTTGACAAATCCCGCTTGGGTAATTAGTTCCTGTCCCTGCTCAGTCAGCAGTAAGTTGGCGTAAGCGACACCTGCTTGCTGCTCAGTCTGACCATTCTGTTTGACCACCACAAACAGATTGCGGGTAATCGGGTATTTTCCTGATTGGAAAGCCTCAATGTTCAACTTGTTCCGTTTACCAGGACATTCAGACGGGAGGACAGAAGGTTCTTGGTATGGAGCTATGTATTGCCCTTGCGTGCGCCCCAACGGCAAGGCCTTGATTGAGCATTGAGGAATCACCTCTGGGGCAGAAGCGTAGTAGATGCTACCAGGACTATCAGCCAATTTTTGCAAGGCTTGGGTGGTTGTGGAGATAAATTCTACATTGGAGCTGAAAGCTTGACCACCCAAAATGTCTTGGACAAAAAGTTCGACAGTACCGCCATCAGCAATACGGCGAGAATAGGGCTTGATTGAGATATTGGGGCCGCCCACCTGGCTCCAATTATTGATTTTGCCTATGTAAATTGACTTTAACTGTTCTACTGTTAATCCTGGAATATTCAGGTTGGGATTAACTGCAACCGCTAAACCATCAATTGCCACAGGAATTTGTTTTAAACTAAACCCACGCTACTGGGCACGGCTTAATTCTTGATCTAGAACTGGTCGGGAGGACTGGGCAAAGGCGAGTTGACCATCTATCAAGGACTGAATGCCAGTACCAGACCCAGGAGATGCATTACTGGGTTGTACATAGCGTAGCCGTAACTCTGGCCGCACGGCTTGAATTGCTGGATCAACTACTAATCGAATTGGTGCCCAAGATGTACTGCCTCCGTAATTAAATAATCCTGTAGGAACATCCTTTACTGAAGTGAAAGTATTGGCACTAGGTTGTTCCGATCCGGTTTGGGGCGTTTTGGTGCTACCAGAATTAATTGTATTTAGATCGACACCAGATTTTCTAGTAAACCACCAAAAACCGCCAGCTATTAGCCCGACGGTGATTAGGATGGATAATACAAGAATAGTTGTTTCATTTTTTTGGGACATAGTATAATTACGCGCGCGTCCATTCAATATAAGTGCTTGACTTGACAAGTGCTTGCTACTTGAGATTGTATTTGGAGGACGGGTGTTTTACTAAAAATGCTGACAAACCCTCACTTCTGACTACTTTAAAACCCAAGGTATAATAAATTTCCCCTGGATTATTCGTCTGTTTTCTCAAGGCTTGAGTATTGGTGAGGATAAATTGTTAGTTGATACTAAGATTTTTCCCCATAAAGCTTAATTTCTCATCTTCAGGGTTTTTCCAGGTTAACAATTGGTTAACTTTTAATTTTTTATTACTGGTTAACGCACTGGTTCAAAGTCATAACCAGTGCGAGAGCGAGAACCAGGAACAATTTTTACAAGTTGGACTGGCGCATTGCGATCGCCTGATGCTAAAAACCGAATTGTACCAGAAGCACCAGCGGCAGAAAAGTCAGATGACAAGAGTGCTTGTTGGACTCCAGCTCGCGTGGGATTGCGTTCTAATGCCGCAATTAGAGCGACAGTGGCATCATAACTGAGGGCACTTCGCCAACTCACATCAGCGCCCCATAATTGCCGCGATTTCTGGGGAAAATCTGACTTTGGATCGCTATCAATATGCCAGGGAACTGCTAATACCATCCCCACAGCTTGTTCTCTGCCAATTTCCAAAGTTTTAGCGGTGTAAACATCATCTCCCGCCAACAGAGTTAACTTTTTCTGGTTAATCTGAATTACTTGCAGCGCTTTATCGAGAGTTTCAGTGTTAGCAGCTAACATCACCACTTCTGTACCTTGTTTAGTTGCTTGTTCTACGCTTTTAGCCGCACTAAAATCCGCCCTGGATAAGTCAAATTCGCTGGCTACCTGTCCACCCTCTAAGGAAACGGATGAGACAAACTCTGATTTTAAAGACTGGCTATAGTTACTCTGGGAATTAAAGAAAACCACTGCATTTTTTTTCTGCAAGGTTCTCACCATATAGTTGGCTAAAGTTCTCGCAGCCATAAAATCACTGGGAACTGTGCGAAAAACGTAGCGGCTAAAGTTAGAAATTTTGACAGATGTACTGGTGGGAGATATGGCTACAAGTTGTCCAGAAGTATAGATAGCACCTGCGGCTAAGGTGGAATCGCTGGTATTCGGCCCAACTACACCCAATACTTCGGAATTACTGACTAGGCCAGAAGCGATTTGCTTGGCTATTTCTGGATTGTCGTCATCGCTAGCTATCCCTACCCTCAACGATACTCCCTTGACTCCTCCAGAGCTATTAACTTGATTTTGGGCTTGGGCTATCCCACGTAAAATTTCTAAAGAAACATTGGGGTCAGTGCCAAATGGTACAGAAGCCACAATGGTATAGCTCTTGGAAGAACCGATGCGGGCATTGTTAAGAAAAATTAATGCTTCTGGATCGTTACGGTTGAGTTTTAGGGCAGCTGTGAAATTGGCGATCGCTCGCTCGTAATTTTTAGCTGCGATCGCCTGTACTCCTTCTTTTTTCACAGCAGAAATGTCACCCGGAGTAAAGGCTTTTTCTCCAAAACTAATGCGGTCTTGTAAGGATGAATTGTTGCCTGGTTGTTGATTTTGAATGTTGGTATTACCAATTTTGACCCCATTGTTAGTAAACCACCAAAAACCACCGCCAACTATACCAACTGTCAGCAGCAGGGCCAAGGCTAAAATTGCAGTTTCATTCTTTTGTGACATGAACAAATTTGAATTCAGAAATTTTTTAAAGTAAGAGAGATAGCAATTTATAAATAAGTCGAAATACAGCTGTCAATGAAATAGCTACTAAGCCTGCCCCAACTGCTAAAATTACCATTGACGGAAGGTCAATACCTCCGCGTAAAAAGGGGATAAAAAAAATAATTGCAAAAGTAATTGTAGGAATAATTAATAAATCGAACTTTTCAATCCATCGCCGAGTTTGGGCAAAAATAAGTATACCTAAAATTAGGGCGGAAATAATCAAAGTAACTATTGGTGATTTGACTAGACTGAACAGGGCGATCGCGATCAATGCACCCTCAAATCCACTAAATGCCGCCCCACCCAATAATTCCAATGTAGAAAACGCTGGCTGAGTTGGTGGACGACGGGGAACAACAGGGCTAAAACCTTGGGGTGGTTGTGGCGGGAGGGTTACAGAGGGCGAATGAAGTTGTGTAGGGGCTTGAGCCTCCTGTGAGTTAAGTGCGCGTAGAACCTCCTGGGCTGACTGGAAGCGCTGATTAGCCGCAGGTAGCAACATCTTGTCTAAAATGTCAGCAAGGTGAGGGTTGACACTCACTTGAGTTCGCCATTTCCACTGGTTGCTATAGGCATCAAATAGTTGAATTGCTTCCTGGTTTGTTAACAAGGTAATCAGAGTTACAGCTAAAGCGTATAAATCTGTAGATGGAAATACTTGCCCACCAGCCATTTGTTCAGGCGGTGCAAATCCCATAGAATAAATTCCTGTGGAAGAAGCCGCAGAACAAAGTGCAACATTTGTTACTTGCTTGACTGCGCCAAAGTCTAGTAAGAAAAGTTTCCCATCACGACGACGCATGATGTTTGAAGGTTTAATGTCTCTGTGGATAATGCCTCTATCATGGACAAACTCTAGAACCCGCAGAATTCCTTGCAATACCTCTAACACTTGCTGTTCAGAAAATTTGCCCTGTTGAATTAATTCTTCCTCTAAGGTTTGCCCGTCAATGTATTCTTGCACTAAGTAAAAAAATTGGTCTTGCTCTCCTGGTTGCAAGCTATTAACTATCACTGGGAAGAAGGCAAATAAATCAGGAATTTGCTCGTGATCGTTACCAAGCTGTGCTAAAACTTCTGCTTCTCTTTCAAACATTAACTGCGCTTGTTGCAGTTGAGTTAAGGTTAAATTTCCCGCTGGTTGAAACTGTTTAACCACGCATTGACGCATTCCCGGTATTCGGCGATCGCGTGCCAAAAATGCTGCTCCAAACCCGCCCCTTCCCAGCAGTTTTGTTGGCACGTATCGACCATCTAGCATCAATGGCATACCACAGGTAGTGCAATACTTTTGCTGGGTTGTTTTCAGTGTCGTAACATCATCTAAATCGGCAAAATAGTTTTGTGGGCGTGGACAACGTGGACGAGTGCAGTAAACTTCCATTTTCGTGATTAGTCAAAATAATTCGCAATTGATAATACTCGCCTTCTCTACGAGATGCTACGCCAATGGCAAGAAGCAAGCTACGTAATTCGTAATTAGTTCTGGTTACAGAGTAACTAAATTTGTTAATAAGGAACAGGAAATTTTTTTCCTGATGTCAAACCCTTGGCTTGTCTACAGCACCCTGCACGAACACAATGGGTTAATAATTACGAATTAAGTTAGCGACAGAGAAGCGTCATTACGAATTATTTGGTCATTTACAAAAAACAAAGGACAAATGACAAGGGACTAATAACCTGATTTTAGTCTTCGCCAGATGAGGTGGGTGTTGCTACCTCCAATGTAGTTAACACTAAACTTTTTTGTGTTAATTTTAACACATTTTGATTCCATCCTGGGTTAGCAAACTGGGGCAAAATTTCTTGACTAAAGGCTTCTGCGGCCTTGGATCTATAGCGATTGGGATTACAAATCAGCCACAGCGTCCTTTTGACGACAACGCCTTCAATGGGAGTACGGTGTAGAACGCCCATTTGTAACTCTTTAGCGATCGCACTAGTTGAAACAAAGGCAGCTCCTAAACCAGATTGCACAGCATTTTTAATCGCTTCAATGGAATTCAATTCCATTTCAACTTTAAAACGTCTGGTATCGATTTCACAACGTGCTAACACTTGGTCAATTACTTTGCGGATAGTTGATTGGGAATCTAAAGCAATGAATTGTAATTTATATAGGTCTTCTTTCTGGATTTTTTCAAGTTTGGTAAAAGGATGAAAGACAGGTAAAATCAGCGCTAGTTCATCCTCAGCGTAAGGAATAACTTCTAAAGATTCTGACAGTTCACCAGGAATTTCACCACCGATAATCGCCAGATCGACTTGTCCGTTAGCGACACTCCAAGCAGTCCGCCGGGTAGAGTGGACGTGTAATTGCACTGCCACATCTGGATATTTTTGTCGGAACATACCGATCATTCTGGGCAAAAGATAAGTGCCAGTGGTTTGAGAAGCACCGACAATTAAAGTACCACCTTGGAGATTTTGTAAATCCTCGATCGCGCGGCAAGTTTCCTGACAGAGACTGAGGATTTTTTCACCATAGTTTAAGAGTAGATGCCCAGCTTCGGTTAATTGGGCGCGTCGTCCTCCACGATCGAATAAGGGGACATCGAGTTGCCGTTCAAGATTTTGGACTTGCAAACTGACGGCAGGCTGGGAGACGTAAAGACTATCAGCGGCACGCTTGAAGCTTCCTTCTTGGGCGATCGCTTTCAGGATACGTAACTGATCTAAAGTGAAAGGAAGGTCAGACATAAGGCTCAACCCACAAACTTTTAAAGGAGTAGATGCACGTAATAAATCCGGTTTGGCAGCAATCAGCCGGACATGATTTATTGCATATTAAACTTGAAGGATTGACTCGAAAAAGACAGTAGCACAACATCTTGACTAAAGTCCCCTTTTGAATACTTTGTGGTATTGGTTGTACTGAATTCAGTTTTCTTTAAATTACTTCACCTGTGTATATGCTGCTGATTTCTTGGTTGACACCCAGTCATTTTGTCATACTAGGGTTACAAATAGTTTTTGCGATCGCTCACAGTGGAGGCGCTGCTTTACGCCCTTGGGCAGAAAAATACATTGGCCCAAGGTTTTATCGCATTCTCTTTGCATTAGTCAGCCTACTGTTGGCTGTGATATTAATTATTTACTTTTTTGGGCACCGTTATGATGGTTTGCAAATTTGGCAGGTACAAGGGGTGCCAGGAGTTCGAGAATTTGTTTGGCTGCTATCAGCAATCTCGTTTTTGTTTTTATATCCTGCTACCTTCAATCTACTAGAAATTGCTGCTATTCAAAAGCCCCAAGTTCATCTCTACGAAACAGGAATTATTCGGATTACCCGTCATCCCCAGATGGTAGGACAAATAATTTGGTGTGTTGCCCATACTCTCTGGCTGGGTACTACCTTTACCCTTGTGACTTCCATTGGATTAATATTGCATCACTTGTTTGGGGTTTGGCATGGGGATCGCCGTTTGAGCGATCGTTATGGAGAAGCTTTTGAAATTGCCAGACAGCGGACTTCAATTATTCCCTTTAAAGCAATTATTGACGGGCGTCAATCTCTCAGATGGCGGGAATTTCTCCGCCCTGCCTATTTGGGAGTTACCATTTTTATAGCTTTGCTTTGGTGGTCGCACCCTCTGTTACTGGAAGCAACTAGTAGCATAGGATGGTAATCTTAGACGATCCCCAGTGTCAGCAGAAAATCCGAAATAGATGGAAATTTCAGCTTATCAATTGCTCCAAATCAATGTAGGATAAATTCAAACATCTATCAGTGGGGGGTGCGTTCAGTCAGCTTGAGATTTTATATTGGTAGTCGTTGGTCAGTTGCCTTTCCTTGAAAGAAAGTGGCAGATTCAGTCAAATCCCCAGGCGGTCACGGCAATCAGGAGTTTAACATCTAAAAAAAGCCAACGCGACTTCTAAGGTCGCTTTTGAGTCAGAGACACATTAACGCGCTCAATTTTTGCCAATTATTCTGTGTCCTGAAAGCATCTATCGGCAGTTAGCGACTTGCCAACCCTCCTCTGAAGCAGTAGCTGAGTCCTGAGTCCTGAGTAAAAGCAAATAACTTAGTATTCACAGCTTGGTAATTGATCCCAATCCCCGGTTTAACTCTAAAAGCAAAATAAACGAGTTCCTCATTCAATCCGCTAACTTTAGTTATGGACTTCTACTCAGCAACCAGAACTCGGACTCAGTACTACTTAATTCAGTACTGATAGCTAGTTTGATATAAAAATAAAAACCTTATAATCCAAGAGGCGTCATGGTGTTGTCGGTTAGTGAGCGGACATTTACTGAAGAAGTTTTAGAATCTCCTATTCCTGTTTTAGTTAACTTTGAAGCACCTTGGTGTGGCTTGTGTCGAGTTATTCACCCACTATTGTTGCAATTTCAAGCCCAGTGCGGGGATGAAATTAAATTAGTCGGGGTTAACGCCGATCAAAATTTTAAATTGTCTACTACCTATAGGCTAAAATCACTACCCACTTTACTATTGATTGAAAATGGCACTATTCGCCATCGCTTGGAATGCTTTCGTGGCAGAGAAGATTTACGTCTAGCTTTAGAAGAGATTAAAGCCAGCTACAGCAGTTACCCCAAAATCTACAAAAGTTCAAAAACAGTGGACTTAGAGTGTCGGTCAGCTTGATGGATATTGAGCATGGGGCATAGGGCATAGGGCATGGGGCTAATGACCAATGACCAATGACTAATGACCAATGACTAATGACCAAATCTAAAACCATGCTTAATACCCCACCCAATCAGCCTTGGGTGGGTTATTTTATCCTAAAGGGTGTGTGTCACAATTATTAACAGTTTAGACACGCTAATCAAGAATTCTAAAAGTAGGCGTCAGTGATGGAAGTAATCTATCAGTATGCCTGGCTGATTCCGGTGTTCCCTCTTTTTGGGGCAATGCTGGTCGGTCTAGGGTTAATCTCGTTGAATCAGGTGACAAACCGCCTACGGCAGCTTAACGCTGTGGTGATTATCTCCATGATGGCAGCAGCTATGGGGCTGTCGTTTGCCTTGTTATGGAGTCAAATTCAAGGACACGCGCCTTATCTTCGCACCTTTGAGTGGGCGGCAGCAGGTAATTTTCACTTGAGCATGGGCTACACTATTGACCACCTGACAGCCCTAATGCTGGTGATTGTCACAACGGTAGCCTGTTTAGTCATGGTTTACACCGATGGCTACATGGCTCACGATCCCGGTTACGTGAGGTTTTACGCTTATCTCAGTTTGTTTGGCTCCTCAATGTTAGGTCTGGTGGTCAGCCCCAACCTAGTACAGATTTATATCTTCTGGGAACTTGTGGGGATGTGTTCTTACTTGCTGGTCGGCTTTTGGTACGATCGCAAGTCAGCAGCCGATGCCGCGCAAAAAGCTTTTGTGACCAACCGCGTAGGCGACTTTGGTTTGTTACTCGGTATTTTGGGGCTGTTCTGGGCAACAGGAAGCTTTGATTTTAATATCATGGGCGATCGCCTCGCCCAACTTGTCGAATCAGGTTCGATCAGCAATTTTCTCGCTGTCCTGTTTGCGATTTTAGTTTTCTTAGGGCCAGTAGCGAAATCAGCCCAATTCCCCCTCCACGTCTGGCTACCAGACGCAATGGAAGGCCCCACCCCCATTTCTGCCTTGATTCACGCAGCAACGATGGTGGCGGCGGGTGTTTTCCTGATTGCCCGGATGTACCCAGTATTTGAAGACGTTCCAGCCGCAATGAATGTCATTGCCTTTACTGGGGCGTTTACGGCGTTTTTGGGGGCTAGCATTGCCATTACCCAAAACGACATCAAAAAAGGCTTGGCTTACTCCACCATTTCCCAACTTGGTTACATGGTGATGGCAATGGGAATAGGTTCCTACAGTGCTGGACTATTCCACCTGATGACCCACGCCTATTTCAAAGCGATGCTGTTCTTGGGTTCAGGTTCAGTAATTCATGGTATGGAAGGTGTCGTTGGACACAACCCCGCCTTAGCGCAAGATATGCGCTTGATGGGTGGACTGCGAAAGTATATGCCTGTCACAGCAACTACCTTTTTGATTGGTTGCTTGGCAATTTCTGGTATTCCACCCTTTGCTGGTTTCTGGTCAAAAGATGAAATTTTAGGGAATGCTTTTGAGGCTAACCCACTCCTTTGGTTTATCGGCTGGCTAACTGCCGGGATTACAGCTTTCTATATGTTTAGAATGTATTTCATGACATTTGAAGGCAAATTCCAGGGTACTGACGAGAAAATCAAGGAAAAACTCAAGAAGGCTGCGGCGACAATTGTCCTGGAATTAGAGTCAGAAGAACTAGCCCCGAATTTTGGGCCTGGGGCAATGAAAAAAGGAGAATTGGCTGCCACTGGTGAACACCATGACTCCCATGACTCCCATGACTCTCACGGGCATCACAGCGACTCTCCTCATGAATCGCCGTGGACGATGACGCTGCCGTTGGCACTGTTGGCTGTGCCTTCGATTTTGATTGGTTTGGTGGGAACTCCCTACGCCAATTATTTTGAAGAGTTTATCTTTCCTCCTAGCGAAACTCTCTCCGAAGTTATAGAAAAGACTTCCGAGTTCAATCCGACGGAATTCTACATCATGGCGGGTGCCTCAGTTGGAATTTCTTTGATTGCGATTACCCTGGCTTCGCTGATGTATTTGCGCCGTAAAATTGATCCGGCTGCGATCGCTGCTAAAATCGAACCACTTTACGAGTTATCTCTCAACAAGTGGTACTTTGATGACATTTATCATCGGGTTTTTGTCCTCGGCTTGCGTCGCGTAGCTAGACAAGTTATGGAAGTTGACTTCCGTGTTGTAGATGGTGCTGTTAACCTCACAGGCTTTTTTACCCTTGTTAGCGGTGAAGGTCTGAAGTACCTAGAAAACGGTCGCGCTCAATTTTATGCCTTGATTGTATTTGGGGCGGTTTTGGGCTTAGTGATTGTCTTTGGTGTTACCTGATTTTCATAGGAGCAAAGGGGCGGCTGTCTGCCCCTTTGCCTCTACATTATTTTTTGAATTTTGTGATTTAGGCATTTTCACGTTAATGAGATATCTCATCAAGATTTCTGGTAAGTCATTTGACGATTCTTTTCAAAACAATACCCGTGAATCGAAATTTACAAGCTGCCTTTGGGAGAAGGATTTTTAAATCTTTGCTCAAGTCTCTAATTTCAGGAATAACATAATAGGCTTCTCTAACAAATTGCTTTAGAAAAATATAAAAATAGTAATTAACAGCAACAGCTTCAGAAGAGAAGGCCAGTAAAAAATTTTAGCTATCAAGTTATCTTTATACTGTAACAGCTTTAAATCCGGTTTTACGAGCATTAAAACAGCGTTAATAGTTATCAAGAAAATGTAGAAATAAATAACTAAGTAGAAAAACTCGAAATAAACAAGTTCTTTAGCAAGGACTTGTTCCCTAAGCGAAACTTGGTCAAGAATGACAATAAAAATAAAACCAGCACAAGCTGCCAAAACCTCCATAGCCTTATCTCTATCGGCAATCACCAGCATGGCAAACAGCATGACAACGACTACAAACAGTGGGCCGATTCTGGAGATAAAAATACTGATAACTTGGCGTTTGGTAGTAATATTAAAATTCAGTTCAGGAACATTTGTTTTAAAAATAGTATTTTGTATCCCAAAATTGCTATCGTATGTTGCATAAAGATATTCAAAAAAACTATCTTCAATCTGCCAGCCATCCAAGACTAGTCTCTTATCCAAACCAGGATGGGCGCTGGGGTTAATAATTTTATAACTCTCAAAATCGGGCGTGAGAAATACTTGGCGGTTTAAATTACTTTGAGCGTTAAAATCGCTGTGCCATAGCCGAATTTGAATATCTTTGTAGTCAAAGGGATAGTGAGAGTAATCCAAATTTTGCAGCACTGTAGCTTCCACATACCAGCCAATAACCTCAACATTTCCTTGGGTATAATGGTAAGCTTCCTTCACTTGTACATCGTTGACACTGACAGCATCCGGCATAATAAAACCGCGAGTCAACCCATCGTGAATGCCTTTGGTATACTTCTGCCAGATGTAACCCGTCATAAAAACTTTTTTAGCACTTTCAAATTCTAAGGACTGAATGAAAATTCCAGTAGGCACATATAACGGCGGCTTTCGGTTTAAGTTTTTATTTAACTTGACTTGGGGAGCCAATAATTTATCAACTTGTGCTTGATTAAGCAGGACGTTGTGATTGGCTATATAATTGCGATCGCCCAAAGCTAATTTCCAAATCATTCCGATTTCTGTGGCAAACAAGATACTAGAGATTGACGACACTATCCACACTCGGCTAGCACGAAACTCATAAGCCCGCAACATTAGAACTGACAAACAAATGAAAAACCAGACCAAGGCTAAACAGCTTAAGATTAGCGTTTGCCGCTTAGTTTGGTCATCTAGCAAAACTTCTTGTTTGAGAAAGACCACTCCCACCACCCAATTATTCAGCTTAGTTGGTTGCAGGAAAAACCAAGAATTTTGACCTGTGGTTTCATCGAACAACTCCGCTTCGCCTTCCTTACCTTGAAGCGCCTGTTTAACTAATGCTAAGAGTTGTTTGTTGTTCTGCTTGGCAGCAATTTCAACCAAGTTGTTTTGCTGTTTTACATTATCAGTAATCGTATGATAGACAAAAGTTCCATTTTTAGAAAGAACAAAGGCGTAGCCCGTTTTTCCCAATTCCAGTTTTAAGGAATCAATCAACTGTTGTATTTGACTTAAGGAATATTCACTAAAAAGCACTCCTTGCGGCAATTTTTGTTTGCCCTGCAAACGATAGAACGGAGCATAAAATCCCACTACGGGTTCAGTCAAGAGAGACTGCTGTGACCTGCGGTACGGTTCTCCCCAAGATGCTCCATCCTGCAACGTCTTGCGATACCAGGGATATTTTGTGTTGTCATCATTCTTCTCTTGTTGCTCTAATTGCACACTGTTATTTACCCTGAAATAGACAGGTGCATCTAGCTTTTGGGATTTGCTTCTACTAACACCAGCTTCATAAGCTGCACCGAAGGTAGCAAGATAAGGGTTTTTTTCGATTTTTTGTTGGAGTTGCGCTGATAGTTGCTTATCGTTGATTTCACCTGTTGTGAGGGAGTTAGCAAGAGCAAGAGAATTATCTTGAGTGTTACGCAGTTCGTTCTCGATTTCCAGAGTCGTTAGCACAGCTTCTCGCTGGGCTTGGTTTTTAGCTTTTTGAAGTCTCTGCTGTGCAGTGTGCCAATAGGTGTAAAACCCAAATAGAGCTAATGCAAGAGTGATACCACAAAGGGTTAGTAATGCAAAGAATAGTATTTTTTGCTTTTTATTCTTTTCCATGAATGCCATTTATCAAAAGCGTAAATAAATTTTCTCGTAAAGTATTCTGACACTTTTCCATATAATCTACATATAAATTGGCTGTATCTATTTATAGTTAAAATAATGATACATATTAAGTGTTTTTTAGCAACTATCTTATTGGTGAGTTTGACTGCTTGTACCAGCGAGCAAAGGCAAGTTTATACGCCACTAGACAGCAGAGTAAGTGGCAATACTGCCTTAGATGCAAGTAAAAATGTACTGATTGACGGTTCGGGTACGGTTTCTGTCATTAGTGAAGCAATGAAAGAACAATTTAGAAAAGTAAACCCCAATGTAAGAATAGCTATTGGGAAGAACGGTACTGGAGACGGTTTTACAAGGTTTTGCCTTGGCGTAACTGATATCTCAATGGCAGCCCGTCCGATAAAAAAGTCAGAGATTGAAGCCTGCCAAAAAAACAACATTGAATTCGTTGAATTGCCCCTCGCCCTTGATGGCATCTCCCTTGTAGTCAATCGCACCAACACTTGGGCTACTTGCCTCAAACCTCAAGAACTGAGCAAAATATGGGAGTCTGCGGCATCAGGCAAAATCGTTAACTGGAACCAAGTTCGTAATGATTACCCCGATCAATATCCCCTAATACTGGCTGGCCCTGCTGTAGGCACTGGTACTGTAGACTATTTTAGTGAGGTGATAATTGGCAAAAGTGGGAAAATCCGCAACGACTACAAAACCAGTGAAGAGGAAAGCGTAACTGTTCAGACAGTAGCGTCTGAGCCGGGAGGTCTTGGCTTTACAGCCTTTTCCCGCTACCTAAAAAATCAGAACATTCTCAAAGCTCTTGCTATTGAGAACAAGGAAGGTAAATGCGTACAGCCAAGCCCAGAAACGATCGCCAACAGCAGCTATAATCCCCTTTCCCGTCCTCTATTTATATACGTCAGCAAGACAGCTCTTAAAGAAAATCCTGCCGTCAAAGTTTTTGCAGATTACCACCTAAATGCTGCTAACCGTTCCTTAATCTCAGAAAGTGGCTACGTTCCTTTGCCAGATAATTTGCTAGCAAAGGTGCGATTGCGTCTAGATCATGCGATCGTTGGCTCGATTTTTGAGGAAGGGTCGCCAGCCAATGTCAAACTTGCAGATAAACTAGCAAGTTCCAAACAGAGGTAGAAAACAGATATTAGCGTGACAAGTCTAATATGGTACTGGGTTTATTTAAACCAACGAATGACTCATAGTGAGTTGATAAGCTGGTAAGGGCCGACCCAGGAAGCATGGTGATAAATTCAAACTGAGTGAATCCTCTACATAAAGCGAAGTCATTCAAAGTTTAGGAGTGAACCGATCGCTTTTATCCAAGAATTGCCCTATTGTTTTTCTCCACATTACTGAGAAATGAGAGGCATTATGCGATTCGGTTAGAAAATTGTCCTATTCCTTTCCTCTCAAGGTATTAATTCCTTTTGCCATCTCAAAATAAGCGAACGTACAGTTTTTAGGGTAAATTTTTGACAAGACTTGGAGTATCACAACGCACATTCTGCACCCCCAAATGTCAAAAAAGACTCCCAAGAAAAGAAATGGGGGATTGCTAATTTAATTAAATCAACCTAACGAGGAAGACGAAATCCCCAAAAAGCTGTTACTTAATAACTAGTGACTTTTTGCCAAACATGATTTTGATAGCAGACGAATTGTGATGAATACAGCTAATTTCCCGTGGCTGACGACGATTATTCTGTTTCCGATAGCGGCGTCGCTACTTCTTCCCATCATCCCTGACAAAGAAGGCAAAACAGTGCGCTGGTACTCCCTGATCGTGGGGCTGATAGATTTTGCACTAATTGTTTACGCTTTTTATACTGGGTATGATTTTTCCAATCCAGATTTGCAGTTAGTGGAGAGTTACCCCTGGGTACCACAATTGGGTTTGAATTGGTCAGTAGGGGCAGATGGCTTGTCCATGCCCCTAATTATTTTGACTGGATTCATTACTACGCTGGCGATTTTAGCAGCTTGGCCTGTTACCTTCAAGCCGAAGCTATTTTACTTCTTGATTTTGGCGATGTATGGCGGTCAGATTGCCGTGTTCGCTGTCCAGGATATGCTGTTGTTTTTCCTGGTCTGGGAACTGGAACTAGTACCGATATACTTTCTGCTGTCGATTTGGGGAGGCAAAAGGCGGCAATATGCAGCAACCAAATTTATTTTATACACCGCTGGCGGTTCGCTGTTTATTTTGCTGTCTGCCCTGACAATGGGATTTTACGGCGATACGGTGACATTCGATATGCGATCGCTCGCCTTAAAAGATTTCGCCCTCAATTTCCAACTTGCCCTCTATGCTGGCTTCCTGATTGCTTACGCCGTCAAGTTGCCGATTATTCCCTTGCACACCTGGCTACCTGATGCCCACGGTGAAGCTACAGCCCCAGTACACATGTTATTGGCAGGTATTCTCTTGAAAATGGGCGGTTACGCCTTAGTTCGGATGAATGCCCAAATGCTCCCTGATGCCCACGCTTATTTTGCACCAGTGTTCGTAGTTTTGGGGGTAGTTAATATCATCTACGCTGCCTTGACATCCTTTGCCCAACGTAACCTGAAGCGAAAAATTGCCTACTCCTCAATTTCTCACATGGGCTTTGTGATGATTGGTATCGCCTCCTTCACCGATTTGGGATTGAGTGGGGCAGTATTACAAATGGTTTCCCACGGGTTAATTGGGGCAAGTTTGTTCTTCCTTGTAGGAGCAACTTACGATCGCACACACACCCTGATGTTGGATGAAATGGGCGGTGTTGCTAAGAGAATGCCGAAGATTTTCGCTATGTTCACCACCTGTTCAATGGCTTCTTTGGCATTGCCAGGGATGAGCGGTTTCGTGGCAGAATTAATGGTATTTGTGGGCTTTGCTACTAGCGATGCTTATAGCTCTACCTTCAAAGTTATCGTGGTGTTTTTGATGGCAGTGGGAGTGATTTTAACTCCGATTTATCTGCTGTCGATGTTGCGAGAAATTTTTTACGGTAAAGAGAACGAGGAATTAGTTTCTCACCAAGCTTTGATAGATGCCGAACCCCGTGAAGTATTTATCATTGCCTGTTTGTTAATTCCAATTATTGGTATTGGTTTCTATCCAAAATTGCTGACTCAGATGTACGACGCTACAACTGTACAATTGACCGCAAGATTGCGTGATTCCGTGCCGACATTAGCACAGCAAAAAGACGATGCACTAAAGGTTTCTTTGAGTGCGCCTCAAATCGCTAATTAAGTTGCGAGTTTAAATATTGATTACTTTGAGGGCGGGTTTTGTACCTGCCCTTTTTATTACTCACTCGTAATTTTTAATTCTGTAAAGTAAAAAACAAATCATCGACCTGAGTTAAAAAATTTTGCATTGGTAAATGATGAGATGCAATACGGTTGGCTTTGTGAAAAATTGTAGGTTGGGTTGCGCTTTGCTTGGGGAAAATAAGCTTATATAATTTATTTTCAAGGACTATCAAAATCAGCGCGATCGCTAACATTGATCATATCATTTGTCATTTGCCCAAAGTAGCATCAAATTCTGGATAGAGTCGCAACATTTGTAGTAGCTAGTTTACAACTTTACCAAATTGGAATCTCAACCAAAATCCACCCTTTTTTGCTATTGTCAGTTAGACACTCTAGTAGTCAGTACCGAAAAAACATTTATTTAATAGAAATATTTTACATTTATGAGTACAGAAGTACTGATAAGCAAGACACAAGGCGATGTCTACGACAGGCTACGCCTACGCTAAAAATGGTTTTTGATTTTTGCTATGCGATCGCACATCAATAGATTACGTACAATTTATCTAGAATCAGATTTAGCAAAACCGCTCATGTTAAACTACGATCCACTGCATTGTTTGCCATCTTCCGAAGAATTACCCGACTCAGATGATACTGCTGTGGATAATGAACTCCAAAATTTAATTCCCGGCTTGCTAAAAACGATACTAGCTTTAGTTTGGTGCGATCGCTGGGATTGGTTTTTTGGTGTTGATATGGGTATTTATTATCACCCAGACAAACCGGCCATTGTCCCTGATGGGTTTCTCAGCTTAGGAGTTAAACGCTTCATTGATGAGGACTTACGCCTGAGTTATGTACTGTGGGAAGAAAATAAACTGCCAATTTTAGCGCTAGAAGTTGTTTCCCAAATATATCGAGAAGAATATAACATCAAGAAAGAATTTTATGCCAAAGAATTAGGAATTTTGTACTACGTTGTGTATAGTCCCCTTCGGTGTAAAAAGTCGCCTTTGGAAGTGTATCGCTTAGTTGATGGGGAATATATCTTAATGTCAGGAAATCCTGTTTGGCTACCAGAAATTGGTTTAGGAATTGGGCAGGAACGGGGAATTTATCAAGGTATAGTGCGGGAGTGGCTGTACTGGTATGACGAAGAAGGGCAAAGATTCCTGACACCAGAAGAACGCATCAGGGAAGCGGAAGAACTCGCAGCTTTTGAAGAACAGCAACGTGTCGCAGCAGAACAACAGGTGAAAATGTTAATTGAAAGGTTGAATGCGCTAGGTGTCGATCCAGAAACTTTGGCTTGAAATTTTGATTGCTCTGGTTAAAGGAGAAAATAAATCTATTTTTTGCAATAAAGTAATAATGTTCATTTGATTCCCTCTCTCTGTATCCATTCAGTTATCCATCCAGGTTTGCAAGTCGGCAATCGCTCAACGCTCAAGACAAGTCCATCTAAAACTAGATTAATGCCCCGCAGCTTGAGCAAGAAAAGTATGTTGTTTGCTCGGTGCATTAGCGTGGTTGCTTCAGCTTCTTCCAGGCATGGGCCAAAAACTAAACTTTTGCCATCGTCGTAATCAGTACCGACTACATACCACCACTGCACTTGCTCAAACTCATTTTTTCGGATTGCTTCTTCAATTTCCGTAGGGTGAGCATTTGCATAAGCCCAAGCATTTACTAAGTCAGCAGCAATCAGATCAGGATAATCGACTAAAAGTTGTGCTTCACTGATACCAAAACGACGAGATTCTATCAGTAGCCAAACTGAGATGTGAGTATTTGCAATACAGGCATCACCGCCACATACACCAGGAGTTTTTCTAATTCCATGTGAACTTTGACTTAAGGTTTGGGTCAAAATCTGTATGGCTTCAGCCTTCTCGGTAGGAGTTAATGCTAGGAGTTGTGTTTCTAATTCTTTGAGGGTCATAGATTAACTAAATTTCGCAACTTTCTCTGCCTTAACGTTAATTAGCTTGCTGGTTAGGGAATTATATATAAAGTAACTCATAGCTTGATAGTACAAATAGGAAAAGCTTGTTGCTAAACAAATTCGGTTACAAAAATATTCATCAAAAATATGGAAGTTAAATTAGGATTTGGACAAACCCCAAGACCTCAATATGTTTTTGTTAGCAGAGAACCTGATCATTGTTGGTATATACTTGCAGAAGATAGAAGACGCATACCAATTAATGAAAAAGCTTTGACTGGAGTGATAACAGGAATAGAAGTTAATAAAAAAGTTAAAACTACGTTTAATGAAGTTGAAAAAAATGATTTATATATTTTGGCGGACAAACCTTATATAATCCGTTCAGGAAGTGAATCTTACTTTTCTAAAAGTTTGTTATTATCTTTAGATATCCTTACTTCTGAGCAACTGCGTAATCCACTGACGATCGCTGTTAGCCCAGGGAATAGTAATGTAGTTTTTTGTAATATTTACGATCCAGTCAGTTATCGCTCTATAGGTGTTAGCTGGGATGGACATAGGAAAATTGACTGGCAAACTCTAGGGCAAAAAGTAAGTTTAAAAATTAACGAGAATCATAATTTAAATCAAGAACAAATACAAATACCTACCAATAAAATACCTGTGAATTCAATAATTGTTTGATAGCTCAAAGTGACACATATTTAGCCCAATTAAATTGGACTCCAGAGCAGGGAAGGGATTATTTGCAGCAGAAATATGGCAAGTGATCGCGTCTACAACTTACTGATACAGAAATTCTAGACTTCATTGATTACCTAAAGCTACAAGTAACCTAAAATTGCCCAACTTAGCTGCTGTTGTATTAGTGTGCGATGACTGCGATTGCCCTTTTGCTACACCCAGCTGCTAGGCTGGAATAATTGCGATCGCAGAATTAGAGTTAAATAAAAGTACCTGATATTAAAATACTTGCATGAACTCAAGGGTTGATTTGTTGACTCGCATTACTCAAACTCCTGGTCAGTGTGGTGGTCGTCCTTGTATTCGAGGCATGAGAATTCGTGTGACTGACATTTTAGAAATGTTGGCTGAGAATGTCAGTGTTTCTGAGATTTTAGAGGATTTTCCCGATCTCGAACTCGAAGATATCCAAGCCTGTCTATTGTTTGCAGCACGGCGAACAGACTTTCCTCGACTGATAGCATGAAAATTTGGATTGATGCTCAGTTGCCTCCCACATTAGCACTTTGGCTGACTGAGATTTTTGACATAGAGGCTACTGCCCTACGAGAGTTTGGATTACGAGATGCTAAAGATGTGGAAATTTTTGAGGCAGCACGAGTTGCCAAGGCGGTAATCATGACCAAAGACAGCGATTTTGTTGACTTGGCCTGTCGGTTAGGAATACCACCTCAAATCCTTTGGCTGACCTGTGGGAATGTCACAAATCGCAATTTGCAGCGGCTACTTGCTATCACTTTACCTGATGCAATAGAACGACTGCGGCAAGGAGAAGCAATTGTAGAAATTAGCAGTAGTTCATGAGTAAATTGCTCAACTCATAACAGTGACACCGGGAAAATCAACTGTGACTATATCACCGGGATTGAATGTCAGTAAACTGTCTCTTCACTTTCAGGGAAAATTGAAGCTGCGTACTGAAACGAGAATGATCCTAAATCAAGGTGATCTTCTCGTTGACTGGCAACTTCTAACCAAACTGGAATCGCATCTTGCAGCATTTCTAATAGATGTTCGTAGCTGTCTCCCCAAGTGTGACATCCTGGTAGGGAAGGTACAGAACCACACCACACACTGTCTTCTTGCCAGATAACTGCTTTAATTTTCATCGCCAATCATCTCCACAAGATTGCGACTAATATTCTAGCGTCAAGCCGAGTGCGAGCACTTGTCCATTGCATTGAGCTGTTAGCCTCCCAAAGGTGCGATGATAATGCGCTCGCATTAGTGTATAAATTATATTCACAAATCCTACTTTTATGAGCATAATATTTGTTCAATTATCTCAAATATTTTCTCAAACTCAATTATTTCAAACTCTTTAAAACCATCTTTATCATTATAAATATTATTTGCAAAATTACTTTTGGATAAAGCTACTAAGTTCCCAGTGTCATTTTGAATTTTATCTACATCTTGGTCATATATTTTTTTATCATATTCTTCATTTAGTTTAGGATTATTTAATGCATTAATATGCTTTTCTACTGATTTATTGGTCGCACTTTGTTTAGTAACAATATCGATTTCATTAGAAAAATAAAGTTTTTTTCCTAAGTTATCTATAGTTTTAATTTCGTCATCTTTATAATAAAATTCAATAGAAATATTTGAATACTTTATTCTATGTGATGGAACTGGTATACAAAAAGAAAAAACATTATTACCCCAATCCCTAAATATGTTATTGCCATTGGCTTTTTTTATAATATCCTGACTATCTCTATCAAAAACAAATATTACTTTTTTCTCATGTAGTGTTTTGGCAAATTGTTCGCACATTTTAATTAATTCACCATCTCCCATTTGTATTTCATTTTCATATTCCAGAAATTCTACATCTAGTTGCTTAAATTTTCCTTGTTTCTGTAATTTTATTAATGCTGTTTTTAGATGCTTCCAATCAGTCTTTCCCTCTGTGATAATTCTTGGCTTTCTCAATACTAATATTTCTTGACTAAGAGTCTTATATAAAGTCTTAAATTGCTCATTTTTTTCAACAAATATGTCATATGCTTTTTGAAATTCGCTAAACTCTGTAATTGTGATTTCATTACCTATAGGTAAATCAATTAGTTTAACTTGATTATTATAAACTGCGTCTAATCCTAAAATAAAAAACGGAGAATGGGTAGTAATAATAAATTGTATTTTAGGAAATAACTTTAATAACTGTGGAAGTATTTCTTTTTGTAGTTCTATATGAAGATGTAAATCTATTTCATCTATTAATACAATTCCTGATATATTAGATGTGTCATGAGCTTGAGTATTATTAATATAATCATATTCTTCGAGGATTGAAGCAAATAATGCTAATAGCATTATTTCTCCTGAAGAAAGATGAGAAAATGAAGGTGATATATTTATTTCATTTTCATTTTCATTTTTTATTATTATAGCTATATTTCTTTGATTTTTTTCACTTACGCCTATTCTAACATGCTCAATATTTTTATTTTTTACTTTGTAAATTATTGTTAGTAATTTATTAATCAGTTCAAGTATATCCGTATTCTTGCCAGAATAACCTAACCATAATTGTTCCACCAAGCCTAATGGTGTAATTCTTGGCTGGATTCTTTTTTCATAAATTGCTTGATCTAGTAAAAGATTTAAAATCCATGCTTCTATCTTTTTCAAAACATTGTTTTTTACTATATTCCTATCGGATACTCCTACAATTTTTTCCGAAAATTGAAAATCAATGTTAGCACTCTTCCCTAACCATGCCGGGTTTTCATATCTAGTTGGTGGAAAATATAAAAAAATATTATTTTCTAAAGTTTCTTTAACTTCATTTATTGGAGATGTTTTTTTATAAAAACCATGTTCTTGGAATATGTTTTCATTAACATCAAAATTCAAAAATACTTTTGCCGAATAATTTGAATTAAATGCAGAAAATGACAAATTAGTAACTAATTCTGTATAACTTAATATTTTGCCATGTGTTTCAAAATCAATATTTACATAACTAAAGTCTTTATAAGCTTTTATATAATCCTTTTTGCCTTTTTTGAAAAAGTGATTTTCTTCTACTTCCTGTAATTTACCATATTTACTTCTTTTTAGTTCTATAATTCCATCAACAATAAAGGATAATATTAAGGTTTTACCTGTACCATTTTTACCAAGAAATATTAGGGGAGGGATTGGATAGGAATTGTTATCAAGTTCAAAATTTAAGCTTATATTATCTATAGGGCCGTAATTCTGAATCTGTAAATTTTTAATATACATTTAAGTCTGTCACTCACTTTTTATGATTTTAGTTTAAATTGCCAATTAACCCGGTACCAGGATTGAAAGCTAACACTAAAACTGCTGAGAGTTGAATTGATTGGAATATTAAAAATTTTAACGATACTAGTATTAAGTTTTGAAGATGCCAGCGATGCGATCGCAATAATTGGGCTGTCTGTTCAATCCACAAATTAAAATCTGCTTTATAAGTTGCGCTCATAGCCGTTCTCGATCAGCCACATAGCTTAGGCAAGCCAAAATATCCTCTTGTGTCAAGTAAGAAAAGTCATTAAGCACTTCCTCGTAGGTCATCCCAGAGGCAAGATAAGATAAAACATCGTATACAGTAATTCGCATTCCTCGAATACAAGGCTTACCACCTCGTTTTCCTGGTTCGATTGTAATAATGTTTTGGTACTGCACAGCTATTCAAACCTTAAAAATCTTCATCATCAACAAAAAATTCGGCATCGTCTTCCAATCTAGAATTACCCTGTCTAATACCAGCAAGTCCCCACAGAGGTTGCAGCACTGCCATGCCAATTAACCCGACAACGGCACTAAAAGCTAACACCAAACCCATTGGTATCTGAATCGATTGGAATGTTAAGAATTTTAACGATACAGGTGTGGCATTTTGGACTGAAATAATTGCGATCGCGATTACCCAAATCGCTACAACTAGAGATGTCAAAAAAGGAGCAAGAGTTTTCATACTTTGATTGAAGTGAGAAGTTAGCAGTTATATTTTGCTCAAAAAGAGAAATCAGGAGTTAAGAATTGTAAATTAATAATTCTTAACTCCTAATTCATAACTCTTAACTTTTAATTCCTAACTCTGACAGATTAAACTGCTACTGCCTCTAATTTAGTAATGGCACTTTCTAACTCTTGGGCGATTTTGGTGAGTTTTTCGGGAGTGTTGGTTTCTAGGTAGACGCGTACCAGTGGTTCTGTACCAGAAGGACGTAGTAAAACCCAGCTACCTTCTTCTAAATAGAGCTTAATCCCGTCTTTACGCCCCACTTCCTTGACTTTAATGCCTGCTACCTCTGTAGGTGGATTTTTAGTAAAGGAGTCGATGACGGCGGTTTTGTGCGCCTCTGTGAGGTGCAAGTCTAGGCGGTTGTTATAAAGTGGGCCATCGGCTTCGGCGATCGCTTCTTTGACAAGTTGACTTAACGGTTTGCCTTCATAAGCGATCGCTTCTGCCACCAGCATATCGGCTAATACTCCGTCTTTTTCAGGAATATGCCCAATAACACTCAAACCACCTGATTCCTCTCCACCGATTAATACGGCAGTTTCGCGCATTTTTTCGCCGATGTATTTAAAACCAACTGCTGTTTCGTAAATTTGCAGCCCATTTTTAGCAGCGAAATTATCCAACAGGTGGGTGGTAGCGACAGTGCGGACTATCGCGCCAGTTTTACCTTTGTTTTTGATTAAATGACGTGCTAGGAGTAGCAGCACAGTATTCGGAGTCAGGACGTTTCCTTGTTCATCAACGATACCAAAGCGATCGCTATCTCCATCCGTTGCCAAGCCCAAATCAGCTTGATCGCGAACTACTGCTTCCACTAACTCAACTAATTGTTCTCCTTTGGGTTCTGGCATTCCACCCCCAAATAACACATCTCTCCAATCGTGGAAACTTTCTAACTGAACGCCACTATGTTGCAAAACTTCATCTAAATAGCCGCGAGAGGTAGAATACAAAGCATCGTACTTCACCTTTAAATTAGCGCTTTTGATCTTTTCTACATCAAGTAGAGTGTAGATAAATTGCAGATAATCTGGTTTGGGATCGAAAATTGAAATTGAACCTGATGGGTTGCTCCCAGGCAACTCATCCGATGCACCTTCTATATTTGCCACAATAGTATCAGTAATCTCTGGAGTGGCGGGCCCAGCATAATCGGGTATATATTTAATTCCACAGTAGGGTGCTGGATTATGGCTAGCAGTAAACATTAACGCCCCAGCGGAATTTAGGTGACGGGCATTGTAGGCAATTACTGGTGTGGGACAATCCCGATCGGTAATTTTCACAGTCCAACCCAAGTCTGCTAGTACTTGGGCCGCTGTTTGGGCAAACTGGTCAGCTAAAAAGCGAGTATCGTAGGCAATAAGTACTGGTCTATCTTTTGTGTAGGCTGTTTCTAAGTAAGTGGCGATTGCCCTTGTTACTTTTCTCACGTTGGGAAAAGTAAAGTCATCGGCAATAATCCCTCGCCATCCATCGGTACCAAATTTTATCTTGCTAGACATTTTTGCCACTTGCTCCGGTACATTATCAGTACTATAAAAGCTTCCCGCAAAGCGTGTGTAGCAGCAAGTATCCTCCGAAGTTCTTTTCTAAGGAAGCCTTAGCTTAAACTTCTCCCCATCGTATTTTCTCTCACTGTTTCTGAGCAATGTCAACCCCCGATCGACCTTTTGCCAGTTATCACCTTTGGTCTCTAGTTGCCCCAGCGACTGGGCAAGAACGCTGGCATTGCCAGATGAGACGGGGGTTTATCAAAGCACGGCAACACGAACCACAAGTCAAAGCGCTTTTAACGCAAGCCACCGCGCCCCAGCGGATTGGCATACTAGCGCAAAAAGGCATTTATGAGTTTCATCATCACAGGTATCTGTTGAAGCAAGCAGATGGCGTAGAAAGAGTTGCCCAGCTACTGAAATTAGGCAACTCAAGCGTTCAAGTCCAGCAACGCGTGCTGCAAATTTTGCAAAAATATCACGATGCTCCGTTGCTTTTGGATAAAGATATTATCCAATTGACTCCGGGTGATGAAGGCTTTCCCAAACCGATAGTAGTTGAACAAGAAGATTATTGCTTTCGCTTATACGCGGCTATGGACTGCGTTTTTATTGAGTCTGATAGCACTTTACATATTTTGGATTTCAAAACTGGTAAGTCCGCTTTTGACAAACGACAGGCATTAGTTTACTTGTTAGCTGCTCGTTATCTTTACCCTGGACGGGAAGCTGTTGCATCATTTTATAATTTAGAAATATGTAAAAAATCAGAGTTAATTAGTATTAACAATAGTGAGTTAGAATCATTAAAGTTTGAGTTAGCGAATATTGCCCATAAGCACCAGCACGATTTGCAAAAATATCAGCAATAAACTACTAATTTTAGTAAAATATTTCCTCCTAATCCTGGTTCTCACTGCCGTTTTTGTCCATTTAATTCCATCTGTGAGTTTGCCGATTTTAAGCAGCATCAATCATCTCCATTACCTAGTTTAAGAGTTAATAGCTAATAGGGAAAGGGAGAAATAATTTACAATGTTCGCTTTTCGTAGACATCGTATTCCAAGTAAACACCTGAAAATATTGTCTGATAAGTATTTATAATCATGAACTTTAATGTGTCTGATTTACGTTTTTATATTCTTAAATATCTAATAAACATCCGCTAAATCCTCGTATTTTTACAGGGCAAACGCATCTAAAGTATAAGAATCCTTTAATAGCAAGGGTTTCGGCGTTTTTAAATTTAGCCTATTTTTTCGTCAATATCCTTGTTCAGCAAGGGTTTCAGAAATACCGTGCGTTCGCCCTGCGTATTTTTACTGACCTCATTCTCCACTCATGTCAGACAACCTAGATGTAAATTGTACCCATGTTTATCTTTGGTTGTGAGGACTTAAAACCAGTGCTATTAAAGACAAAGAAAAGTATATCTAAATTATTTGTAATTTGGACTCTTCTTTTACTTTTTATCCTTGAAGGAGTTTTCCCTAGTCAATGAGGCGCCATTAGATGGAGCCAACATGAGGGATTTAGAAGTCCATACGGTTAGGACTAAATCAGGTCAAGCATATCCCCGATGTAGAAATTGCTGAAAAACTATTGATGGTGCAAATGTGACTAGCGACCCCTAGCCCGTTGATTAATTAATGACAAACAACTTGGACATAGGAAAAGAAACAATTACTTATGGTAGTATTTTCAGTAGAAACAAGAGAATTGCTACAGCAGGCAGGATGGAGCGAAGACCGTTGTGTGAATACAAGCGAATACGAGAAAAGCTTGCAGTCAGAAGGGTATCCTATTCATGCAGTTGTAGTGGATTTTCTAAGGCAGTTTGGGGGCTTACGAGTGGTACACCCACATCATCGCCTTAGAGAAGAAAAGGACGAATTTTACATTAATCCAACGGTTACTGCTTCACATATCTATCCTGAAAGGGTTGAAGATTACAGTGAGCGGGTAGGTGCTCCGCTTTGCATAATCGGCGAGGCTTTCAGCTATCATATGACTTTAGTGATGGCTCAAGATGGTAAAGTATACGCAGGCTACGATGACACATTGATTCATGTAGGGAACTCTGGAATTGATGCCATTGAAGCCCTTTGCCGCGGAAGGGATATGCCAGAAGTACCTTGACACAAAGCCTAGTTTTGGTTCAGAGGAAGCGGGTAGTGGCAGAAGCAAAGTATCGCAGCTATAGCTTTGCAATAGAGATATCCTTTGGGGCTAAATTAATATGCCAGACGATTACCATTTACTTAAACTTGGTGGTTTGACATCGCTAATTACAAGTGTAAATGTGTCTCTATGGGGAAACGAAGTATCAGTTGAATGTGTGTACGATCCTACCGAGGATCGCTTGCCTTATGTGCTAGTTTTTCAGGAGTGTCATGACATAAGGTGGAGTGTGCATGACTCAGAGGAAGTACATGAACTAGAAGCTGATCTCATCGGCTTTTCTATCGGTGCAGAATCCCATAAGAAAGCTGCTGTAATTACCACAGACATCTTTGAACTATCTATAATTTACGGCAGTTTTGTTCTTCAAAAAAATCGGTAATAAGCAGAGAATAGTAAGGTGTGTTATGCCGTAGCCTAACATACCCGACTCGCTAAATTAAATTGGAGTAATCAATATGAGGAATCTATCTAGACTTCTCCAAGATATTAAAGAAAATCCAGTCATGTATATAGATAAGCCATCAATTACTCACCTTAGTTCCTTTGTAAGTGGGTGGTATTTCAGTCAAATAAATCACTTCGGATTCAATCCAGAAGGTTACCCAATGCAAGGATTTGACGAGTGGATGCAAGAAAGAGCAAAAACTACAGTTTCACGATCATGGACTGAGATAATTCTGTTTCTTTGTCGGACTGAGAGAAATGCCTTCTACAGATTTTTTGAAGAATATGAGCAGTTTCTAAAACACAAAGATGATTCCAAAATTCCAGAAAGTGAAGAAAAAGCTAGCCCTACTGAAGATAATTCAAAGTTTCGTCAATTTGATATTTACAACGATATTCTAAAGGGCATAAAGAAAAGACCGGGTATGTACTTAAGAATTAGTCCAATCACAGAACTAGATATGCTTTTGCGAGGATATAGTCTGTCTCGAAGAGAAGTTGGCGTATCTCCAAGCGAGCCAGAAAGGGAATTTGAGGGGTTTCAATCATGGATTGAAGAAAAATATGGAATTAACTCAGGTCAGTCATGGTCTAAAATAATTCTTTTCTATTCTGTAGACGAGTATGAGGCATTACATAAATTTTTTGAATTGTTTGAAGAATACTTGAATAGGAATAAGAGTTTAGAAGTAGACGAAATTAGTGGTTAAGCAGGGAGTATTAAAGTGCATTAGCTTACGTCATAACACACCCCAGTCCCTAAATTAAATTGAAGTAATCAATATGATGAATCTTTCTACGCTTCTCCAAAAGATTAAAGAAAATCCCGTCATGTATATAGATAAGCCATCAATTACTTGCCTTGATTTTTTTGTAGGTGGGTATTTAAGTCAACTAAGTAACTTAGGATTAACTCCAGAAGGCTACCCAATGGAAGGATTTCAAGAATGGATACAAGAAGGAGAAAAAACTAATCTTTCAATATCATGGGCCGAAATACTTATATTTTCCTGTGGTGGTAGCGATAGAAATGCTTTCTATATTTTTTTTGAACTATTTGAAAAGTTTAGAAAACAGAAAAATCAGTCAAAAACTCAAGAAAGTGAAGACATTTTAAGGCTTCATCAGGATTTGATGTTTCCTGGGTTTGATATTTACAACGAGATTCCAAGTAATATAAAGAAAAGACCAGGAATGTATTTAGGCAGAAGTTCAATTACTAGACTTGATATGCTTCTGCGAGGATATAGTCTGGCTCGAAGAGAAGTTGGCGTACCTCCAACCGAGCCAGAAAGGGAATTTGACGGGTTTCAATCATGGATTGAAGAAAAATATGGAATTAACTCAAGTCAGTCATGGGCTAAGATAATCCTTTTCTATTCTGTAGATGAGCATGAGGCACTACAGAAATTTTTTGAATTGTTTGAAGAATACTTGAATAAGAACAAGAGTTCAGAAGTAGACGAAAATTGTGGTTAAAAAGAGAGTATTAAGGTGCGTTAGCCTACGGCATTAACACACCCTACTCACTTTCTCATCGTCTTTCCCGAATTCCCAATACCCTAATTTAAAAAGGTGGTAATTCTTTAAGAATTGTGAACCGAATATGATTAATCGCCAAATCACCGATGGGGATATCTTGTTTGGTTAGCCGCGCACCTTGACTTGTCACGGTTTCAAAGGTGATGCCTTTGCCAATTTCAATGTGATACCAGCATAAGCCCATAAAAAAGCGCGTCGGATAAGGGCCACCTTCAGCTACATCGTCAGGATTTGATTCCATTGGCAACCAGCCAAAATTCGGGACGTAGAACTCCAACCAAACATGATTAAAGTCAGGTTGTAGCGGTACTCCTTGTAAGTCACTATGGGCAGGACATTTGTACCTACCTACGGTGCGGCAAGGGATGCCATTTAAACGAGATAGGGCAAGTAAAACACCGACATATTCGCCACAGGAACCAACGCCCCGTTCTAAAACTGTATCTGGCGCATCAATGTAAGGTTTAATACCGTAGGATAACTCATCATAAACATAGTTGCGGATGCTGTGCATTTTCCGCAGCACATTGGTTTCAGAACCAATCGCTTCTCTGGCAGAACGGCGAACAATGGTAGTATCCATTGCTAAATCGTCGTCATCCACTAGGTAGCGTGTTTGTAATTCTGGGGATATTTTAGGTATATTTTCTACATCTTTGGGTGTTATACGATACTTAATACCTCGAACTTCCAAAAGTGCTTTCCAGCCAAATATATGCCGTTCTCCTGGTGCAAGAGAATCAAATTTAAAGACTGCTACACGTTGCCCCTCTATCACTTCTTCAGTAAAAGGTATACCAATAGGTTCAACGTGTTTCACCTTTTGACGCTCAGTTTCCGATGGTAGGGCGATGCGCCATTCCACATCAGGTAAATAAACCTCGTCTAGAGGTGCAATTTCCTCTGCGTATGACATTTCAATCAGATAGCCATTGGAAAGGGCGTAACGCTTATCTGGCTGGTAATGATAATACAGAGGATGAATAAAAGTGCGATCGCGGAATGTTAGCTCATGACTCGGATCGGCATTGGGGTTATCCCGAATATAAGGCTCCTCTGAGGCGTAGGCAACGTAAATACTTTCTTTGCCTGTTTCGGCATTTTTATGTATCGTTATGCCTGTGGGACATTCAAAGGGTGTCAGGACGCTGAATTGCAGCTCTCCCGTGGCTCTGTCCATCGCGTAAACTGATTGTTCAATGCGATCGCAAATCCAGAGCATTTCTTGGTTGACTGCCAAATTCTCTATCCCAACTCCAGGGGCATAAAATTTAGTAATCTCTTTTCGCGTTTCCCGGTCAAAAACCAGGATGTAGCCCAGCCTTTGACAACTGATATAAACTGTTGTTTCCCAAACAGCAACGCCATCAGCTGCATAAGGCAATGTTACAAAATGTTCCAGATCCAAAGCATTGAGCTTGCACAAATAAACACTATTTTCTCGGCTTACCCACAGGGTATCATCCCACACCGCTAGACCAGTGACATCGATAAATTCTTCAACTTGATGGGGATTGAGAATTTTGCTGTTGTCAGAGGTGGGATCGATCTCCAGTAGATGCCCTTTAATACTGTCAATGGCAATCAGTCTATCTTTAATGAAAGTAATGCCACACAGGGCAGCAGCAGTAAGCGGTCGAATTGTTCTTTGCCCAAACATCTGGCTAACGGTCAAAGTGGGGAGTGCAAAACTCATAAAACCTTATGGTAAGTGTAAAAAACCCTCACCTTTAGGTAGGGGAGGAAACATGACTCAAACGGTTTTAGCGTGGTAACACCAATTGCTTGAGATGGAAAAATCCTAGTCGAGCAATGGCTCACCCGATTGGGGTGGATGAAGAGTGCTGAGTTAAAAGACTGCCCACAATGGGCGTTGCTCTTACCAAGTACATCAATTAGTGGTTCTCGATCGCCACGTTTACGCGAGGTACTAATAATTATCGGTACAATATGTTCCGATAAACTCTTTCGTGAGAAATAATACTATGTCAAAAGAGGAGGAATTTACAAATATTAAGAATTACATATACACTCATACAACTGGGCGATCGGCTTAATGTAACTTTAGAAGATGGAATTCCTGCCATCACTAAATTATGATCGAATTTTGTAACCATTTGCTGTGACCTACACGATGTCTGCTAATTCTCTGCCTGAAGGTGCCGCCGTTTGGCATAGTTTAGAAGTTGATAAAGCGCTAGACCTGCTTGATAGTAACGCAGACAGCGGCTTAACACCCCAAGAAATTCAACAGAGATTAAAAAAATACGGCCCCAATGAGCTTGAAGAAACTGCTGGCCGTAGTGCTTGGGAAATTCTGCTGGATCAGTTCAAGAACATTATGTTGTTGATGCTGATTGGCGTAGCTCTCATTTCTGGGTTTCTAGACCTGATGGCTTTGCGGGAGGGTCGTTTGAAGCCTGGTGAAGTGCCATTCAAAGATACCATCGCTATCTTAGCAATTGTCATCCTCAATGGCATACTCGGCTATGTCCAAGAAAGTCGTGCCGAAAAAGCATTGGCAGCTCTGAAAAAAATGACCTCTCCCCTAGTGCGGGTAATCCGCGACGGCAGACTGGTGGAGATAGCAGCCAAGGAACTAGTTCCAGGGGATGTAATGCAGCTGGAAGCTGGGATGCAGATAGCCGCAGATGGACGCTTGATAGAAGAGTCTAATTTACAAGTGTGTGAGTCGGCATTGACTGGTGAAGCGGAAGCGGTGAATAAACAGGCATCACTAAAATTGCCAGAGGAAACATCATTAGGCGATCGCCTCAATGTCGTCTTTCAAGGAACTGAAGTAGTCCAAGGACGAGCCAAGGTTCTGGTAACTAACATCGGCATGACTACAGAACTGGGTAAAATTGCCACCATGTTGCAGGCGGTGGAAAGCGAACCTACGCCTTTACAGCAGCGGATGACTCAACTGGGCAATGTCCTGGTTACGGGTTCTTTGATTCTTGTGGCGATCGTCGTCGCTGGCGGTGTGATCAAGGACGGAGGTTTTAAAAACATCCAAGAACTCTTGGAAGTTTCCTTGAGTATGGCAGTTGCTGTAGTGCCAGAAGGTTTACCAGCTGTAATTACCGTCACCTTGGCACTGGGAACCCAGCGAATGGTGCGCCAAAATGCCTTGATTCGCAAATTGCCAGCAGTGGAAACGTTGGGTTCTGTAACTACCATCTGTTCTGATAAAACCGGCACCCTGACTCAAAATAAAATGGTGGTGCAATCGATTTCCACCAATAATAAAACTTTTCGCGTCATCGGCGAAGGTTATGCCCCTACAGGAGACTTTCAGTTCAATGGTCACAAAATTTCCCTAGAAGAATTTCCAGAAATCTCCGCGTTATCAGTCGCCTGTGCTATTTGTAATGATTCCGTATTGCAAAAAGAACAAGGTGAATGGGCAATTTTAGGAGATCCGACAGAAGGAGCATTACTTACCCTGGCGGGAAAAGCCGGAATTGAAAAAGACCAGTGGAACAGTAAGTTACCTCGCGTTGCGGAGTTTCCCTTTTCCTCGGAACGGAAGCGGATGAGCGCGATCGCTCAGGTGGAGGGAGTCGCCACAGGTGAAGCATTTTCGAGAGGCGTTGACCCTGCGATCGCCAGTTTTCTGCAATCGGAACCTTATTTAATGTTTACCAAAGGTTCTCCAGAGTTAATCCTGGCACGTTGCACTCAGATTCATTTGGGTAATGACACAGGCCGCTTGACCGAAGAACAACGCCAGAAAATTTTGGCAGAAAATGACCAAATGGCGAGTAAAGGTTTACGGGTGCTAGGTTTTGCCTATAAACCCCTGGTGGAGATTCCCCCAGAAGGTTCAGACGAAACATCTGAGCAAGGCTTGGTATGGTTGGGATTGGTGGGAATGCTAGATGCGCCACGCCCAGAAGTCAGGGCAGCTGTGCAAGAGTGTCGAGATGCAGGCATTCGCCCAGTGATGATTACTGGCGACCACCAATTAACAGCACGAGCGATCGCTACCGATTTGGGAATTGCCCAAGAAGGCGATGCCCCCGGCAACCCCTCCGGTGTACGTGTCCTCACAGGTCAAGAATTGCAACGGATGACTGACCAGGAATTAGAGCAAAACGTTGACCTGGTGAGCATCTATGCCAGAGTTTCTCCAGAACACAAACTGCGAATTGTCCAAGCACTGCAACGCCGGGGTAGATTTGTGGCGATGACAGGCGATGGTGTCAACGATGCTCCAGCCCTCAAACAAGCCGACATCGGTATTGCAATGGGTATTACTGGCACTGATGTCAGTAAAGAAGCCAGCGACATGGTGTTACTTGATGACAACTTCGCTACCATTGTCAGCGCTACCAAGGAAGGCAGAGTTGTTTACACCAACATCCGCCGCTTTATTAAATACATCTTGGGCAGTAATATTGGTGAAGTTCTCACAATTGCAGCCGCCCCCTTAATTGGTTTGGGAGGCGTTCCCCTGACTCCCTTACAAATTTTGTGGATGAACTTGGTGACAGACGGTTTACCAGCCTTGGCATTAGCTGTGGAACCTCCAGAACCAGATGTCATGCAACGTCCGCCTTTTAGTCCCCGCGAAAGTATTTTCGCTAGGGGATTGGGTTCTTATATGATTCGCATTGGTATCATCTTTGCCATTATCAGTATTGCCTTGATGTGGTGGGCTTATCAACATACCCATGCTGCCGGGTATCAGGGAAATCCCGAAGCTTGGAAAACAATGGTATTTACTACCTTGTGTATTGCCCAAATGGGTCATGCGATCGCCATTCGCTCCAACAACCGACTGACCATCGAGATGAATCCCTTCTCCAATATCTTTGTACTAGCGGCTGTTGTCGTCACCACGATTTTGCAGCTGATGCTAGTTTACGTCCCGCCTCTGCGAGATTTCTTTGGTACTCATTACTTGAATATGCAAGAATTGGGGGTTTGTATTGGTTTCAGTGCTTTAATGTTTGTCTGGATTGAAGCGGAAAAGATATTCTTGCGGATTATGGGCAAGAAGGCCGTTTGAAAAAGTGAGGAGTTATGAGTGAAGAGTTATGAGTTACTAAGATATGAGTTTTCAATTCCTAACTCCTAACTCCTAACTCCTAACTCTTACCTCCTCGCTCCTAACTTTTCCCTATGTACCTAAAAACTCTAAACCTCCGACAATTTCGCAATTATCAAGACCAAAATGTTGAGTTTACTGCTGCCAAAACAATTTTGGTAGGTAATAACGCTCAGGGAAAGTCGAATTTGTTGGAGGCGGTGGAGTTACTGGCGACATTGCGATCGCACCGCATGACCCGTGATCGCGATTTAGTTCAAGAAGGGGAAGCCATAGCCCAAATTAATGCCACCCTTGAGCGACAAACAGGTGTTAGCGACCTAACCTTAACCCTGCGCCGTAATGGTCGCCGTAGCGTTGCTCTCAATGGCGAATCGATCCGCCGTCAAATGGATTTTCTTGGCATTCTCAATGCAGTTCAATTTTCCAGCTTGGATTTAGATTTAGTACGCGGCGGCCCCGAAGGTCGCCGCAACTGGTTAGATACACTATTAATTCAACTTGAACCAGTTTATGCTCACATTTTGCAGCAGTATAACCATGTGTTACGCCAACGCAATGCCTTTTTAAAACGCCATGTAGAAACGTTGGATGCAGCGTCTTTACAATCAGAACTAGCGCTGTGGGATGCACAGTTAGCTACTACAGGAACTAGGGTAATTAGACGACGCGATCGTGCTATCCAAAGATTAGCTCCCATTGCTACCACCTGGCACGGCAGTATCAGTGGCAGTACAGAAATTCTGCAAATCAAGTACGTGCCGAATATTCCTTTAGAGGATAACCAGCCAGAAGAAGTACAGCAAGCTTTTTTAGGAAAAATTCAGCAGCGAGCCGTTGCTGAAATGCACCAAGGCACTACCCTTGTTGGCCCCCACCGAGACGAAATAGAATTAACCATTAACCAGACACCCGCTCGTCAATATGGTTCTCAAGGTCAGCAACGAACGCTGGTTCTAGCCTTAAAATTAGCTGAATTACAATTAATTGAAGAAGTCGTCAAAGAGCCACCATTACTATTACTTGATGATGTTCTTGCCGAACTAGATTTATCTCGCCAAAATCAATTGCTTGATGCCATTCAAGACCGCTTTCAAACCCTGATTACTACCACTCACTTGGGTTCTTTTGATTCCCAGTGGTTGAAGTCATCCCAAATTATTTTCGTGAAAGCAGGAGAATTAACAATTAAAAATTAACAATTAAAAATTTATTTAAATAGGACTTACAAAGGTAAAGGAACAGGTATCATAATTGCCCGAGATGGTTACACGCATTATGTGCTAACTTCTAAGCACGTTGTTGTTATTGCACCTGGTAAAGATATACAGCTTCCGAAAGATTTAAGACCTGACGAGAAAAATCTAACAAATCAAGAAGATCCGTATAAGGTTGTAGTCTATGATGGGCAAAATTATCAAGAATATGAAATTAAATATGAAGAAGTGGAAGAAGACCCCAATTTTGATCTAGCAATCATCAAATTTGATAGTCAAAGTCAAGGTAAAAAATATCCAACTGCTAAGTTAACAACATCTCCTGTATCGCAAAACCAAACTGTTTATGTATATGGATTGAAAGATTGTTTTAACAAACAGAGACAAGAAAAAGAGGAATTTAATAAAGGAACCGTACTATCAACTAGTAAAGTCTCAACTTTTGATGAAGGCTATAGTATAAATTACAGTAATCCGACGATTACAGGAATGAGCGGTAGCCCGGTTTTAGATACAGCAGGGCGAGTTGTAGCTATTCATGGGAAACCAGATAAAAAGAATAAGGATAAAGAATATCAATTTCAAAAATGCCCTAATTTAACTTCCTATTACGGTAATAACTATGGTATTTCAATGCAAGCTTTTAAAGATTCAAGCCTAGCTACAAAATTAGCAGAAAAATTGGCATTTGACGACAAACCTATTGAGGTTGATTTAACTCAAAATAACAAAACCAACAACAAGCCACCAAGTCAACCCTTAAACTCTCCACGCTTCATACGGTCTAAACATTAGTTGGGAAGTTAGAAATTTGATAGTTGTAGGAGCCAGCAAGAAGAAATGCTTCCATCTACCAAGTTGTCTTAAAAATCAATTTAGACCCTGTTTCCAAAAGACTGCTATTTCAGTTTTTTGGCTAAGTTCGCTAAACGAGTAATGCTAGAGCGAATATTACCTGCTTCTTTGCGACTTTTTAGCCGTTTTTTGGCTTCTTTTATTACTTGCTTCATGACTGAATCTTTTTCTTTGCACTCCAGTCATTTTGAACTGTATTGATTTAAAGATATTTTCATCTGGGGATTTATAGCGTTCATCTGTATGCCTCTACTCTGATTTTTTTTGATGTTTTTCAAACCTTTTAAAAACGTTGAGAACTAAAAAAGTCAGCATAGCACTGATTAATCCTAACTGCCATAAACCACAGCCAGCAGCAATTCCCAATGCAGATGAAACCCAAATAGCCGCTGCTGAGGTGAGTCCGTGAATTTCAAGTTGCTGTGATTCTTGGGAAGATTGGCGTACAATTTCTCCAGCACCAAGAAATCCTACACCAGCTGCAATCCCTTGAATCACGCGGCTAAGTGCATCAGGACTAGCAGCTTGCAGTCCTCCTGTTTGCATGATTATCAAGATAAATAAGGCTGAACCTAAACTCACCAGCATGTGAGTTCTTAAACCAGCTGGTTTGCGCCTAATTTGGCGTTCTAAGCCAATGATTGCTCCAATAAGCAATGCAGTACATAGCCGAAAGCTGATATTCAGCCAATCATCAGTTGCAAGGTAGTAAGTGTTTGCCAATGTTTAGTCTGATCTGGAGAATTCTATATACTAAGTTAAATCGTAATATTTTTATAAAAGTAGTACAAAACTATTCTAATGTTTTATTAATGCAGTTTAATCCAATGGGTGTAGTGCAATAGCCTATCTCATATTTGGATTCTATCAATTCAGTAATGGTTTTGAAACTGAGAATTAATATTTTCCATTATTAGGATTATTTTTCAATAAAATATTATTCTAATTAATGAATGGAGATTTGCATTGTTAAATTGTGGTAGCGATCGTAATGTGGGCAAACTACATGAATTTTAAGTTTATTAAATAGTTTTTTGGCTATTTAAAATGACTTAGCTACAGAATTATACCTTAAATTGTTAGATTTAACCCATACACTCAACAATTAAATATGATACGGCTATGTACAAATCGAGCAAATCAGCTATACAGCGTATTTAAAGTTACTGAAGTACACAACAATTCGTCTCAAAGCCAGGTATAAAGCCTGTTTTACTTCTGACTCCTGTTAGCGCAGCAGGGCACAGCCCATTCTGAATTCTGCTGTCAGGAGTCTCTACCTCCTGTATTCTGCTTCAAAACCCGTAACTTTGTAATTCATGCAAAAGAAAACTGCTGTAAGTCCTAAGTACTTTCTATTCAGAATTCAGTGGATTAACCTGATAACATACCAAAAAGAAATTGCTGTGGCTACAAATAGACAACTAACAAATTGAGTGAATAAACTCTACTGGCTAGATCAAATTAAACTACAAGACCGCGCCAAAGTAGGTGACAAAGCCTTTTACTTGAGCAAAATTATCCAGCGTGGCTATACGGTGATGCCTGGTTTTGTAATTTCGGCGGAAATTTTGCGACAATTTCTCGAAAATCTCAATAGTTCAGAATCATTAGTCGCTGACTTACCTTATTCTTCATTACACCTGGATGTAACTAATTGGCGTCAACTTCAGCAGGTGGCTAGTCGCTTGCGCCAAGAAATTCTGACTGCAACTGTGGCACAGCAGTGGGTGAATACAATTTTCCAAGCAGCTAGAGAATGGCAAACTAGCTGTTTGATTCTTCGGCCAACTTTGGCAGTATCGACTGCTAACCCAAATATGAAGAATATATCGGGTTTGCTGGAGTCGGTATTTTGTCAGTGCGAACCGGAAGCGATCGCACTGGCTCTAAAGCGTACCTGGAGCCAGATATTTCGAGCCAGAAGTCTATTATATTGGCAGCACTCAGGAATAAATCTCCAACAAATTAATCTCGCAGTTTTGGTGCAACCTGTTGAGAATGCGATCGCCAGTGGCTCGCTCACAGCCAACTCCTCTGGCTGGGAAATTGAAGCTACTTGGGGATTAGGAATTGCGACAGATCTTGGCGAAGTACAGCCAGATATTTACTACATTCAACCGGAAACTGGAGTTGTTCTTGAGCAACAACTGGGCAATAAAATGCTGGCTTATGGTGTTGATGATGCAGCGCCTAAAGTTTTTTCGCAACCTGTGCCGAACTCAGCACTAACACCAGATCACACTTGTCTGATTACCTATATACTTCCAGAAGCCCAACAAAAACAGTACTCTTTACAAGAAGAATACTTACAACAGATAATTGCTCTGGGAACTCAACTGGTAAGTGAACTAGGTAAAACCTTTACCATTAAATGGACTATCGCCGGGCAAACTACATCTGGAAAGCTTTACATCACACAAGTTAGTTCTTCGCAATCTATAATTCCCCACTCACACTTCATTCGGGGACTAGGGGCAGCCGGGGGACGTGTTGCAGCCACTGCGCTAGTAATTACCAATCCGCAACAGAAACCAGAACAATTACCGAAGGGAGTAATTTTAGTAGTACCAACGATTACACCTGATTGGTTGCCATTATTGCAACAAGTTGGTGGTATTATCACAGAACAAGGGGGATTAACCAGTCACGCGGCAATTCTAGCTAGAGAATTAGGTATCACAGCAGTAGTAAACGCAACATCTGCCACAACTTTAATCCAAACTGGCGAACGATTGCTGCTTGATGGCGACAGAGGAGAAGTTTATCGCATCAAAGGAGACTTAAAGGAGGAGATGGACAAAGGCAGAGAAGAAAATCTTCTTTCCTCCCATCACCTTAACCTAAAAGCACCTCATGCTTCTTTTACGTCTCATCTACCTATGATTGCTACCCAATTGCTGGTTAACTTGAGTCAGTCCACTTTAATAGAACAAGTACAAAACCTGCCTGTGGATGGAGTCGGATTGTTGCGTTCCGAATTGATGGTACTAAATATATTGAACGGGCAACATCCCAATAGTTGGATTTTAAGCGGGCGTCAGGCAGAATTGTTAGAGCTATGGTCTGAGCAGATTATGCAATTTGCCCGTGCCTTTGCACCAAGACCAGTTTTTTATCGTTCTTTAGATTGGCGATCGCAGGATTTACCATCATTGAGTGATAGTTTACAATCTTCGCCCCAGTCGATGTTGGGCGAACGTGGCACCTTTAGCTACTTACAAAATCCCGCAGTCTTTGAGCTAGAACTGAAAGCTTTAGGGAGTGTACAGCAAGCTGGCTACACCAATGTAAACCTGCTGTTGCCCTTTGTGCGGACTGTAGAAGAATTTGTCTTTTGCCGTCGCAAAGTTGAGCAAGCTTTTTTAACCGAGGTGGTGCAGTTTCAATTGTGGATGATGGCAGAAGTGCCAAGTGTCTTGTTTTTATTACCAGAATATGTTGTCGCAGGTGTGGCAGGAATTTCTATTGGTACAAATGACCTGACCCAATTATTGCTAGGAGTGGATCGAGAACAAGGACAGCTAGCAAAAGTATTTAATGAACGTCATCCAGCAGTTATGGGTGCGATCGCTCAACTGATCCAAATGGCTAAAAGTGCCGGGATACCTTGTTCAATCTGCGGTCAAGCACCAGCCCTCTATCCAGAAATTATTGATAAGTTAGTGGAATGGGGTATTACTTCCATTTCCGTTGAACCGGAAGCAATCGAGCGAACATATCAAGCGATCGCTCGTGCTGAACAACGTCTAATTTTAGCAGCAGCAAGACGAAAACTTAATTAGTTATAAGTTATAAATTAATTGCTTACTGCCAATTTATTTACAGCAATTTTCAGGTAATTGAACCACAAAATCGGGTAAACTGGGAGTAAA
>NZ_CAXTTT010000022.1:0-65549 GCF_964247315.1 uncultured Nostoc sp.
TCTTGCGGCATTTGAAATGGTGAGGCAGTCCGGTCTTGGGGGTTCCCCCCATGAGGAACTGCCGAACCCGAAGGGGTATGTTTATTTCCGCGCCCGCCGTACTAGGATGTTTGCCATGTTAAGGTTGTACCATTTTGGAATTTTGAATTGATGAAAGTGATATATATCAACCAAGATCCAACACATCTGGTCAAAGTTCCAGATGTGTGTGCTGCTTTGAGAAGAAAATACCACGAGATAGAGAACCCATGCAGAATCTGATCGAGCTGGATTTCGTGGATTTAGCTATTGGTGTGGGATTGATGGCGATCGCCATTGGTTTATCTGCCTGGGAAAAATTAGGATTAGAGTTGAACCTAGCCCTTGCTACTGGGAGAACCATCTTACAACTTCTTGTATTGGGATACATTTTAGATTTCATCTTGGCTTTAGACAATGCTTGGGCAGTTTTGGCGCTATTAGCAATAATGCTGACAATTACGGCGATTGTCGCACGAAATCGCATCAGCCAAAAAATTCCTCATCTTTTGCCTTTGGTGTGGGGTGCAATTTTAATTAGTACCGCCGTCACAGTGTTTTACATCAACTTCTTGATCGTTCAACCAGAAAGATGGTACGAACCACAGTATATAATCCCTCTAGCAGGGATAGTCTTAGGTAATGCTACCAATGCAGCTGCGATCGCAGGCGATCGCCTTGTCAGCACCATTAATTCCAGCCATCTCGAAATAGAAACCCATTTAAGCTTAGGTGCAACTCCAGAGCAAGCAGTTAGCCAGTATCGCAAAGACGCCATCAAAGCCGGATTGATTCCTACTCTCAATCAAATGATACTCATAGGTATGGTCGCAATACCAGGAATTACTACCGGACAGTTATTAGCTGGTGTCAAACCTCTAGATGCTGTCTCCTACGAAATTTTGATTATGTTTATGGTTGCTTTTGCTAACTTGTTGACAACAGTTTTAATCACGAAGGGGTTGTGTCGTCAATTTTTTAATTCTACCGCGCAGTTGGTGAGGTAAAGGGATTCATCTACATCCAAAATAAGTATTTCATTTCCTTGTAGGGGTGCACAGCTAGCTATGCGCCCCTACAAAGTATCCACGCAATTTAAACTTGAGGACTTTTTGGAAACGCATCTATCCTATGGAGTATTTTATACAAAGCATAAATAAATATTTATATGGTTATTTAAAAATAATGTAATTTCAGTATTCAAACTCAATGCTGTAAAGCTGAAAACTCAACCCATTGCCATCTATCAGAGGTAACAGAATCAAAAAAAGAATGTCATGATTATCAGATGTACCTTTGAGTACTGAAGTCAAGCAGCTGAAATATTTATTAATATTAATAGTAGAAGGTGTAAATTCAGCGTCAGGAGTCAGAAAAAATTCCCAATGGCAGGTATTTCACATCAATCACCAGATTCTTCACCAACCGAACAGAAGATTATGAAAGATCAAAAACGATCGGACTCTAAAGAATTCGTCGGAAATCTCAAGAATGGGATTTGGCTATTTGGCCTGTCATCCTGGGTATTTGGCATTACCGATCGCAGTATTGCTTCATTTGCAGATGGCTATCTATCTGCTTTGGATTTGACGCAACTATTTACAGCGGCTACGTTCTTTGTGGCGTGGCTATTTTTGAAACCGGCATCCAGAGTTTAAGTTAAGCAACTAGTTGAGTATTTAGTCATTGTTTAGGCTAGTCCGATCGAGATATAGAAAGTTATCTATTTGATCGCTATAAGAGGTGTGCCACAGAATGCATAGATTTTTTTGCATTGATTGCAATCAAGGTAATTCGTAAAATCTCCGAATTACCCTAATTTTTAGTTTTCACAAGAGAGAATCAGGATCTACACCAAGTTCGCGTAACCTTTGTGCCAATATTTGGGCGCGTTCTTCCGGCGTTTGTAAACGTCGTTCTTGCTCGTTATACCAGTAAAGCCACTCTCGCGTGATACCGTGATATATTCCTCGTTCTATGCCAATTCCCAAACCTACCTCTGGTAGCCAAACAGGATTTCCTGAGAGCAATTGATACTCGTTATTGACTAATTTATAGACCTCTAAGTGTTGCTTGCGGCGGCGAGTAGGATTATAAACGACATAGTACAAGACTTTCAGCTTTGCGTACTCGTTTTTCTTAGTAGTGTATTCTCCGCGATCAGTCTGAGATACTACTTCCAGTACCAATATAGGAACTTTTTCTTCTTCCCAAATTGCATAACTTAAACGGAGGTTTTCATCAAAGTTATAGCTGCTTTGATTTTGGTGTATCTAAAAAAATTTTTCTAATTTTCCGGAATTGATTATGCTCAGGTGGTAGTCTTTATCAGATTAGCGATTTATACTGAAACTCTATAACGAACCTCCGGGGATATAACCCCATTACGGATTAAAAGCCCGGTCTTCATGGCCGGGCTTTTGCCAAGAAATTAAAAAAATCGGGGTAACTCTGGAAAATTTCAGAATTACCCCAAATTTTAAAAGTTACGAGCTAAAAATTGTTTTTCACTCATCACTTCTGATTAAATTAGGCAAACGCAGCGGTTGTCACATCGTTATTCGAGAGAATTTCTTGCAACTCTTCAGCGTCTACTGTTTCTTTATCAACCAGCATTTGCGCTAGCTGATCTAGGACGTGGCGGTTACGCACTAACACTTCTTTAGCGCGTGTATAGGCTACATCTACAAGTTTGCGGACTTCTTCATCAATGGCAGCAGCAGTTTCTTCAGAAAAATCACGCTCTGACATGATATCCCGTCCGAGGAACATGTTACCTTGTTGACGACCAAGAGCAACAGGGCCTAAGCGATCGCTCATCCCAAATCGGGTAATCATCTGACGCGCAACCCGGGCTACCTGTTGTAAGTCGTTAGAAGCACCAGTGGTAACTTCTTCTTCACCAAAGATTAATTCTTCAGCGAGCCGACCACCCAAAGCCACAGCCATCTGATTTTCCAGATAAGCGCGGCTGTACAAACCAGTGTCCATCCGGTCTTCGCTAGGGGTAAACCAAGTTAAACCACCTGCGCGACCACGAGGAATGATACTAATCTTCTGCACTGGGTCATAATCTGGCATCAAAGCACCAACTAAAGCGTGACCAGCTTCGTGATATGCCACCAAGGTTTTGCGCTTTTCGCTCATTACCCGGTCTTTCTTCTCTGGCCCAGCTAATACGCGATCGATCGCGTCGTTGATTTCATCCATTGAAATTTCAGTCAAATTCCGGCGTGCTGCCAGAATTGCGGCTTCATTCAACAGGTTGGATAAATCTGCGCCAGTAAATCCAGGGGTACGACGGGCGATTTTATCCAAGTCCACATCTTTCGCCAAGGTCTTGCCACGGGCGTGTACCTTGAGGATTTCGCTGCGTCCGGCATAGTCGGGACGGTCTACCACAACTTGACGGTCAAAACGACCAGGACGCAATAGGGCTGCATCTAGGACATCAGGACGGTTGGTAGCGGCAATAATGATGATGCCAGTGTTACCTTCAAAGCCGTCCATTTCTGTGAGCAACTGGTTGAGGGTTTGTTCCCGCTCATCGTTACCACCACCTAAACCTGCACCCCGTTGACGACCTACGGCGTCAATTTCATCGATGAAGACGATACAAGGAGCATTAGTTTTAGCTTGTTCAAATAAATCGCGGACGCGGGATGCACCCACACCTACGAACATTTCCACAAATTCCGAACCAGAGATCGAGAAGAAGGGCACACCAGCTTCACCAGCTACCGCACGAGCTAGGAGGGTTTTACCTGTACCAGGAGGGCCAACTAACAACACACCTTTAGGAATTTTTGCACCAACAGCAGTAAAGCGATCGGCGTTTTTCAAAAAGTCTACGACTTCATTTAATTCCAACTTGGCTTGGTCAATACCAGCGACATCGCCAAATGTCACCTGAGTTTGTGGTTCCATTTGCACTCTGGCTTTGGATTTGCCAAAGTTCATCGCTTGGCTACCTGGGCCACTTTGAGCGCGACGTAGCAAGAAGAATAAGCCAACCAAAAGCAATACAGGGAAAAATAAGCTGCTCAGTGCCTTAAACCAAAATCCTTCGTCGGTTTGGGGCAAAACAGAAATATCAACGCCTTTAGAAGTCAGAGTATTAATCAAGTCTGGATCGTTGACTAAGGTAACAATCCGTTTCGCTGGGTCATATTTGGGTGTAACCAGTGCTGTAGAGCGATCTGCACTCAAACTGACTTTTTCTACTCTGCCTTGCTGAACTTCTTGAATAAAGCGACTATATCGCCATGTCTCTCTGCTTTGGGGTTGTTTGTCAAAAAATGCTGTTCCCAGCGCAATGACGACAATAAACAGCAGCGCGTACAGCCCTGCATTTCTCCATCTTTTATTCACTAAGGTCTATCCTCCGGTATTTTTCGCACCATCGCCTAGCATCTGCGATCGCAAAGGTGATTATTAAGAATTATGTTAACTTATCTTAAGATATAACAAATTTGGCGTGGATGTCATGCTAAAAAAAGCTCCCTTATTAGCTGAAAACTATCATGGTAGGGATTACATTGTAGCGACCCTGAAGGCAGATGAACGGTATGAATGGGAATAATTTCTACCACACTATTAGTGTAGGCGATCGCTTCAAATCTCTGGACTAACTCGACGCTCCAAGTTTCTTCTAGCGCTGGCTGCTGGTGGTTTTGCAACCAGTTTACAAGTTGCGATCGCACAATTCCCGGCAAAATTCCGGCTCTCAACGGTGGCGTGTACCAACTGCGATCGCACCATCCCCAAAGGTTGCCTGTGCTGGTTTCTAGCCAATTTCCTTGAGTATCGACTAATATTGCTTCTTGAGCATCTAAGCTAGTTTTTGCCAACCAAGCACTCAAATAGTTTCCAGTTTTATGAGAGGGGAGGGAGCGATAAAATTCTGAACTGGCAACAGCGCACAAAATACCATTATTTTGTTTTTCTGTCAAATCTTGCGGTAAGAATCTGCCAGTTATCCACTCTCGTCCATCAGGAAAGAGAGTAATTCTGAGAACGGGAAAGTGTGGGAGAAGAATTTGAGCGCCTTGACGCAGACGCTTCCAATCGGGTTGCTGCCAACTAAAAGTTTGTAGTGAGGAAAGTAGGCGATCGCAATGTGCTTGCCAATTAGTTAAATTACTATCTAGGGAGTTCTCATAAACCCGCAATGTTGTAAAAACAGTTGCCCCATAAAGTAAACCCGGATCGTTAATGTTTAATTCTAGGGTTCGAGAGTGAATTAATTTGCCGTCATACCAAAAAATATTATTTGTCACAACCAAATTGCTTGTTGCTACAACTCCATTGAAAAATGATGACTTGTAATACTCATACGCTGCATGAGATAAAACCTGTGGGCTGCAAATCGCTGAACACCAGAATCCAGACTTAGGTGTTTCCAGTCATGATTTCTGGCATATTCAATTAGCCACTGAAATAACTCTTGGCCATAGCTATGCGATCGCTGCAACTCATCAACAACTAAATCATCAATGTATAAAAACTTTCCCGATGCTAAACAATTAGAAATGCGAAATCCAGCGATCGCAACAGCTTGCTTTTCTACTTCTAAAAATACAAGTTGATATCCTTCTTGCATTTGATATCGAACTTGTTCTACAAACTTAGTCTGCTCAAGGTGAGGGCGCAGCTGGGAAATCACAGAAAAACACCCTAATATTTGAAAGTCAGATTTTGCCAATTTTATTGACATAAATATTACTTTATACCAATTATCTAAAATAAGGCAACAGATATAAGCAGGGATTGCCTTGCTGTATCTAAATTTCTCAATTGCGAATTGCGTTACGTAGCGGGGCGTAGCCCATTGCGAATTGGTATTACTCAATATACGTGATAAATTTAAAAAAATTGGGTGAATATAATTCTCTACAAAACTTGCAACAACCCCTTATGAATAATAATTTAATCTTTAGGAGGAAATATAATTTTATGAGTACCTTCAGGAGTTGTAACTATTTTTCCTCCCAAAGCTTCGATTTCCTTAATTGCGCGTTTCTGAGTTCTCTCATCGGCATGATTATTTAAAACCATTGACCATGTAGAAATTTGAGCGTATTTACTGTTAGGATTTCGACTCAGAAATTCAGCAGTTTTTTGGGAAGTATTAGCTATAAGCTGACTCTCTGGATCTGAAAATTTACTTGCCCAGTTTGCCGCTGTTGCAAAAGACTGTTGGGCAGCTTGAGCGTTGCCTAAAAATAATAACTCATCAACTCCTTTAAAACGCCATATATAATATGATTTTTCGGGAACTGACGGAGATATTGATTTTAAGCCTTTCTCTGATAATGCGATCGCACGTTCTGGCATACCAGCATACAATGAAGTACTGATCGAAAGACTGCGATACGCTGCTAAAAATCGCGGGTCGCGTCCTAGAATAACTTCAAAATATTCTGGACTTAAACTGTAACCTGTTTTATCCCGAACTTCATCATCTCCAAAATATTGTAAAAAATTGAGATATACCAAATCTGCAATGAAGTTATCATAACCAAAACTAGGCATTTTTTGGAGAAAATTCAGGCGAAGATTTTCAGATTTTATTTCTTTTTCTAAAGTTTCTAAAGAGACAGATTGTTTTCTATTTATTAGTTTTTGCAATTGGGGGAATTGAATCAAGGCAACTCCTAAAATACACATACAAATTACAAAAGGTGTAGCAAAAGCTTGACGCGATAACAACATATTTTCCTTGTCTTTATCATTATAGTTATATTATTGTATACATAGTGGTATAAGAAAAGTCAGCCCTACTTGTGCGTCTACGCTTTGCTAAAGCAAATAAAAAACAGGTTGACTAAAATAAATTAATCTGTTATTAGTATTAAATTATACTTAACTGTTGTTTTTCTGAGATATACTTTATGTTTCTTTGTTTACAAGTAATATCTAATTTTTACAGATTGGAATGAAACGCCCAAAAACTAATTAATTAAATAAATCTTTCAGAATCAAAGCCACTTAAAACAGCGGAGAAACCTTACCTACCGCATTGGTAGACTCATTGCAAACCGTGGCTCCAAAATCTAGCATGGTATTATTCTTTTTCTAAAATAAATTTGACTTTAGGAAAGCCATAACTTTTTTTAGTAAAAATTTCTGAAATTATTAAGTTGTTTTGACTTTAATTACTTTTTTTGAGTAAAAGTCTTAAAAATTTTGACATAACCTAAAATCGTATCTTACTTTATACTAAATCTGTCTGTAATCTCTAAAAAGTCATGGTGAATAACACTTTTAACGAAATCACAGCAACTAATGGTCAAGCCATAGAAAATGGGGAAAGCAATAGTCAATCTAGCAAACCAAGTAGTGAATTTAAAATAAAAGTTAAGAAGCTGAATAGTAAAGGGGAAGGATTCAATATTGATGACATTATTGATGCTATTCAAACAGCAATAGTTGAAGTGATCGAGCTAGAAATTACCACTTGGGTTCCAGAATCATCTACTCAGTTAGAACAACCAAGAGAGCAGCAAACTGCTCAAAAAGGTAATCGAATGCACACTATAATCAATCTAATTGATGGTGATATAACTAACGAAGTTGGTAGTCAATTTGTTGGTAGTGGTCCATATACAGAACTTCGCGAATTTCATCTAACTCAAATCAAAGAAAGTCGAGAGATTATGCACAAAAATATAGAAAGTTTGCATAAGTTGTATGGATTTTTTATAGAAATTATGAAATCTCGTAAAACTTCACAACAATCGCTATCCCGTCCCCAGTAGTTGAGATTTATTAATTGATATTAACCCAAAAATACTTACAGGATATGAGCTTATCTCTACCTGTAGGTTAATTTGCTTTAGATAAATCAAGGAAATTATGACTATGCTTAACAAAATTCAAGAACAAGCTAAAGATTTACTAGAAAAAGTAGTCTCATCTATACATGAATTAGTTGATGATATTACAGCTTTAGAAATAAATACGATGGTTGTGGAGCAAATTACTGGTGCAAAGTTTAATGCTTGGCAAGCGTATGAAGAGATTTATTCAATAAATGACAAAGACTACTTTGATAGCAAAGGAATTCCAAATCCAGACGATTTAATAGAGCCAGAAAAAACTCAAGCTCAAGAGCTACGCAAGCGTTATATAAGTCTATTTGCACAACTTGAAAGGGAATATTTTTACATTCTCCTTGAACAAAGTACTGAGACTAGTGAGCCAGACTCCAGAATAATCCAATATCAGGAGCGTCTTAAATATCAGGTAGAACATAAAGCAAATATTGTTCCAACTGATGAGGTATACATAAAGTTAGCTCGACCAATATTGCCTGCTCCAACTCCTGTTGCAGATGGAGAAGAAAATAATCTAAAAAGTTTACAACACAGGTGGCAAGAGATTGAAAAACTTTTGAATAATGATAAATTTATTCGGACACTGCGGAAAATGTCTGAGCTTAAAGCAGCGCTTAATAGTGACAACATTACAACCATAGATATCGATATTATTTATGCTCAAACTGTTATGCAGTTAGATGGAGATATTATCAGTCGTTACCATACAAAGCTATTTCAATTATCTGAAGGTGATAGAGATTTAATCCTAAAAATACATAATGAAGGGGTAGTTACTGGAGAGAAGCAGTGGCGTGGAACACTAGATTTTCTGATTGGTATTGTACAAAATCTTGCAAAGTTATCCCGACAATGAACGCCGATAAAACACACACAGATAGTAAAGCTGATGTTCAACTATCTTTCTTTGTGCAAATACCTCAAGGTACTCCTATTAAACTTGAAATTAAAGTTGAGGCAGGACAGTATGCTTTTTATCTAAATAAGGCAGTTTTAAAACAAATTGAGGAAGCGCGAAAAATAGACTGCTCTGTGTACATCCCGCCAAAATTAATAGCTTATCTTTTATACTACAACTGCTTTAATGATAGTACCATACAATACCATAAATTAGTAGTTGCTCAAAAAAATTTTAAAATTTTAAAACTTTTTGACGATACTTTTATAGTAAGTTTTATCAGATTATTTTGGAGTAAATTATTACAAAATAAATTAAATTTACAGTATGTACTTACTTTTAATTTGTATTATAAAGAAGATACATCAGCTTTATATTTGTGGAAAGAAGAAGATATTGTTTTACAAAGTAATATCTTATTTTATGGCGACATAATTCACAAAGTAAGGAATAATTTTATCCAAAATCCTGAGTGTTTAAATATTGTTTATGTGCATTATTGGCTTATTGAAAAAATACTAAGCTATTTTCAGACTCAATTAAATCTATTAGCTTGGGAGCTAGCTTCGCTGTTACCTGCTGCTTTTTTCGCTTGGAAATTACATTTAGCACTTTCATTATCAATACTTGTTGGACTAGTAACATCTTTTGTATTTGCTACTATTCGCTATTGGCTTGTTAATCAACTTCCAAGATGGACTTCTATCAGTTCTCAATATCGAAATTGGCTGGCGTGGGGAATAACTTGTGTCAGTTCTAGTATTTTTCTTTTTACTCCCACTAATTTCTTATTTTTGCTGTTTTTGTCACTACTTGGGCCGCTATTACAAAGAGTTTTTAGTTTTGTAGTGGGGCAAATTAGTAAAGGCTTTATGCGTTGGTTACTAGCTTGAAAATTGAGTATGAGGCATTGAAAAAGATATTTTATTGTGAAAGACTGTTTAAAAAAAAGATTAGGGTAGCTGAGATATTAAAACAATGTACCTAAATTAAATCAGACTTTCTAATTACGTTTCAACAACTGCCAACACTGTTGAGCGATCGCTCAATTTGATTGAGTCTTTATCACTAATACCTGCACTCCTGAATCCGGTAGCCCTAATTCTTTCTTAGAACACAAACAAGCTTGCCAAGAATGAATAAGTTTAGCAATGGGAGTACTTCTTCGCTCAAACCTTATCAAAATAGCAGTGTTGATGTAAGAGGTCTATTTTACTAAGTATAAAATATATTTCAATATATTTAAATAACCTATAAATAGTATATATAGCATTTTCTGATTTATGTAAACAATTGTAACAATAACTAATAGTTCGCGTAAAACTCACAGCCTGAACCCGATATAAAACTATAGCTATGTTGGTGTTTCATATAGTTCAACCATGATTTACACACGTTCATACGGAGTCATCAAGTTAAAAATGCTTTTGATAGTTCAAACGCTCACTCTTTTCTGCAATATTACTGCTAGATAAAAGTAGCTCTGTCTTAATTGAGCAAAAACAGTTCTGTCATCCAAGTTATTTAACGAAATGAGATCAAAAAAATGGCAACACTCAGCATAGAACAACAAGAATTAGAAGAACTCCAAGAGGTGACAGCAAGCACATTCGATACTTCACAAGCAGAAGTAATTGAACCAGTATTTTCTACAAATGAGCAAACTCGATTAGCAAGACTAGAACAACTAGAAACAGGTACGTATGTTCCATCAAAAGATACGCTATTTACTCCTGTTAAAAACATCGGCTTCAATAGCACCGACTCTATCACAAGCGCGGATGGAGTCGGTGACAATGTTGGGAAAATAATAAGGAATGTAGATAAGGATGATAATCAAATAATAATAGGCACGCCCAATGCGGATACACTCTATGGTGCTAATGGGGATGACGTTATAACTAGTTTAGGTATCGATGATATAGTCTCAGGTCGCAATGGAGATGACCTCATTAGTGGAGGAAGTGGAAACGACTACCTCCTGGGTGATGCTGGGAAAGATATCATTTATGGGGACTATAGTGCCAGTGGAAATTCAGACTTGATTGCAAGTGGCAATGACACCATTTTTGGTGGTGATAGAAACGATAAACTCTATGGTCAAGGTCGTCAAGACAGAATCTATGGTGATTCTGGTGATGACTATATTGAAGGTGGGGCAGACAACGATCAAATTAATGGTGACGATGGCAACGACATACTTTACGGTGATGACATAGAGGGCAACCCCGGTGTAAGTGGTGACGATATAATCTCTGGTGACAATGGGAACGACAAAATTTATGGTGGCCGAGGTAATGACTTCCTCGAAGGTGATGATGGAAAAGATTTACTAGTTGGAGGGCAGGGTTACGACTCTCTTAATGGCGGTAACAGCAACGATATATTGATTGGTACTGATACAGACTTTTATGGTCAACTGCAACAAGGATTTGGCTTTGGCGAAAAAGATACCTTAATCGGTGGGAAAAATAACGACACATTTGTTCTGGGGCTTGAACAAGCAAATGCTAGGGATGTAAATGGTAATGATACTGTTGTTTCTGGCGTAGTTTTATACAATGATGGCAATATTAACGCCAGTGGTACTCAAGACTACGCTCTGATTAAAGATTTTGGTTTCATTAACGACCGTGTTATCCGTGGTGTAGATAAAATCCAGCTAGCAGGTTCAGCAAGTCAGTATTTACTGGATGCATCTCCTGTTAGCTCGATATCTGGTACGGGAATATTTTTTACCCCAAGTCAAGTTGTACCCGAACTCATTGGTATCGTTGAGGGAATTTCGCTCTCCAATCTAAGTCTTTCCGATAGCAATCAATTCATTTTTGTTTGATTAGAAATTTAGACTCAGGGTATTGAACCAAAATCTTATCTGAGCGTTACTGCACGCCTAAAGGATTCCAATTAAAAAATATCCAACTTGTAGGGTGCGTTATATCTCCAGCTAACGCACCATGACAGATTAGCTCGAAATTATGCGTTACTTGATTAATGCACCCTACAAATTCAGATTGGATGATTTATTTTTTGGTAGTCCTTTAATAGCAAAAAGCAGGAAAACTATCTTATTCCTATTTGCAACAAAAGGAACAAAAGCTTTATGACTTCAGATATCGTTATTCAGTTTGCTGAAATTCTCGAAAATCCGACAATCTTTCCCGATGAACAGGGAAAACTAAAAATTGTTGTTGAGAATCAAGGTGATACACAGTTTAACGGGCCTGTAAATCTCAAACTGTATGCATCAACTGATAAAGTTCTTGACATCAATTCTCTAAACACACTCGAACAATCAAGGGGTGCAAGCGATTTACTCAAGGGCAAAGATGAGCTTTTGGGCGGTTTGAACGATCAAAGGGTTAATTTAGCGCCTGGTCAATCTAAAACATTTACTGTGGATTTTGCTGGAACTGAGTTCCGTACTGCAAGTGTTGTCTCTCCAGGACTCTACTATTTGATTGGACAGGTAATACCAGGTAATAGCGTTACTGAAAGTAATACAGCCAACAATGTAGCCAGCCAGTTAATTACTGGAGGTGACGTTGTGATCCAATGGAATTCAATTCTCTTAAATGCCATACAAGCATCGGGAACAGCACCTCCAGTGGGGGCACGCAATCAGGCGATCGTTCAGGGGGCAGTTTATGATGCTGTCAACGCAATTGACCGGAGTTACAAGCCTTATTTAGTGAACATCAGCGCATCGGAAGCTACCGGGGCATCAAAAGAAGCTGCGGCAGTTGAAGCAGCCTACCGAACGCTGGTCAATTTGTTTCCAAAACAAAAAACTACATTCGATGAACAGCGGCAAAGGTCTCTTGCAACAATCCCGAATGGTACGGCTGAGAACAAGGGCATTGCGATCGGAAACAAGGTTGCCCAGCAAATACTGGATAACCGGAAAAATGATGGTTCAAGTACTGCACAAGGATCATACACGCCGGGAACTGGCTTTGGCGATTGGAAGCCAACTTTCAGCGATGGTGAAACAACAAATAATACTACCAATTTTGCACCAGCATTATTGCCCCAGTGGGGTCTAGTAACTCCCTTTGCTATAGACAGTGTTATGCTGTTCCGTCCAGATACTTTCCCTGAGTATGGTAGCCCTCGGTATACAAGAAATTTTAATCAGGTTAAGGCGCTTGGCGCTGAAAATAGCACTGTTCGCACCGCAGATCAGACGGAAATTGCCCAATTCTGGGCTTACGATCGCGGTGATACTTTCAGGCCACCAGGTCAGTTGAACGAACTCGCGCAAGAAGTAGCATTGGCTCAAAACAATACTCTGGAAGAAAATGCCCGTTTATTTGCACTGCTGAACATTGCCCAAGCTGATGCGGGTATTGTTGGGTGGGATGCCAAGTACGTGTATGAGCAATTGCGCCCGATTACTGCAATCCGCAATGCCGATCAAGATAATAATCCTGACACGATCGCCGATCCTAATTGGGAACCTCTGCTAGATACCCCACCATTCCCAGATTACATCTCAGGACATTCTGTATTCGGTGGTGCATCAGCCGAAATTCTGAAACTTTTCTACGGCACCGACGACATCAGTTTTGACATTCCTTCACAAGAATTACCTGGCGTTGCTCGCTATTACGGCAGCTTTTCACAGGCAGCCCAAGAGTCTGCCGATAGCCGGATTTATGGTGGCGTCCATATTGAAGCGGCCACTATAGACGGGGTGCAAGTAGGTAGGAATGTCGGCAACTTCGTGTTTAATAACTTTTTGACTCCGGTTTAGTTATATAGCAAGGGACTGGGGACTGGGGACTGGGTGAAAAGTCTTTTTGTGTCTATGTTTTATCATGACCCAATCTTCTTTAGAAGACTTTAGCTATCAGCCTCAAAATTCATTCTGAGGCTGTTGTTGGGACTGGTGCAAGTTCTGAGTTTTTCAATAATTGCCAACATTGGCCGGCGATCGCCCAATCTTCTTGAGTATGAATAACTAATATCCGTACTGAGGAATCGGGTGTAGCAATATTCTCATCCACAGGCTGCTGTTGATTTTTCTCAAGGTCTATTTTCAGTCCGATAAAACCAAAAGCTTCACAGGCGGCTTGGCGAATTTCCGCAGAGTGTTCACCCACACCGGCTGTAAACACTAAAGCATCTAATCCCCCCAAACTAGTCAGCATTGCGCCAATACCAGAACGCAAGCGATGCACGTAGATATCCCACGCCAGTTGAGCGCGGGAATTACCTTGAGCGATCGCTTCTCTCACTTCACGCATATCGCTAGATACACCCGAAATTCCCTTTAACCCAGAAGCTTTATTTAATAACTCATCCAACTTTTCGATAGAGTAATTGCAGTGCCGCAACAAATAAATCAGAATCCCCGGATCGACTGAACCAGAACGACTACCCATCATCAATCCTTCTACGGGCGTGAATCCCATAGTGGTATCAATACTGCAACCGTTTTTAATCGCTGCTAAAGAGCAACCATTACCCAGATGGCAGATAATTAACCGCTCAGATGCAACATCTCGACCGAGAATTTGGACAGCACGTTCAGAACAGTATTGATGACTAATACCATGAAACCCGTAGCGACGAATACCTTGCTCTACCCACTGATATGGGCCGGGATAGATTGCTGCTGCATCGGGTAAAGTACTATGAAATCCGGTATCAAAAACTGCTACTTGAGTGACATCTTTTAAGATTTGTCCAATTGCTTCTATGCCTTCCAAAGCAACTGGATTATGTTCTGGAGCCAGGTTAGATAGACCAGCGATCGCCTTTTTGACATCTTTTGTAATTACCACACTATCTCGATAATCCTCTCCACCATGTACTATCCGATGCCCCACCACATCGATTTCTGACAAGCGATCGATTACCTTGATAGCATCACGATCGAGTGTATTGAGCATATAGGTGAGGTGCGCCTGTGGAGAATCACCAGAAATTGATTTTTGCAGCGTTCCACCCGTAGCAGTTTTCACCTCAATTTCTGCTACACCCCGATCTTGAGTCCAGTTGATTTTCCCTTCCCAAAGGGGTTGGGGTGCTTGGGTAGGCAGAGTTTTATCTGCAATTTCATACAGACAACTCTTTTGGCTGCTCGATCCGGCATTCAGTACCAATATTTTCATAGTGACAACAAAAAAAGGCGATCTCCTTTAATCGTGTCACTAATTCTAGCTTCATGCTTAGTACAGTTTTGCGTAAAAGCGTAGCGTTTTTAATGCAGAGGAACGCATTAACATTGCCCTCATCCCCTAACCCCTTCTCCCAACTTGGGAGAAGGGGAACTAGAGAATTTGCTCCCCTCTCCCAAAATTGGGAGAGGGGTTGGGGGTGAGGGTCAAACCTGGAAAGTTCGCCAAATCTAGCTTATACGTTAAGTTGACACCTATGATTAACAATGCAAGCCAACGCATTCACAATGCAGGCTATTGCTTTTCTTTAATTCGCTATGAATTAATCAAATGCTGTACTTAGTTTTTTCAAAGAGGGATAAGGGTTTTAAGAGTATGCAAGAAAGGAAACCCCCTACTGAAATCGTTATACTAACTGTGGGAGGCTGTTTTTCTATCCAGCCAGATTCCATAATTGTGTTTTTTTATAGCTTGCTGCACTATGTCCTTCTTCAAAACCCCGCTAATTGGTTTAAAAGCTGACTCATTTCGTCATCCATTAGACCTGGAAGCTACCAGAGCGCTCAAGCAGATACCAGGCATAGATATGTTAGTGCGAAATTGGCTCGGCCCAATGGCAGAGCAGGTTTTCTATGTGGAAAATATTGCCTCCAGCATTCTGGTGGGTGAAAAGCAACTACCCGATTTATACAAGCTGTTGTTAGACGCCTGTAAAACCCTGGATATAGATCCTCCCCAGTTGTATGTCCGGCAACATCCGGCTCCCAATGCCTATACTTTTGCTGTGCGGGGTAAGCAGCCTTTTGTGGTGCTACACACTTCCCTGATTGATATCCTTACACCAGAGGAAATACAAGCAGTAATCGCCCACGAGTTGGGACATCTCAAGTGCGACCATAGCGTTTACTTGACACCTGTAAATTTACTAATATTAGCTGCGGCGATTGTGCCCAATGTCGGAACCTTCGTTGCTCAAGCCATACAGGCGCAACTTTTGGAATGGGTACGTTGTGCTGAGTTTACCTGCGATCGCGCCGCATTACTAGCAACCCAAGACCCGAAAGTTGTCATGTCCGTGTTGATGAAGTTGGCAGGTGGTTCTCCCACGTTAGCGCCCCAACTGAATCTCGATGCCTTTGTTGCTCAAGCCCGCGCTTACGATGACATCAGCAAGACAGAACTGGGTGAAATGGTCAAAGCTGCCCGTACAGCTCAATTAACCCATCCAGTACCAGTACTACGGGCGCGAGAAATTGACCGTTGGGCAAGCAGCACAGAATATCAAACTCTGTTGCAAAGTCACGGACTGAAATCTACTAATAATGAAGTTGCAACCAAAGGTGGATGGCGCAATTGGTAGAGCTTCTATTTACAAGTGTTTTTTCGCTACATAAGCACAAAATTGTTAATAGATCGTAAGAAGCGATCGCTAAAGTGCGATCGCTTCTTGCTGTCGAAAAACGCAAACTCTAATTACACTACATATCCCTTTTGTCAACTAGAAGCTTTTAAAGCTGCTTCTGCTTGCGAGTGCAATAACAAACCGTATTCCAAGCCCTCCACCACGGCTTGATAGGAAGCTGCCAAAATATTCGTGGAAACCCCTACTGTCGTCCAGCGTTGACGACCATTGCCTGATTCTACCAACACACGGGTTTTCGCCGCAGTGCCCGTATGTCCATTGAGAATACGCACTTTGTAATCTGTCAAATCAAAAGTTGCAATTTGGGGATAAAAGTTCACCAAAGCCTTGCGTAAAGCTGCATCCAAAGCTGCTACAGGCCCGTTACCTTCCGCCGCCTCCAAAATATTTTTCCCGTCAACAGCGACTTTGACTGTAGCTAAGGCATTGCTAGTTTCTTTCTCTTCAATCAAGTCGCAGTGGACTTGAAAACCTTTGACTTCAAAAAACTTTCGGCGATCTCCCAAAGCTTCGTGCATCAACAGTACAAAACTGGCTTCTGCGGCTTCAAATTGAAATCCTTCGCTTTCCAAATCTTTGAGGCGCTGGAGAATTTCTCTAGCCTCTGCCTTTTGTTGATCCAATTCAATCCCAAAACTGCGGGCTTTGGCTAAAACATTGCTCAGTCCAGCCTGTTCCGAAATCACGATGCGGCGACGATTCCCGACTTGTTCCGGCTGAATGTGTTCGTAAGTCAGAGGATTACGTTCCACTGCTGATACATGAATACCGCCCTTGTGAGCAAAAGCCGAACGTCCCACAAAGGGCGCGTGTTCATCTGGCGCAAGGTTGACAACCTCACTCACAAAACGACTAGCTTCTGTAAGTTGTGTGAGCTGGTCTTCTGTGATACAACTGTAACCCGCCTTCAGTTGTAAATTGGGAATTAACGAACAGAGGTTAGCATTACCACAACGTTCACCGTAACCATTTATTGTGCCCTGTACCATCTTTGCCCCTGCCATCACGGCGGCTATTGCGTTAGCAACCGCCATTTCCGAATCGTTATGAGTATGAATTCCAATTTGGGGCATTGTCCTTTGTCCTACCCTGCGGAAAGCCGCTGGCGCGTCTATGTCCTTGGTCATTAATTCTTGACGAATGACGCCAGTTGCTTCAACGGAGGGAACCTCCGCAACGCACTGGCTCACTAATGACAAATGACTAATGACATCTTGAACAATTTGGCTAATTTCGTGGGGTAAAGTGCCACCATTGGTATCACAAAGGACTAGCCATTCCGCACCAGATGCGATCGCAGCCTCTAATGTCTGTAAAGCATAATCTTGATTGTGCTTATAGCCATCAAACCAATGTTCGGCATCGTAGATAATCCGACGACCTTGAGAACGGAGGTACTCAATTGTGTCGCGAATCATCGCCAAATTTTCTTCTAATGTCGTCTTGAGTCCTGTTGTCACGTGTAAATCCCAAGACTTGCCAAAAATTGTTACCCAGCGAGTTCCCGCAGCCAAAATATCCTGTAGCATCGGTTCAGTGGCGGCAGTGGAGTTGGGGCGGCGAGTTGAACAAAAAGCAACAATTTCAGCCTGTTTAAGCGGATCTTCTTGAAGTTGCCAGAAAAATTGTACATCCTTGGGATTGGCACCAGGCCAACCACCTTCAATGAAGGGAATTCCCAGTTGATCGAGTCTACGGGCAATGCGTAACTTATCTTCTATCGATACAGATAGCCCCTCGCGCTGAGTGCCATCCCGTAATGTAGTGTCATAGAGCCAAAGTTGAGGTGAAAAATTTGTGGTCATAAAACTGGGACCGACGAGACAACTTTCGAGGCAATGTGTCAATATACAACAAAAAGCCAGTTTGGCAATTTAAAAATGCCTAAGGTACTAGCTGAAGGTAAAACAATTGATTGCGAGCATGGAAGCAATCTCCGCAAGATTTTGCTGCAAAATACTATTGCTCTCTACAATGACGGTGCTAAGGTGATAAACTGTCGGGGCATTGGCAGTTGCGGAACCTGTACGGTTAAGGTAGAGGGCAAAGTATCAGCAGCGAATTGGCGCGATCAAGCACGGCGTTCGCTTCCTCCCCATTCTCCTACAACAGACTTACGTTTAGCTTGTCAAACTCAAGTTTTAGGCGATGTGAAAGTGACAAAGTTTGATGGATTTTGGGGGCAAGGTTCTCGAATAGTGTGGACACCAAAAGGTTAAAAAGGAGTTAAGACAAGATGGGTAGATGGACACCCTTAATTTTAATGGCTGGAGGTTTAGCCATTCTGCTTGGTACATTACTAGGCATCAATTTTCCGATGGGCGTACAAACTGCTAACGCTCCCAGTGATAAGAAATCAGAAGTCCTGCCAGCTAATATCAATGTTAATGGCAGTAGTGGCAGCAATAATGAAGAACCTGCAACAGAAGGAAATCAAACAACTCAAACAAACGAAAATAGACGCGGTATTGTAGCCCCAAGACCTGACAACAGGAGTAACGTTGCCCAAAATTCTGGCGATGACTCAACTGACAGTACAACAGACGGCAATACAGATTCTTCACAAACAAGCACACCATCTAGCGATACAAATCAAAGTAACGAACCAATTCGCGCCTTGTGGTAACGAGCAGATCCGTCTTCAGACCCGTCTTTAGTTACAAGTTATAAGTTATAAGTTATGAGTTATGAGTTATGAGTTATTAGTTATGTACTAATGATAAATGGCTAATGACAGATGACTAATGACTAATGACTAATGATTAGTGAGACTGTGATTATTGGTGGCGGCGTTATTGGTTTAGCGATCGCCATTGAACTAAAATTGCGCGGGACAAACGTCACCGTGCTTTGTCGTGACTTTCAGGCTGCCGCTACCCATGCCGCCGCCGGGATGTTGGCACCAGATGCGGAAAATATCGCTAATGAGGCAATGCGTTCCTTGTGCTGGCGATCGCGTGCCTTATATCCTGATTGGACGCGCAAATTAGAAGAACTGACCGGCTTAAATACTGGCTACCGTGCTTGTGGTATCCTCGCACCCCTCTTTGAAGAGGCAGGGGGGCAGGGGGGCAGAGGAGCAGGGGGAGCAGAGGAGCAGAGGAGCAGAGGGGAAAGTCTTTCCTCCTCATCTTCCTCATCCCCGGCTTACTGGTTAAACAAAGAGGCAATTCATCAATATCAGCCAGGATTGGGAGCAGAGGTAGTTGGTGGCTGGTGGTATCCTGAAGACGCACAAGTTGATAATAAAGCTCTAGCTCACGTATTGCGAACGGTAGCTGAGTCTGTTGGTGTTGAACTTAAAGACGGTATTATAGTAGAAGCATTTTTACAGCAGCAAGGACAAGTAGTTGGCGTGCAAACCAATGCGGGAATAATTCGCGCCGCTCACTATATTTTAGCTTCAGGTGCTTGGTCAAACGAGTTGTTACCCCTACCTGTGCTACCCAGAAAAGGACAAATGCTGAGTGTGCGGATACCAGAAGTTTCGCCGGAATTGCCCTTGAAGCGGGTTTTGTTCGGACAGAATATTTACATCGTACCAAGACGCGATCGCCTGGTTATTGGCGCAACAAGTGAAGACGTTGGCTTTGTCCCCAACAACACCCCAGAAGGTATTCAAAAATTACTACAAGCTGCTATCCGGTTGTATCCCCAATTAAAGCATTATCCCATCCAGGAATTTTGGTGGGGATTTCGTCCAACTACCCCTGATGAATTGCCCATCCTGGGCACTAGCCACTGTCAGAATTTAACTTTTGCTACGGGTCATTACCGCAACGGAATTCTACTTGCGCCCGTAACCGCCGCATTGATTGCCGATTTAATCTTAGAACAAAAGTCTGACCCCCTACTTGCTGATTTTCACTATTCCCGCTTCCAATCCAAGTCATCTACCTCCACCCCCATGCTGACTCACTCTGCCAATTTCTCTAACGGGCATAATATCACCCCACTTTCCACAGACGCGATTAATCACGTCTCTACCGATTCCCCATTGATTATCGCTGGCAAAACCTTCCAATCCCGCTTGATGACGGGAACTGGTAAGTATCGCAGCATTGAGGAAATGCAGCAAAGCGTCGCCGCCAGCGATTGTCAGATTGTCACCGTAGCAGTACGACGGGTACAAACCAAAGCTCCTGGACATGAAGGTTTAGCTGAAGCCTTGGATTGGACGAAAATCTGGATGTTACCCAATACCGCAGGTTGTCAAACTGCTGAAGAGGCAATTCGGGTAGCGCGTTTAGGGCGAGAAATGGCGAAATTGTTAGGGCAGGAAGATAATAACTTTGTTAAGTTAGAAGTAATACCCGACCTTAAGTATTTACTCCCAGACCCGATTGGGACGCTGCAAGCAGCAGAACAACTAGTTAAAGAAGGCTTTGCAGTATTACCCTACATCAACGCTGACCCCATGTTAGCCAAGCGCTTAGAAGAGGTAGGCTGTGCTACAGTCATGCCTTTGGCATCGCCAATTGGTTCTGGACAAGGGCTGAAAACAACTGCCAATATCCAAATTATCATCGAAAATGCAGGTGTGCCAGTGGTGGTAGATGCTGGTATTGGTTCACCCTCAGAAGCCGCTCAGGCAATGGAATTGGGAGCAGATGCCTTATTGATTAATAGTGCGATCGCTCTTTCTCCAAACCCAGCAGCAATGGCTCGTGCCATGAACTTGGCAGCAGTCGCCGGTCGTCTAGCATACCTTGCTGGCAGAATGCCTATTAAAGATTACGCCAGTCCTAGTTCACCTCTAACTGGGACGATTACTAGTTAGAGAATAGGGAATAGGGCATAGGGCATGGAAAATAAACAGACAAGTCAGACAAGAGGAATAACCCAATGCCCAATGCCCAATGTAACGATTTATCTAGCAGTTTAAGACCAGATTTAGCATTTATGTAACATTAAATTAACGATAAAGATAAAGGAATTCATTCATGCCCTATACCAATGAAGAAGGCGGTCTTCTGAATAATTTTGCCCGGGAACCAAAGGTTTATCAAGCAGAACCTCTCACGGAAGGGCAAAAGCGAACTTATATCCTACTAGGAATTGCCGCTACAGCTTTGGTTGCCGGCTTGATTCTAGTCGCCTTCTTTGTTTCTAAGAGCAGTTGATCGTAAAACATTTTAAGAAAACTTCATCTTCTTTATAGTTTTTCAGGTTCCGATTTTAAGAGGGGCCTGCTTTTTTATTTTTTGTTAAAATTGAACTGGGAATGAAAGTATATAATTATACTTTATTGTTCCTACTATAATTGAAGGCTCAATATATTCTGAGCAGCACAACATCTACTTATTAAAAATCATTTTTATTATGAGTTTGGCCCACTTGAATGCACCCAGAAAGGTGATATCTACTATGTTTTGGCTCTTTAGCCGCTATGAGCGTGAATGATACTGCACACAACAATAATTCTACTTGGAATCGGCAAGTATACCACCGCCTGAAACTTGCCTTAAGTCTTGGCTTACGACGACAAATTCTTTTAGCAATATGTGATGATTTATACTTGAGAAATCAGGTAGCAGCCCGTTTGCATTCTACATTGGCTTATCCTGTTGGACAGGTGCTATATCAATCATCAAATGCTCAGGAAAATAGCACTCCAGCTTATCCGCGATTAGTCACGTTGCGTTTGAATTTAAACGATCCCAATCCCATAATCCAGATTAATCAATGGTTGACTAATTATCCACCGCCAATTATTGGGGCATCAAAAGATACTCCTGGTAGACCTTTTCCAGTACCAGCATTTCAGATTGTCGGCATGGAGCATCTTACGAAGCAACCAGTTGCGACACAGCGTTTATTTTTGCACTATCTCCGCTTAAGCGAACAATATTTTTCTACACAAGAATCCAGCCGATTCCTAGAATCTAATTTGCTGTTGTGGATACCACGTCCTTGGTTATCGGCTATCAAGCAATCAGCACCACAGTTTTGGCGTTGTCGTACTGGCGTATTTATGTTTGCTGGAGAACCCACACCAGCAACTCAGAATTTGGCCTATCCAGAACGTTTTTCACGTTCTGGAAGCTTGGATTTAGGGAATATTGAGCAGTCGATTCTAGATGAATCAGTTAACCAAGCAGAACTCAAAACCGCAGCCACCGAGTTAAAGTTTGATAATAATTCTGATTTCCCAGTAGAGATACAAGGGAATCGCCTACACAAAACTGAGGAAGTTTCACAATCAACAACGGATTTATTCAAGGCTACGCCACAACAACAGGAATCTACAAATCGGTCTGGTAGTGGTAGTAATAATCAATCGCTGTCGTCTTTATCTTATATTAGCAGTGAGTTAACAGAGCTAGTAATAGCAACAATAAATACAAGTATTGCTCAAAATACAGAGGATTCCTTACAACCACAGCAGATTTTATTGGAGATTGAAGAATTACACGAAAATCTTGTTTCAGAGGAGATACTGGCAGAGGCTTATCATCGCTTGGGTACTTTATACCGTCTTCGCATTGAGCAAGGAGAGGCAACTTTAGAAAACCTGATGGTGGCAATTATTGCCTATCAGGAGGCAATTAGTTATGACGAAAGCTCACCGCAACTCCCAGATATCTTGAATGATTTGGGTACACTCTACTGGATGCTATACCGCACACCACCCAATTCTGAAGAGGGGCAAACTTATATAGAGCAGGCAATAGAATTTTATCAGTTGGCGTTAAAGATGATTTCGTCCCAGACACATTCGGAAACTTACGCTCGCGTACAAAATAATTTGGGGACAGCTTATGGTGATTTAGCTCGTTTCTCTCACCCATCTGAAAATTGGCAGCAAGCAATTTTCGCTTACAGTGAAGCACTCAGCCACCGTACAGCCGATATGGATTCATTAAAGTATGCGGCTTGCCAAAATAATTTGGGTACTGCTTATTGGCATTTAGGGCAATACAATCAACCGATTGTGCATTTAAAGAAAGCGATCGCAGCTTACAATGAGGCGCTTGCACACTACAACCCTGAAGAGGAACCGCTGAAGTATGGCATGATTCAAAATAATATCGGTACTGCGTGTTGGAATCTGGCACAATACGAACAACCTGCCCAAAATCTCCAGTTAGCCATAGATGTTTATAGCGAAGCTCTTAAGTATCGCACTCCAGCTAATGTTCCCAGTGCCTGCGCCGCTACACAAAATAATCTGGGTACTGCCTACTGGCATCTAGCAAACCTATCTGAAACTACTCAAGAGGCACGGCAAAAGTATCTGCAACTATGTATCAGCGCTTATGAAGAAGCTATAGCTTTGGCTCACTCACTTAGCGGTACTTCTTTAAGTTTTGATTTGCTTGCCTCTCACAATAACCTGGGACTAGCACATTATCAGCTAGTAATAGATAAGTCTTTTAATGGCGACAAAGCGACACGCTCTCAACACTTAGAAATAGCATTAGATAACCATTTGCAAGCCTTAAACGGATTAATTAAACAACCAGAGGCTTATCAAACAACCTTCGCTTACGTGGTAAAAACTATTCGTACTTTTCATAATGAATTAGGCATACAGGGGCAAAATCTGGCTTTATCTAAAGTTCCTAGCCAGTTGTTGCCAGAGATTTTGTCAAAATTATAAATCCTATTCCTCTGCATAGTGTGGGGAATGCCAAAAAACTGTAACTTGATATCAGCTTGTTAAGAATTGTCAAGTAAAGTAAGGTAACGATGTTTACGACGGGCTACGCCTACGCAATTACTAGACTTTTTGCATAAATCAAAAAAGAACCCCACTTTGCCTTTGACTTACGTCAAAGTCTCCACTCTTGTTGGGGATGACTTGTTAGGGAACTTTTTGCAAAAGGTTTACTGTTTTACTCATTACAAAGTAATGAAATATTTTCACAATTCATAAATTTAACTTCATAAATATAAATTATTCATTAAATTATTCTGAAATACACATAAATTTTTTATACAAAAAACAATAAGATATTGGCGTATTTTGCGTAAATTTACTAAGGTAGACTGAAGACCTACTTGAAAGAAGCTTCAGAATGATAATTAAGACCTAAAATTATGAAACTAAGTTTTGTTTTGACTATTGCTATATCTAGTTTTTTTGTGAGTTCGACCACAGGATTTGCTTTCTCTGGTCAAGCACAAGCTCTAACTTTTTCTGGCATTTCTAGTGCTACATGGGGAAATCCTACTCCAGGAAGCACCGATACTAATCCCATATATACAGGTGTGGGAAGCAACACATTTACTTGGGGTCAACCTAATTCGTTGTCAGGATTTCCAAATAAACTAACCTCTTATGGAACTTCATTTTCTACGGACATTAACTCTGTATTCAAAATAGGTGATTTAACTTACTTTAATGGAAAGATACGCACTGATACAGGCATTGGATTTGTACCTTTAAATCTCAATGTATCTTTCAGCCCACCTGTGGGAACCAGCCAAGTTTTTGACTTCAACTTGCGTTTAGTAAATACACTTAACGACCCAAAAGATCCTGAAAAGAGTGCAGACTTAGTATTTTTAGATACAGATTTGAGTAATCGCAGTTTCACCTTTGGAAGTAATAAATATACCCTTGAGTTAACCGGTTTTAAGCTAGACGGTCGCCAGATAAGTATTAAGGCTCTTGAAGAAGCTACAACTACAACAGCTATTTATGCAAAAATCAAAACTATACCCGAACCCGCGGCACTGGCGGGTTTATCCTTGTTAGGGATATACCTGATATCTCGTAAAAATTTTTGGAAAAAAAATACTAAGAGCCTATAAATATGACTTATTCAGAACCCTTGTAGAAACGTAGCACTACTACGTCTCCACATTATTTTTCATCAGATGTCTAATTTATAGAAATAGGCAATAGGGAATAGGAAACAGAGAAAAAGATAGATAGGTACTGAGTCATGTTCAAAAATTAAATAGGAGTCCTAATATAGTAATCCGATTTGATTTTTGAACTTATACCAATTCAAAAAAAATCAAAAATTTTGGCGTTGCTCCCGTTGCGGGATGAATTAAGCTACTAAGGGTACAAATCCATAATGGATGTAGTGCAGTCACAATCGAATTGATAGCTTAAGCATTTCTTCTGATTTAGAATAGCAAGGAGTTTTTCGATGAAGGCGTGCTAGATAATGTCTGAATCTGGTATTTTCTCAGATCACGAGTGTCAGCCGCTCAATGGCGCTCAAACCAATGCCATTCACGTACATGGTTAGACATTGTTGTTTAATTTCGTCGTTGTATCCGTGTTTTAAATATGATTCTAGAAATTGGCGTTAGCGGAGCAGGGCAAAACGCACGTCGCAATCGGTACAGATGTAGTTTTGTTTACCACGACAATGCCCGTTCTTACGGCTAAGGTTAGATGCACAATCTCGACAGTTCATCCCTTAATTATGCAATGCCAAATCTAGCGATCGCTGCCCAAACGAAACAAGTGATTCGAGTCCAAGATGATTTAATCAGCTAATTATGCTGTTTCTGGGTTTGTGTGCGCTTCCAAACCTCCTTCCCCTTTTTTTCAATACCCGTCGTAGTCGATCTGCACTCAAGTTTACTTGACGCTCAGATGCAAGTTTTTTTGCTAATTGTTTAGAGTTATAAGTCTCTGACTCTTGAGCTAAACAATTTTCGAGATAAACCAAATCTGATTCTGAATATCGAGGTTTTCCTCCTCGACCAGGAGCATCCCATAAACCTGCTAAACCCATCTTTTCCCAGCGGTGAAGGGTTTGACGCACTGTTGAAATCGCCCAGTTCAAGCCTTTTGCAATTTGCTCATTTTTTAAGCCGCGAGTATTCAGCAGTAAAACTTGAGCACGATCCTTAGTACGTTGAGGAACATCTTTGGCTTTTCTCAACTCTTCTAAAGTCAGCTTTTCTTCTTCTGTGAGAAACACTTTTAATCGGCATCCCATAAATAATAACCTTTTACACAATCAATTTTTGTATCTATTTACGCCTGTATACTTAATTATTTAAGTATTTAATCATACATCCTAAAAAACTGAACTACAAGTATTAAGGATGCCGGCGTCTATAAGGCTGCTACGCGATAAGTATTGGCTCGATAACACGATCAAAGTTTGCAATTTTTCATCAACAATAGATTTTTATAAAAAGTTAGGCACATTGAGATGACACCATTAACCTATATAGGCAAATTTATTCAATAGCCTAAGGCTGTAGTTTATAGCTATGACAAGAAAAATTTGTTGGCGTTGTCTTGATTAATGTCTAAAGTCGATAATAAAGGACTGTATCATTAAATTACTAAGATTATTCCTATGCTTACGGAGGTTTATCGAAACTTTAAAAATTATTTTTACGCTAGTTTCTATTTTGATGAGCACAAAAAGATATACAAGCCTAGTTCCTTTTTATTCAACTAGTCTGTGGAAAATTGCCTTGATTATCTCCAAAAAATATCTGTTTCATTGACTTTACATAAAGTTTATATTTTATGCCACCATATTTTTGATTAAGACAACAACATATTCAATACTCATTGAATAAACTAATTTTAACAGCTTATTTGATGCTTGTTAGAAGCTTGATAAGCTTTGTCCTACCTTTCCTACCTTTCCTACCTTTCATACCTTTCCTACCTTTCCTACCTTTCCTACCTTTCCTACCTTTCCTAATTAAGGGAGTACCCGAAAAAAATAAATTTTTATACTTGATAAATATATTTTATGACAATATTAAATATTAAAAGTAATTTAGACTTGGTAGATCGACCAGCAATCTAATATTGTTTAAATTATGCTTTTCTAGTTAAAAATATAATTGCTATGATATTTTTGAATTAAGATAGAGCCAGATAAATAGCAAAAATAAGTACTCAGTAAATTTTAGGGATAAATTAATATTTAGTATATTTTTGGAGTCATATTTTTTGCTAAAAAACAGCAATAATTGATACAAGCTAAATTTTTAAAAAACTGATATTCATTACAACTTCAAATAAAAATAATAGAGACAATGGGGGCAGAAGAAAAACCTGTTAATTTGCGCTCGGAGACAAATAATGGTAGCGATCGCAGAGAACGTTCAACATCGGCTAACTATACAAACTGTAGAAATTGCCCCTAACACAACGGCGATTCGCTCTCTTGATTGGGATCGCGATCGCTTTGATATCGAATTCGGACTGCAAAACGGTACAACCTATAATTCATATCTAATTAGGGGCGAACAAACAGTTTTGATTGATACTTCTCACCAGAAGTTTCGCGATCTGTATTTAGAGACTCTCAAAGGTCTTGTTAACCCCAAAACAATTGATTACATAATTGTTAGTCACACAGAGCCAGATCATAGCGGTTTAGTAGAAGATGTCCTCCAGTTAGCTCCTAGAGCCACTGTCTTAGCCTCAAAAGTTGCACTTCAGTTTTTGGAAGGCTTAGTACACGATCCTTTTTCCAAGCGGATTGTGAAAACTGGCGATCGTATAGATATCGGCAAAGGACACGAAATCGAATTCGTGAGTGCGCCTAACCTGCACTGGCCGGATACAATCTTTAGCTTTGACCGCAAAACCCAAACTCTTTATACCTGTGATGCTTTTGGGATGCACTTTTGTGACGATCGCACCTTCGACGAAGATTTAGAAGCGATCGAAGCTGACTTTAGATTTTACTACGACTGCTTGATGGGCCCTAACGCTCGTTCTTTGGTGAATGCCATGAAGCGGATGAGCGAACTAGGGAAGATTAATATTATCGCCAACGGTCACGGGCCATTATTACACCATCATTTAGATGTTCTAACCGGCTGCTACGAAAATTGGAGCCAAAAACAAGCTAAAGCAGAAACCACTGTTGGCATGTTTTTTGTCTCAGATTACGGGTATAGTGAGCGGCTTGGTCACGCAATTGCTGAAGGTATACAGAAAACTGGGGTTGGGGTAGAAGTCCTGGATCTAAGTACTGCCCAGAGCCAAGAAATCCAAGAACTAGCCGGTAGAGCAGTTAGCATCGTTATTGGTATGCCCCCGACTACCGCCGCCGCCGCCCAAGCTAGTATCAGTTCATTGCTAGCTGTTGCCAAAAACAAGCAAGTGGTTGGGCTGTTTGAATGTTACGGTGGGGATGATGAACCCATTGATACACTCCGCAGAAAATTTCTCGACTCTGGCATCAAAGAAGCTTTTCCAGCTATTCGGATTAGAGAGGCTCCCACTGCATCAACATTCCAGTTGTGTGAAGAAGCGGGTAAAGACTTGGGACAATTGCTGGTGCGCGATCGCAACATCAAGCAAATCAAGTCCCTCGATGTTGACATGGAAAAGGCGCTGGGTCGGATTAGTAGTGGACTATATATAGTCACCGCTAAAAAAGATAATGCCTCAAGTGCCATGCTCGCATCCTGGGTAACGCAAGCGAGTTTGCAACCATTAGGATTAACAATTGCCGTTGCTAAAGACCGCGCCATTGATTCCTTAATGCAAATAGGCGATCGCTTCGTCCTCAACGTTTTGGAAGAAGGCAATTATCAAGAACTCAAAAAACATTTCCTCAAGCGCTTGCATCCTGGTGCTGACCGCTTTGCAGGAGTGAAAACTCAAACCGCGAAAAACGGTTCGCCGATTCTAACTGATGCTCTAGCATACATCGAATGTGAAATACAGACCAGCATGGAATGCAGCGACCACTGGATTTTATACTGCACCGTCCAAGAAGGTCGTGTCTCCAAAAACGATGGATTGACAGCCGTTCGCCATCGCAAAGTAGGTAATTACTACTAAGAAAGAAGGAATAAGGAGTAGGGAGTAGGGAATAAAGATGCGGGGGAGCTTATGAGCAGAGGAGAACTTGTACAAGTCTTTGCCCATTCCCCATTCCCAATACTTCGGCTTCTCTACGAGACGCTACGCGAACGCTCAGTACAAGTGCCCAATGCCCAATTCCCCAACTTTTAACAGCTATGACCAATTCCAAGCCACGCGACGTACAAGTTCTACCAATTGCTACAAATACTAAAGCTATCAGAGCACGTAGTTGGTCACGTCTGCGGTTTGAAATTGAATACGCACTTGAAAGAGGTACCACCTCCAATTGCTATTTAATTGAAGCTGATAAAACCGCACTTATTGATCCACCGCCAGAAAGCTTTACCGAAATTTATTTAGAGGCATTGCGGCAGACTTTAGATTTACAAAGTTTAGATTATATCATCCTGGGTCATTTTAGTCCCAATCGAGTTGCAACCCTCAAAGCAATTTTAGAACTGGCACCACAGGTAACTTTTGTCTGTTCTCTTCCCGGTGCAAACAATTTGCGTGCTGCTTTCTTAGAGCAAGATTTAAATGTTTTGGTGATGCGCGGGAAAGAAACTCTGGATTTAGGTAAGGGTCATGTTTTGAAATTCTTGCCCACTCCTAGTCCGCGTTGGCCGGAAGGACTTTGTACCTACGATCAGCAAACCCAAATTCTCTACACAGATAAGTTATTTGCAACTCATCTCTGTGGTGATGAAGTGTTTGATGATAACTGGGAAGCGCTTAAAGAAGACCAGCGTTACTACTTTAACTGCCTGATGGCTCCCCAAACTCCTCATGTGCAAGCAGCTTTGGAGAAAATATCAGATTTGCAGGTAAGAATGTATGCTGTGGGTCATGGGCCTTTAGTACGCACCGGCTTAATTGAACTTACCAAAGCTTATGCAGAGTGGAGCCGTTCTCAAAACGATCGCGAGATTTCCGTTGCCTTACTTTATGCTTCAGCTTACGGAAATACAGCGACTTTAGCACAAGCGATCGCTCTGGGACTAACTAAAGGTGGAGTTGCAGTCAAATCGATTAACTGCGAATTTGCTACCCCTGATGAAATTCGCATCAACCTCGCACAGTCAGAGGGTTTTATCATTGGTTCTCCTACCATTGGTGGTCATGCACCAACTCCCATTCATACTGCTTTAGGGATTGTGCTATCGAGTGGTGACAACAGCAAACTTGCTGGGGTCTTTGGTTCATACGGCTGGAGTGGCGAAGCATTTGACTTAATCGAAGGTAAACTTCGGGATGCTGGATATCGCTTTGGTTTTGACACCCTGAAGGTCAAGTTTAAACCTGATGATGTCACTCTCAAGTTCTGTGAAGAACTTGGTACAGATTTTGCCCAAGCACTGAAAAAGGCTAAAAAGGTACGCGTACCACAACAAGCCGCTACTCCAGTAGAACAGGCTGTTGGTCGGATCGTTGGTTCCGTATGCGTGGTGACAGCGAAACTTGGAGAAGTATCTACCGCAATGTTAGGCGCTTGGGTTTCTCAAGCCACTTTTAACCCACCCGGAATAAGTGTGGCGATCGCTAAAGACAGAGCGATCGAATCTTTGATGTATCCAGGCGGTAAGTTTGCCTTAAATATTCTACCTGAAGGCAATCATCAAGACTACATGAAGCATTTCCGTAAATCTTTCGCACCTGGGGAAGATCGATTTGCCAACTTTAGTACAGCAGTTGCAGATAACGGCTGTACCGTCTTTACCGACGCTCTAGCATATTTGGAATGCTCAGTCAACCAACGTCTGGAATGTGGCGATCATTGGGTTGTGTATGCAACTGTGGACGAAGGGAAATTACTCAAGCCTGATGCTGTTACTGCCATCAACCATCGGAAAACGGGCACTCATTATTAAATAATGAGAAATTTAACCTAACGAAACCGCCTTAGCTCGAATATAGCCAAGGCATTTTATAACAAAAATTCTCTTTTTTTCTGGGATGGGCATCTTGCCATCCCAGTTTTTTTATGCTTAATCGACAAAACTTAAGCAATTTAAAGGGTCATTCCAATATGTCCCAAACTTCAAGGATGAAATTAGTCGCGACGATCGTTGCCAATCCATTCACTTGAATTTCTAAATCTGCGATCGTGTTACCGTAATTTCTTTCTTCTCTCGGTGTTCTCTGCGCCTCTCTGGTCGCCTAAGGCTTGCCACTTTGCGTCTACGTTAAATTCAAATTGACTTTGACCAAGATTTTAACCTTAACTGAACCGTATTGGCTGATAGAGTGGCTGTTGCTCGTGCATTGCCCAGATATATGGACAATAGAGACATTGACTGAAAGTTGTTTCTGCCCTGCGGCGAGATTCTCACCGATTGAACATCAGAGTTATTAAGGAGTCAAAGCCAAGTGAATTTTATTGACAAACCATCTTTAGAAATCAACGCTTCTCGCCAGTTTACCGCTTGGCTGTATGAGCAAAACCTCAGTTTGTCCTTCACTACCTATCAAGCAGGGAAGTTATTTTTCATCGGCTTGCAATCAAACGGCAAATTGTCTGTATTTGAACGTAGCTTTGAGCGGTGCATGGGGTTGTATGCCAATGGCAACAGCCTCTATATGAGTTCCCTGTACCAACTGTGGCGATTTGAAAACATTATCCAACCCGGACAAAACCACCAAGGCTACGATGCTCTTTATTTGCCCCAGATGAGTTATGTAACAGGAGATTTGGATATTCACGATATCGCTTTGAGTAAAGCAGAAGAGAAAGATTTAAACTCACAAAAGCTATTATTTGTCAATACTTTATTTAGTTGTTTGGCAACAGTCAGCGAAACCCACAGTTTCGTTCCTCTATGGCAACCAAATTTTATCAGCAAACTAGCGGCAGAGGATAGATGTCACTTGAATGGGTTAGCAATGCAGCAAGAAAAACCCAAATACGTTACTGCTGTCAGCCAATCGGACGTAGCCGAAGGCTGGCGAGAGCATCGATTCAGTGGGGGCTGTGTCCTTGATGTAGAAAGCAATGAAATCGTCTTGCAGGGGCTTTCTATGCCCCACTCTCCCCGCTGGCATCAGGAAAAACTGTGGCTGCTTAACTCAGGCACAGGAGAGTTTGGCTTTGCTGACTTAAAGCGGGGAGTGTTTGAACCAGTCGCCTTCTGTCCGGGATATCTGCGCGGTTGTGCATTTTATGGCAACTTTGCAGTAGTAGGAATTTCCCAACCCAGGCATAACAAGACATTCAGCGGCTTGGCTTTGGACGAGAAATTGCATCAGAAAAACGTTGAGCCTCGCTGTGGGTTACTAGTGATTGACCTGAGAAGCGGCGATATTGTCCATTCCCTACGAATAGAAGGGGTGGTACTGGAATTGTACGACGTGGTAGCACTTTTGGGTGTACGTCGTCCAATGGCGATTGGGTTTCGTAGCGACGAAATTCGGCGGGTAGTAACGGTGGGATGAGCAGCAATTCAAAATTTAAGAGGAATCAACATCAATAGCATCTAATTTAACAACAGTTATTACTATAGAACCAGTCTTTTCGTCTTCGTGAAAGTAACTCTAAATTCACAAGTTAGTAACAGAAATTACAAGTTTGATTGTGTACGCCTTTCTCAACGTATCTGTAGCATAAATTTCGGGAAATGGGAGGTATGACTTTTCACGGGATATGGAATCAGAAAAATGGTGTGTGCAATTTCAGTATTAAAGCGGAAACAACATAAATTCACTTGCCGAAATTACGCAATTGCCACCAGGACAAGTACAAAAACGCAGGGTAGCCTTTAACTAGAAAAACAGTATCAGGCAATTATTAGACAAAACTTTTATATTATTTTTGTTGTTCTTATGACTCCAAAACACACCAAAATTAAATTTCCTATTTGGCAGTATCTGAACCAACCCTTATTTAGTCGTGACACTAAATTAGTATTGAATCCCCAACGCTTTGTATTGATCTGGCGTCTGCAACTTTTAGAACGTTGCTGGACTAAAGAATGTGACGCCAAGGGGCCTCAACAGCATTAGATATCTGAAAAGTTGCTGAATTCAACTCAAAGCTGGCAAATTAAGCCTCGTTTATAGAACGTGGCTTTTTGCCGTCAAGTAAAGCACTGACAGTCATATCTCCCATAACATTAATCGCGGTGCGGCAGCGATCCAAAAACCAGTCTACAGTAACTAGCAAAGCAATGTACTGGGTAGGTAAGCCAACAGAAGTGAACACCAATGTCATCGTTACCAGTCCCGCATTGGGAATATTTGCCGCACCTACAGATGCAAAAATCGAGGTAAGGATGACAATTAACTGCTGTCCTAGACTCAGATGTTGCCCAATCAGTTGGGAAATATACAATGCAGACATTGCTTCGTAGAGGGCAGTGCCATCATTATTGAAATTTGCCCCGACTAATGCCCCCAAGGCAGCAGAAGATTCCCTTAAACCGACTTTTGTTTGCAAGACCTCAAAAGTTATGGGCATTGCCGCCGCCGAGGAAGAAGTTGAGAAAGCTGTCAAAAAGGCATCAGAACCACCAGCTAGGAATTTTAGCGGGTGTACCCAAGAACCAAATTTTACTCTGGTGAGGTAGTAGCACGCTTGCAATACCAGTGCTAACAATACGGCGACGATAAATGCACCCAAAGATTTAAACGGTGCAAAGCCCTGCATCGCAATAGTTTTAGCTACAATCCCAAAGACTGCGAACGGCACTAAGGCAATTACCCAATTGAGGATGCGGACTACCGCTTCAAATAAAATTCCGATGACATCCTCTATCGGCTGGAATCCATTCTTGCCTTGGGCGATTTGTTCAGATTTTAATCCCCGCAGGACGATGCCAAAACTCAGGGCAATCACAATCAGTTGAATGACATTATTATCAACCAATGGCTTGAGGACGGCTTCTGGTACAGCATCTTTGAGTATTCCCCAAGGATCGAGACTCTGAGGAGTTATTGCCGTACTTGTTGAGGTGCTTACATTGCCCCAAGTCCCTGGACGCAGTACATTCGCTACCAAAAGTCCCACCAAAATAGCTACGGTAGTGTTGGTTAAAAGTAATACTGCTAACCGCCGTCCGGCGGTACCAGGGATATTGGTAGTCATCAAAGTATGTAGCACCGCTACCAGAATCAGGGGTGTAGCCAAGGCGCGGAGAGCCTTTAGCACCAATTCTGCCGGAATTGCTAAATTGTTGATTAAGGCGGCGTTGCTGGGATTAGGATTCCCCGCACCAAGGGCAATTCCGACGCTGACTGCCACTACTAAGGCGATGAGAATTTGCAACGTGAGAGGGATACGCTGCCACCAAGGGCTAGCTTTGGTTTCAGGCGAAGTTGTTCTCTCTGTTTGACTCATTGGCTAGATACTGGTTAACTGTTGTAACTATTAAAACAACACTAATCATAGTGATAATTCACGAAAAAGAACAACTTTAATTTTGGTTAAAAACTGTTAATCTAAGATTCCGTTGCTTTACAAAATCTGGCTCGAAAGGGTATACCACAAGGTAGGCCCCTAGAGATATCTTGGCTTGTAGTTGGAGATGCTTATGTCCTTTGTTCCTCTACATATTCACAGTGACTATAGTTTGCTTGATGGGGCAAGTCAGCTACCAGAGTTGGTGGATCGAGCGATCGCACTGGGAATGAAAGCGATCGCTCTTACCGATCATGGTGTCATGTATGGAGCCGTTGAACTGATTAAAATCTGCCGTAGTCAAAATATTAAGCCGATTATCGGCAATGAAATGTATGTAATTAACGGCGATATCGAGAAACAAGAACGCCGCCCTAAATATCATCAAGTTGTTTTAGCTAAAAATACCAAAGGTTACAAAAACTTAGTCAAATTAACCACGATTTCTCACCTTCAAGGTGTTCAAGGCAAAGGAATTTTTTCTCGTCCTTGTATTAATAAAGATTTATTAAAAGAATATCATGAAGGCTTGATTGTTACCAGTGCTTGTTTGGGTGGAGAAATTCCCCAAGCAATTCTCAGTAATAGACCAGATGCAGCCCGAAAGGTTGCTCAGTGGTATAAAGATGTATTTGGTGATGATTATTATTTAGAAATTCAAGATCACGGTTCCCAAGAAGACCGGATTGTGAATGTTGAAATTGTCAAAATTGCGCGGGAACTAGGGATTAAAATTGTTGCTACCAATGATTCGCATTTTATTTCTTGTTTTGACGTTGAAGCTCACGATGCTTTGCTGTGCATTCAAACTGGTAAGTTAATTATTGAAGATAAGCGGATGCGTTATAGCGGCACAGAGTATCTCAAATCTGGCGAGGAGATGCAGCAGCTATTTCGCGACCATTTACCGGATGATGTAATTGCAGAAGCTGTAGCCACTACTGAAGAAGTCGCCGATAAAGTTGAGCCTTACCATATTATGGGTGAGCCTCAGATTCCTACACCTCCCATTCCCTCCGGTCATACTGCTGACACTTATGCTGAAGATGTTGCATGGAACGGACTTTTAGAACGGTTAAATCGCAAATCTCGCCAAGAAGTTGATTCCGTCTATAAAGAAAGATTGGAATACGAACTGAAAATGATTCAGCAGATGGGTTTTTCCAAATACTTTTTAGTTGTTTGGGACTATATCAAATTTGCTAGAGACAATAATATTCCTGTGGGGCCAGGTCGTGGTTCTGCGGCTGGTTCATTAGTTGCTTATGCAATGCGAATTACTAATATTGACCCCGTACATCATGGGTTACTATTCGAGCGTTTCTTGAACCCAGAACGGAAATCCATGCCTGATATTGATACGGATTTCTGTATTGAACAACGGGATAAAGTGATTGATTATGTAACTGAGAAATATGGTGCAGATAGAGTTGCCCAAATTATTACTTTTAACCGTCTAACTTCTAAAGCAGTTTTGAAAGATGTCGCCAGGGTATTAAATATTCCCTACGGTGAAGCTGACAAAATGGCGAAATTAATTCCTGTGGTGCGGGGAAAACCAACTAAACTCAAGGTGATGATTTCCGATCAAACTCCAGAACCAGAGTTTAAAGAGAAATATGATAAAGAACCCCATGTTCGCCATTGGCTTGATATGGCGATGCGAATTGAAGGAACTAACAAAACTTTTGGTGTTCATGCAGCAGGTGTGGTAATTTCCGCTGATCCACTTGATGAAATTGTGCCGTTACAGAAGAATAATGATGGTTCTGTGATTACCCAATATTTCATGGAAGACCTGGAATCAATGGGTTTGTTGAAAATGGATTTTCTGGGTTTGCGAAACCTGACGCTGATTCAAAAGACTGTTGATTTAATTCAAGAAACGAGAGGATATCGGGTTGATCCTGATGAAATTCCTCGCGATGAAAGAAAAGCCCAGAGAATATTAGCGAAAGGTGAACATAGCACTTTGCCAAAAGATGTGCAAAAAACTTATGAATTATTAGAAGCAGGTGAGTTAGAAGGGATATTTCAATTAGAATCCTCTGGGATGCGTCAGATAGTGCGAGATTTGAAGCCTTCTAATATAGAAGATATTTCTTCAATTTTGGCACTTTATCGACCGGGGCCATTAGATGCGGGACTGATTCCTAAATTTATTAACCGCAAACATGGTCGAGAAAAGATTGATTATCAACACCAAGTTCTGGAACCAATATTAGACGAAACTTATGGAATTATGGTTTATCAAGAGCAAATCATGAAAATTGCTCAAGATATGGCGGGATATTCTTTAGGACAAGCTGATTTGCTGCGTCGGGCGATGGGTAAAAAGAAAGTTTCTGAGATGCAAAAGCAGCGAGAAAAATTCGTGGATGGCGCAGCGAAAAATGGCGTTCAGAAAAAAGTTGCGGATGAGTTATTTGAGCAAATGTTGAAGTTTGCTGAATATTGTTTAAGCTATGACACGGAAATATTGACAGTAGAATATGGATTAATGCCGATTGGAGAAATTGTAGAAAAAGGCATTGAATGTAATGTGTACAGCGTTGATGATAATGGAAATATTTACACGCAACCTGTGGCACAGTGGCACGATCGCGGGGAACAAGAGGTGTTTGAATATTGCTTAGAAGATGGTTCAGTTATTCGGGCGACAAAAGACCATAAATTTATGACTGTTGATGGTCAAATGTTGCCAATTGATGAAATATTTGAACGCGAATTGGATTTAATGCGGATTGAGAGTTTACCGAATTGAGAGGACGGGCGGTGGGAATTATGCATTTTCGGCTTGCTATATGAATGAGATGTCTGACTTTTTTTATAGGACTTTTCATATAAAATGGATGATGGTGAGGATATTACAGAAATTCCTTTACGACCTCTGGTTTGGATGGGAGACTCTCTCAAAAATATTCGCTTATTTCCTGAAGAGGTGCGTGCATCAGTAGGCTATGCGCTGCAATTGGTGCAAGCAGGGGAAACACCAATGGATGCCAAGCCTTTTAAAGGGGTTGGAAGCGGCGTGTATGAAATTATCAAACGCTACGATACCGATACTTACAGAGCAGTCTATGCAGTAAAGATTGCAGAGAAAATCTATGTCCTGCACGCTTTTCAGAAGAAATCAAAGCAGGGGATTAAAACCCCACAAGCTGATGTTGATTTGATTAAACAACGCTATAAAGACGCAGTGGCAAGGGAGAAACAACAATGACACAGGAACCCGTTTTTGAACAAAGCAGTGGGAATGTGTTTGCTGACCTCGGTTTGTCGGATGCTTCGGAACTTTTTACGCGAGGTAAGATAGGGATTCAGGTATTGCGCCTCCTCTCTCAACGCAACCTGAAACAGCGCGAAATCAGCGAACTTCTTGGCATTCCCCAGCTAGAAGTATCTCATTTGATGAAAGGGGAGTTTCAAAGGTTCAGCGAGGGCAAACTCCTCATTTTCCTCAAGCGCCTCGATATGGAAATCAGCTTGCATCTTCGCCCTCGTCATGCGCCGGAACAATCTGCTGAAACTGTGATATCGCTATAGGGCAGGATAGAAGCGATGTTGGGTCTTGAGAAAGTAGTAGTGGGGAGTAGGCAAATGAGGGGCATGAAAGAGCAGAGGAGCAGAGAGAAATGCTCAATGCCTACCAATAACTAGACTATTTGCGGTTTTCCCCACAGGATGCTCTCTTGCTTGTAAATGGCAATTCCCGGTTTTGCGCCTTTGGGTTTGTAGACGTGTTTTAGCTGAGTGTAAACTACTGGCACTTGCTCGCTCTGACGGGCGCGACTGTAGTAAGCGGCAAGATTAGCTACAAATTGCAAATCAGCTTCTTCGGCAACAGCACCCGGTTCTAGACGTAGTAACACATGGCTACCTGGAATTTCTTGAGCGTGGAACCATAAGTCATAATCCCCAGCTACACGAAAGGTCAATTGGTCATTTTGGCGATTGTTACGACCGATTAATACTTCAAAGCCACTGGGGGTAAGGTAACGATGAAAGTTAGTGCTGGGAGGTTCGTTTGCACTGCGGCTACGATATTCTGGATCTTCTAGATACTTTTGCCCAATCAACTCTTCGCGGATTTCTTCTAAAGCTCGTAAATCTTCTGCTGTTTGGTAGGTGTCTATCTGAGCGATCGCAGCTTCTACTTGCTCTAAATACTCAATTTCTGTCTGTACTTCCAATAGTAGCGGTTCGACAGCAGCACGAGCGCGTTTGAGCTTTTGGTGCTGTTTGTAAAGACTTTGAGCATTTTGGACAGCATTTTTATCTGGCAACAGAGCGATCGCTACTGGCAAATTTGTATCAAAATCAGCAAGGATAATTTCTTTCATCCCCGGTTCCCAATTTTGCAAGTGAGCCATCAATAAATCAGCTTTTTGCCGATATTCATCGGCTTGATCTGATTGCTGCAAGCGCGTCTTAAAAGTTTGAGCCTTGTTACGTAATTTCGCCAGAATATTATTCAATTTCTGACTCAACTGATGGCGCAATTGGGAAAATAACTGTTGGTTAATCTGGTTACTGTAGTAGCGGTTGAGCAACTCCTGGATATTTTTGACCTTTTCAACTTCACCCCAACCCATTACGGTGTAACCATCTTTTGTCCAAGCGGGTTGAAATTCTTTGGAATCTAAGGCTTGCAGCCATTCTTGCCAACGCTCAAACAGCCGTCGCCAGTCGTCAGGGTTGAGAGTATTGGTGGATGTTTCTGGTGCGATATTTGCTTCTAGCAGCATTAACTCCAGTAGTGCTGCACTCAAGCCACTATAACTTTTGAGCAATTGCCGCTTGATTGCTCCTGGTACTAAACTTACCCGTTCTTGCCAACGTTCTTGGGATTCGCTCAAGTAGGGGACAGTTCCAGTTAGTTTCGGTGGTGTTTCATAAGGTTGTCCGGTTTGGATGGGACGGACACTAGATTGTTGCTGACTTACTTGATGAGCGGCGGTGATAATTATATTGTTAGCGTCGGTGAGAATGACGTTGCTATACTTGCCCATGATTTCTGCATAGACATGATATAGAGCGCTTTCTCCAGGACGACGGGCAAATTGCAAATCAATAACACGCTCCCAAGGTGCGATCGCTTCAATCGCCACCAGTGCTAAACCACCTAATTGGTGAATCAGTTGTTGGCTAAAGGTAAAGGTATCTGGCGATCGCGGTGGCGGATCGCCAATACAAATATGTGCAGCTTGAGGATGCCAAGAAATCTGTAGCCAATCTCGCTGTTGGAGGGTGCGTAATGCCATCGCAATCGTGTAGCGATCGCGCTGGTAAACTTGTTCTAAGCGTGATGGTAGCCAGTTAGCGCGGATTTCGCTACAAGCAGCTGTGAGAGTGGTAAAGTCAACTGGTTGCAAAGCGATTAGTTGTTAACATTCAAATGGTAGCGATCGCCATGCCTTTATTTTTGTTTAGTTAAAGCATAACAGACCTCACCTATCATAGCGGTTACTTGCTTTGGTGATAGCTGCGAATAAAAAACATAGAGATTATCATTAGATAAGTTCTGCGTTTAGGTAATAAATTAGTTTTTTATACAGTTTGTTTTTGGTGTTAAGTTTTCCCAGCTCAGGCGATCGCTCCCAAAGTTGAAGAAGTTATTCAAAATTCAGAATTCAGGAGTCAGAATTACTCTCGTGGGAGACTTAAACCTGCTCGTTAAGGCTGCACTATCCACCAGTTTCACAGAATTCAATTCTAAATTCTGGCTTCTGACTCCTGAGTTCTAATTTTGTTAAACCCAAAATATTATCCGAGTTACTTACTCACCATTATCTGTTAAGCAAAAGCGTTACTCAGCAACCAAAACTGGTTTTTTTACTGTTGATTGCACTAGTTCTGTGGTTGAGTGTACTAGTTCTTTTGCTTTTGATTGCACTAGTTCAGCAGTTGAGTGTACTAGTTCTTTTGCTGTTGACGCTACTGGTTGGGGCTGCATCAGTTGGGTGTAAAGTTCACCCAGTTGATGTGCGACACCATCCCAGCTAAATTTAGTTTCGACGCGCTTTCTACCAGCTTTACCCAATTCATCTCGCCATTCTGGATTTAAGAGAATTCGGTCAATAGCAGATGCAAAAGCATCTACATCTTGTGGTGCAGCCAATAAACCAGTTTCTTCATTAACTACAGTAAATTGAAGTCCGCCGACATCACTCGCTACCACTGGTGTACCACTTGCCATAGCTTCGATCGCCACGAGTCCAAAAGGTTCGTAGTGACTGGGAACAACGCAAACATCGGCAGCAGCGTAATAAGTTGGTAAAATATCTTGACTCAGACGACCAGCAAAGGTGGTAAAGTCGCTCATTCCCAATTCGTTGACGATTTGCTCAATGCGATCGCGCTCAATTCCGTCACTGTTACCTGGAGTACTACCACCACCAATGATTAACTGGAGATTGTTGGTGTCGCGTAGCTCAGACTGGTTTACTGCCCGCACCAAGGTTTCTATACCTTTGCGTTGGTCAAAACGCCCTACATACAATACGACTTTGGCTTCTTTGTCAATTCCCAATTCAGCCCTGGCTGCTTCTCCTCGTGCAATCGAACCAAATCGCTGAATATCTGTACCACAGGGAATAACATCGATATTACCTTTTGTAGAAACTAGCGATCGCATGTGTTCCTGTTCTTGCGGACTCGTCGCTACAATTCGCTCTGCTTTTTCCAATACCTCTTTTTCCACTGCTAATCGCTGACTAGCAATCAAAGGAATATCTTCTATAGTATTGTACTTGACTGCTCCTAAGGAGTGGTAGGTGTGAACCTGTTTACTCTTTTGAATTTTATTTAACTGCATCCCCACCCAACTAGAGAGCCAATAGTTAGTGTGAACCAATTCGTATGTAATTTCGTTTTTTACTTGAAATTCGAGGAAATTATCTATAAATTCTGGCAAATATTCAAAAATATCATCACGCGGCACAAACTCAAGGGGGCCAGCTTTTAAACGAATAGTTCGACAATTGTTGCTATGTTCAACTATCGAGTCTTGCTCCAGACTCACTTTGCGGGTAAACATATCAACTTGCCACCCTAGTTGCGCTAGTGCTTCACCTACGTGGCGCACATAAACATTTTGTCCCCCAGCTTCTTCTTTTCCTATTTCAATCGCTGGGTCTCCGTGGACGGAAATCAAGGCGATACGTTTTTCGGTGGTAGAGTTCATAGTTTGTGTGTTGCTGTTTTTAACAAAGTTTTAGGTCGTTCCAAGCTCGTATATAGCACACTTGCATGAATTGTGTAGGAACTTTGATTATTATTGATTTTAATTTATTATGTCTAATTTATTTTTACATCCTCTGTCAGAAGTAGACTTTTAGGCTAAATACAAATATTTAGTTTCTTGAGATATAGGAAATTGTTATAGCCGTATCTCATACTTTTGATAGATAAAATGGGATTTTTCATTTCTCTCTAGCTCTAATTTCATAGATATGGCAATTTTAATTTGCTCTCTACCTAAAGACTCATCTCTCAAATTCTGTGAGGAGATATCTGATAAATAGGGGGTTTGACCCCCTAAGACATTTCCGAACAGGAAGTCAGAAAACATAAAAAGTAGAGTTATGACTTAGATGTTTTCAAAAACAAATCGGTTTGTTATAAGACTCATATCTGATTTTTGAACAAGATTTCATAGGACTTACGCAAAAACCCTCTCAAACTCTCATTTCTCCGTGACCTCTGTGTACTCTGTGGTTCGTTTTCCGTTACTTGTGCGTAAGTCCTATTTCAGATAAAACCCGTATCTCACAAGCTTTTCAATCTCAGGATGTTTTCAGAAATCAAATGGGATTCCCATGTATTGCTATCGGATAAAAATATATTTATTTAGCTTATATTTTCTAAAAGAAATCTAAATTCTGTTTAAGTTTAGCTTCCTTATCTCGTCTTTGGTCTTCGTTGCTAGCAGACAAAACTTCGACTATTAAATCTGGTGCGCCAGTTAAATGTCCCGCTTCATCCAATGTTAGCGCCAAGGTTTCTTTAGTAGCCCAAACTACATCAGGAATCACATCATCTGATTCTGAAAACAAAACGCCGGGGTTGATTACAGCTTCTCCTAAACCAGTAGACTCTGACCAAATGTTAAGCTGTTGGAAAATTCTGCCACAAGTTTGCTGATGTTTAAAGTGAGGTGCCCTGGTCATAAATAATTCTCCATCAACTATCTCGTAGCGCGTCCCTTCATTTTCTGCGAAGAGTTCCACATCATGAATTGTCCAGCGTACTCCGGTATTAAGCATCTGACTCATTGGCTAACTCCTTTAATCTTGCTTTTGTATTTTAATAAAATAGAATTCATAATTCATGCTAATTGATTTTGTATTCTATATTCTTCTTCAATCATCACTTGCGATTTTCGCGCCGCCACTTACACCGCACTAAGCGAATTTCATCAAAAGTGTAGCTTTCGCCTAGTTGTTCTTTGATGGGAGTGAGGGAAATATCACCGAGTACTTCTAAAACTTGCCAAATTTTTTGTTGATGTTCTAAAGGTACTAATTGATTTAAATCAACTGGCTGATTTTTCTCAATTAGTTTTTCTAGATGATTGCTAACTGTTGCCGGACTAAGGTTGCGCTTTTGGGCAATTTGAGCAACATTTAAACCTTGTTGATGCAATTGTAATGTCTGTAATTCTGTGTAAGAAGATGAGTTTGGAGATGATACGGAAGCAGAAGTAGCCGATTTATTTTGCAAACCTTTTTCTTGGCGGTAGGCGCGAATTTCTGTAATAAACTTTTCGCCATATTGAGCGAGTTTGTGACTACCTACACCAGAAAGTTTGGCAAATTCAGCTAAGTTTTGGGGTTGCACCTGTACCATCAATTTTAAAGTGGAATCGTGGAAGATGACGTAAGGTGCTACAGATTGCTCATCAGCCAATTTTTTACGTAGCGATCGCAACTTCTGCAATAATATTTCTGCAACTTCTGCTTTTTCACTCTCCGGTTCCCAGGTAATCTTTTGAACTGTGGTTACAGCTAGCGAAACTGAGCGTTGTTTTCGCATTACTTGCCAACTTAAGGCATTTAGTTTTAAAACTGAGTAACCATCGCTAGTTTGCTCTATTAAGCCTTGATGTAAAAGCGATCGCCCCAACATTCGCCATTCATCTACAGTTCTATCTTTACCAATACCATAAGTAGAAAGTTTATCATGTTCGTACTGGATAATTTTGTCTTTTTTTGCCCCTCGCAACACATCAATTATGTGCAGCATCCCAAATCTTTCTTTGCAACGCGCCACACAAGATAAAAACTTCATGGCTTCAATTGTCCAATCTTGCATCGGTTTGGGATGACGACAATTGTCACAGTTACCGCAATTTCCAGGAAACCTTTCTCCAAAATAACCCAGTTGAATCGTTCGCCGACAATCAGTACCTTCAGTGTAATCGATCATCTGACGCAGTTGTTGTTTAGCAATCAACTGTTCTTGAGGATCGGTTTTTTGATCGATACTCCATTCAATTGTTTTAACATCACCAAAGCTGAAAAATATCGTACATCGAGATGGTTCTCCATCTCTCCCGGCTCTACCCGATTCTTGATAATAACTTTCTATATTTCTGGGTAGATCGAAGTGAACTACCAAACGCACATCGGGTTTATTAATTCCCATTCCAAAGGCGATTGTTGCCACCATCACCCGGACATCATCTCGAATAAATCGCGTTTGATTACTACTACGTTCTTCATCAGTTAATCCGGCATGATAAGGGAGAACAACAACTTTATCATTTTGGAGTTTAAAAGTGAGTTCATCAACTTTTTTACGAGTTAAACAATAAATAATTGTTGAACCTTCAGTTTCTCGAATTAGTTCTAATAATTCAGCGTAAGCATATTTAGTTTTAGGACGAACTTCGTAATAAAGATTTTCACGGTTAAAACTGGCAAGATGGATGCTAGGTTGCTTTAGCCCTAATTGTTGAATAATATCACTACGGACGCGATCGGTTGCTGTAGCGGTGAGGGCGACGGTAGGAACATCAGGATACCGTTTTCGCAGAGATTTCAACTGGCGATATTCTGGGCGAAAATCGTGTCCCCATTCCGAAACGCAATGCGCTTCATCAATAGCAAAGCTAGAAATGCCGATTTTTTCTTTAACTAAATCGAGAAATGGGAGAAACCTTTCACTTAAGAGACGTTCAGGGGCGACGTAGAGTAATTTTACTTTACCGTTAATGATGGCTTCTTCCCGCGATCGCACTTGGTAAGCATTCAAACTGCTATTGAGAAATGTCGCGTTAATATTATTATTTCGTAGTGCTTCTACTTGGTCTTGCATCAAAGCAATTAACGGCGACACCACCACCGTTAGTCCATTTTTTAATAAAGCTGGTAGCTGAAAACACAGAGATTTCCCCCCGCCAGTCGGCATTACAACCATTAAATCTCGATTTTGCAGCGCATCTTCGATAATTTGCCGTTGTCCGGGGCGGAATTGGTCGTAACCGAAGTGATATTTTAGCGCTTGTTCGAGATGGGGATACTGAAGCATAGCGATCGCTTTTTCGGGGCCGTTCTGCGTGAGTAGTTATTGAAGATATCAGGATTTTAACTCACATCATCGGCAGCTTTGGTCAGACCTGCGTTTCTGTTGGCGATCGCACGCCGATCAACCATCATACATGATGCGATGTCTACGACGGGCTACGCCTACGCTTGACTTTTAAGACAGTTGCTACAAAATTGGCAATCGCACACACTTGTATTGAGCTAATAAACATTGTCATAAGTACCAATGTCTGGCAAAAGAACAATTTGTTCCCCACTTTCGTTATCGGTTTTTAGCGAGAAAACAACGCGACAATCATATCTACAAGAACATGAAAGCAACCCTAATAGCTTTCCCTCTAGCTTGTGAGTGTCCAAGTTGGCTGCAAATATGTCATTCTCCATAGCAACAATAGTTTCTTCTATTCTGGCTTGCAAATCAGCATTACGACGAGCAAATTTTCGGAAAGCTCTTTTAAATTTGCTAGTGATAACCAACCTATACATCGGCTGCATTTGGGTTATTGAGATATTCCCGTAATTCTTGAATTGCTTCAGCAGCAGTCTGGACTTTGAGCCTACCTGCTTGGAATTCAGCAATGGAAGTTGCTGCATCTGACGCAATTTCATCTCGCCGACTTTCAATAATTCGGTTTTTGAGAATTTGTATCAGTATTTCTTGCTGCTCTAAAGTCAGCTCCATCGCGGCATCTAAAACTCTATCTAGGTTACTCAGTTGCTTCATCCTCTTAATTATTTTGGTTGATAACAGAACTTGTAAAGATATAAACTTACAAGTCTTACCCTCATAGCTTTTTTAGCTTTATCAAACTCATTTTAACTTATCGCACTAAATCAATTTTCATAAATGAGCGATGTCTACGACGGGCTACGCCTACGCTTTTTCAGGCTGTTCTGCGTGGGTAGTTATTGAAGATATCAGGATTTTAACTCACATCTTCGGCAGCTTTGCCCAGACTTGCATTTCTTTAGTCAGGGTTTTTGGCTCTGTTGAGATTGTTAGAGAAGTGGTTAGCGAGCAACGGAAAGTTAGCTAATTTTAAACTAAGTTCCTAACTAAGTTTTTTAACGATAGTTATTCTGAGGTTTCCTTAGCAGTTTTTGATTTTGGACAGTGAGAAAATTGAAGAGGTGTAGTAAGAGCGGTGCATTTTAGCTGTGATTCTAAAGCATTAATCTTTCGTAAAAGCGATACTCCCCACACTATAGAAATTACCAACTTGATTGTCATGCCCACGAGCAAAAGTGTCACTATTGTGGCATTTTTCTTTTGTTGAGCCAGCCTTTTTTGTTCTTCTGCAAGTCGTGCTTCGACTTCTTGAGCACGTTCAGCCTCTAATGCCTGTTGTGCTTCTCGCCGATCTAATTCTTCACTAGCAGCTAAAAATCGATAATCTAAGTTGCTCAAGCTTTTACCATTTGCCCAAGTTTGGGCATCTCTCAACGCTTGTCCACGCAATAGGCGAGATTTATCTTTTTCTTCTGAGGCTACCCATGCATTGAAGTTTTCGTAGTAAGGACGCAAGTAAGCTAGTTTTTTTCCAACCCATTCTAAATTGAAAACTTCTTGATAAATTCGGTTTTTTATTTGGAGAAAACCTTGTTTTTTGATTACCAAGCCAGACAGCAATAATTCTACCTGTTCTCGACTATCATCGGCTGGTACTTTCACTCCTTGGAGAATTTGTTGATAAATTCCTAGCAATCTGGCGGCAAATTTTTCGTTTCTGAGGATGCGATCGCGAATTGTCCGCAGATGCTCCGGTTCATCTTGTGATTCCCATTTCTCGATAATGTGCGATCGCACCACATTTTCTATCCAAAATTCTTCTGTACCAGGGGGAATTTTCAGATTTCTACCCATATCATCTTGAGATAAATTCACAAGCAGCCGACACAGCTTTTGAGTCAGAAATGGTTGCCCTTCTGTCCAAGCTAATACTTCTTTCAAAACTTTCTGGGGATGATTGTCTTTAATATCTAGTCCTAAAGATAGTGGTTGAGCTTCTTCAAAGGTGAAACCATTTACTTGTATGGTTTTACCCAAATTAAACGGGGTAGTATGATTTTGATATAAAATTAAGTCTGAAGGTGTGGCAACCCCGAAAACTGCAAATGTAATCCGATGATACTCTGGATCGATTGCTCGTTGGTTATAACAGAACCGAATCAAGTTAAAAAAGTCATCAACAGAGAAATCGAGGTTGAGTATACTATCAACTTCATCAATAAAAATAAATAGTCTTTCGTTAGGAAACTTCGCTAACAGATTTTCCGAAATAAACCGACTAAGTTTATGAACTAAAGAAATATCTTGTTGTTCTTGCCACCAGCTTTTTAAATTGACTTTTCCTAACAGTTGAAAACTCAACCATAGGTCGCCAACAACTCCTTTATACCACTGTTCTGGAGTGATATTTTTACAACCAATATTAGTCATATCAACGGTGGCACATCTAAAGCCCTCTTGTTGCAAGCGGTGCTTTGTTTTTACCATAAGTGAGGATTTACCCATTTGCCTACAGCTTAAGATGTAGCAAAATTCACCCTGTTTCAAAGCTTCGTAAAGTTCTACATCTGCTCTGCGCTCAACATAGCTAGGAGCATCATTAGTAAGAGTACCACCCACTTGGTATCGATAATTTTTCATTTAATTAATAATTAATTTTTAATTTCAAATTAGTTCTATGTCTCAATCAAAAAATTCGTTTTGGGACAGTTGATAAAATTCATTTAATATCGATGATTAAGTGAGTTCATAGTAAGAACTTTATTTCTTACTATGAACGCTCAAAACTAGATGGTAAATTTACTATAAGCATTAGCACTATTTTGCTTTTCAAACTGTTGGCTAAAATAAAGACGATATAACTCACACTTGCTGCTAGCTTCATTGCCATTTAATTGAACCAAACCCATACTTTCTAGCTTGTAAGCAGCGATCGCGTCTAACTCCACTTTTCCATCTGTTGCAATTACCTGTTCCATAGCTAATATTAATTCTGGTTCTGCTTGCAGTAGTGTCAACAGTTCTCGTAAATGCTGACCGTAAATTCCTACTGGTGTAGATGCGGTTTCTAATAACATATCCAGCGTCATTTCCCCCTGACAGAGATGATAAAATGCAAGGTTCACCAGATAGGGATGTCCTCCTACCATTGCTTGTAGGGGTGCAAGGCGTTTTGCCCCTTCCGAGTTTCCTGACCAATCTAGTCCGTAACGTAATGCTAAATTCTGTACCTCCTTAAGGGTAAATGGTGGCAGTGTAATTGTTATCCCTACATTGAAAGGCGATTGGTTGAGCTTAAGCGGAATATAAATTTCTGTTGTGTGAACCACTACCATCCGCAGTTTTTGCCAAGTCCGATCTTGCTTTGCTTGTTCGTGCCAAAATCGCAGCATTGGCAGAAAGTCTTGGGCAATATTGGGATGTTCAAAAATCCGGTGGACTTCATTCAAAGCCAAAACTATAGGACTATCATCAATGTGTTGCAACAGATAAGCTTCAAAGTAGATTTTGCAGCTTACTTTGCTGCCCATTTCTGTATCCCAAAAATCATCTAAACAAGGAAGGAGATTTAACTGCCTAGTGACATTTACACAAAACCAACGCAAAAATTTATCCAGGGAAACAAAAATGTCTCGATCGGCTTCTTGAAAGTCCAAATAAACAATTTGATAATTTTGGTCTCTAGCATAAGCAATCATCCGATTGAGTAGAGAACTTTTTCCCATCTTTCTAGGTGCTTTGAGCCGGATTAAGCAACCAGGTTGTAAAACCTCATTACAAACAAGTTCTTCCAGAGAAGGGCGATTGATGTAAAAAGGAGAACTTAGTGCTACAGGGCCGCTGGGAAATTCTATCTTGCTTGCTGAAAAAAAGTCTGGGGAAACTATTTCTAAGCTAGATTCTTCACCGAACTTTTGTTGGAGCTGATTTTCCCCATTAGCTATCTCAGATTGCAAGTGGTTATTCAAGGCTAAATGTAGATTTTTTTTCGTGACTCTTTTTCCAAGTGCTATAGAAAGGTCTTGCCACAACTCAGAACCAATTTCCTTGATATAGTTGTTGCCGTAGCCTGATGCCTCTGCTATTTCTCCGTAAGTTTTGCCCAAGCACGATTGATAAAGCACAAACCACTGAATTGAACCGAGAGGCTTGTCTTGCAGAATTTTTTTTACAGATTCTATAAACTTATCCACAGCGTATAAATTGTTCAACAGCTATGCAATTTACTTATCCTTTTTAGCCTAGTAATAATATACATCTGAAATATATCTGAAAAAAATATTTAACAAAAGAAAAAGTTAAGATTGCATTCAGTATACCAAAAATGTTATTATAATCATTTTATTGAAGGTTATTTTGTATAGAGATTAAGTCGGTAAGCACGATAAAACCAATATATATTTAGTTTTGTAAAAACGGTGAAATAACGAATTTGTAAAGTACGTGCTGTATTTACATTTCGTAAAATACTTGGGAATTTTCTCGCCTACTTACTTAGTTAGCGCTCTTTAGAAGATGTTTTAAAAGGGTTTTTTGCTTTCATAATTAGTACAGTTAAGTATCTCAGTAGATTGCTAAAACCTTAATTTCTCATCAGAACTAACCCAAGTCAGAACGGCAAAATTATACCTTCAGGGACTTTTAAAATATCCTCTTAATCACTCTCACCAAAGTAAAAACATATAATCCTTGCTACGCAGGAGTTTCAGGCCAAATACATATTTCTGACCATAATGTTAGAAAATAAAGCTTCAAACCCAAGTGCTGTATGAAGTTTAAATGTTGCCTGAGATTTTTATTTCCCCAGAGTGACGGAAGACCGTTAGTTCAGCCTAAATACAGCCCTGAAAAACCTGGTGACAATGATGGTTCGCTGGTATGAGATTCTAGAGACAGTCAATGGAAGCTGAACATAATGGAACAACATCAGAAGCCAACGGTTGTAATTACAGGTGCCTCTTCGGGGGTGGGTTTGTATGCTGCAAAAGCTCTTGCTGAAAGGGGATGGTATGTCGTACTAGCCTGTCGGGATTTAGCGAAGGCACAAAAAGCAGCCCAAAGTGTGGAAATCCCCTACAACAGTTATACCAGCGTACATATTGACCTTGGCTCCTTGGAAAGCGTTCGACAGTTTGTGAAGAACTTTCGAGCCACTGGAAAGTCTTTAGATGCTTTGGTGTGTAACGCCGCAATTTATATGCCCTTAATCAAAGAGCCGTTACGCAGTCCAGAAGGTTACGAGTTAACTGTCACCACCAATCATCTGGGTCATTTTCTATTATGCAACCTGATGCTAGAGGATCTGAAGAAGTCATCTTTAGAGCCAAGGCTGGTAATTTTAGGAACCGTCACGCACAATCCAGACGAACTGGGTGGGAAGATTCCACCGCGTCCCGACTTGGGCGATTTGCAAGGCTTTGCAGAAGGGTTTAAAGAGCCGATCGCAATGATTGATGGTAAGAAATTTGAACCAGTCAAAGCTTACAAGGACAGCAAGGTTTGCAACGTGCTAACTATGCGGGAACTGCATGAGCGCTATCACGAGTCAACCGGTATCGTCTTCAATTCTCTCTATCCGGGATGTGTTGCAGAAACGCCGCTATTTAGAAACCACTATCCCCTGTTTCAGAAAATCTTCCCATTATTCCAGAAGTACATCACTGGGGGATATGTGTCTCAGGAATTGGCGGGAGAACGGGTCGCTGCGGTGGTTGCCGATCCTGAGTATAATCAATCCGGTGTTTATTGGAGTTGGGGAAATCGCCAGAAGAAAGATGGCAAGTCTTTTGTGCAAAAAGTCTCTCCTCAAGCCCGTGATGACGAAAAAGGCGATCGCATCTGGGAACTCAGCGCCAAGTTGGTTGGACTTGCATGATGGAACAGAAAAAGACAAACTATGCTCATCTAGTGTTCACCGTTCCACTCAATACTGATGAGTCAACAGAACATCGTAACCTTTACATACAAGAACGCGACACTACACCTCTAACAAAATTAATACCTCCCAATTCCTAGAGTTCGTAGGGTGCGTTACACTTTGTTAACGCACCGATGTTAATTGTAAATAGATACGAAAAATTATCTAAACATTTCTGATGGAAACTACTATGTCTTCTTTAAAGGCGCATTCCCAAACGTTATATGAAACTGATTACTTGCAATGGCTAGAAACGACTGTAGAAAAATTGCAAAGTCAGGATTACGCAAACGTTGAGTGGGAGAACCTAATTGAAGAAATTGCCGATATGGGAAGGAGTGAGCGCCGGAGTCTCAAGAGTAATTTGATTGTAATTCTGATGCATTTGCTCAAATGGCAATTTCAACCCGACAAAAGAAGTGGTAGTTGGGAAGGAAGCATCATTGAACATCGTAGACGCGTTAAAGAAGCTCTAGATGATTCACCTAGTCTCAAATCCTATCTTGAGATAGTTTTTGCTGAGTGTTATGCACAAGCAGTTAAGCAAGCAAAAGCTGAAACTGGCTTGTCAATGGAATCCTTTCCTCTGAACTGTCCATACCAGCTAGCAGAAGTCACAGATGATGAGTTTTTACCTCAGTAAGCACTGAATCGTTCTGTATTATCAAGGGTTGGGCAAATTATTACTCAACTGTAGTCAGCAGTGATGCCTACAAAAGTCAAGATAACCTTATCTACATAAAGCCTATAACTTGGGCAAAACGCCGTCACCCAAATAAATCAGCAGGATGGGTGGTAAAGAAATATTGGCAAACAATAGAAGGCGCAAACTGGGTATTCGCAACCAGAGCAGAGGGGAAAAACCCCAATAATGATTTATCTTACTAAGTACAGACTTGCGGAGGTTCGTAATGGATTTATAAAATGCCGTACTATCATCTGGTTGCTTTGACAATAAAATGCGTAATCGAGCCGGAAAAGCTGCTGTTTCCTCCTAATCACCATCTAATTCGCAAAAATTACTTTCACCCCTCCAACACCTTGGAGGGGTTTTTAGTTGGTGCTACGGTTGCTACTTGCTTTAGCGTCGTCCCATGCACAGTAGCACTGGAATGCTTTCTGCTCCCACAAGGGTATGAGCGATCGCACTTTTAGAAAAAAGGGACGGGTCTAAATTATTTACTGTTCTATCAAATTAACGTTGTTAAGTTACTCAGCAGGTGTAGTTTTCACTTCCAGGCTGTGTTAGATATTGTGACGCGAAACAGGAGTATAGATACGTTGCTAAAGCTTTCTCCCGAATCTCCTCTATTTATTGTATTAATCATTATTAGTTTTCTAGTAGTAACTTTGTCAACTTGGTTATCATCTAAACCATTTGTTTTAAAACCATTTGGAGTTAATGATATTCTCCAGCTACTCACATTACAATTATTTATTTCTTTGTTGTTAGAGCGTTCTTTAGAAGTTTTTATAACTACTTGGCGTGGCCCATTTATCGAACAATTAGATATTAGTATTCAGCAAGAAAAAGCTTTAATATCTGAAAAAATAAAACTTATGGAAGTACAACAGAACCAATTTCCTTCTTTGGAATCAAATCAAATCAGTGGACTCCCACCAGAAGGAATGAGTTTAGAACAGCAAATCATCCAAAACTTTACACAAAACCAACAAGAAGCATTAAACATATTCAAGCCACAAATGGATAATATAAATGAAAAAGAGCGCCAAAGAACAGCCTATAAATCTGATACACGAACAATTGCTCTATGGACATCTCTTTTATTTGGTCTTTTAATGAGCGCAATAGGTATTCGCTCAATCGAACCACTTGTAGTTATTGATTTAGATAATCCCATACAAGTAATTATTTTCCGTTGTTTAGATGCATTGCTGACAGGAGGTTTAATTGCAGGAGGTAGCGAGGGAATTCATAAGCTCATAAAAGTTTTTATCGACTTTATGGAAGTTACATCTAAACAAATCAAAAATCAAGGATCGTCTTGATGAAACTCTCAATGCAGGATAAGATTGCAAATATTATGAAAATTATAGTAATATCTATTCTGTTTATCTATAACTACTTTTCCACTTGGAATTTTGATAATAAAATTGACTCAAATATATAAAACTGGTCGCAAATTCACAGGAAATTTCAAGCAAAGAATAGAAATTGTATTAATATAAATTAAGTAACAGTACAGCGATCGCCCCAATTCTTAGAGCAAAAGAGAGCGACACCGAGCAGTCCCTTAAAATAGAGATCGCATACAAAAAAGCCCAGTCATCTCTAACTGGGCTTTTAGCTATCTCAATCAATTATTGAAGCTGAGTAGTTTCGCACTATGCAGCAGGTTGTTCTAGATTTACCTTGACAACTTTGTTCTTTTCTTGCTCGGTTTTAGGCAGTGTCAAGTTCAAAATGCCGTCTTTATAATCTGCGGTGACATTGGTATTTTGAACCCTAGCAGATAGAGGAATTACACGCTGGAATTTGCCGTAGTAAAATTCACTCTTGGTAATACCCTTGTCTTGGGTTTTAGTTTCAGACTTGCGCTCACCGCTAATGTGAACAGTGTCTTGGGTGACTTGAATATCTAAGTCTTTAGCTTCCAATCCTGGCAACTCTAACTTGAGATGAATCGCATCATCAGTTTCATGCAACTCAGCAGCCGGGACTCTGATAAAGCCTTTTTCTAACCGTGCAGATGGGACTTTGGTATCTCCCAATAAGCCGTTGATGTGACGTTCTAAAGCGTTCAATTCTTGCCAGGGATTGTAACGAACTAGTACCATAACTCTCTCTCGGAAAAATTCAGCTATTGTTTAATCGTTTTTGCACTTGGTTTTGTGCTTATGTATTCATAATAAATATGGTTTAAACTCTTGTAAATTCGGTTTTCAACACTTAATAAAAGGATGATTACCGCACTTAATCAGACCTAAAAAAAGATTACGGTTTACTCTAATTTTTTAGTTCGGTAAACCAGAATAATAACTATTAAGACTAATAAAAATCAACTACCTAATCTGCTGTTGAAGGGGATAGTGTAGTTAGAGGCGATCGCTTATATTCCCAAAATAACAACATCCAAGCTCTACTTGCCTCGCCATCGCACTATTCAATAAGCATTTCGATTTAGTCATCGGGAAACTACTAAGATGAAATACTTTCTACATCTTTGTGACTGCATTGAATACAAGTAACATCAAATGCTGAATCCATCCACTCATAACCGCAAGCACGACAATAACAGAAAATATTATTGCGATTGGGGTGTGGTCATTGCGCAAGAACTCGCCGGAGAATAAATAAACTATTGCGCCGTAGTATTCCTAAAACTTTAGGCTAGAATCCCCTAGCCTAAAGGCAGGGGTGTTGACAGGGAATTTATGATTTTTGGCTCATGTCACCTGATAATTCAGGTTTTATAATTAAAGTTAAAGGGCTTAGAGCATTAAGCATAAATGAGGTTAAAAGCTGTGAAGAAAATAGTTGTTGCTACTTTATTCACCTTAATCGCTGGCTCAACATCTTTACTTTTTCCCCAAGCTGCTAAAGCTGATAGGGTTGTTTACTGTCATCCTGTTACTGACAATAGGGTACTCAAATCGGCGGCTGACCACCCCAATGCTTATACAAATGGTTTTCGAGAAGGACAACAAAGCGCTCGGAACAGAGAAGCTTATAAACCTCGGACTGTGGGAGGTGAGTTCGCTCGTGGTTTTCAGGATGGTTATTTGAATCTACCTTATGCTGGGCAAGAGAATGTTGTACCTAGAACAATTGTGCAACATACTACTCAGATTTGTAATGATGATGGTTACACCGTAGCGCCTTCTCCTGTTTACATCTACAACCCTTATCCCATCTATGGGTCGCCCTATCCTACTTATGGCATCAACTTTGGATTTGGAAGAGGGTTCCACTTCGGATTTGGAGGAGGGTTCCACGGATGGGGTCACCATCGAAGATGGTAGGGGGTGGGGAATTTCGTTAAAGAAAGTTTCTGGGCTGAAGGATACTTTGTATTCACACTCGGAAGTAATCAGGGAAAAATTCGAGAGTATATCTGAAATGCGATCGCCCTTAGTTTTCAAAGACAAGCGATCGCATTGACAGCGGCTTTCAAGCCAACGCGAGTAGCGTCTCGAAGATCGGAAAACTCAAGAGCGTAGTTTACGGATCTCTGCATAACAATACCTGTTGCAGCACTGTCACCATTGCCTTCCCTTGCTTTTTTGGTGGATAACCAAATTTCCGCAACAGGCGCGGTTGTTTTCCAAGGTTATCACTGGGAGTTACAAACCAGTAGATTATCCAAGAGAACTCAAAGGCAATACACCTGTCAAAGAATTATTTATGCCTTTGATATTCAATCCGCACTTGCTTAACGTCAAACTCAGATTCTAAAAACTCAAGTTTTTCTACTTGCTGTAATCCCAAACTTTCAAACTGTGCTAATTCTGAGTCTGATAATGGCCAAGGTGGGCCAGAGGGTTCAGCTTCTGTATCTCGAACACGAGTAATCAGCAAAACTGCGCCACCGAGAGCAACAACAGAAGTAACTGAAGAAATAACCCAAGAACGCACATTTAACGGTAAAGCTTGAATATTACGACATTCAAAAACAAAATCAAAAGCTTGATGCCATTGTGGAGGAATCGCTAACAAATCTGCAACTACATAGTTGACAGTCGAATCTGGAAATCGCTGCTTACACCAAGCGATCGCTGTCGGTGAAATATCAAAGGCAGTTACTTCAAACCCTTGATCGGCTAAAGCTTCGGCATCATCTCCCAAACCACAACCAATGACTAGCGCCTTTTGCCCAGAAGCGAACGGTTGATGATTTGTCAACCAATCTTGTAGATAAGGGTGAGGAGCTAACTTTGCCCAAGGAATTTTTGCTGTATCACCTTTAGCTTCGGTATATAACACTTCAAACCATGCCGATGGTTCTGATTTTTGTAAAGCTTCGGTAGCTAACTGTTTAACATAAAATTGTAAATCTTCAGGTTGCTGTTCAAACATAAAAACTGACATTAATAACAATTGGGCGTTGCTGAATGGAAGTGTGAATCAAGCGATCGCCTCAAGCTTGCCGATCGCCCAGTGCCCGCAGCGCCACTGAACCGTACTTTAGATAATATATTACCAAAAAAATTTAAATTTTCAGTATTTATTCGGTTTTAGAGTAACAGAAAGTTTTACGATGTAGACGAGCAAGATAATGCCTTAATCGGCTATTTTCACCTTCTACTCTGAATATTAGTTGATGCACACCTTGGACATTGCATAGCGATGTCTACGACGGGCTACGCCTACGCTTGAATTCATACTTCAATTATGCCCCAAAAATATTATTACCGATCTGGAGGGCTGTTTGGACAGATATCGTGTAAACCATAAGATCCTGCTGTAGTTTTGCTTCCTGCTATTCCATTACCACAAGTAAATTCGATACTGCTATTTTTTCCTATTATCAGCAATTGTCCATCATTGACTATTGTACCTATTTTTACTGGTACTGACTGACTCTTTTGATTTGGGTCTTTGATTTCTACGCTACCTGTAATTTTTGTAATTTTGGCAGACATTATCTTGCTCCTAGTTTTAAACGTTGACGAGCTATAGCTTTCCATCCATCTACTTCAGGTAGGCGATTATTGCCATTAGCTATACATAATTCCCACTGTATGTTTGCTTTTTCCAAATTTTTTAAGTTCTCGAAAACCTGAGCGAGTAAACAATAAGCAGCACCATTTTTCTTATAATTATTAACTGATGGGAGTTTTTTATGAAAAGCGATCGCTTTTTCGAGTTCTTCTTGCGCCTCTGCATAGCGTTGTTGCTGAAACCTCGCCCATCCTAGATTTTTATGCAAGTTGTAGAGCAAAAAATTATCTTCTACGGTTAATTTTTGATCTGCTTTTGCTTGAGTCTGTACTACGTAAAGTAAAGAAACTGCTTCGGCTGGTTTGTTCTGGAGGAGGTACAACCTTGCTAGGTCACTATATGCAATCAATAAATTTCCCTGCGCGGCTAATCTATACTCACTTTGTGCTTTATCTAAATCTTGTAACTGTTCATAAATAAGTCCTAACTGTCTGTGGGCTTTAGCATTATCTGCATCAAGATTAATTGATTTTTGATAGTTAGAAATGGCATTATCCCAGTTCTGAGTCTCATAGTCTATTAAAGCCTGTTGATTATATTTTTCAGCAATTTTGGGAAGAGAAACTTTAAAAATAATTAAGCTGAATAAAAGTAGTGCTGATATTCCTAGTTTGGTTTCTTGCCACAGATCGGTTTTAATTCCCACACTCAACAGCAACTTTTCTACTCCTATGCGTCCTGCTTGAGTTAGTACACCACCAGCCGTAAGCAATGTTAAGACACTTTGAGAAATAATAGCAAAAGAACTTATCAGACTTGTACCTCCACTTAAAAAACGAGTGGAAATATCCACAACTAAACTTACAGATGCGGTCAATGAAGCGATTGTCAGTGCATTCCACAGCCAGTCAAATTGGTCTAAGCGATGGTTTTCATCTTGCAAAAACCACCACCAAAATGTTGTTGGTACTTCCAAACTTGCACGCCAGTCAGCTAGTTGTATCTGTTGGTTAATTTTATTCGCTTGTTTCTTTAAGCGAGTATCTAAAAAAAACAATTTTATGAGGATATGCTCTGAAATATCACTAGTATCGCGTAAGAATTTATGAACGCGATCGCGCTGAGTGAGAACCCGCAGAATTTGTTCTTCTGATACCTTTGTAGATTTTTCTAAAACAGCAAGTTCTTCTTCATAAAGTTGAATTACTTTATTTAACACTGGAAAACACTAAATACATATTTATTTTGAATACGATCGAGGTGCAACAAGAACACTTCCACTCTTTGTAGTGCTAAAAACCACCCAAATTTAGCACACAAGGAGTAACCCTCAACTCTTGTATCGACTGAACTTATTAATAACCCAATTTAATATTTTCATTTTTTATTATCTATTCGGAAAAGAAAAATAAAAAGTTACATTTATACTCAGAAACTATCCTGGTAACGTAGAACGGCGTAAATATTTATAGTTGGAATGAGGCAGGATAGCGCAGCGGTAGCAAGTCCGCGAACGTCGGCACAAAGAAGGAGGGAAGAGGGTTTTAGCCCCGTTTATCTTTCTTAACATAGTTGTGTTTTTTTTATCGACTTAACTTAAGAGCTTAAGCTCTTTTCCCTTGCTCTCCTGCTGCCTATTTGTATCAACCTGAAAGTGAAATAGTATTAGTTATTTGGAAAATCAAGATAGCGGTGATGATAGCTCCAGCGATCGCAGTTAAAATTATGCCACTTCTCAACAATGGCTTTATATTGCTCTAGCTCTGTTGTCACAATATTAAGAAAGCACAATCTTAACCGCAGTCAACTACCTACACCTCACAACAGCAACGGCATCGGGTGTGAAAGCTTATCACCTGTAATACTATTGCTGGTATTCTAAAAGCGGCAAGACCATTGCCAGACAATTGGCAAAGCTAAAAGTAAAATAATGGAAATCGCTACAACCAGAGTACCGCGTTGGTTCGTTCGCAGAGACATTGATGGTTTATTTGGGCTGGCGCTTGATAATTTTATTCAAATTTTATTGATTGTGAATTTGTGCCAAGGAGTGCTTGGCTTTCCTGCTGAGTTAGTTTATGGGCGGATTTTGCCAGGAGTTGCAATCAGTTTGATTGTTGGTAATTTCTATTACGCAAGGCTAGCCAAAGAGCAAGGCAAAGGTGAGCAGAGGGACGATATTACTGCTTTGCCTTATGGGATTAACACCGTCAGCCTTTTTGCTTATATTTTTCTGGTGATGCTGCCCGTAAAATTGGCGGCAATTTCTAGTGGTGCATCTGGCGAACAAGCTGCTGAATTAGCTTGGCAAGCAGGATTAGTGGCTTGCTTTGGTTCTGGTTTGATAGAATTTGTTGGGGCTTGGGGAGGAGAAGCACTCCGCCGCCTCGCCCCCCGTGCAGCATTGCTTTCTACTTTGGGTGGTATTGCAATCACTTTTATTGCCATTGGTTTTCTATTTCGTACTTATGCCAATCCCGTAGTCGGCTTGGTGCCTCTTGGTGTAATTCTGCTGACTTATTTTGGGCGAGTGCGATTTGCCATACCTGGCGGCTTGTTGGCAGTTCTGTTGGGAATTGCCCTTGCTTGGGGAACAGGTTTAGCTAGTTGGGATCATGCCAAGTTTATCGCTACCCTGCAACCAATTAGACTTTATCTCCCTTCTTTGTGGCTGGGAGAATTGTGGAGGAGTCGTTCAGTCTTGGTCGAATATTTCAGCATCATTCTACCAATGGGGTTATTTAATCTTGTTGGCAGTCTCCAGAATTTAGAAAGTGCCTCAGCTGCGGGTGATACTTATCCTGTGGCTCCCTGTCTGAGGGTAAATGGTATTGGTACATTGGTTGCTGCTATTTGTGGTTCCTGTTTCCCGACTACTATTTATATTGGTCATCCTGGCTGGAAAGCTATGGGAGCAAGAGTTGGTTACTCTATACTCAATGGTATAATTATGAGCTTGCTTTGCCTAAGTGGAACTGTGGCAATGCTGGCTTACTTTGTGCCAATTGAAGCTGGAATGGCAATTGTGTTGTGGATTGGGATTGTGATTGTCGCTCAAAGCTTTACAGCCACTCCGTCACACCATGCACCTGCTGTGGTTGTTGGTCTATTACCCGGCATTGCTGGTTGGGGTGCGCTAATTGCGAAAAATGCACTTCGCGCAGCAGGCTTGGGCACGCCGGAAAAACCTTTGACACCAACCTTGATTGAGCAGTTTAAGTTAAGCGACACGTATATTGATGGGGCTTTTGCTCTTGAGCAAGGGTTTATTTTTTCTGCCATGATTTTAGCTGGCATCACAGTTTATATTATTGAGCGCAAGTTTCGCCAAGCTGCCTATTGGTCTATAGTCGCTGCTGTTATTTCTTGGGTTGGGTTGATGCACAGTTATCGTTGGACTGTTGCAGATACAGTTGTTAATTTCGGCTGGGGAACTGGTACGCCTTGGGCTATTGGCTATATAATGCTCGCAATTCTCTTTTTCTATGTCGATTGGCAAGAAAGGCGTAAGGCTTGATGCCTTACCACATAAAAGTTGAATTATCTAGATGAGATTAGTCAATAAGTTGTGGGGTGGGAATTTGCGTATCGATATCTGCTTGGGAATAAGTCAGGAGCAACCAGCTACTCTCACCCGCCTTGAATACTTTGGCAGGTTCAACATTCAATTCAATTGCACCAGTGGCTGGATTAGTTCTAGCAAGAGATTGTGTACCATCGACAAACTTAACGGCGATAGGTTGAGTCAGTTCTTGTGGTTGAGCGTTTGGGCCTAGAATCACTTGAGAACCTGCGGGTAAGTAAATGCCATCGCAATCCCAATCATCATCCGTGATTGTTCCTGCACCCAGAAAGTAGAGTTGGGTTGGAGATTTTTTTGGTTTATTGGCATAGACAGCCAAAGTCTTTCCAGTTTCATTACGACACTGTGCCCGTTTTCTAGCTGTTTCTATGACATATTTCTGAAACTGCAATTGTGCCAGTCGCTGCTGGAATTGCTCAGGTGTATAACCAGCTTGCTCAGGTGTATCCTTTACAGTTAGAAGTTGATTGAGCGCCTGAGTTACCTCAGCATAGTCAGCCCCCTTAGTGAAATCCTTACCTGCCCAAGAAGGTTGAGCAATTAGCAGGTTCACCATTAATACGAGAGCAACAAGAACAGTTTTGAGAAACTGCATATATTTCTCCTTTTTTGAAATTAGTATTCAGTACCACTGAAACTTTACCAGATTTCAAATCCTTGAAAAATTTGATCGCGATCGCACCAATAATAGCCATAAGATTAATTAATAGCCCTACAAGCTTCTCCTCAATATTCAAATAATTTGTAATTTGTAATAGCCCAAACAGTTAACTCGTAACTGATGGGTGATGTCAAACTCTTAACTGAGTGACGGCGATATTGCCAGAAAAACATACATCTACATCGCTACCAGGAGTGCGATCGCGTTTGCCATATTCTCCTACATAATAAAAATCATTGCCTTCAATTCGATAGTTCACAGGTAAAGGTTTGGTACAGGCTTGGCAAAATACTACTTCAGGATCTGGTTCTCCTGGTTGCAGATGCGGTAGATTCACATTCCAAAAGCTTCCTGGTTCTAAGGGACGCTTGAGTAAATCCGCTAAAACTTCAGCTGCGAATTTGGCAGCCAGATCCCAATTAAAATTCTGCTTGGCTTTGCGATACTGGGAAATGGCAACTCCAGGAATACCATGCATCGCAGCTTCCCGCACGGCGGCCACTGTGCCAGAAATGTAGACATCGACTCCTAAATTTCCCCCAGCGTTGATACCTGAAAGTACAAATTTGACATCTGCGGAAATTTGTGTTATGGCAATTCTCACACAATCAGCAGGAGTACCTGCGATCGCATATTCAGTCTCAGAGCGTCGCTGGAGGTTGATAGCACGAGTAGTAGTAACTTGATGTCCACAGCCAGACTGATGATCGGCAGGAGCAGCGATAATAGAATTTTTGCCATTTACAGCTTTGAGCAGCGCTTGGATACCGGGGGCATCAATGCCATCGTCGTTAGTTAAAAGTATAGTCATGTATATATGATATTGATTTAGCTAAGGTATCAGAAAAATGCAGATATCAACTATCACATAGACATTTAGAGCAGAATTTAGAATACAGGAGTCAAAACACGCTTTATACCTGGGTAACAGACGAATCTTTGTCTACCTCACCTACGTGAAATCTGCTGTATATAAATTAAATATGCATAGTCCAGAACCTTTGTAAAGACGTAGCAGTATAACATCTTTACATTCTTTTTCACTCAGATATCGTAATCACTACGGCAGGAAAAGCTACTCGCAGATATGAAAAAATATGGCGTTGCTAAACCAAAATATAAATCATGCGATATGATTTCTAGATGGTTTGCAAATTCCGCCCTAAGCATTTGGGTTAATTCCCAAAATGGGCGGTATTTCTTGTCACCCAAATAGTGCTGAGTGCTGAGTAACTCGGCTTAGAGTAAAAAGTAAAATTAATTGCACTCAGCATATAAGATAGTCGCGCCCCTAAAAGCAAAGTTCCGTTCGCCTTTGGCGTACTCCTATGGAGAAGCAAGCTACGCGCAGCGTGTCGCAGACAAGCCATCATCGTCAACAAAAAATATGTCTTTGTATCAATCCCTTAGTTTTAACTATGGGGTAATACTGGGCACTCAGCACTACTGAATAATAAGAAGGTTAGCGTTAGGTTAATGCTTGCAACCGCTTTCAGAACAAGTTTGTGTAATCAAAAATCCCGTACAATATACATATTTGCTGGGAATATCAGAAATTTTACACTGAAGAAAATCGGGAACGAGGTGATTTTTGCAGTAGTTCTGTAGTATTTTTGGTGCAAGTCTGTCTTAGGGATCACACGATGAAACAGCTCCTCAAACAAGTTTTTAGCAGTCAAAAACACCTCATCCGGCTAATTCTACCTTTGCTGACGGTTATTTTCGCAGCCTCGCTGTTTGCTACACCTGCTTTAGCCACAGGTGTGTATCAAATACCCAGCCTGACAGCAGGGAATGACACATGGGTTTTGGATCGAGGTGAAGTTATCAGCCGTCTGAATGAAGGCAAGATTAGCAGCGCTTTTGAGGATTTGGCAAAACAAACAGATAAGGAAGTAAGAATTGTTACTGTTCGCCGCCTCGACTACGGTGAAACACCAGAAAGCTTTTCTAAAGAACTGTTTGAAAAATGGTTTCCGACAAAAGCAGCCCAAGCTAATCAAACCTTATTGGTTCTTGATACCGTTACCAACGGTACGGCCATTATTACTGGAGATAAAGTCAAGCCAATGCTTACTGACTCTATTGCCGAGAGTATAGCTACTGAAACAGTAAGCGTGCCATTACGCAATGGTGACAAATACAATCAGGCATTTCTCGATGCAAGCGATCGCCTTGTCGCCGTTCTCTCTGGCAAAACCGATCCAGGGCCACCCCAAATAACTGACAATGTGCAGGTTGGAGGCACTTTCAAGAAAGCAGAAGAAACCAACCAAGGTAACGCTACTGCTTGGGTAGTAGGATTGTTAATTGCTGCCACCGTTATCCCAATGGCAACTTACTATATCTATCAGATAAATCAGCCCTCTTCTAATGGGTAATGGCAGAGTTAGGAGTTAGGAGTTATGAATTTCTAACTCTTAACTCCTAACTTTAATCTTGAACATAGTCTTGCCCTGTAACTAAAGCTACCTCAGCCCGGACAAATTCTCGACCTAAATAAGCTGCATGATCTAATTGAGTTACAGGACAGGGCTGAGTTTCTTCAAAAATTTTCACGCAAAGTTCTTTCGCCGTTCTGGCGCTAAAAACTGTTGTATGAGTTCGTTCTACCTTTTCTCGCGCCGGAATAACCTTTCCCGTTTCAGGATCGACAGCTAAACCGCGATCGTCAATCACATTTGTAAAATGCTTGGCATAAATTAACCCTGCGTCTCGATCTAAGTAAATAATGAAATATCCACCAGGATCGAGGTCAATATGACGCTGGGAAAGTTTATCATCAATTGCGGCTAAATCTTCAACTATTAAATCCATAAGCATTATAAAAAGAAATTTTCTTTTTTCAGGGTTTTTACACTCTATATCAAGTGTAATTCCTATCCTCCTTAGTCTTCTTGATATCTTTCAGATATTTTTGATCCCTTTTACTTAAAAGAAAATTAGAGAATTAGACTCAACTATTCCGAATAGTGCCATCTGGCATGATGGTGTTACGAAAAGTAATGCGACGCAGACTAGATCCTTCCAAATTGGCTCCAGTCAAGTTAGCTTCCCAGAAGTCGCATCCCCCCAAATCAGTTCCGCTCAAGTTAGCCCCGATTAAATCAGCCTTATGGAAGCTAGTGTTGTGAAATCTCGCTCCTCTCAAGTCTGTATTAGTCAAGTTAGCAACATTGATGCTAGCACGTCGCAAGTCTGCTCCTCTAAGATCGGCTTCGGTCAAATCGGCACTATTCAGACAGGCTTCAAACAATTTGGCATTAACTAAACTAACTGCCTTCAAAATAGCACTAGCAAGATAGAACTCCTCCATATTATTCCCAGTCAAGTCAGTGCCACTCAGGTCAATCACCGACAAATCTACGTCCAAGTTGACTCCAGAAAAGTTTTTTTCCCCAGCAGCATATCTTCTAATCAACTCATCACGATTCACATAACGTAACATAAATATTTTCCTGAACTTATTAGGACTTACGCAGTGATGTTACGAAAGTAGTTCCTTTTCCTCAAACATTTTTCTCACTAAATGGCAACTCTGCATTAATTGCCTCAATCTGCTGCTGTTCGAGTTGATTCACTTCCTTAATATAGGGACGGATAATTTGTCCTAAACGATTATTGTAAAAGCGATGCAAACTGTGATTAGGCATAGCGGGGAAACCGCGCCGTTTTTTGTGTCGCCCACCCGCGCCAGGGTCAAAAATTTGGATGCCATTAGCGATCGCCCACTCAATCGGCGCATAATAACAAGCATCAAAATGTAAGCAATCTATTTCTTGAAAACTCCCCCAATAGCGTCCATAGAGTTTGTCACCTTTAAATAAACAAAAGGACATTCCTAAAGGATGAGAGTTATCTTCTTCGCTATATGCAGCAACAAACAAGACTCGATGGCGATAATCGGTGTGTAACTGCTCAAAAAACCTCCGTGTGAGATACTTACTACCCCACCAGCCAAACTTATCACAGGTGTCAGCATAGAATTGGTGCATCAAGGGAAACAAAGACTGAGGAATTTGATCGCCAGCTAGTGGTTGCAATCGTAAACCTGCTTTTTCCACAGCTTTGCGTTCCCGCTTGATATTGCGGCGCTGATTGGCGTTAAACACCTTCAAGTAATCATCAAAAGTTTTAAAGCCAGCATTTTCCCAGATATAACTGTGGTGCAGCCAAGTTGTAAAGCCATGCCGTTCTAACATCGGACGCCATTGGGGATCGACGTAGAGAAAATGACACCCAGAAATCCGATTTTTGGAGCAAAAAGTATCAATTTCATGCACCATCAGCGCTGTGATTTCATCCTCATCTTCTCCTGGGGCGATTAAAAACCGATAACCTTCTGCTGGGGTGAATGGTGTCATTCCCAGCAATTTTGGGTAATATTGAACTCCGATGCGATCGGCTAACTCTGCCCATTGGTGATCGAAAATAAATTCACCAGAACTATGTCCTTTAAGATAAAGTGGCGCCGCCGCAATCAGCGTTTTATTTCGCCACAGTGTCAAGTGATTTGGCAACCAACCAGTTTTAGCCGTAACACTCTGGGAAGTTTCGAGATTATTCAGCCACTCCCATTCTAAAAATGGCGTTTTGAGTGGCATTGCCAAAGCATTCCAGGCATTTTGAGGTACTTCAGCGATTTTGTTCGTCCAAACGACAGAATAGCGAGGCTTAAGTTGTTCCACCATCTTAGGGAAGTAAGGAGTAGGGAGTGGGGACTAGGGAGGCAAGGGGACTAGGGGGAC
>NZ_CAXTTT010000023.1:0-29622 GCF_964247315.1 uncultured Nostoc sp.
AACAATCCAAGCCAACGCATTAACAATCCAAGCCGACGCATTAACAATCCAAGCCAACGCATTGGCATTGCAGGGTATTGCCAAATTTAATTCGCTACAAATTAATGAAATGCTGTACTAACAGAATCTCTAGACAGCGGTTACGATTAATAGAGTCTAAAACTTTTTTATCAATAGGACTTACGCAAAAATCGCCCAAAAGCTTAATTTGTCGAACCGCCAAGACGCCTTCGCGAAGCGTCTCGTTAGAGAAGAACGCCAAGAATTCGTAGAGTGTGCGTAAGTCCTAATCAAAACAGAATTCAGGAGTCAGTCGCCAAAATTCAGAATTGAATTCTGAATGAAAAAGCGGATAGCGGAGCGTTAGCGAGTCAGACGCTCCTACGTCGCTAACGCTACGCTATCGAGCGTCTGAATCAAAGGGTTTAATACCCCTACTAAATTTTCGATGAGCGTGGTGCAACAATGAGCGTGGTGGGTCTGAATCCCCCACGCTCATGATTGCTGACTCCTGAATTCTGACGAATGTATTCTTCTTCAATCATCCTACTGGGTTTAGCGTTGGCTTAAATCTATGTTCCTAAAGATGCTACTTTTAGACATTCTTTAAGAAACTGCTGGGGAATTTCTCTACTTTCTCCCCAATGCAGATGAACATAAGAAGCATAAATATTTGCAGGTAAACCCCATCCTTCGCATCCCATATTTTCTTCACAATCGTAGCGAGAAGTTTCAAATAGGGGCTGAGTGGGAGTTAAGGTTAAATGGGAACGATGAAACTCATGTCCGTAAACAGTTGTATTTGCCTTAACTAGCAAATTATCTTGCAAAGCGACTGCACGACGATAGCCTAAAGTTAAACGCCCACCCATCACAGCAGATGTTGGTAGCACTCCCGCCATCGACCAAGATTTACCCTCAAAATCGATAATTTGTTCGCACAGATACATCAATCCTCCGCATTCGGCAACCGTAGGCATTCCTTTAAGAATTGCCGTTTTCACTGCATCACGAACGCTGGTATTTTTTGCTAATTGCTGGGCAAAAACTTCTGGGAAACCACCGCCAAAATACATTCCCTGGATATCTTTTGGTATACCAGCATCTTCTAAGGGACTCCAGAAAACCAATTCTGCACCAAGCTGTTGCAGCAAATCGAGATTGTCCTGGTAGTAAAAATTAAATGCGCGATCGCGGGCTACTGCAATCCTAACTGGGAATGACGGAGATAAGGAGGATGAAGTAGAAGAAGAAAAGGGTTCTGATTTTAACAAAGGTAATAAGCGTTGCCAGTCAAAGCAAGTATCTCCTAAATCGGCAAGGCGATCGATTAAAGCGTTGAGTTCGGGAAGTTCGGCTGTGGGTACTAAACCCAAGTGGCGATCGGGAATTGTGATGTTATCTTGACGGCGCAGTACGCCAAGAATAGGTAATTGTAAGGGTTCTAGGGAATCTTTGAGCAGAGAAAGATGGCGATCGCTGCCGACGCGATTTAATATTACCCCAGCTATTTTAATTCGGGGATCAAAAGATCGATAGCCGTGAGCGATCGCAGCTACAGAACCAGATAAACGACTGCAATCAATCACCAACACCACAGGCAAATCTAACAGCCGTGAGATGTGTGCTGTACTTGCAAAATCAGTAATTTGTCCTTTGTCCTTTGCAAATGACATAGGCGCTTCTCTACGAGACGCTACGCGAACGCCTTCTTGCAGGGTATGACTAATGACTAATGATGAAATTCCATCAAACAACCCCATTACCCCTTCCACTAGGGCATATTCACTCAGTTGACTATGACGGGCAAAACATTGCTGAATGTAAGCTTCAGAAGTCAATACGGGGTCTAAATTGCGACAAGCACGACCAGTTACGTGTTGATGAAACATCGGATCGATGTAGTCTGGCCCTACCTTAAAAGATTGCACCAGGCGATCGCGACGGCGTAAAGATGCTAAAAGGGTGAGTGTGACTGTTGTCTTACCCACCCCACTACGTTCCCCAGCAATGACTAAAGCCATAAATGAAACAAATTAGGTTTTTATGTAGCAACTATTTCGATTCTTGGCTGTGTGTCTATCGTCACTTTTTGCAAAAGCAGATGCACCAGTTTCTCTAACCGACTAACTCAAACTTATACCAATTAGAAACAAGAAAACTAGCCAATTAGGGGAGTTAGACTGAAAAAGTCTAATAGTATAGTTGGAAACTAGCTAATAGTCAGATAACAATAAGCTACCAGAAGAGGAACGTTTTATGATAATTGTGCATCATCTTAACAACTCGCGATCGCAGCGAGTGCTGTGGCTGCTTGAAGAATTAGGTATCGAATACGAGATCAAATTCTATGAACGCGATCCAAAGACGATGATGGCACCGGAGTCGCTGCGCCAAGTTCATCCCCTCGGTAAGTCACCAGTAATCACAGATGCAGATTTGACGATCGCTGAGTCGGGTGCAATTATCGAATATATAGTCGATCGCTACGGTAATGGTCGGCTAGTTCCAGCCTCCGGTACGCCAGAGTATCTGCGCTACAAGTATTGGCTGCATTACGCCGAAGGCTCTGCAATGCCACCGTTGGTGATGCAGCTGGTATTGAGCAATTTCGGAGCAGGGGACAGTAGCGTGGTTAGCGGATTCGTCGCGCCCCAAATCAATCTTCACTTTGATTACATAGAAGGCGAACTCCGTAAAAATACATGGTTTGTAGGCAATGAATTTACCGCCGCCGATATCCAAATGAGCTTTCCCCTAGAAGTAGTCGCTACGCGCCCCGAAGAGGTCAAGAATCGGCCAAAGCTCAAAGAATTTGTCGAGCGCATTCATGGAAGACCTGCTTATAAACGCGCCCTGGAGCGTGGAGGTAAATACGAGCTATCCTTTCAATAAACATTCTTGCAAAAGTCCCTAACACCCCGTAGGCGTAGCCCGTCGTAGACATCGCACCAACAATAGATGGTAAGACTCAATTGCAACAAAATCCTTATCTTGCTCAAACTCTTTCTTGGGCTACTTGGATTATGCAAGGGCTTGCTGGTTGGTGTGGTTATAAGTCTGTGAAACCTCCGGGAATTACTACTTTGATTCGCGGACTGTATCAGTTTGAATTTACATTTTTTGGTTGGAAACTCGCTCTCGGACTACTTGTGTGTACACCGTAGGCTTGCACGGAGGGGTTCTTCGGGTTTAATAAGTAATCAAGTGGACATGATGTAACAGGACTTACGCAAAATAATGGAAAAACGAACCGCAAAGGCGCATTCGCGCAGCGTCTCTAAGAGTTGGACGCAAAGGAATAAGAGTTTCAGAGAGTTATTGCGTAAGTCCTATGTAATTCATAATCAATATTCAATATCAGTGTGAGTAATCAGAAGTGGAAATACAAAATTTTTCACAACTAATAATTTTTGGTTCTTTTATCGGATTAGTTGCTTGGACTATTACCAATCAGGTTGGACGAACTCAACTTAAAGTTAAAAGTCGTGAAGATTGGTTGCTTGATGGTACAGGATTAACGATTCAAGGAATTTTGATTCCCTTACTACAAGCTAATTTAGTTTATTGGCTTTATCAATATTTACTACCAACTCAACAAGGATATTTAAAAGTATCATTCATTCCAACTTTTATGCTCAGTTTTGTTGTGGTTGATTATTTATATTATTGGAATCATCGTTTATTACATACTAAATTGTTCTGGAAGGTTCATCAAGTCCATCATACTGTTACTCAGATGGATGTATTAGGAACTTCCCGGAATACACTCTGGACAAGTTTGTTAATTATTTATTTATGGATACACACTTTATTTTTGTATCTGTTAGCCGATCCCACAGGTTATGTACTTGGAGTAAGTCTAACTTCTGCCTTGGATTTATGGCGACATAGCGACTTAATAATTCCTGACAATAGTTGGTTATATCAATTTTTATCTCCTTGGTTAATCTTACCACAGGATCATGCTTGGCATCATTGCCGTGAAATCCACAATTATAACTATGGAGCTAATCTGAAAATTTGGGATAAGTTACATGGAACATATTATGAAAGCAAAAAGATGCCATCTATAATCGGAATTTCTAGCTCATTAAACTTGTTCCAAAAACTTTTTTTCCCATTTTAATGACAGTTATAAGTAAAATTATTTTATTCTTTCCTACCTTTATATTATTGCTAACTGGAGCAGCAATAGTCTACCTCGCTTATTCACCCAACATCTTCAGCATTTTGGCGGTGTTCCTTTCTATTTATGGGCTACCACTATTAGTTTACCGCTTGCATGAATGGGTTTATCCTGTGCGGGAGGGTATTAGCTATCTACAAGGTAAAGAATATAGTCCTTGGTGGGGTAGTCATCAAATCCAGATAATTTATATTGCAATTCCGGTGTTAGAAGCATTGCTAAGACTGATTCCGGGGGTATTTTCCTGTTGGTTGCGATTGTGGGGTGCTAAAGTAGGGCGAGATGTTTACTGGACACCAGGTTTAGAAATTGCCGATCGCAGTTTATTAGAAATTGGCGATCGCGTTGTTATCGGGCATCGTGTCAGTATCTATTCTCATATCATTAAACCCCGCAAGCAAAATTTAATGTTGTATGTCAAAAAAGTCAAGATTGGCAGCAATGTTTTTGTGGGAGCCGGATCTAATCTTGCTCCTGGTGTAGTCATTGGCGATGGTTCTTATTTACCAGCAGCCAGCAACCTTTATCCTAATCAAAAGGTGCAATAATGCGTCCGATTATTCAGCTTTTTGGGCAAATCCTCGCACCAACTGCGAGGCGATTTCATCAAGCTTTGGATAACCCAGAGTTAATGCAGACATCTGTACAGAAGGAAATTTGCGATCGCCTAATTAAGAGTGAGTATGGTAAAACTTTAGGGATTCATTCTGTAGATGATTGGCAGCGTGTACCAATCGTAGATTATGATGCACTAGAACCCTGGTTAAATCAAAAACAGCAGCAAATTTCCCTTACACCAGAACCCATTTTGTTCTATGAAAAAACCTCTGGTAGTAGTGGGGCGGTAAAATGGATTCCTTATACTAAATCTTTGCGGCGATCGTTTAATCAAATGTTTTGTGTCTGGGCGCATGATTTGATTGTACGTGGCCCGAAATTTTCCACAGGCAAGCTTTATGCTTGTATCTCGCCGCAATTAAATATAGCTGATAGCCAAGCTTTACAGAACGATCTAGATTATTTAGATGGCTGGTTGCGTTGGTTTTTGCGTCCTTGGTTGGTGATGCCGAATAAACTAAATCGGCTACATGATGCAAACTTGTTTAAACATCAACTAGCTTTGGCATTATTAGAGGCTGAAAAACTAGAAATTATTTCTATTTGGAGTCCGAGTTTTCTGCAAGTACATTTAAAATATATTCAAGAAAATCAGGATTTATTGCGAAAAGAATTACACAATCGAATTTCACATCATCGGCTGCAACTCCTCAGTGAAAGTAATATTCCCTGGATGCAACTCTGGCCAAATTTGAAGCTGATTTCTTGCTGGGATAGCGCCAATGCAGCAGATCGAGTTCAGGGATTAAGATCGCAATTTCCAAGTGTATTCATTCAAGGTAAAGGACTACTAGCAACCGAAGCCCCAATGACGATTCCCTTGATTGTCGCTGGGGGATATGTGCCGATTCTTGATGAAGTGTTTTTCGAGTTCGAGGATGAGACTGGTTCCCTGTATGGTTTACATCAACTCAGCATTGGCAAGGAATACACGATAATTTTATCGCAGAAAGGGGGTTTGTATCGTTATCGAATTGGCGATCGCATCCGGGTAACTCATTACTATCGCCATACTCCCTGTTTAGAATTTCTCGGACGACATCAAGCCGTTAGCGATTTAGTGGGCGAAAAGTTGCAAGAAATTTTTGTTAATAATGCTCTGACTCTGTTGAACTTGCAAGAAACTAATTTTAAAAGCTTGATACCGATTGCCGATCCTCCACACTATATTCTATTATTAGATTCGGCAAAAGAAACCCCAGAAATTATCGCTCAACAACTGGATCTGGCTTTATCAGAATCATATCATTACAAGAGAGCGCGATCGCTAGGTCAACTTGCACCACCACAAGTTTTAATCTCTAGTCAAATTCCTGAAATATTAGTTTCCCATCCTATCCGCACTGGAAGTGTCTGGGGCGGTATTAAACATCCAATTCTGGCAACATCACCCATTAGCACTGAACTTTTACAAGAATTGAAGTTGAAAATTACCCAAAAATAGCTTACCAAGTACTAGTATAATACGGCGTAAATAAACCACCCATTCCAAATCAATGAAACGCTTATCTTGTATTCATTTTTAATTTTTAATTTTTAATTCTGCCTTGCGGTACTAGTACGCCACGGCGCAAATAGAGCAACCATTGAAAATCTCTAAAAAGACCATTCAATAATACTTTTGATTTTTGACTTTTGATTTTTGACTTCCGCCTTGCGGCACTAGCCTTTTGAAATTTAATTAAATATTTAGCGTGATTCTAATTTAGCAACTCGCTCCTCTAATTTATTAACTTGTTGCTTCAACTCAATCACCAAAGTTGCAAGCCGATCGAACATCGGATCTTGCTGTGATAAGTTCCTTCTGGAACCAGTTGACTGTCGTGGGGTAAGTGTTGTTCTTGAGGATGGAGACTGACGGGTTCTACCTAGCTGGGACTCTAGCTGATTTAACCGCGACTCAACACGATTCAAGTCCGCTTCCAGATTGTTAATGCGGGACTCTACTTGCTGTGATGAGGCAGTTTTAGAAAAAAAACTGCCCCAGATAATTGTTACTAAAATCCCGGCGATTACTAGCACCTTGATTTTTTTCATACCAATAGCTGACTTGTTATAACAGCCTGTCTAACCAGACTTTGTTGGGATAATTACAGACTAAAAATCTGGAGATATTTCATCTCTTATCCGGTTGTAGGTTAGAAAATAAACTCTGCCAATCGATATAGTTGACAGTATTTTCTCCCTGTTTAACCTCAAATGTGACGTTAGATGCTTTTCCTAGTTTTAGCGCTTGCACACAAAGTTCTGCCACATCCTCACGGCTGATTTTGCCTCTAATATTATCACCTTGCTCAAATATTAATTCCTTACCCCCTGCGTCTTCAGTTAAAGCACAAGGTCTAATAATCGTATAAGGAATTCCGCTTTCTCTTAAACTATCTTCTCCCTTCAACTTCCAAGTTAAAATTCCTCCCAATTGATCGTTTAATTTCACTGCTGGCGGTTCTTCATCTAAATTGATGCCAGGGCGGCCGGGACGAGTGACACCTGCTGAACTGACAAGGATAAATTGTGGTAAAGTTGCCCCCCCATAAGCTTTAATTGATTCCAACTGGAAAGTAAAACTACCTGGGGAAAACTTGGGATTTAAAGCGCCATCATGTTCAAATTTGCTCAACATCAGTTGGAATGAACAAATTCTACTTTGCTCAACTGGCGGCGCATCTTTGACAACTTTTGCCCGAAAGACGGGAATCAAATCTGCAAAGGGAATGTGAATATCTATCCAGGTATTAGCTACGGTATCGAAAGAATAGCTGTAGCCAACACCATCCCATGTTGTATCTGTCCGCAAAAATATTTTATAACGCTGACCATCACCTTTGACGCGCAATTTCACTCCTTCATAACCAGATAAGTTGAAGGGTGGATCAAAATTCTTCGTTCTCACAGAAGCAAATCCGCCAGAGTTAGCGGTGGAGACATTACCTGCAAATAAAGCTGTATTTTCTACTAATTGGATATTACTGGCACTCACGCCACCCATGACGACATCATCCAGCGCTCCCCAGTTATCCTTTAATTCTGCTGATGGCTTAGTGAAATCAAATATTAGTTTTTCTTTTGCTTGGGGCAAATATTTCGCTGCGGCTTGGACTAAGTTTTTGACTCCTTGATATTCGACATTTTCGGGAGTGTCACCAACAATTTCTGGCTGGTAAAATTTCACACCTTGATAATATTTGGCTCTATCTGCTGTATCTCCCTCAACTGGTTGTACACGCACTGCTGTGCAACAAACTACAGCTTGGATATCAGCCATAACTAAAGGAGTTAAAGTTTCTGGCTGCGTGATATCCGCAACTACTAAATCTATATTATTACCAAGAATTGACCGCGCTTTGTCAATATCTCGAACTAGGGCGCGAACTTTATAACCTCGTTGGAGCGATCGCTGCACGACTCGTTTACCGACACCACCTGTTGCACCTGCTACTAATATTACACCCACATTTCTTCCTCCATTGGGTCTATATTGATTATCCTTAGGACGACCTTGGATTAACTGCTGTACCCAGTTAAGGAAAGGAATCACCTCAAAGTAAGTCAGGGTTTCGATAAACCTGCCTAAGTCCCATTGAGAACGATTTTTGTCAGTCATATTTGCGTCCTCATAACTCTCTTCACTCTAACAATTTTAGGGGAGTGGCGAGTAGTGTAGTTCAATTACTTGAAAAGCGCTGTCATTTCTTCAGAGCGCAAGAGTATCATCAGCAATATCTAAAGAAGCATGGATGCGCCTCTTCCAGGATAGGCTAATCTTTCACTCGATTGAGGGAATATATAAGCGCTCAGTTGGAATGTTCATACTTCATAAATAGTACAAAAGCTTTTGTTAACCTCTTTCGTAATTGAGATAGTCCAAACTTGGACTTAAGGGATGGTGGTAAGTCTTGAAAATTAACGGATACAAAACCTCTTTGAATGTAAAAATTCACCAATTGATGTTTTAAGCATTTTAAATAAAGCGGTTTACCTTGACTAGTTGAATTTTTTTGACCAAAACAGGGTGTGGGCTGTAGGGAAAAAACGAAATGGTAAGCTGAGATTGTAGTTATCTCCAACAACAGGCATCAATTACTATCGTTACCAGAGCAGTAAAGCAGGCAAAATATAGCTTCCGGGCAATAATGCAAAAACTCCTTTTTAATGACAAAGATAGATTTAGAGCGCAGGCCCTATTCCTTGGTAAAGATATTAACTTAAAGACACTCGATAATTACATTTCCTTGGCGAGTATGCCACTAATGATTAGAGTCGGTGAAGAAGGCTATGCAGTATTGTTGGCCTATGGTGCAGTTGTCCTGTTTAACCTTGAGCCTGTAGATAAGGTAGCCTTTTTGACCAAACTATCCTCTCAAATTAGCGGCCCTTTTGCCGACCCGGAAACAGAAGAGGTTGAAGTTCATCTCAGTATTAGTGAGAGTGAACGAGCTAAGGAAGGAAAAATTTTACTGCATGAATTGAGTATAGAACGCTTGCAGATAGTGGCTGATATTCTCGCCAAGAGTGTTGTGTTGTCTCACTATGAAACCAGCCTAGCGGCTGTATTCGATCAAATTGAACCGTTTGCAGCTAGTCTCCAGCGTGAAAACAGGAGTAGACAACAAAGCCGGGAATTACTGCGTCAACTTGGGACTACCCTATTAGTTCAACATAAGATTGTGGGTCAAGTAGAGATTATCGATAAGCCGGAGTTGCTTTGGGAAGCTCCACAGCTAGAAAACTTATATCTACGCTTGGAGGATGAATACGAAATTCGTGAGCGTCACCATGCTCTGGAACGTAAACTAGAGCTAATTTCCCAAACCGCCCAAACGGTGCTGGAGTTCATGCAGCATAGCAGTAGTCAGCGAGTAGAGTGGTATGTGGTGATTCTGATTGTGGTAGAGATTCTGCTGTCACTTTATGACATCATTTTCAAAGGCTAATGCTAAATTTGGGGTTGTGATATTATGTCCGGTTAAAGACTTATCATTAAGACCTTAGAGGAGCTTCAGGTGCAGAGGGGAGGGGTTTTTGGGCTTTCTCCATAGAGAAAGGGAATCATAACTAAACTAATTAGCCGGACATGATATGAGATGACGAGGGAGCGATCGCATCAGCGTCTCCAAGAGTTGGCGTTCAACTCTTGGAGACGCTGCGTGAACGCATAGCGTTCCGTTCGCGCAGCGTGCCGTAGGGAAGGAAAGGCGGTTCGTTTCCTTATCCATATTTTTTACTACTCATTTAGGATTGCTATATTTATCTAAAAGTTTAAAATATCTAATGATTCTTCTATCTCTAAATCTAATATTATTTCTCGTGTATCTTTGAGTGCTTCTAGTTTACCTTCTTGACGATAGATGTCTGCCGCTTTTTGAAAATCTTCAATTGCTCCCTGTTTATCCGCAATTTCTAAACGAATATTGCCACGATTAAAATAAGCATCAGCATAACTAGGATTAATCTGGATTGCCTGAGTATAATCTTCAATTGCACCCTCAAAGTCTCCTAAATCTGAACGAGCATTACCACGGTTGTAATAGGCATCAGCATAACTAGGATTAATCTGGATTGCTTGAGTATAATCTTCAATTGCACCCTCAAAATCTCCTAAATCTGAACGAGCATTACCACGTTTTTTATAAGCTATGGCATCTTGAGGATTAATCTTGATTGCTTGAGGAAATCCTGGCTGAGAGCCTAATAAATAACGAGCAATCCCACGGTTTTTATAAGCATCAGCATAATGAGGATTAATTTTAATAGCCTGGGTATAATCCTCAATTGCTCCTTGGTTATCTCCAACATGAGAACGAGCTTCAGCCCGATTTTTATAAGTTACTGCAACATTAGGATTAATTCTAATAGCTTGAGTGTAATCATTAATCGCTTCCTCTAATCGCCCCAATTGATAGAGAGCTAAACCTCGTTTATTGTAAGATTTAGCATCATGAATATTCATCTGGATTGTCTGAGAGTAATCTGCGATCGCCGCTTCATAATCTCCTACTTGATAGTGAGCTAAACCTCGTTTATAATATAACAAATCAACATTGCTTTGATTAACTTGTAAGGCTTGATTATAGTTAGTAATTGCATTTATATATTCTCCCTTTTGAAAGCATTCATCAGCCAATTTTATATAAAATATATTTAACCCTTCATTATCATATTCAGGCTGACAATAAGACTTGAGTACCCGATCGTTAGTTGGCTTAGATAGAATTTCCTGTTTTGGAAGATATTTATAAATAGGTGGTTGTTGCCGAGAAGAATTATTTATAGAAGATTGTAACTGTTCTAGATAGCACCATAAACCACCACCATATAGTAATTGTTCTATCCCAAAAGAAATTTTACCAGTCTTCAACTTAATCATTCGGGTTGGGAGAAAACCAGCCACAAAAAGGTGATACTCAGATTGTGCTTCACTCACATCTTCTTGAATCAAAATGCAAACTACAACTGCATTTTTTTCAACCTCTTCAGAACTAATCGACCATCTTACTCTGTCAATTCGACCATGACGAGATTTTACCTCAATACCAATAGATGGGTCAGAAGTCAAGGTAAAATCTATATTACCATCGCCGCCAAATCGCTTTTCATAATCGACTTCCGTAATAAAATCAGCTAAACGTTCTTTGACAACTTCCTCACCCAACTTTCCTTTAAGATAGCTAATAAAAACATCACGCACTGGTAAAACACGCTTATATTTTTCAGCCATCTGCCAGCAAAATTCCCGTAGTGCCTTTAATCTCTCTCCAGAAATTATAGTTAATTCACTATATTGACCTTCTGTTTCACAATGAAGCAGACAACCAGATGCTAACCTTTTAATAAAATCAGACTGTAGCGATCGCAGTAGTGTAATCCAGTCCATTTATATTTCTGCGAATCTTTTGATGAGATTATTCTATTAAAATATTTAGTTGGCGTAAACCTTTTTATTAGCTTGGGTGATATTCTCAAAAATTGCTTACTATTTTGCAATAATTCTTAATTTAACTTAATATATTAAAATCATGCAGAGGGTGAGATCGGGTTAAAGCGAGTGTATTAAGACATAGCACCCTCTGTCAAACATCGCTGCTTTTTAGAGTCGAGTATAAGTGGTGAATTATTGATAGATTTGCCGGAGTTTTTCTAGAGTATTCACAGTTTTAAAACTGGTGAGAATAACGCTTAATATCTCTATGTTCTGTATTTGGACAATCTCTGGTAATATTGTTAACCCTTCGCTGCCAAATTTTAATTCTAAACCCATTTCAATACCTTGAAGTAACCCTCCCCTCATACCTTGTTGAATACCCCTTCTTTCTACGCTGGTAATATATGGCATTTTATTTTCTTCCTCGCTTCCAGTCTATTCCTTCCACAGCTATAGGAAAGAAAAATTAAATGCACTATTGAAAGTAGGTTTCTATAGTTTCTTTCCAAGGGCTGTCATATTTATCGTTAGACATTAGCAGGATTTACATTAGTTTTGACGGTACGGTCATGTCTGATTATGTCAGAGTTTTGAAGAGTTGGGAGAGTGCGATCGCTGGGAATAATACATGAAATATTAATTAGCTAACCATCAAGATCGCAAATGTCCGAAAATCACAACCCCAAGCCTCTCATCGACTCCAGTCCCCCCTCGTCGCTTGCGGGGAGGGGGTTGGGGGGTGGGGTTCCGGGATACCCTTGGCAAACCCCACATGAACTTTGGAAAAAACTTAAACCATTGGCGCGACAGATGCGGTGTGAACCAACTCCAGCAGAAAAGCTACTTTGGGAGAAGTTGAGACACAAGCAACTTTTGGGTTTCAAGTTCCGCCGTCAGCAAACAATTAACCGTTTTATCGTCGATTTTTACTGTAATGAAGCGCGGTTAGGGACTTCCAGAAAAGAAAATATACAGATATTAATAATGATAATCATTGTTAAAGGATGGAAGAGGATGCCAACGGCATCCTCTTCCACCCCAAGTTGTAGTTGCCCAAGGAAGTCAAAGCAGAAGTAGGTGCTGCTGTATCTGAGGCTGGCGTAAGTTCATAAACCCGTGCAAACTATGGCTAAGAAAAAGATTTAGAAAAAATTGGTTTGGAACCACAGCCACTTAAATTTGATGATTTTGTTGCCCGTTGCCCTGAAAAATTAGAACTCATAGATGGATACATTGGACAGTCTAAGCAAGATGCCAAGCAATTACTAGCCATGTCGCTCCAGTCGTTTGGGTTGGTTGAAACAGTAAAATTAGCGCAAAGAAGAATTGTGGTTGGAGGCTATCAAGCTTTTCTTATGGTGATACTCAAGATGTGGGAAATTAAAAATCAATCACCGATAATGCTTTTTTAATATTGGCTGACCCCACACCCCGGTCTTGGATGCGATCGCTAGAAGAGTTTATCGAAAATAGCCAAGATAAGCGTGAAGTTCAACGAGCGATAGCAGTGAAGATGTTGCTGTATGGATACAAGCATGAAGAGATAATGCCGATCCTAGGGGTGTCCAGTGGTTTTATCAGTAAGTGGAAAAAAGCATTTTTTCAAAGTGGAGTAGAAGGTTTAAAACTCGCTCATCAAGGAAGTGTTGGGCTATTAAGCCTAGAGCAGCGTTCGTCCATAATAGAGTGGCTGTTAACAAAAGATAGATGGACTTTGAACGAGCTAGAGTGTGAGATCAGCCGGAAATACGGCGTTACTTTCTCCTCAAAGCAAAGCTACTATGATTTATTTAATCAAGCACGTATCAGTTGTCAGAAAACTCAAGCTCACAACCCAAAATATGATGAAGAATTAGTCGCGTCAAAAAAAAAGATATTTGTACACTGCTGGCAGGGCGACGTGAGGAAATAGAATCTGGAGAACTAGTCGTATTCATGGTCGATGAATGTCATTTGTTATGGGGAGACGTAAACGGTTATGTTTGGGGCAAAATGAGCGAACGAGTATCAGTTCCTGTAGGCAATGCCCGTTGTAAACAAACATATTTCGGTGCATTAGACTATAAAACAAAGGAATTTTTCATTTACAAGCCAAAAAAAGCTAATTCTGAAACTACAATTGGTTTTTTAGAATATCTTCAATTCATAAGCCCTCAAGCCAAAATTTTAATTATTTGGGACGGTGCTAGTTACCACCGTTCAGGGGAAATTAAAGAGTATTTAGACTCGCTCAATGCAGAATTAGAAAAAGAACAATGGTTGATAACTTGTGAGCGCTTTGCCCCGAATGCTCCACAACAAAACCCTGTAGAAGACATCTGGTTACAAGCAAAAAGATTGATTAGAGAATTTTATTTTTTTTGTCATTCTTTCTCCGTGGTCAAGGGGTTATTTGAATTAGCAATTGATTGTCAAATTTTTGACTTTCCTAAACTGCATGAATATGGTATTTTCTCATGAATCATTTAGGATTGCTATATTAGCACCTTCACAGATAACATAAGTATTCAACCGAAACTGATATTATATAAAGTGATAAGGAGGTAGGGCGAGTCCTAACTGTAATTCCCAACGATCGCACGCGAGTTGCCAAGCTAGAAATTGTTCGGCGAGTAAGGGTTCGTCTTGGCGACTGACTAAAAGATAAATCCGCGCTTCTTCACCCTGCGGTTGAACAACAATTGCCGACTTATATATCTGGGTAATCAGATGAACTGCCCGATCCCATTGGGCAGTTTGAGCGTTTTGAAAGTCTTGCTGTGTTTGATAGCGTTGTTTCTTGGCTAAAAAATACTGTTTTCCTGCTGATGGCGGCGTTATGACTGGTTCATCTGGAGTTCGGGGAATAAACTTCAAAATATATTCAGCTTTACCATTTAATTGGCGTATCTTTTCTAGATATTCCTCAGTGTGAGATTCTAGATAACTTAGTAAGCTTTCTTTTGAAGCAAAGGAGGTACCGAATCGTAATGGTAAAACTGTAGTCTGGCGAAACAGTTCACCCATAACAAATTCACAGATCAATGAACGTCGTTTAGAGGTAATGAGCAAATGTAGTCAAACCAGAATTAGTAGAGGATTTAGCTTGATAATTGATGATTCTGGTCATAGGAAAAGCGGAAATTTTACGGATGGAGTGGGAAGACAGTACATTGGAGAAATTGGCAAAACAGATAATGGAATAGTAGTGGTAACAACTCATTTAGATGATGGGAGAAAAAGCTTACCATTAGATATAGAGTTATATCAGCACGCCAGTTCTTTATCCGAAGGGAAACAAGACCCAGAATTTGAGAAAAAAACTGAACTAGCGATCAAGTTAATAGATAGAACTTTAGAGAGAAAATATCAACCTGGGATAGTAATTGTAGATGCTGGATATGGCAACAATACATCCTTCTTGTTAGAGCTAGAAAAGCGGGAATTGAAGTATTTAGGAGGAGTAGCTAAAAATCGAAAATTAACTATTACTCAAAAAGATGAAATTCAACAAACAATTAGGTTAGATAAACTAGCACAAAGTTTACCCGAAGAGGCTTTTACAGAAATTAAACTAAACTTAGATAAACCAAGAACAGTATGGGTAGTAACTAGAGAAATAGAAATATCACAACTGGAGGGAAAGCGAAATATTGCCATCGTCATCAACGCTGAGACTTTCTCACTTGCCACTGATATTGACTATTTTATCACTAATGTCTCCTCATCAATTGTCACACCCCAATGGATAGTTGATACTTATGGAGCAAGAAATTGGGTAGAAGTTTTTTATAGAGAAGCAAAGGGCTGGTTAGGACTAAAAGAATATCAAGTCCGAGATAAAAGAAGTCTACTTCGACATTTTATCTTAGTTTTTTGTGCCTATACTTTTATTCTTTGGCATCAGTTGACAGGAGGCTTGAGACGCAGATGGGCAAATAAACCTTTGAACACCTTTACTGAAGCAATGGATGCCTTTAGAACAGCTATGTCTTATCGATTTTTTGACTGGTTGACCTTCAACCGTGACGTATTTGCTGCTTATAAAGCTAGTTTGGGCTTTATTTGGGCTTAATTTTTGTCTAAGTACCGCTAGAAGATGTACTTTGAGTTCATCAATCGTATTCTCGACTTCAAGGGCGTTGATGGTACTCACAAGCTAGCAACTGGGCTGGGAATTTTACTCTTGTCCAATCAGCTCGTAATTAAACGATATTTGATTTCTTCTTCTGAGTTATCAGGATTCTCAATTGTGTACTCAATGACTCGTACTTGTATTAGTTCAAAACCAAATCAAATTGAATCGTACCAAACTTGTTGCTATTTTTTTCGGGGTGAGATAAATCTAAGACCATAATCTTCTTTTTAACTAAATCTCTTGTTGCAAAATAATTATGATAGTAATCTACTAAAAATGGAGTTCAACATAGTTAGGGGTGGGCTATGTGGTTTTGGGAAAAGGAATCGGTTGAGTACGAGGTATTTAAAAAATACGAACCAGCGCTGATAACTATCGGTGTTAATTTTGCAGATGCCGAAGTTCAAGATGCACTTGAAGGTTGTTCTTTAGACTTAGAGGATGCCTTGCGAAGTGCAATTGAATATGCACTGTGGTTGAGTGAACACGAGAAAGAGATTTTCCCCAACGCCTTATTAATTCGTGCGCTACAGGATAATTGGAAGCCGAAAGCATGGCGTGATGAATATTTAGAACTGCCCATGTTTGAATCACCTGGGCAACGGTGGTGGAATGCCTCAGAAAAAATGTGGGGACGCGATGTGCGGAATCAATTGGTTGTTGATGTATTTTTTGACGGAGGTGGAGAATTTATCAAATTCAGCAACGGTAAAGAGATCCTAGTAAAAACTGCATGGGTATTGGGATGGGAACGATTGCTTGAATATGCCAGCCCAGTACCTGTTTCATCGATATAGTAATTTAATTGATATAAGGATTTACAAGTGTGCGATTCCTGAAGCTGAATTTATCGCACCGTAGACGATCGCTTTTCCCATTTTGGGAAAAAATCGTGCCTGTCCTCTCTCCATTATTAGGTTTTTTATTGGGCGATCGCTCAACTCTTAAGTACGGATGGCTGGTGAAGCTAGAACGCCTGCTAAACAATATGGACAACCGCAACTATAAGGACAAGCTGGCTTTACTCAAGGCTCGACTATTTCGAGAGTGGGGAGAAGTAAACCAAGCAAAAGAAGCTTACCGTAGTATCAAAACTCATCCAATTGTCAAAGCGGAGGCAACAGGTTTTTAATGTCTAAAAATATTTCTAAAAATTCCCAAATACAAAAAGCTCCAAAGCTAGCTCAAGAAGTTCGTTCGGCTGAGGATTTGTGTGAGCAACTGAATAAATTAGTGCAACAAACAGAATGGAAGATTGAAACAGCAGAGCGATTTATTCATTTAATTATTAACCCTAGCAAGCAATTCCAGTTAGATACACAACAGCAAAATAAGGTAGTTACTGCAATTCTTAACTGTCCTTTGAAATATCGTGCCATTGTACACCTAGCTATAGTTGCTGCTAACTTTATCTCTGAAAATGGTTTAAGAACACTAGATGAAATTAGTCCCAAAATTAGGGATTTTATTGTTTTTTCGTTTGTTGTATAACTCTTCACTCCACTTGCGGCGACGTTCTGTACGAATGCGCTCAAGTAAAACCGAAGCAGGTTCAACATCAGGATTCTGCTCCCGCCAATCAGCAGTGAGGTCGCCACGAAAGGCGGCGGCGAGGACAGATTGACGGAACTGGTCTAGCAGTTCAGGAATATCCTCAAGCTCCTCCTTCACTCGCTGACTCCTAGCCTTCAGCGCCTCTATTTTCGCAACTATCCGGCGTTGTTCGTTGAGGGGAGCAATAGGTATTGGTAGATTGGGCAGAGTGCTGGTATTTATATATGGCTGATCTGTACCTTGTAGATTATCACGAATTAATTGAATAAATTTTGGAGATTGAGTGTAATAGAAAAAATAATTGCTAATTTCATTTATAAAAAATTTGAAGAGTGCAACACGTTGATACAATATTGCTGGTGTATCTTCTTCCTTAAGAACAGCTATCTTAAGCACTCCATCTAGCAGTGGTCGATTGAGTGCCATAACTATATCATTAGTTTTTAAAACAAGTTCTGGATACTTTATTATAAATTTTTCTGGTAAAAAATTCTGTTGTTCCCAAATTGCTTTACCAAAAGAAACATTAGCTATTTGAAGTAATTTAATACCAGAAGATGTGTAATCTTTTTTCTTAAACGCTTCTCCCGATATAACTGATAAGATATCACCTAATTTTACCGATTCCCAACTTTTAGGAAAATTTCTCAACTCATCAACCATCAACTAACTTCCTCCCAATCCTCAATCTGCAACCCATTCACTCGCCCAAATTCGCGCGTATTATGCGTAATCCCTATCAAATTATTCGTCATTGCAATAGCAGCAATCTGCAAATCATAGGGACCAATAGGCGTACCACTAGCAGCTAACTCAGCCCGAATTTTCCCTGCTATCCTTGCGGCTTCTGGGTCTAAAGGGATAATAGTAAACTGACTAAAAAAACGTTGCAATATTTCTAAATTTGTCTCCTGTTGGGCGCTACGGTAAGCACCATAGTACAGTTCTAATTGGGTTATCGTGGAAATTAAAATATCTTCTGGTTGTTGGGATGCCAGTCGAGTTGTTACCGTAGGACTACTATTATTTATTAAGCGGATACAGACATTAGAATTGAGCAGATAAGTCAAAATAGCGGCTCCCTAGTTTCATATTCTCCCTGTTCTGCCCGTTCTAACGGTTCTCCTACCCAACCACCAATTACTTCTTCAAAAAACCCAGGCATCCAGCCCCGTTGTTGTGGTGTAACTCTTTGAATTGTTACCGTAACTTCAATTTCTGTATCTGGCATTTCTACTGGGATATCTAAATGTAGAATACCATCTTTACCCACATACGACCTAATTTTTATACTATCCATAGTCACTTTGACATAATATCAGTTATTCTTAAGTAACCTATTCAAAATTAGCCTGACGAATCCGAAACTTATTTTTCATAGCAATCACGATTTTGCCATTAAGTAAATCTTCGCTATATAACTTTAAAACATCTATTAATAACAGCTTACTAGCTTCACGAGGTAAATTTTCTAAACGTAAAACTCCACAGTGACGCTTTCTCTGCTGCCAAATCATCTGTTCAAAGTCATTATCTGTCGTCATAATAATTCTTTGTTCGATAACTGCCCATTCTAAAATATCCTCGTCTCTCATTTCGGGGTCAGTGTCACTTACATAAACCACTTCATGACCCATTTCTTGCAACCAATTACCCAAGGTGCGACTAGCATTTACATCTATTAAAAATTTCATATATGGTCTAAGGTGCAGTCACTCTGTCTAAAACCTCTTCTTGAGAAACAAGATAATAAGCATAAAACAAGGCTGCTTGTATATCTTCTGGTTCTAATTCCGGGTAATCTTCAAGAATTTCTTGATTAGTAGAACCCTTGGCTAGTAATTCTAAAATCATTGCCACTGGTATTCTTAATCCCCGAATAATTGGTTTACCAGCCAAAATATTTTTGTCAAACTTTATCCGTTCTAGTAATTTTTCATCGTTCATCTTTACTACCTACCTCTGATAATTTGCCAGTGACATATAAGATAGCGAATGCAAACATTAGTATCCAGCAAATACCTCACACAATTTTTTACCTTTCTTCAAAGTAGCCCTCAGAATTAATAACAATTAAGTCAAGCGATCGCCATTTTTCTAATAACTCTTGTTCTGGACTCATTTCTCTTCACCTGTGACTGTTACTATTTCTATTCTAAAATTGAAACTTCATCCGCTTCCGCTTCACCTTCCAGCAACACCGTCAACGCCTCCATCTCCGCGATCGCTGTTTGTAATTTCGTCATAATAGCGGCTGCAATGAGATCAGGTTCAGGTAAATTATCCCCCGACTGCAAACTTTCATCCCGCAGCCAAGTAATATCTAGATTTTCGCCGCGTTTAGTAATTTCCTCCCGTGTAAAGCAGCGCCAGCGTCCCGACTCGCCGAACAACTAGTAAGGGCTGCCCCACATTGATCTTCCCTTGTCAACCAACCCTTAACACCTTGATATTCTACCTGCGCCCAATCTCTTTGACAACCTAGCAATTTGACAGCCGTATTAGCAGGAATTCTTCTCGCTTTTTGGCTTTCTTGATTTATGCCAGTATATAAAGACACGCCATTAGTACCGGAGCCTCGCGTTCTTAAGCCTAACTTTGGCACAAATACCCATCCAGTTCCTTGAAAACCATTGCTAGCATTAGTAATCTGCACCCAATTTCCAGCCGCACCAATAACCTGAACTGTTTCGTTGATGGGTATTTGTCCTATAATTACGTTATTTGTACTTGCACCACTCCGCACATTTAACCCTTGCGGATCTGTATCGGTGACGTAGGCAAAAAGATCGCACTTTTGAGAATTACTTGATTTCGCTAAACTTATTTCACTAGCTATACCAGTATGGAGTATCACACTAATACAACTGAATGCCAATCCGATCGCTAACTTTGATGCTCGATTTTTTGCTTTTTTTGTCATAATTTATTCGAGTTTCTGGCATCAGTAACCAAGCCTGAGTCTTATTTATATTTCCAAGAGATTTTAGTACTGTAACAGCACTTACGCAACTGGCACAGCGCGATCGCGATCATCTCAGCCATTTTAGCCATTCACTTTCGCATCAATGCTGCATGGTTAGTCTTTGGTAGCGCCTTCATTGGATAGGGTGCTTCACTCTTAAGCTACACTCGATGAAATTGCAAGTATTTTAGATTACTAGCAGCTCTTAACTTGACTTTATACACTTAAAGGAATAAGTGTATTTTTTGACTTAAGATTTCTCTCCTCTGTATAACTCGAATTGATAGAGATTTTTCTGATTTTGACGGCTTCAGTAAGTCAAAAAATAGATATATTAAATCTTGCTTTCAAACTATTCTTATGTAATAATCACTATTAACTCCGATAAGTGCGTAAATTTACAGTAGTTAACGGTCAGACTTCAAAAATTTAACTTTTTATCTATTAAAAAATAGATATAGGTTGGGTTGAGCGACGCGAAACTTTATATCGATCGGAGTGTTGAGTTTCGTTCCCCAACTACAATTTTTTTGCAATAATTTAGCCATAACACACCCTACTTAGATTTACTTTATAAATCAACTCTGACTCATTTTTGGAAATAAACTTAACTTAAACCAAGGTGAAATATGTCAATTCAAGACACAGTAGCTAATTGGGAGCAACTATTAGAAATTGCCCAAAAAAATACCCCGGCTCGACGAGTGCGTAGACCAGGGCAATCTCCTTCTACCACTCCCATCCCTAGCAGTCTCCATAAACTGCCACTAGATACAGAACCGCCAGTACTGCTCTACCGCGATACTAACTCTTGGTGTCCATTTTGCGAACGGGTTTGGTTTGCTCTCGAAGAAAAAGAAATTCCTTTTGCAACAGAGTTTATCGACTTGAGCAACAAGCCTAAATGGTATACTGATTTAGTTCCCACAACCCTTGTCCCGGCTGCGAAAATTGAGGACAAGTTAGTTTATGAATCCAAAGAGATTCTGTTAGCGTTAGAAGAACGATTTGGGTCAACCTTGCTTCCTGAAGATCCAGAAGAAAACGCCGTTGCTAGACAGTGGCTTGAGGATGCTGAAACCAATAGTGTGATAGGTATCGCCTACAAATTTATCAGAAAAGCCCCGGAAGATCCAAATGAATTAGCAAGCTTACAGATAGCTTTTGAAGCGAAATTAGACGAACTAGAGCAACTTCTCGGAAAGTATCCCGGCCCCTACTTTTTGTCAACCTTTAGCCTCGTAGATATTACCTATAGTCCCCATTTAGACAGATTGGCGGCTAACTTACCCGTTTATCAAGGATATTACCTCAAGGGAAATCCCCGGTATCCTCGGATCAACGCTTGGTTTGAAGCGCTCAAACAGCGTCCTGCTTATCACCGCGTTAAATCGGATGATACCACCAACAATTTACTTTTGCGTCGTTTATGGGGCGTGACCCCAATCGGTAATCCCTTACCTCCTGACCCGGCCGTTAGCCAAGAAATCCAATTTCGGGCAGAAGCGGCTGAAAGGTTGACTGATAACCGAGAAGTTGCTTTAGGAGATATTCTGAAAAACTCTGGGGTACAAGCATTAGCAGTCAATGGCGACACAACAGTTGTTAAAGAAGCAGTTGATTTTCACCTCAGATTACTGGCTGACTATCTGATCAATGGCAATGGTGCAGCATTACCGTGGGGACGCGTGGGTGGTAAAGACAATGCCGATCCGACTCCGGCAGCGAGCGATTGGTGCGATCGCACTTGCCTATGTGAGAAATCGCATTTGTGCGCCACGGGATATGAGCGCTGGTGCTGCAACTGCATTCCGGGCAGCAGCTGATAAGGTGTTGGCATCTCTTTATTAGCGATCGCATTTCCAGGTCATTTACAAAAGAATGTAGAGACGTAGCAGTGCTACATCTCTACAAAAGTTTTAAATGGAGATATCTTATATCATGATTCCCACAATCATCGCACCCCTCCCCTTAATCCTCTCCCCAAAGCTATACGATTGTTTCGCCTAACAATGCCATTGTTTCGACTGACAATAAACTCATTTATTGATTGCACGAGCGATCGGGTTATATATTTTAATATTATCAAAAAGCTATTTCTTATTATATTAAATAATACTTTAATATTGTTTGTATATATTTAAAAAGTAAAAACTTCAAAAATGTTTATTTTTGTAAAAAATACATAGTAAAGTACCACTTATCAAAACTATAGTGTATCTATAAAGTTTAAGTGGTTTAAAAATTTCAAAAAGTGTTTTTCAAGCGATGAAGTCCTTACTTATTGCTAAATAATTGTTAAAATTACAATTTTGAGCTTGATAAAAGCTGCAATTATCCTCAGCCGATGCATCGACTGAGATATTACTATGTAAATTTTACACAAAGTAATTTTGTGCGGCATAAATTTGCATATTTAATTGGCAAACTCTCAATAAAAAGAGTATTTAATTATTGAGAGCTTGCTTTGGTAAGTTAGCTTTAGCTTGTGAATAATTAGGATTTGCAAAAAACAGTAGTGTTTTATTTTGTGTGTGAGAAATGAGTGTGAATTACTACAAATTAATGTGTACGAAAAGAGTCAGTTGGCTGTGCTTACTTACTGCTTTTATTTCGCTGGGTGCATCTCCTGCAACTGCTCAACTAACTGCTGACAATCCTGTAAACAATTTTGAGAGCGCAGACAAAGACAACAGTAGCGTCTTTTCAACTAATTTTAATTCTTTAGAATCTAATGCGATCGCTCAAGTAAATTCAGTATCTCAATTATCTGATGTTAAGACAACAGATTGGGCATTTCAAGCACTGCAATCGGTAGTGGAGCGTTACGGTTGCATTGTGGGATATCCTGACAGTACTTACAAAGGAAATCGTACCTTAAGCCGTTATGAATTTGCTGCTGGCTTGAATGCTTGCTTAGATAGAATCAACGAACTGATTGCTACTAGCACTGGTGATTTAGTTAAGAAGGAAGATTTAGCTACTCTCCAAAAACTTCAAGAAGAATTTACATCTGAACTTGCGACACTACGCGATCGAGTAGATGCCTTAGAACCTCGCACTGCTACCTTAGAAAAGCAACAGTTTTCTACCACAACTAAACTTAATGGCGAAGCGATTTTTTCTTTGTCCACAGCAACAGGTGGAGAACCAGGTAGCCAAGATGCTAAATTAGCCTTCAATAATCGCGTCAGGCTCAATCTTACCAGCAGCTTTAACGGCAGTGATTTGTTCATTGTTGGACTTCAAGCTTACAACTTCAGATCGACAGGATCGTCTTATGAAAGAGGAACCATTCAAGGCCAAATACTGCCAAATTCAAGTTTTTTTGGCGTAGGTTCAACCAAGTTAAGCTTTGAACCCCAATTTCCTGGTTTTAATCCCCAGACACTGCAACCTGACGGCGGAGCAAACTCAGTTAGTCTTTACAAGCTAGCTTATGTCTTACCGTTGTCTCAGAAATTCGTTGTTTTTGGTGGAACAAATGCAGAGATTACAGATGTTTTTCCTGCCATCACTCCCTACGCTAGCGATAGTCAAGGTGCAATCTCTCGATTTGCAGGTTACAACGCTGCCGTCAGAATCACAGGAGGTACTTCTGGTACGGGTTTATTAACGGGTGCTGGTTTCTTGTGGAATCCTTCAAAACAAGTAGGACTCGGAGTTATCTATGGTAGTGGTTCGGCTTCAATACCAGAAGATCGCGGACTTTTGAACACACCTTTAGGAGGAGGTTTCTTTAACGGTACACAAGCAATTGCTGCACAACTAACCCTCAAACCAATCTCAACTATTGATATCGGCATCAACTATGCACACAGTTACCACACAATCAATATTCTCGGTACAGGCTTGGGTAGCGCTGATATTGCTTCTATTCGATTTACTCCCAATGCAGCACAATTGGCGAGGTTTGGTGGTGACGCTGCACTAGCAACTCTTGATGAGCCAATCAATGTAAATTCTGTGGGTGCAACAGTAACGTGGCGGTTTGCGCCGAAAACATCCTTGTCACTGTCAGGTGCATTGCTTTTTGCTAATCTCTTGAATGTAGATGCCTCTACAACCTTTAGTAGCTGGTCGGCTGGGTTGCACTTTAAAGATATATTCCATGAAGGGAACACCGCCGCCGTCATTTTTGGACAGCCACTTTATCGACAATCTGTAGCGGGAATTGCTTCTCGTCCAGAAGACGCGACTCCCTACCATCTAGAAACGTTTTATAACTATCGGGTCAATGACAATATCTCCATTACCCCTGGTGTATATTTCATCTTCAGCCCGGAAGGCTTTAGTGCTAATGACACAGCAATTGTAGGCGCACTTCGCACTACTTTTGCCTTCTAGAGCGCTAGGGCGTGTTTTCAAAGTCTTAGATCCCCTCAACCCCCCTTTTAAGGAGGGCTAAGAGTCTATTGCTTCACTTGACTATTTTTATGGATTCTCCAAAATTTAGGTGATTAATTTTGAAAACATCCTTTCTTAATTTTACTAAAAATAAAAGGTTGCTCTAAATACTCTTCTAACCTAGACTTGCAAGCAGGTAGTCCTAATTTGGCGCGAAATTCTTCGTCATATACCGCTTCTTCCCAATTTTGTGCTAATTTAATTTGCTCGGTCGTCAGATTTTTAGCATGACGAAAATCTGTTCTATCTACATTACTTTGAGTCAAGTCAACATCATAGAGGTTAGCACCTCTTAAATCTACTCCATGTAATTCTGCAACATTTAATCTAGCACTACTCAAATCTATATATCTTAAGTCTGAGAACGTTAATTCACTATAGGTTAAATCAGCATTTTGTAAGTTTGCTGATTGAAGATTAACACTATGAAAGCTGACATGAGACAAATTAACATTTTGTAAGTTTGCTGATTGAAGATTGACATCCCCAAAGGTGACGTAAGATAAATTAGCGTTGCTGAAATTTGCTCCCACTAAATCTACATTTGCAAGGAAGGTACTTTTTAAGTTAGCACTACTTAAATTTGCAGCACGAAGATTACTATCATAAATAGATAAGCCAGAGAGATTAGTATCAGAAAAGTTAGCTGATTGTAAGTTAACTTTCTCTAACGAAACTTTATAGTCTGCATTACAACTAAAATCAATATCACCAATTTCTGAAAATCCAGATTCTCCACGATCATCTTCAGATTTATCAGTCCATCGCATCTCTGCTTGGCGTAAATCAGCACCTCGTAAATTTGCACCATTTAATTTAGCATCTGTGAGTTCCGCTTGACGCAAGTCAGCTTCTGCTAAATTCGTATTGCTTAAATCTGCACCACCTAAATCACACTTGGGACATTTTTTAGTTGTCAGCAACTGCTTTATGTGATTGAGATTTGCAGTTCTTTTAGCCTCACAATTTGTACAACCAAGAAGAAAACTAATTAATAGAACTGATGCAATTAGTTCTTTTAATTTTATATACATACTCAATTATGAATTATCAATTATTTTGACACAAAGAGATTTTTCAGGAACTTTACCCTTTGTTAGCTAATCTTAGTGCCAGTCCCCCATACCCACTATTGCGATCTAAGATTGTTGGGTATATTATAAATTGCGATCGCCACTATACCGATGATCGAAGTTGAACATCTGAGTAAAATATACGGCTCCACCCCAGCGATTACTGATGTCACTTTTAGCGTCGAACCTGGAGAGATTTTAGGGTTGTTGGGCCCCAATGGCGCTGGTAAAACCACAACCATGCGGATTCTGGCTGGTTATTTACCGGCAACCAATGGTAATGCCCGGATTGCTGGTTATGATGTCCATGAAAATTCCCTCGCTGTGCGCCAACGCATTGGTTATTTGCCCGAAACACCGCCGTTATATCCAGACATGACGGTGGAGGGATTTTTGCATTTTGTCGCCCGAATTAAGGGAGTTCCAGCAGGCGATCGCCCTAACAAGGTAACAGCTGCTATCGAACGCTGCAACTTAGAAGATAAGCGGCGGGTGATTATTCGCAAACTCTCTAAAGGATACCGTCAAAGGGTAGGAATTGCTCAAGCGATCGTCCACGATCCCCCAGCAATCATTTTAGATGAACCCACCGTTGGACTCGATCCCCGCCAAATAATTGAAGTGCGAAATTTAATTAAAAGTCTCGCTGGTACTCACACAATTATTCTTTCCACGCATATTCTGCCAGAAGTGAGTATGACTTGTAGCCGCGTCGCCATCATCAATCGCGGTAAAGTTGTGGCAACTAATACACCAGAAAACCTGATGACTCAGTTGACAGGCGGTTCAGGGTATGAATTAGAAATAGAAGGAGAAGCTGCCCTAGCGAAACAGGTATTGCAAAAAGTCGCGGGTGTGAGTTTGGTAGAATCAATTCCCACAGCCGGGATGCACAGCCATCAACCCCAGGAAAATCGCGCTTACCTGCGGGTGATATCGCAACCCGGAAAAGAACCAGGACGCGATATTGCCACAACATTAGTCCGTGCAGGATTCGGTTTACATGAACTGCGGCGGGTTAACGCCACCTTAGAAGACGTATTCTTGCAACTAACCACAGAAGAAAAAAATTTCGATCCTGAGATAGACTTAGCAGCAGACAACGAAGGAGAAGCAGCGTAAATGGGTATAGTGCTGAGTAATATTATTGCCATTTATCGCCGAGAGTTACAAAGTTATTTTGTATCGCCTTTAGCTTATGCGATCGCAGGCATATTTTGGTTCATCGCCGGGTTATTCTTCGTGATGATTTTGCTAGGGCCAGACGGCATTTTGGTAGGAGTTGCGGCAATAGATGCACAAGGGCAACAGCTGGGAGTGCCAGTACCGCCGATAGATGTCCCCTACGAATTTATCCGGGCATTTTTAGATCGTATGGGATGGCTATTGTTGTTTATCCTGCCCATACTTTCGATGGGGCTCTATGCCGAAGAACGGAAGCGGGGTACTTTAGAACTATTAGCCACCTCACCAATCACCAATTGGGCGGTAGCTGTAGGTAAATTATTAGGCGTAATCACATTTTTTATCACAATGGTTGCACCTATGCTAGTGCTGGAAGCGATCGCTATCAGCGGCTCAAATCCACCAATGACACCCTCAATTCCCTTACTAGGTCATTTTGGATTAATCTTACTAGCAGCAGCAATTTTATCTGTAGGAATGTTTATTTCCTCATTAACAGACAGCACAATTCTATCAGCCGTTCTTACCTTTGCAGTAATCTTATTATTGTTATTGATTGATTTAATCGCCAAAATTGTTCCTGGGCCCGTAGGCGAAGCTTTAGGTTATTTGTCTTTGCTGAAACATTACAACACCTTAATTCAAGGCATTTTTGATACTAGTGCCTTGATTTTATTCGCCAGTTACATTTTTTTAGGAATCTTTCTCACAGCTCAATCAATTGATGCACTGCGTTTTCAAAGGCAATAGTCATTTGTCATTGGTCATTTGTCCTTGGTCATCTGGTACATTGCCAATTGAGTTTAGGTAGGAGTTTAATTTGGGTGCTAGTTCGTTAATAATTGTTTTGATTGCATTTATCTGCTCGGTAGTTAATAAGTTACGAGTGTGAGCTAGTCTTAACTAATGTTGAGTTTCATTCAAAGAGCGTGTTGCTATTTTTATAAAACGTCTATTTTCTTGAAAACTACCTCTTCCTACACCTTCTGTTATATTGGCACTGATACTATCTGGCGAACGTACAATCTGTTTACCAATCGTATCTTTTGCAAAAAAATTACATCCTTTAACAATTTTTCAAATGTCATCAGCTAATTGTTCTAAGAATTGATAAACCTGTAATTATTGGAAACACTTTGTTGCCATTTATTCAGTTGTATTACTTATCTTATTTTTAGTTACTCAATTTTCGTCCATATATTTTTACTTGTCACTATTTTTAGACCGATAAACAATGACAAATGACCAATGAAAAATGAAAAATATGAAGATAGTTGCAAAAAAGAAACTGTGGAAATATCTGTTTTGGTTAGGCCCATTCCTAATTACTGTCGGCTTAACAGTTGGGTTAGTCTCTGAACAGTGGGGATTAATTCCCTTAGTATTTTTGATTGGGGGAATTGTCATCAGTGGGTTGGGCATAATATGGCAAAGCTACCAGAGTAACTGGTGGAATCGTCGTTCTACTCAAGTTGGGACTAATGCCCTAGTGGCAACTCTAGCAGTATTGGCAATTTTGGGATTGATTAACTTTTTAGGGACTCGCTACCACTTGCGGGCAGACTTAACAGAGGCTCAATTATTTACCCTTGCACCCCAGTCACGTGAATTAGTAAGAGTTTTGCCACAGCCTGTTAAAGTGTGGGTGTTTGATGTTAACCAAAATCCCCAAGACCGAGAACTACTAGAAAATTATCAACGCCAAAGCTCAAAATTTAAATACGAGTATATCGATCCCCAAGCTAGACCAGGACTTGCAGAAAAGTTTGGCGTTAAAGATTATGGAGAAGTTTATTTAGAATCTGGCGATAAACGACAATTAGTACAAACAATAAATGAAAATCAGCGCTTGTCAGAAATCAGATTAACTAGTCACCTGCAACAACTAACAAATTCAACCACAGCCAAAGTTTACTTACTGCAAGGTCATGGCGAACGCCAACTTTCGCCTGGTAAAGATGCAATATCACAAGCAGTTCAGGGATTAGGCGACAAAAATTTCACAACATCACCGTTGAATTTAGGAGAAACTTCCAAAGTTCCTCAAGATGCGGCTGTAGTGATAGTAGCTGGCCCCAAGCGAGGGCTGTTTGAAGGTGAAGTCAAAGCCTTGCAAGAGTATCTTAATCGCGGTGGTAATTTACTGCTGATGATCGATCCTAATACCGATCCCAAACTTAACAGCTTGCTACAAGAGTGGGGTGTTCGTCTGGATAATCGTTTAGCAGTAGATGTTTCTGGGGAAAGCGTCATAGGACTTGGCCCTGCCACGCCCTTAGTAACAGAATACGGACAACATCCAATTACCAAAGATTTCGGTAACGGCAATTCTTTTTATCCGATTGCCCGACCACTGGAAATTACCTCTGTGCCTGGTGTTCAGGCTACTCCACTGTTACGAACCAAACCCTACCCCAACAGTTGGGCAGAAAGCGATCTCCAAAGTGAAAAATTAGAGTTTAATGCAGATAAAGACCTCAAAGGCCCTTTAACCTTGGGCGTTGCCTTAACAAGAAAACAAACATCCAAATCTGCTTCAACTCTCCAAGCTGCACCTACACCTTCACCCCTACCATCGCCAAGCACTCAAAG
>NZ_CAXTTT010000023.1:29722-65123 GCF_964247315.1 uncultured Nostoc sp.
CAACTCTCCAAGCTGCACCTACACCTTCACCCCTACCATCGCCAAGCACTCAAAGCAAGACTAGCCCTACTGCTTCCCCTTCCCCCAAGACTCCGCAAGCTTTACCATCGCCAAGCACTCAAAGTAAGGCTAGCCCTACTGCTTCCCCTTCCCCCAAGACTCCGCAAGCGTTACCCTTACCATCACCAACCACTCAAAGCAAGGCTTCGCCCACTCCTCCTGCTTCCCCTACTGCCTCATCTCAAACAGCTACCGAGTCACGGTTAGTAGTTTTAGGAAATTCCGATTTCGCCACCGATGGTTTGTTTCAACAGCAATTAAATGGAGATGTATTCCTCAACTCAGTTACTTGGCTGAGTCAACAGGATGAGCAACCTCTTTCCATTCGTCCCAAAGAACCGAAAAACCGGCGGATAACCCTGACAACTACACAAGGTAATCTTTTAATATTGTTATCTCTGTTGGTTTTACCCTTAATTGGGTTTGCGATCGCAGTTATTATTTGGTGGAAACGACGGTAGAGTGAAGAATTCTCTCTCAATTCCAATGACAAATGACAAATGACTAAAAAATGAAATTGCCGCGAACGACTTTAATTTTGATACTGCTAGCGCTAGGTTTAGGTGGTTTTGTTTACTTCTATGAAATTCGTGGTGCAACTGTGCGAGAAGAAACAAAAGAGCAAAAGCAGAAAATTTTCTCTTTTGGAGAAGATGATGTGCAGTCTTTAACAGTCAAGACAAAAAAACTCACCCTGAATCTGGAACGTAACCCTGAATCTTCTAGTAACCCCAAGTGGTTAATAAAATCTCCGATATCTGGGCCAGCAAATGATGCTATTGTTTCTTATTTAATGGATTTGTTGGTCAAGGGTAATAGCGAGCGTACTTTACCAACTCCAGCAAAACAGCTTGAAGAATTTGCCTTAGATCCACCCCAAGCAACTATTAATATCACCCTGAAAAACCGACAAAGCCATCAGTTAATTTTAGGTAAATCTAACTTTAACGGGCGTTTTTTGTATGCTCAAGCTGACCCTCCTGCTAAACCTGATGGAAATATAAATGTGCTGTTGGTATCTACAGATTTTGCCAATGCCGTGAATCGGGAATTATCAGAGTGGAAACAACCTGTAGATAATAGTCAGAAACTGCCTCCGCTCACCATTCCCAATCCGACTCTGACAAACAGCAAATAGTTAATTCCAAATCTGGCGATATTATTATGACAAATCCGACAGCAACATTGCTGATTTCCTGCCCCGATCGAAGGGGATTGGTAGCAAAGTTTGCCAATTTCATCTATTCTAATGGTGGTAATATTATCCATGCAGACCAGCACACAGATTTTGCTGCTGGGTTATTCCTTACCCGTATTGAATGGCAATTAGATGGGTTCAATTTACCGCGAGAGTTTATTGCTCCTGCATTTAATGCGATCGCACAACCTTTAGACGCTAAGTGGGAATTACGTTTTTCTGATACAGTTCCACGCATTGCTATTTGGGTAAGTCGGCAAGATCATTGTCTATTTGACTTAATTTGGCGACAACGCGCTAAAGAATTTGCTGCTGAAATTCCTTTAATTATTAGTAACCATTCTAATTTAAATGTAGTAGCAGAACAATTTAATATTGACTTCCAACACATTCCCATCACTAAAGACAATAAATCAGAACAAGAAACTCAACAACTAGAATTACTTTATAAATACAAAATAGATTTAGTTGTATTGGCGAAATATATGCAGATTGTTAGTGCAAATTTTATTAGTCAATTTCCGCAAATTATTAATATACATCATTCATTTTTACCAGCTTTTATTGGAGCCAACCCCTATCACCGAGCTTTTGAACGTGGTGTGAAAATTATTGGTGCAACAGCCCATTATGCCACTCCTGATTTAGATGCAGGCCCAATTATTGAACAAGATGTGGTGCGAGTTACCCACCGTGATGAAGTTGATGATTTGGTGAGAAAAGGCAAAGATTTGGAGAGAATTGTATTAGCAAGAGCGGTGCGATCGCACTTACAAAATCGTGTATTAGTATATGGTAATAGGACAGTAGTCTTTGAGTAAATAATGCTCAAGTGACTGAAAGTCGCAGCTATACAAAAAAGTCCGCCTATGCGGACTTGAGAAAATAGTTATTTTAAGAATTTACGTAGGTGTTTTAATTAGCTGAAACTAACTCTGTCTCATCTTTCGATTCCTCTCTGATTTTAAAGTAGTAATAAAGATTACCAACAGTTAAGTCTGATGCCTGTTGTAAATTAGATGTAACTAATGTTTTATAACCAGTAATTCCAGCTTGTTCACTAATATAAAATTCGTACTCTCGACGTAGTTCAGGCTTGAATAGAAATAATAACTGGTCACGAAGCGAATAGAAATGAGATTTTTCGGCTAAACTCTCATATACTAATTCTTCTGGCGGTTCTGCTAAATTGATTGTGGAGGAGTGAGTATCTGAGTTATTAAAATCAGCGCTACTTAAAAGTTTTAAATCTGATGAAGGAAGCAATTGTATCCAATTAATATGATTTTGCCACGAATCCAATACTGCTAAATCATGATTTTTAATGCGGATAATTTCGGGAAAGAGAAAATCAAGTTCATCATGTGATTCGCAGCTATTAATCACAGTGAGAGCATCTTGACAGATTTTATCTTGGAGATGAGACAGGCGATCGCTCACTGCTGAAACCTCATTCTGCACTTGATAAGTTGCAACAATCACCTGTTCAATTGCCCAAGCGCATTCGAGTCTGCGTAGTTGACCAGCTGCACAGGTTTCTTCCAGTAAATGGGGATTACTGTAATCTGCTAAAGCCGCAAATAACATTCCTCTGACACTATCAATCTCAGCGTTCCTCCGACTGAAATCTTGCAATTGCATCGCTGAACGGAAGCGGTTCATCGCCTGGATAAACACTCCATACGCCCTTACTAAAGCTATGCGATGTTGTTCAAATTTGATATCTTGGGCTACTTGCTCAATTATTTGCCTAATTTCTACACCTTGGTCTTTTAAAGCTTGTTTCAAGTCAATAAAACCGTTTTTGACTTCCAGCCTCATTTGCTCTACTTCTTTTCTTAATTTCATAGTTTGGTGCAGATTGACTGCTGTCAGTGCTACACCCGCTACTGTTCCCACACCAATCAAGGCTGTAGTTGCTTGCAGCACACCCAAGCTAGTCTGTATAGTTTGCAAGCCATTCAGTACTGCTGTAAAGCCTTGCTGAGTTTGATACATCTGCGCCCCACTCGTGACTAGATTAGAAGCTGCTATCAGTGGAGATAAAGGGCTGTTGTTGACTGTAGCACCAATAGCATGGGCAATAAACTGCCCGCTAACTGCATCTCTAGCCATGCTTAAGGGTACTCCATTGCTAAAGACTTGTAGATATTTACCAGCATCAATACCAGCTTGAATTGCAGACGCAAATTGGAACAGCATATTTTTAGGTTGCTAAAAGCTAATTTTCTTGAGCCTAACTGGTATAAAAAAGTAAAGATAACCGTATTTATTCGGTATATTAATTAATTTTGTCTAAATGTGGGCATACTAAGCCTGAAAACTCTATCGCCTTACATAGTTTATGGATACTTCACTGGTTAGTTCTCAGACTGTTGAGCTATTGTCGCAGATTACCGGACAAAAACTGACTCAAAAGAATCTCACCCCACCTGTGATATTTCTGGCAAATTTAGTCACGGTGCTGCTGGGAGTGATATTTGTAGATGGCACAGTAGCAGAGTCAGAAAAGCAACGTTTACTGACAACCCTTTATCGATTTAGTATTCCAGAAAGTCATGTGCGTAAGTTGACACATTTGATGATTAAGGGAGTCAAAGATAATCAAGTTTATAAGCAAGTTAATAATTTACTAGCATTAGCGGCTCCCCTTTCAGAGTCAGAAAAGCTTTTGTTGATTGGTTTTGGCTATGAAATGTCAGCAGCAGATGGTCAAATTGACCCTCACGAGAAAAAATATTTGGAGATAGTTGCCAAGCACTTAGCCATTAAATCACAACATTTAGCAATTTTAGAAGCTGGTTTTACTCATCAAGAAAATGTGGAGCCTATTGCTTTAGATGAAGTACATTTTTTACTCAATCCTGCTCATTTTCAAGAACTGGATACTATATTTGTTAAGGCTGCTAGTGATCAAGTGTAGCTGCTGCAATTGCGGGTTCGTTTGGTTTAGGAATGCTAGATTTTGATGGACTAAAAGACCAAATAAAGGGAAAAATTTTTGAACTAGGATTTGAAAAATTTGATGAATCTATAGATAAATTCTCTGAGAAATTAGATGAAATAGTTGGCTCAGTTTTTAATAGCCGAGTTGAATCAGCTAGTCGAGTAATCGCACAAGCGATCGCACTTTACGAAAATCTCCTCGAACAGCAGGAAAAAGCTCACAACGAAACTCTGGAACAACGTGAAGCTGAAAAAATGTGGATTTACCAAAAGCGCCAAGAACTTGAACAAGTACAGAATGGGCTGGAAGTCATTCTCAGTAAATGCACCAGTGATAGTAAAAATTAAACAACTGAATGACCTCAAAAGACATATTACAGACATCCTCCACGCAGTTATATCTGGCTAAAATGCTGTAAGAAGCGATCACGCTTTGTTATAGTCGCCAGTCTCATAATGCCATTTACAGATAAACGTCCTCTTAGTTGGTTGTTGCAGCAGTTTCAACTCCAGCCAGGTAAGCCCGCTATTGCCTCTGGATTGCGTAGCCTTTTTATACTGGGTGTCCCGATTGGAATTGGAATCATTACAGGTCATACTGCGGAAAGTGCGATCGCCACTATGGCGGCTTGGTTTGTTGGAATGGTAAATGTTGACGGAGCCTACCGTCAGCGAGCGACTGCTATGATCGCAGCTACGATTGGGGTAACTGTGATGTTCCTAATCGCAAGTCTGGTTAGCAGTCATCTCTGGTTAGCTGTCCCGACCACATTCTTGGTAATATTTATCACAGGTTTAGCAAATCTCTATGGCAACGTGGCTGCATCTGTCAGCTTGATTACTTCGATTATGTTTGTGATTGCGCTGGCTAGATTCGCTTCATTTTCTAATTTGTCTACTCTTATTCAACACTGTGGGCTATGTCTGGCTGGTGGAACATGGACAACTGTCTTGTCATTAGGACTGTGGGTGGTGCGTCCTTATGTACCTGCAATGCAGATAGTCGCTAACTGTTATCTCTCATTAAGCAATTTTGTGGATTTGGTAGGCCACAGACCATTAAATCCAAAAGATCGTCAGCAGTGGGAACAGCAATTTTTGCAAGCTCAGGATACACTCATTCAGAACTTGACATCTGCCCGTAGCGTCTGGACAACTATCTGGACTAGGCAAAAAGGAGCTAACCTGCGGGGAAATCAGTTACTCGTATTAATTGAGGATATAAATCAAATTGTCAATTCTGTTGTAGCACTGAACGAACTATTAGCGATCGCATCCGAACATCAACTATTTTCTCGGTTACAGCCAGAAATTCAGCAAGTGATAAAACAGTTGGCAATTGCTCTGCAAATGTTATCACAAGCGATCGCCAAAGGAAAAAACTCACCTCACTTAGGGGATCTGGATCGAAGTATTGAAGCACTAGAACACCAAAGGCAAGTTCTACGCTCTCAAGTCCTCAATCAAACCATCACTGCTCAGACAGATGAATATTCCGATCTAGTTAACCTTGGGAAGATTACAGCCAGTATGAGAAAGCTGGCAGAGCAAATTCATACTGATGCAGAGATTGTTACAGATTTAAGCCAAGGAAAACTACGCAACAGCATTGCCCAGCGAGATATTTCCCCCCCAGCCCAACCAGAGCGTTCTACAATTATTGATACGCTACGAAATAATTTAACTTTTGATTCAGTCCTCTTTCGTCATGCGTTGCGTCTGGCACTAATCACAACGCTTGCTGAATTACTTGCCTCGCTATTCCAACTACCTAGAGGCTACTGGATAACGCTCACAGCTTTAGTTGCACTTAAACCCAACTTTGGTGGAACGTCACAGACAACAGTCCAAAGAGTTATCGGTACTATTTTAGGTGGAATTATCGGTATTGCTCTGGTTTTATTAGTTAAGAATCAATTGGCGATCGCAGTTTGTTTCCTGGTGCTGGTGTTTGTGGCGATGTCGGTGCGACCGTTAAGCTACAGTATATTCACCATACTACTTACTCCCGCCATCATATTGCTACTCAACATAATTAGTGCAGGTGGCTGGAAGGTTGGAGTATTGCGGATCTTCGATAGCTTTGCTGGGGGTGCCTTAGCCCTGCTTGGTAGCTATTTGCTTTTCCCGCGTTGGGAACGACAGCAACTTCCTGCACAATTGGAAAAGACAATTCGAGCTAATCTTAGTTACTTTCAACAGGTGATTGCTAACTACCTCCATCCAGAACATAATGCGTTTGCTGATTCTATCAACATGCTACGCCACCAAGCAGCACTAGAAAACGTCAACGCTAACGCCGCAGCTCAACGATTGTTCAGCGAACCTCGTCACATTCACGGAGAAATCGAACCTGTAATGACGCTGATGACATATATTCGTGGCTTTTTCAGTTCGGTAACAACTTTGGCAGAACATCTGCGGGAATTTAGCGGCGAGTACCAATTTACTGAACTCAAGCGACTTGCCGATACCATTGTCCAAGTTTTGGAAAACTTAGCAGATGCCCTTGGGCAGGGACAGCCACCTCAACCATTACCAGCGCTGGATAGCGATCTCGAAGCAATTCACAACCAAATCCAACAGCTACATACTGCTCGGTTATCAGAGATTGCCACCAATTCCAACACTTTAACTCCCACATTACAAGCCGTTCGAGAACAAACTCTGCTCTCCACAGAACTGGATCGAATTGTTAATGAAATTAAAGTTATGCACTGTGTAATTGCTCGTCTGCAAGAATAATTTTCTTTTCCCACTGGCGCTGCGCTTTGCGCATCACGCGGGTGTTAACCTCTTGATTTTTTGTGAGTCTACAATCGCAGCTACCAGTTTGGCAGGATCGGCTGGTTTTGCAATATGGAGTTGAAATCCAGCTGTAAAAACCTGTTTTTGTGTAGTTTCTGCGGCGTAAACACTTAGTACAGCATTTCATTAATTCGCTACGAATTAATGAAAGGCAATACGTTGCAATGCCAATGCATCCCAATACAATGTTAATGCGTCCCTCTGCAATGCCAATGTATCCCCCTACATTAAAAATGCTATGCTTTTACGCAAAACTGTACTTAGGGCGATCGCGGGAATTTGCCAAGCTAAATAGCGGGATATGAGATACTTTACTTGAGTGGGTCGTGTCCCCAATTCTTCAAAGAATAGCACCAGCGTGTATGTTCCAAATCACCCGATGGCTGCTGTGCAAGATGACGGTGGACGTAACTAATAACTTTCTTCATGTGCGAAAGATCGTCGTTGGTATAATCATCCTTTCTCTGCAATAGCTGGATGATACGCAGTCCAGATTTATGACCGATTGACTCATCGTCGCCATCCTTTTGTCCGACAGTTTGTGACTCATCCGTATCCAACCAAGACTCTAGTTCCTTGGGTGTCATATTGACAACTTGATGAAACTCGTCAATCACCGCTTTAACATCTTTACTCATGACTAAGCATTACTCCTCTACTTTTTTAAGAGCATCAGGTTTATAAGCAGCTTGTTTTCCTGTCTTATCGGTTTCAACTAAGTGCTCAGGTTATCTTGACTTGCAGCAATCCCATCTTAGATGGCCATCTAAAGTTTGTGCAGTCAGGTACTTCGACACAAGTCAATTACACTGGGGGTTATTATCATAATGACACCGTGGCAACTTTGAATAATTTCACTGCGACAAATCTAGTAGTTGGTAGTAACGTCTTCGTCTAGCGCTCAGAGGTTGACTGGGCGCTCACGGGCAAGTCCACCAGTGGCACAGAATCTAATTCTAAGTTCTGAAGACTGGCGCTTTTATTCTGGGTATTTTGCCAGAGATCATAATCCGACTCAATCAATACAAGTTTACGAATCTGAGAATTGTTTCCCTGAGAGCGGCGTGATGAAACAGCAGTTAGCAAAAACTTCCAAGACCGAGGAGAAAGTATAGATGGATCTATCATTGAAAGAAAACTCTTGAGATTTTTTTGCTTCAGTGCGACTAAAATCCAATGGAGTTTTAGGTAATTTTTTATATCCTGAAAGACAGGAATCTTTGAGCGATGTTGCTCATTTACCAAAGCGTAAATTTTCTCCTTCATCAAAATATTTGTCGCTAACCGCCGAGACAAAGAAAACTTTTGATTATATGCACCCGGCCAGATAGTACGGTAAGCAAGACACTGGTTGAAGAAAATAGCATCGCCAAACTGAGCAATCCGAATCCAGGAATCGATGTCATCACAGTTAGCATCGAGTGTGGAGTCCCAACCACTACTTTGCAGGAAAGCATCACGTCGACAAGCTACTTGTACAGGTGTGCCAAAGGGTACAAGCTCTAAAAGCATCCCGTAGTGAATATCGGCTTGTGGGATATAAAAAGCTAAACCAGGGCCAACTTGGGGGGTGCGAGAGAGTTCAACTTCATTGCCATCCACCTGAGCCGCTACACAAGAGCAGATTACAGCTTCGGGACGAAGTGCGATCGCCTTTGCCATCTCTTCTATGCAGTTAGGCGCTAGATAGTCATCATCATCTAAGAACTTAATCCAGTCGCCGCTAGCTTTGGCAACTCCAGCATTTACCGTTGCTGCATGACCAAGGTTCACTTCGTTACGATGGTAAACAATTTTGTCCCCTAAGCTTTTAACATAGGTTTGGGTGTCATCAGAAGAACAATCGTCAGCTACAACCACCTCGCACTCGATTGTTTGGTTACGAGCCGAATCAATTGCTCTTTGCAGCAAATTCAAGCGATTATAGGTACTGATGACGATGCTAAATTTCATAAATTTTTCCTTTATAGTACGGTATTTTGCAATATAGCTTTGATATGCAGGCTGTTGTATCAGTACAATTATCAATCCTAACAAGTAGACTGAAATAGGATTATCGATTTATCATTGATGATCGTGAGTTTTTTTTAAGCAGACAGAAAGACTATGAACGCTCAAGAGATTATCCGCTCCATTGAAGCGGAACAAATAAAATCGAATCTGCCCGACATTTATGTGGGCGACACTGTAAAAGTGGGAGTGAAAATCAAGGAAGGCGAAAAATACCGCGTGCAACCCTACGAGGGAGTTGTGATTGCCAAGCGCAATGGCGGCATCAATGAAACTATTACAGTTCGTAAGGTTTTTCAAGGCGTGGGCGTTGAGCGGGTATTTCTGTTGCATTCTCCCCGGATTGACAGCATTAAGGTGTTACGTCGCGGTAAAGTACGCCGTGCTAAACTATATTATCTCCGCGATCGCGTAGGTAAGGCAACCCGGATCAAGCAACGGTTTGACCGCCCTTTGTGATTCGTCCCGCAAAAATATGGGAGAAATCTCTTTTCTGCAAGCGGCATCTGCCGCTAACTTGTTTTCCCAACAAAATTAAGGTATGATGTAAATCGCATATTGCGTTAAACTGAAATTTAGTTCAGCGCAATCACTGAATCAAAAATAGCTTGTGCGCTCTTAGTTCAGTTGGTAGAACGCAGGTCTCCAAAACCTGATGTCGGGGGTTCAAGTCCTCCAGGGCGCGCTCAAAAGCAGAAAACAAAGCCCGAAATAATTACGTAGCTGCTAATATAGCAGTTAGCGCTAATAATTTCGGGTAAACTCATTGTATTTGCAGTTGTTTTGCTTCCAGTAAGTGAAATAGAGTCGAAACTGCAAACTTAAATGACAATTAAACAGGATCTAGTATAAGAAACGGGAGATAAACGGTCGTGGCCAAAAAAAGTGAAGCAGAATTGCCAGAAACCGTAAGTGGGTTTAGCTTTGGCAACTTCATACAGGGAACCAAAGAAGAACTTGAAAAAGTAGTTTGGCCCAGTCGGAAACAGATAGTGAGCGAATCCGCCGCTGTGTTGTTAATGGTGGCACTCTCCGCATCTTTGATATACTTGGTCGATGGATTGTTTCATTGGGCAGCAAAACAGGTGTTCTAATGAGTTTTGCAACAGATGAACCACGCAACTCAATGTTGCAGTCAGAAGAAACAGCAGAAGCAGCAGAAGCAGCAGAAGCAGCGTCAAAAGAAGCACGTTGGTATGCAGTACAAGTAGCTTCAGGTTGTGAAAAGCGTGTAAAGACTAATTTAGAGCAACGCATTCAAACTTTTGACGTAGGTGACAAAATTATCCAGGTAGAAATTCCGCAAACGCCAGCGGTGAAAATCCGCAAAGATGGCAGTCGCCAGCATACAGAAGAAAAAGTTTTCCCTGGCTATGTGCTGGTGCGGATGATGATGGATGATGATACTTGGCAGGTGGTACGCAACACTTCCCATGTAATTAACTTTGTCGGCTCAGAACAAAAACGTGGTAGCAGCAAGGGTCGCGGTCATGTCAACCCCATACCACTGAGTTCTTCAGAAGTTGAGCGTATATTCAAACAAACCAGCGAACAAGAAGCTGTTGTCAAAATTGACATGGCTACTGGTGATAAGATAATGGTGCTTTCTGGCCCATTTAAAGACTTTGAAGGCGAGGTGATTGAAGTCTCTCCAGAGCGGAGTAAACTTAAAGCCTTACTCTCAATTTTCGGTAGGGATACACCAGTAGAATTGGAATTTAATCAGGTAGAGAAACAGAGTTAAATACAAATGGCGAAGAAAGTAGTGGCGGTCATTAAACTGGCCCTGAATGCTGGAAAAGCCAACCCAGCACCGCCAGTTGGGCCCGCCTTGGGTCAACATGGTGTCAACATCATGATGTTTTGTAAAGAGTACAACGCCAAAACAGCAGACCAAGCTGGAATGGTGATACCTGTAGAAATTTCGGTTTTTGAAGACCGGAGTTTTACATTCGTACTCAAAACGCCACCTGCATCAGTGCTGATTCGGAAGGCGGCGAAAGTTGAAAAAGGCTCAAACGAACCCAACAAAAAGAAAGTTGGGTCAATAACTAAAGCACAATTGCAAGAAATAGCCCAAACCAAACTCCCCGACCTCAACGCCAACGATATCGACGCAGCAATGAAGATTGTGGCAGGAACGGCTAAAAATATGGGTGTAACAGTTACAGATTAGTCATTAGTCATTGGTCATTAGTCATTAAAAAAAACTAGGAAATGACATAGACGCGCCAGCGGCTTCCCGCAGGGTAGGACAAAGGACATAAGGACAAGTAACCAAAAATTATCGGGGGAGAGGCGAGGCTTCGGAATTTACCCCAGGAGAACAAAATGCCAAAAATATCGCGTCGTTTGCAGGGTCTGCAAGCAAAAGTAGAAGAGAAAGACTATCATCCCCTAGAGGCTTTAGCCCTTCTCAAAGACACAGCAACAGCTAAATTTACCGAAGCTGCTGAAGCGCATATCCGGTTGGGAATTGACCCCAAGTATACAGACCAACAGTTGCGGACAACGGTAGCACTGCCCAAAGGTACAGGACAAATCGTCCGGGTGGCGGTGATAGCCAGAGGTGAAAAGGTTAACGAAGCCAGCACTGCTGGTGCTGATTTAGTTGGGTCAGAAGAACTGATTGACGAAATCCAGAAAGGTAGAATGGATTTTGACAAGCTGATTGCCACACCTGATGTGATGCCACAGGTGGCAAAGCTGGGTAAGTTACTTGGGCCGCGTGGTTTGATGCCATCGCCCAAGGGTGGAACCGTAACATTTGATTTAGCAGGTGCGATCGCAGAATTCAAAGCAGGTAAATTAGAATTCCGAGCCGATCGAACTGGTATTGTCCATGTTATGTTTGGTAAGACAACCTTCTCGCCCGAAGATTTGTTAGTTAACCTAAAGGCATTGCAGGAAACGATTGACCGTAATCGTCCTTCAGGAGCTAAAGGTCGTTATTGGCGTACATTTTATGTGTCAGCCACAATGGGGCCATCAATTAAAATTGATGTCACCGCCCTACGAGATTTAAAACTGAGCGAAGCTGGTTAATTTTTAGTCATTAGTCATTTGTAAAGGCAAAGGACAAATGACTAATGATCAAATTGAATAGGCAAAGCCGGAGACAGCAGGTGCGAATAGCTTAAATACCCTGCCGAGGTTAAAACTCTAATTGTCAAAACGATTACCCCTAAAGGTGTAATAAATTATGACATCGGGAGTCTTAATACTCAACCCCGGCTAAATTAGTCGGGGTTTGTTGTTTGCGTTCAGGTTTAGAAGAAATGTACAAGTAGGGCAATCACCGATTGTTTTAAGGAGGTGAGATTGGAATGGGTAGAACACTAGAAAATAAAAAAGAAATAGTAGCTGACCTCAAAGAAACTTTGAGTGAGTCAACTCTGGCACTGGTAATTGACTATCAAGGGCTAACAGTTTCGGAAATCACAGACTTACGGCGGCGGCTGCGTCCCAGTGGCACTGTTTGTAAAGTGACTAAAAACACCCTGATGGGCATTGCTATTAAAGACGATGAAAAATGGCAACCTCTGTCGGAATTACTTAACGGTGCTTCCGCCTTTTTGCTGATAAAAGAAGATTTTTCATCGGCAATTAAGGCATACCAAGAATTCCAAAAAGTCACCAAGAAGACAGAACTTCGCGGTGGTGTACTGGAAGGTCGCCTACTCAAAGAACCTGATGTCAAGGTACTAGGAGACTTGCCATCCAAAGAACAACTCATTGCACAAATTGCTGGGGCTATCAACGCCTTGGCTACCAAGATTGCTGTGGGTATCAACGAAGTTCCTGGTTCACTGGCTCGTGCTTTGCAGGCTGTGTCCGACCAAGAGCAAAGTGGTGGTAGCACCGAAACTGCGACTGAAGCTGATAGCAGTACCGAAACTGCTACTGAAACTGCTACTGAGTAGACTTCGTCGTTCATCAGTCAAAAGTCAAAAGTCTATAGTTAAAGACCAATGACCCATGACAAATAAATAATCAAAATTACAGGAGTTATATCAATGTCTGCTGCAACCGATCAAATTTTAGAACAACTAAAAACCCTGTCTTTAATCGAAGCTTCTGAGTTAGTCAAGCAAATTGAAGAAGCTTTTGGCGTGAGTGCTGCTGCACCCGTTGGTGGCATGATGATGATGCCTGGTACTGGTGGTCCTGCTCCTACTGATGAAGTTGTTGAGCAAACCGAGTTTGAAGTGATTCTCGAATCAGTCCCAGCTGATAAGAAGATTGCTGTGCTGAAGATTGTCCGGGAATTGACCGGTTTGGGTCTGAAAGAAGCTAAAGACTTGGTGGAAGCTGCGCCCAAGGCAGTTAAAGAAGGTATTGCTAAGGATGCTGCTGAAGATGCTAAGAAGCGCATCGAAGAAGCTGGCGGTAAGGTAACTGTTAAGTAGTCACAATTCTATTACCAGTTTTTTATTAAGGAGCCTAAGTTAGGCTCCTTTTTTATCATAGAGTCTTCTGTTGCAGATAAAAATACTATTCAGTATTACAACGCTCATTTGTTGTTAAAAGAACAACGATCATATTAAGTTTTGTTAAGTGGCTTTCTTACCCATTGACGAAATTTAGCTTTATTTGTGCCGAGCTACTTATCCGGTTTGACGATAGATAAAAACTTTCGATATATTGGGCTAGCCACTTGATTAACAATAAATTCTTTATGTAAAGCCATCTCAGCATAAGTTGTCCTGCTACCATCTATTTTAAAAGTAATAGTTCCTCCACAACAGCTATTACTATTAAGCCCTCTGGCAGGAAGTGTAGTTAAATGTGTAGGCTTTGAACTAGGAAGACTAGTAGTACATTGTTGGGATAATTGAGTGCATAAAATATGAGCATCTGGAACTGAAGAAATAATACCCTCTACTATTTCTGTGCGGGGATTATTAAAACGATTACGATCAATTGAAAAGATTATTAACTTTGGTTGGATAAAACTACAAAATCGGTGGGCAAATATTCTAGCATCTGCACTCCCTGGTCTTCCACCATGATGAGGAAAAACAAGTATATCAGCAGGACAATGATGTATGTCTTCAACAATATTCTCAAATCCTACATCGTCAATATCTCCTGCCAGTACAGCTACTCTATGAGAATCATGGACTATACCAATCACCGCTGATATTGAGTTAGAATTCAATTTTCTTTTTTTTAAATCAGTTGCACCTGCACCACCAAGTATTAATTCATAGGTTGATGCAAGTACTTCTAAATTGACTGAGCCAATATTAAACTTTCCTGTCTCTGTTGTCGTTAGTTTAGAAAGTACAGTTCCGAAACGTTTTTTTGAATCTGCCAAAGCAATACGTAAGTCTAACCAAATTGCACTTTTCTTACTTGCATCAGGGTTTATATGTACGTTGTGAATTTTGATATCTTCATTTGAGAGTAAGTCAATCATACCTGCAATATGATCTGCATCAGAATGGGAAATGAGGATATGTAAAATTTCTTTAATAGATAGATGCTCAAGAGTTTCCGCCAACGTACCCCCAGGTGGACAGTCAATAACGATTACACCATTTACATCTCTGATTAACGCACAATTTCCATGTCCAACATCTAAAATAATCAGTTCAGGCGAGTCCATCATCTTCATCTGGTTCAGGTGCTAATTCAAATTTTTCAAAATACAGGTCATCAGATTTTTCTGCTCCTGTGTTTACGTGAGCAAATAAACGGATATTTGGTTTTAATACAACTCTAATATTTTCTGGAATCAGAGAAGCTGGAAAACGAACAGCCTTATGGGGATTCCAACCTGGAACAAATGCATCTACAACACGTTCATGAGATTCTTCATCAATATTAGTAATCCTAACTATCGTTCTACGAGGTTTTCTAGTACTCGGTATTTTACCAGAAAGTTCTAAGGTACAATCTTCTATTCCCTTAGCAATGCTTGAAGCATTAGCTTCTTCTCGACTTAGTAGTACAGGTATTTTATGTCTCCATTTTCTAATCGAAAAAGATGTATCCATTTCTGTATACTGAGTTATTAACAATGATGGAAATTTACAATCGTAAAGATTTGCAACTAATTCTGCTCCATAAAAATTAGCAAATCCAGAATTACTCAATCGGTGATCGCACACAGCACCTTGAGTATTTTCTCTAATAAGTGATACCAAGTCACTGACATTGCTCAAATGTCTATTGTCTAATAAAAATGGTTGATAACCTGCTTCTTCTAAGTCCCAAGCTGTTACCTCAGCTAGGTTTTTATCATCATCAATTACAGCTATTTTTACATCATTCAAAAATTGTGTCATACTCATAAAAGTTACTCTCTAATAAGTGTTAATTCTATAATAAATTCTGCTCCACCTAATTCACCCTTTGGAATTGCATCTACGGAGCCTCCCAGATCAGTTACAGAATCTCTCACAATTGTCAATCCTAAACCTGTACCACCTTCCCTAGTGGTTTTACCAGGTAGCCAAATTTCATCTATTTTGATATTATGAATTCCTGAACCATTATCTAAGACTTTAATTTTTAAATTACTTTCTTCAATTGCAGTTCTGATAATTAGTTTACGTTCTTCTATGCGTCCACCTTCAACGTTAAAAGCATTTATAGCATTTGTTAAAAGATTTGTAATAATTGCTTCTAACAAAGCATCGCTTCCATAAATGCAAGGTTTAGTATCAACTTTTTCTTTAATAACTTGAATTTCACCTTCATTAAAAAAAGTTTGAAAAAGTTCAACGATATCATCAATAATAGTATGGACATCTACAACACCTGCACGACGTTTTTCTCGTTTCAACAGATGCAGAGGAAAATTAGAAAAGCGTAGTAATGACTTACTTATTTGATAAAGCTTTGTAACTGGTTCTCCTAAATAGCGTTCATATTTTTCTCCCAGAATTTCTTTACCCTTTTTTTCTATTCTCTTAGCTATTTTTTCAATTGAAGTCACTGGTTTGCCAGATTCATGAGCAAAAACTGCTGCTGTTGTTCCGGCTGTAGCTAGACTACGATACAACTGAAGGTCTTCACGTAATACCTTGGTTTCACGTTCTGTTACAGTTTCGTATTGCTGAACAGCTTCTAAGACTTTAGGACGAGATTCTTGAGGAACTTCTGCTTCAATAACTTCTTCAATTCTGGCTTTAGCTTCTGTAATATCACGAGGAACTTGTTTCTTAACCCTTTGTCTTTGCGTTTCAGTGACTTTAAGCCTTTCTTTCGCCATCCATTCCAACACATCAATTGCAAAGCGTTTTAACTCTAAAAAAGCTTCATTTTCAATAAAACCAAGCCGATCAGTTTTCTGAAGTAACATATCTTCAGGGTCATTAACAATTACTCTACCAATAACTGTTTTTGTTGAAGGACGAAGCTCTGGATTTCTTGCTCGTGCATAATTTAAGTTCAACCAATCATCGTCGGAATCTCCATAGGGTTTTACCCGCAAACCTCGATGGTAAAGACGAACATTCCCTACTTGAGCAAGCCATTCTCTAACTTGTGTGACAGAAATAGAAGTCTTTCTAGCTGAAAAAGTTTGAGGATTTAGAAAGAATACCCATAAATCAAATTCTGTTGCAGGTGTTTTGTAAAGCTCTTGAGAAATATCACTCTGTTTTGCATGAAAAATTACGTTCTTCTGCCAGTCTAGCAATCTTGCTTCAGCAATTCCAAGTTGATTTATACTAGCTTGCAAATGATATTCGGCATCATCAAAGTAAGCATTGTTCACTTGTTTTTCAATTTCAGAAAATTCTGGAGCAATAAGTTTAAGGCGAAAACCTACATGATTGTCAAATGGATCTGCTAGCAGTAACAGTTCCCTAGCTAGTCTTTGGATATCACGTTTATTAAATATATTTTTAAGATTGCTAACTATAATGTCAGTCCCATACTGTTTATCTGTACTACTTTTTTGGACATCAAAAGGAACATCTTCTACTACATCAGCTTCCTCAAAATCATCCCAATTAATCGTTAGAGAATATTCAACTCCTGGTTCATCTTTAGGTCTAGTTTTCAAGAGGACTTGAGAACCCATCTGTAGAGCAGCTAACCTACCTAATCCTTTATTACCTACAGGTAAGCGACCTAATTGAGTAATTTCACGGATAGCTTTTTTCGAGCGGCCTAGCACCAGCCATCCCTCGCTAATGGCATCTTTATCCATACCAACACCGTTATCTGAAATAATAATCAAGCCACCTATGGCGCTAGTTTTGATAAGTTCTACTGTGCATTCAGTAGCATCAGCATCATAAGAGTTCTTAACCAATTCGATGATTCCTTGGTCTGGATTCGGAACGAGTTCTTCTCCCAGCCTTTGCAGAATTTTTGGTGAAAACTTAAAATGCATCATTATTTAGCTACAATATAATTTATACTTGATTAATTTAATTTGCTGTTATTTACCGATAAACTCTAGTCCTATCTAAGGCCAATAGTCAGCAAGGATAAAGAGTTGAGATAGTGGAGTGAGGCATAAAGACTATTTAGCCTTGATTATCTACCTAAATTTTAAATCTTCCGCTTTAGCCTAGCAAACAAAACCCTATCTTTGAGCGATCGCTAATATTCGCCTCGACGCAGGGAGTTTTTTGATAAATGATTAAGCGGACATGATATTAATCCCTGCTTTTCAAGCATAAGCGCTACAAAAGAAGAAAAATCTGTATAAAATCAAGGACACCCACAAGAGGTGTCCTTAAATATAAACTTAATGGATTTCCAACAAATCCCAAATTACTTGCCGTTGCCGTTACCACCATTGCCATTGCTGTGAATGACACGTTCAGCAAGCTTTTCTGGCACTTCCTGGAGATGGTCATATTCCCAGTGGAAGGAACCAACGCCAAGAGTGAGCGATCGCAGCTCTACAATAAAGTTTTGCATCTCTGCTTGTGGCAAGTACGCAGAGACATTATCCCAGCCTTGCCAATCGTTTCTACCCTCATAGCCTAAAATTTGCCCTCGTCTACCACTCAATAGTTGCAGCACTTTGGAGGTAAATTCGCTCGGTGTGGTAACATCTACCCGCAGAATTGGTTCTAATAGGGTAGGTTCCGCTTGGGGTATCCCCGTTTGCATTGCCAATCGGGCAGCTTGCTTAAAGGCTTGTTCGGAACTGTCAACGTTGTGATAGGAACCATTAGTCAGAGTTACCGCCACATCAACTATTGGGAAGCCCAAAGGCCCATGTGTCAAAAATTCCCGCACGCCCATTTCCACGCCAGGGATGTACTGTTTAGGAACCACGCCACCGACAATAGTTTCATTAAAGTTAAAACCTGTACCGCGTGGTAAAGGCTTGATTTCGAGAAAAACATCACCAAACTGTCCGTGACCACCGCTTTGATGTTTGTAGCGTCCATGAACTGAAGCCACCGTTTTACGGATGGTTTCTTTGTAAGGCACTTGCGGTAAGTGGGTTGTCATTGGCAAGTTATATTTGCGGCGCAGTCTGTCTAGGGTGACTTGCAAATGAATCTCGCCTTGACCCCAAAGAATTACTTCATGGGTGTCGCCGTGTTGTTCCCAAGCAAGTGAGCAGTCTTCTTCTAATAACTTGGTAATAGCACTGCTGAGTTTAACTTCATCGTTGCGCTTTTCTGGTGTAATGGCGAGGGCATACACAGGTTCCAACTGTACAGCTTTGGGTAATTCCATCGCCAATTGCTGTTCTGTAGAGATTGTATCTCCTGTCTTAATGCCTTCTAAACGGCTCAATGCGACAATTTCACCAGCAGCAACTTCATTAACGAACTGCTGTTGTTGTCCCATGAGGCGGTAAATTCCACCAGTGCGAATGCCATTGAGGACAATGCCATCAGTTAATTTGCCCCGCCAAACACGCACCAGAGAGAGTTTACCACCTTGGGGAGTGTAGAAAGTTTTTAATACCTGCGCTAGAGGTTTATCACCTTTGATGTTTTTTAAACGACGTTCTGCTGTGGTTTCTGGTTCGGGGGCTTCTCGTAACAAGGCTTCTAATAGAGGTCTAACACCATAATCTTGTTCTGCCACACCAAAGAAAACGGGCACTACCAAATCTGCCCCTAATTCCATTTTTAAATCTTTAAGGATTTCTTCTTGGGATGGTTCGATGTCTTCTAAAAGTTCTTCGAGTAAATGATCGTCAAAATTTGCTAAGGCTTCGAGCATTTCTGCCCGTGCTGTATGTTCTTCTTCTTTTAAACTTTCGGGGAAGGGAATGGGGTCAGCAGGTGCGCCTGGATGATATTGATATGCCTGTTCGCTCACCATATCAATAAAGCCAGTGAGTTGTTCCCCGTTCATGATCGGATATTGATGCGCTACCAAAGGACCGCTAGATACTGCTTTCAGGGCGTGTAACGTTTCTAGGACGTGAATATTTGCCCGATCCATTTTGTTGACGAAGACGAGGTGGGGAATTTCCCAATCGTCCAGGAATTTAAATAAAGGGGCGAGGGTGAGGACGCGATCGCGGATGGGTTCGCAAACTACAATTGCTGCATCGACTCCGATTAAAGCATTGTACGTTTCTTGGGCAAATTCTATACTTCCCGGACAGTCAATAAAAGTGAAGCGAATGCCGTTATACTCAGTGCTAGCGGCGCTGACTTCTACACTCATCTGGCGATCGCGCGACTCGGCAGCACTATCTCCGACTGTATTGCTGTCCTTAACATTGCCTTTGCGGGAAATTGCCCCTGTGACAAATAACAAGCTTTCTAGTAAAGTGGTTTTTCCACTTAAATAAGGCCCAACAATTGCAACGTTCCGCGAACCCGATTTTACTTTTTCGTTCATAAAAACCTCCCTTGCGGTAATTCATTCATAACCGCATGATTCTGTATATATCAAGGGATAAAAAAATGGTTCTCTGGAGTCAAAATTACCCCTTCTTTAATTCGTTATTATCCTCCCTTTAATCCCAAGTTAAAAAAATTGTAGCCTGTCGTAAGATTTAGCTTAAGAAAAGTTAAATATCACAAATTTTTATCCCGAATCAAAAACTTTTGTAAAAAACTTTTTATGAAGTAAATTTAACTGAAAGTGTTGCGAGTCAGAAAATCAATGAGATTATCATTCTTTAAATATGGCATAGCAGGGTTAGTAGGTTTGACTTTGCTGGTTATGAGTATTTCCTCTCCCTGTCTTGCTCTATCTCCTTCTGTCGCCTCCAAGTTGGCACAATCTAATCCTAAAACTGCCGTAGACTGGTTAAACCAAGGCTTACAAGCAATTCAGGCGGGAAAGGTACAAAATGCGATCGCCGCATTTAAACAAGCAGCTAAATTAGATCCGACATTAGCACCAGCACACTATAATCTAGGGCTAGCACTCCGACAAACCGGACAATTACAACCCTCTGCGGATGCATTTTATCGAGCAACGCAAGCCGATCCGAAATTTGCTCCAGCTTTTGCTAATTTAGGCGGAGCATTATTAGAAGGCAATAATTTCAAGTTAGCTAACGATTATTTACAACGCGCTTTAGAACTCGATCCCAAACTCGGATTTGCCCACTATAACTTGGGATTAGTGCGAGAACAGCAACGAAATTGCGAACAAGCGATCGCCTCTTTTAAAAAAGCCGTAGAATATAGCAAAAATGCACCGGAACCTCCTTACCATATAGGGATGTGTTATCTCCAACAAGGTAAACTTGAGCAAGCAAGAAGTGCATTTTATCAGGCATTAAAAATTAATCCCAAGTATCCAGAAGCTTACTATAATCTCGGCTCAATTTTTTTTCAACAAACTAAATTACAAGAAGCATTAGAAGCTTTTAGAAAATCAGCCGAAGCTAACTCTAACTATCCCAACGCTTATTATGGTGCTGGATTAGTTTTTATTCAGTTACAGCAATATGGCGATGCAGTACAAGTATTGCAATTTGCTAGAGATTTATACAACGCTCAAAAAAATCCCCAGTGGGCGAAAAACGCCGAGCAATTGTTGCAACAAGCACAAAATTTAAATTACCAACCTCGCTGAGGCAGAAAAACTTAATATTGCATAACATAAAACTATTGGGTTGACTCGCTGGTGTTGTCTGAACTTGTCCCGATTGGAAAAATGTACATGCAAAAGCGCCAGAAAAGTCGATTTTTATTTAGCGATCGCTGGCTCGATCGGCACTCAATTGTTCGCAATATGGAAGCCTTTCAAGACTTAATTGTGATTGTTTTGTGTTTGGGGTTGTTCGCCGTCATGCTGATCCAATTGTGGGGGATAGCTATCGCCCTCACGCAGCCACTAGACTATAAACATGTGACTGCAAAAATACTATTTGTGTTGATTTTAGTCGAGTTATTTCGACTATTAATGGTCTATTTGCAAGAACATAGTATCTCTGTAGGAGTGGCAGTTGAGGTAACAATAGTATCTCTACTGCGAGAGGTAGTAGTTCACGGAGCGCTGGAAATTTATTGGGTTAATACGCTTGCAATTTGTGGTTTGTTGTTTGTTCTGGGTGGACTACTCGTGGTATGTGCTAAAACGCCACACATGGATTGTATGAGCGCTAACACTAAGTTTTGTCCGATTGTCTATAGAGGAGATAGAGAACGGCAAAACGAGTTGGAATTACAGTATTCACGTCAATGTGATGAGAATCAACCGCTTGGATAAATTGTTATGAAAATGGGGAGTGGGAGAGACGCGATTAATCACGTCTCTACTGGGGAGTGGGGAAATACTTTTTCCCCACTCCCCACTCTTCTGTATGAGGCTGTATCAGGAAATTATTTTTGCAAGGTACTTCCGACGTATTGAAATATACTCTTTTTGGAAGATGAATCGCTCTTTAAGGGTGAGTATAACGTTAATTAGAAATCCTAAAAGAGGTTCAAGCAATGGCTACAAATACAGGTAACGGACAATCTCAAACAGCGATTAGCGACTTGGAATATGATTTTGTCACCGTTTTGCACAACAAGGCTGAAGCTGTTAAAGCTTACGATACCTACATCAAAGATGCAGAACAAGTAGGTTCTCAACCTTGTGTAGAGTTGTTCCAAAAATTGCGGCAATCTGATATTGAACACGCACAAGAGATTCGCCAACACCTACAACAAGTGTTGCAACACGGGAAGATGTAACCCAGGTTTTAAGTTTGTAGGCGTAAGCCCGTCGTAGACATCGCTTCTGGTTTAGCTAAAACAAAAAGAGGCGATGTTTACGACAGGCTATCCGGTGTCGCACTTGCTGATTAAATTAGACGTAAGCACCACCCACTATCAGATAGACTGATTCTGGGCTGCTTGTTGTACTTGCGCCACAGTTAAGTCGAGAGCCACCGCCACTTGCTCTACACTCAATCCCAATGCCAACAATCGGGGAATAGCTTCTAACTTAGCTTCCTGGCGACCTTCCTGGCGACCTTCCTGGCGACCTTCTTCTAACCCGTCTGACTTAATTGATTGATACATCCGTGTTTTTTTGAATTCGTCGTCTATACCCAACATTTCTGCTAACTCCTCTCGGCTTAACCGGGTAAATTTGTACAACAGAATAGTCTTTATCAATTCTACAATTTGCTTAGTGGTAGATTCATCTGCCAGTTGTTGCCTTGCTTGTAAAATCAATTCTTTACCTTTGTCAACGGCTGTCTCTTCTTTTTCGATAATTAATTTAACGATCGCAACTTGAAGTGAGTTTTCTATCGAATCTAATTCATCTAGATAAATGCGTTGCACTTGTGAACTGTCTAGCAGCAACTGATATGGTAGCCGATCGTTTGGATCTAAACTTCGTTGCGGATAGATGACAACAGCACGCCAAAAATTGACTGATTCATTTTGTCGCAAGTAAAGGAAGATTTCGGCAAAGAAGCGTCTATAAAAATTTGAGTCTAATTGAAACTGAACTTCAACAAAGTAAAGTGGTTGGTTTGTCGTTTCACTTGTGGGGATGAATACCCCATCAATCCTAAAAGCAGTTTCTTTTAGCTCGACTGAAACAAATTGATATGCGTTGATATTGGCAGTCGTGTCGCCGATTATGGCAAAAAATATGCTAGGAAAAGCTTGAAATAAGCTATAAAATATTTTGTCAGTTTGCACCTAGATTTAGTCAAGCGAACATTGAATATTGAAAGTCTATCAAAAATAGTGTAAATGCGTCTGTTTCATCATAAAAAAAGCAGATAGGAATAACCATCTGCTTTCATAAAATATTCATTATCTTCTTTATTTGGATACCAGCTGATTAACTGGAGCAATCCCAGCCAAATCTAAAATTTGCACGATCGCATCTTCACGCTTCACCGCCATCATGTGGACACCTTGACATAATTGCCGCGCTATCTGGACTTGCTCGGCAGCAATTTTTATCCCTTCCTCAAAAGGGTCTTTGGCTTTTGCCAATCTATCAATAATATGTTGGGGAATATCTACACCCGGAACACATCTATTAATAAACTGGGCATTTTTTGCTGATTTCAACAGAAATATTCCTGCCAAAATTGGTTTTTTATAACCAGCAGCAATGGTATCCATAAACTTTTCTAGCCGCTCAAAATCGGTAATCAACTGACTTTGAAAAAACTGCGCTCCAGCTTCGATTTTGCGTTCAAATCGACTTTGCAAACCTGACCAACTTTTACATTGCGGATCTACTGCTGCACCAACAAATAAATCTAAGGCTCCATCAGTCAAGGGTTTCTCGTTGCAATCAACGCCTTGATTCATCTTCCGAATCAGTTGCAGCAGTCGCACAGCTTCCAAGTCAAACACTGCTTTGGCATCTGCATGATCGCCTGCTTTTACTGGGTCGCCAGTCAAAGCTAAAATGTTATTTATGCCTAAAGCATGAGCGCCCATCAAGTCAGCTTGTAAACCGATACGGTTGCGATCGCGGCAAGCAATTTGACAAATTGGCTCTATACCATTTTGTGACAAAATCACCGACGCGATTAACGAAGACATCCGTAACACGGCGCGGCTACCATCAGTAACATTGACGGCATGAACTCTCCCCTTAAGAGTCGCCGCCATTTGAATCATGTGCGCTGGATCTCCCCCTTTCGGCGGTGCTACCTCGGCGGTAACTAGAAATTCTCCTGCTTGTACAGCTCTACGAAAGTCATTAAAGGCTGTGGGGCTGTGGGTGTGATGCATAAACATTAAGGTTTCAATTTCTTAAATGGTATAACAAATCACACCTAAAGGTGAAAACTTATAGAGGAAGAGAGTAGCCTAAAGCCGTTTTGACTTGTGATAAAGTTTGATTTGCGATCGCTCTAGCTTTTTCTCCTCCATCCCGTAACACAGACTCCAAATAGCCTTTATCGCTTGTTACTGCCTGATATTTTTCTTGAATTGGTTTCAGGGAGTCAATAATTGTGTCTGTCAATAATGGCTTAAATTGTCCCCAACCCATATCCTGACACTCAACTGCGACATCTTCCTTTTTCTTTCCAGAAAGCAATTTATACAATGTTAACAAATTATTACATTCTGGACGCGCTGGGTCGTCAAAAGTCAGCCCACGAATCGGATCGGTTTTACAACGCTTAATCTTGTATTGAATCTGTTCCGGTGAATCTAGCAAACTTATCCGGCTTAACTCAGAAGGATCGGACTTCGACATTTTGCGTGTACCGTCCGCCAAACTCATCACCCTTGCGCCTTCCTTGCGAATCAAAGGGTCTGGTAACTTCAAAACTGGCTGTTCTGGTTTACCAAATTGGTGATTTAACCGAGCTGCAATATCCCGTGTCAATTCTAAGTGTTGTTTTTGGTCTTCACCCACTGGCACTTTATCCGCTTGGTAAAGCAAAATATCAGATGCCATCAGCACAGGGTAATCCAACAAGCCCGCACTCACATTTTCTCCCTGTTTGACAGCCTTTTCCTTAAACTGGATCATATCTTGCAGCCAGTTTAAAGGTGTAATACAGTTGAGCAACCAAGTGAGTTCGCTGTGGGCTGAAACGTGAGATTGTACAAAGATAGTAGAGTGATTTAAATCAAGACCACAAGCTAAATAAAGAGCAGCAAGAGTGTAGGTATCAGCTGCTAGCTGTTTTGGGTCGTGTGGCACTGTAATCGCGTGCAAATCAGCCACAAAAAGGTAATTTTCGTATTCGCTCTGACCTTCTACCCAGTTGCGAATTGCTCCCAAGTAGTTACCTAGATGGTAATTCCCGGTTGGTTGCACTCCAGAAAGAACACGTTGCTTGCCCATAAATTCCAACTTAGTTATCTCAAATCTGCGCTAATCAAATGGCGTTTGGTGAGAAGAAAGCTTCTCTTCTCTATAAAAGTTGCATCAACCCAAACGCGCCTAGTGCAAAACTCATTTAATTTTGACATTTTCCCGGTCAATTTGCGGTTGCAGAATTACAGATTTAGTAATGACAGCGGATTTGATTTGAATTTTAGTAGATCGCAAAGTTTTTTCCTGAAACGCGTCCTGCCCACCTCAAAGGGGCGATGGCTGTGGCAGGTCTTGCTTACGCATTCAGGAATCTGTATTGCTAGATGCGATTAACTACTTAGTACTAGGGTAAATTTTTAGCCCCGAACATATTTTTTTGCACTCTTACCCACTACACAATCCCATTACCTCACTACATAATATTTTCAGTTGCGTAGACGCTCTTAGCGGTGAGGGAGTCGCAGTCTTGGCGGTTCCCGTCGATTGCGAACTCCCGAACCCATTGGCGCAGCCTCTCGTAGAGAAGGGCTTGTCCTAGACATCGCTTCGCCTATTAATAGATACTATTCTCAACAAGCAGTTGAGAGTATTATCATGACTATTCGTTTGACCGAGACAAACTTTAATGAATTATGTGACGATGTGCAGCTTAATCACGATCAGGGAAAAGTAAAATTTTCTACCTGGTTTGGTCAAGGCAGCAGTCACTGGACTATGCTGCGCCATAGCCTTGAGCTAGTAGTTCAAGAAAGCAATTTTTCTGAAACAGTAATTGTTGAGGGCGAACACGATGATTTGCCTTTTCTCACATCTAAATTTTTGCTGTCTGGTGGGATGAGAACCACTACGCCAAACGTAGCTGGAGTCAGCGACGATTATGAAGAAGTTGCAGGCTATAACTATTTATTTTACTTGCCTGATATTCGGGAGTTTGAGCATTTTACTGCCAACCAACACAAGCAGTGTATCAGTATTTACTGGTATCCTGATTTACTTTCTAGTTTCCAGGGTTGCTTTAAGGAATTACCAACTCTGCTGGTGCAGTTGATCGAAAATCCGACAAAGGAGCGTTTCCATCAGCCATTAGGAGCCATCACGCCTGCAATGCAGTTAGTACTTAGGCAAATATTGCAGTGTCCGTTCCGAGAAACACTTAGACAAATGTATTTAGAAGCAAAAGTTTTGGAACTACTGACGCTTCAGATTGCTCAGTGGGGGGAAAATAATCTTTTATTGGAGCGATCGCTATATTTTCGTCCCGATGAAATTGAACGTTTACATCATGCGAAAGCGATTCTCAATCAAAGGCTTCAGCATCCACCTTCTCTACTAAATCTAGCCAGACAAATCGGACTCAATGACTTTAAGCTCAAGCGAGGATTTCGAGAAATTTTTGGCACTACGGTGTGTGGATATGTGCAATCCTTACGGTTAGAACAAGCACAACAGTTATTGCTCGGCACTAATTTAACGATTGCAGAAATTGCTGCTCAAGTTGGGTATGAAAGCACAAGTCATTTTGGCTATCTGTTTAAACGGCAATTTGGCATGACTCCTAGAGATTATCGCCACCACAAAAGCTTATAGCAAAAGGTAGATCCCGATTCCGATAAAAAAAATCCGGTTTCAGATATATGCGCTCGCCCAATTTTTCGTATTCTCCTGAATAGAGTTAATTAAGAGTAACTTGCAAGTAGCAAGCTCTGCTTCTATAAATCCGGTTGGGTGTGTGGGATTATGAAACTGTCGCGATCGTTTTTTATTTCCTGTTTTCTGGTTGCTGTGGTTATAAAACCTGGGCAAGCAAAAGAAGTAACTAAAATTTCTCCTATCCAAGAGCCAAATCACTTTGCCAAAACAGTAAAAGAATGGCTGGCTCAGATAGAACAACAAACGCCACAACTAGAAATTGTGCAAGTGACTGGAGTCAAAGCAAATCCCACCAATAAAGGTGTGGAGGTAATTTTACAAACCTCGAAAGGACAACAGTTGCAATTAGTAAATCGCAGTACTGGTAGCAATTTCATCACTGATATTCCTAATGCTCAATTGCGCCTACCATCGGGCGAAGCATTCACATTCCGCTCAGAAAAGCCAATAGCGGGTGTTACACAGATAACAGTGACTAATTTTGATGCCAATACTATCCGGGTGAGTGCGATCGGTGAGGTAGGTATACCAACTGTCGAGTTATTTGACAGTCCAGATGAGGGTTTAATTTTTAGTGTGGCAACTGCTGCATCCACAGCACAACAACCTCAAACCCAACCAACTCCCGAACAACAGCCGCCTGAAAGTCAAACACAGCCAGAACCATCAACACAAGGTGATGAACCGATTGAACTAGTGGTGACGGGTGAGCAAGATGGATATCGCGTAACAGATAGCACAACTGCGACAAGAACTGATACTCCTCAACGTGATATTCCCCAGTCAATTCAAGTCATTCCTCAACAAGTCATTAAGGATCAGCAAATTACCCGGATTGGCGATGCAACACGCAATGTTAGTGGCGTGACTCAACAAGGGGGCTATGGTGGGTCTACAGATAATTACAATATTCGGGGATTTACAACCTATGAGAACTTGAGAAACGGTTTTGCTGTTCAAGACGACCTTGTGAATCCGACTAACATTGAGCGGATTGAAGTTCTCAAGGGCCCAGCTTCAGTGCTATATGGACAGTTTGAGCCGGGAGGTGTGGTGAATTACATTACCAAACAACCGCTCAGTGAGCCTTACTACTTTGCTGAATTTACAGCCGGAAATTTTAGCACTTATCGTCCCTCCATTGATATTTCTGGGCCGCTGAACTCAGACAAAACATTGCTGTACCGTCTGAATGCTGCATACGAGAACTTTGGTAGTTTTCTCGATTTTAATCATCAGGAAACATTCGCGATCGCACCAGCATTAACCTACAAAATTGGTGATGCGACGACATTGACACTGGAGTATGAATACCTCAAAGTCGATCGCACCTTTTATCGTGGTCTTTCACCCGATCCAATCGTTTTTCAAGCTCCTGTCAATCGTTTCCTGGGAGAGCCAGACGATTATTTCTCCAAAGAGACAAACTCTGTATTTATTAACGTCAATCATCGCTTTAGTAAAAACATCCAGTTCCGCAGTGGCTTTTCCGTTACGGTTAATAATTCTGAAGAATCAGCGTTTCAACCGGATAACATTGTAGATGGTCGTACCGTATTGCGAAGATTTGGTGCGGGCCCGAGTTATTACCAAAACTACTCTCTGCAAAACGATTTAATCAGTAATTTCAATACTGGTTCCATCCAACATCAAGTTCTTGTGGGGTTGGAGTGGCATAAATATATCCGTGGCTATGATTATTTGCGAAGTACTGTTTCACTGACTCCCAGTATTGATTTATTCAATCCTGTCTATGGCGCTTCCCGACCAGCAGAGTTTGATGAGGCAGCGGAACGCGATCGTTTTGACCGCAATACGATCGCTCTTTATCTGCAAGATCAAGTGACATTGCTGCCAAATCTGAAGCTATTAGTAGGCGGTAGGTATGACTTTGTTCACCGCAAAAATCGCGTGCAACCACTGGATTCTTTAGGTAGAAACCCGATTGATGATGCTACAGTCGATCGAATCTATGATGATGCTTTTTCACCTCGCGTTGGCATTGTTTATCAGCCGATTGAACCGATTTCAATTTACGCCAGCTACACCCGCTCGTTTAATCCCAGCGAGTCGCAGACAATAGATAGAACTCAACTGCCACCAGAACGCGCTACTCAGTATGAAGTGGGAGTCAAAGCCGAACTGATTAAAGACAGGCTATCGGCAACCTTTGCCGCCTATGATATCACCAAGAAAAATGTCGCTACAACCGATCCCAGTAATTCTGACTATTCCATCCCTATAGGAGAGGTGAAAAGTCGCGGTTTGGAATTTGACCTTTCTGGGCAGATTTTACCAGGCTGGAATATAATTGCATCCTACTTCGTCAACGATGCATTTGTAAGTGTAGGTGACGAAAATAACCCTGTAGGTGACTCTCTTATAAATGCTCCCGGTGCTGGGGGTAGTCTGTGGACGACTTATGAAATTCAAAGCGGTAATTGGAAAGGATTAGGCTTTGGTGGAGGACTATTTTATACTGGCGATCGCGAAGCTGAACTCCCCAACACATTTAAAATCCCCTCCTATGTGCGTGCTGATGCCACCATTTTTTACAAACGCGATAACTGGAGGGTTGGGCTGAACTTTAAGAATCTTTTTGACACTCGTTATTACGATTCTCAAGGCTACTATCTGCTTCCTGGTGCGCCTTTAACTGTGCTGGGGACGTTTTCTGTGCAGTTTTGATTCCTGCAATTTGTTAACTCATTAAGTCTTGTATGGTATCACGGAGCTTCTACCATGAACTCTAAAAAAATACGCGATTTAGCATTTACTCTGCACCGCTACCTTGGTTTAACAGTAGGACTGGTAATGGTTATTGTTGGCTTGACAGGTAGCTTGTTGGTGTTCGAGCAAGATTTTGACCACTTTATGATCGCTCAACAGTATGGACAGATTACTCCCCAACAGGTGCAGGTATCTCCAGAGTCTGTGGTGAATAGAATTGAGGCGAAGTATCCTGCGCAAGGTGATTTCCATCTTTTTCGGATTTATTTGCCAGATACTCCTTCTTCTCCCTACGTGGGGCAGTTGTCATCAACTGATGTGGAAAGGACAGAGGTTTTTATCAACCCTTATACAGGCAAAATTATTGGTGAACGGATATCGGATAAAACTTTAATCGGTGTCATGCTTAATCTGCACTACAGCCTAATGGCAGGTCAAACCGGAACTATGTTTGTTGGCATTATTGCCTTTCTAATGTGTATCCTTACTATTACAGGTTTAGTTCTTTGGCCAGGTTGGCATAAGCTAATTGCAGGCTTCAAAATCAAACTTGATGCTCATCCTAAACGTGCGAACTTTGATATTCACAAAGTAGCTGGCATTATTACTGTGGTTTTTTTATTCTTTACTGGGTTCACTGGTTTCTGCTGGAACTTCTCTGATTTAACTGAGCCGATTATTTACGCTGTTACATTCACTTCAAAACCATCCAAGCCAGTATCCAAGCCTATTCCTGGTAAATCAACCTTAAATCTAACCCAACAACTAAAAATTGCCGATGCTGCCTTACCTGGTGCTGTTACCAAAAGCATTTACTTCCCTGATAAACCAGAAGATGCTTTACAAATTCGCATGAAGTTACCGCAGGAAAATATAGAGTATGGTAATAGTAATGTTTATCTCGATCAATACAGTGGTAAGGTTTTGCGTGTTGATAACGGTTTGAAGTTATCACTGGGCGATCGCCTCCTCAACTCCTTTGTTCCTCTCCACTATGGTACCTTTTGGGGGCTTCCATCCCGCATCTTTTATGTATTTGTTGGGCTGGCACCGTTAATTTTATTTATCACTGGCTTTGTGATGTGGCGGTATCGTTATCAAGCTAAAACTAGGAAAAGTGATCGCTCATTAGAACTGTCACATTCACGCCGCAATTAGCTAACAACTGAGATTGCCCTTGTTAAGTACTCTAGGCGATCGCCGAATAAAATTATTACACTCAGGTTGAATAAACCGCAAGAGGTCGTAAATAAAACTTTTTTTGCTTATCTGAGCGGTTTATGTACCTTTTGTTTACACAATTAGACAAAATTTAAGTTTTTGTTAGAGAAAGTAGCAGTCACCTGGGAATTGTGAGTTAATTTTTCTACTCTGGGGAGTCTGCTGATGAAAGCTTTACTACTCTGGCCAATAATGCCCAATTCTTTCTGGTCTTACCAGGAAACCCTCGATTTGGCAGGTTTACGCTCTACAAATCCGCCATTGGGTTTAATTACAGTAGCAGCAATGCTACCAAGTGATTGGGAAATTAGACTAGTCGATCGCAATGTCCGTCTAGAGACAGATGAAGACTGGAATTGGTGCGATCTAGTAATCATCTCTGCAATGATTATCCAGAAAAAAGATTTGTGTGAGTTAATTCACAAAGGGGTAGCGTTATGTAAAAAAGTTGTATTTGGCGGGCCTTTCGCTACCTCAGTACCAGAATTTGCCTTAGAAGCAGGAGCTAATTATTTAATTTTGGATGAAGGGGAATGCACTATCCCCTTATTTTTAGAAGCATTGGCGCAGGGAGAAACAAAAGGAATTTTCCGCGCTATAGAAAAACCCGATGTTACTCAAACACCTATACCCCGTTTCGACTTGCTAGACTTAGATGCTTATCTAGCAATCACCGTGCAATTTTCGCGGGGCTGTCCGTTCAAGTGTGAATTTTGTATGATTACCTCGTAGCATTGGGCTTTGGTGAACACTTCTTCACTTTCCGTCATGAAGTGAAAGTGCAACTAGAGACACAACTAGAAGCATTGAAACAACAGCAGCAAACACAAGAAGCAGAAAAAGTAAATTATCAATTGTCACCTGTTAGTTAATTTTGGATAGTAGAGACGTAACTAATTCTGTCTCTACTCCAAACTCATTCAGGCAAACTCTTAAATTTGATTTACCTTTGAGCCAAACCCACCTGTCCGCCAATTAGCCTTAAAAATCCAGTTCCAAAATGCTGAATCTCCAAAAAGCTTGCTTGCTCTGGCGAGATTTTGTAAATTTTGAATGTCTTCATAATTCCTAATGTGGCAGCACTTTCTAAAGGCCCAACAAAACTAATATCTCGGTCAAGAAAATAGGTTTGATTAGCCCAGTGAGTCATTTGATTTGCATTTAAAAAGTAGCAGCCTGCGTGAGGATTGAGAGCGCGACGAAAGGTAATTGGTACATTCATAATTGTACCCTTGAGTTCCTGTTGATCCTGCACATTTTGAAAGGGAGCAGTTACTCGTAAAGCCAAATCCCCATCAATATAAGCTTTGTGAACCAAACCATTGGCAGAGACTTCATAACGATTTGGTTGGAGCAAATTTAAATCACCTGCTTGTTGGGTAAACCATTGTAATTTTATAAAAAACCAAGAGTCATGAATAATTAAGTCATCTTCAAGAAAGCAGTAATAATCATAGTGACCGAGACAACTTTGCAGAACAGCTTGGCACTCAAACCCCAAAAGTAGAGGTTCTGCATTACTAGAATGATGTCTATATAAATGGGATGGTAAGGGAAGCTGGTTTAGAAGATGATTATCTTTAGTTGTACAAATAACAATATCTAGTTCGTGAGACTGCGGCTGATTAGCAGGAAAAGCTAGTCGTTGAGCAATGTTGATAATACTTTGAGATTTGCCAAATAATTGGTGTAAAGAGGTAATACTTTTAGTTAATGCCTCCAAGCGGGGTTGCGGGTCTTTGCGTTGGGATGCATGACGACCTTCATTACTAGGTTTGAAAAAATGAGCAATAATAAAAATAATTCGCATTTTAAATATCGGTTTTGTATTTATTTGTCATTTGTCATTTGTTCTTGAACAATAACTAATGATTAATATACTTCTTGCAAAATTTTTTTTTCAGGCTTTTATTTGCACCTTTGCTTGAAGCAAAAAATATTTATGCATGAGGCTAATGACCAATGACGAATATTATCTAATTTCTGCCAAATCCTTTAGAATTTGGACGCTTTTTCAAACTATTAGAATTTTTCCCAGCAAACATCCATTGCAAATGCTGTGGTAATAGTTTTGCCAAATCATAGCGCTTCAAAATAGTCTCTCGCGCATTCGCACGAATTGCTTTCATCTCTTGAGGATTATTCAGCGCCTCTTCAATCCTATTAGCAATATTCTGGGGAGAAAAGAAATCTACTAGCAGTCCATTCACCCCATCCTGTACGACCTCCAAGACTGGCGAAGTCTTAGAAGCTATTAGTAAACATCCTGCTGCCATTACTTCTAACATTGACCAGGATAATACAAAAGGACGGGTTAAATAAACATGGGCAGAAGAAGCTTGTAAAACCTGAAGGTACTCATTGTAAGGAAGCCTATCTGTAAAGTGCAGCCTCGATAAATCCAAAGATAATTTTTCTAGCATTAATTGTTTATAAGTCTGACCATCGGGAAGATTTTTACCATAAGCAACCCGATCTTCTCCCACGACTACTACATGGCACTTAGGTCGTCGTTCCTGAAGTAGCGCTACCGTTTCCATAAACTGCGGAAAACCTCTATAAGGTTCCATTCCTCGTCCTACATAAGTTACCAACTCTTCCACATGGGAAAGATCCAGATTGATTCTTGGTAAAACTAACTTTGCGCCTAATTTGGGAACAAAATAATTGGTATCAACACCATCATGAATTACAGTGAGTTTGCTATGATATTCTTTGGGAAACTGCTGACGCTGCCAATTAGTGGGAGAAAGACCGCGATCGCAGCTATATAAATCAGTTAAAATCGGTGCATTTTTCACGCGGATACGGCATTCATCATCAGCGTTCAGTGGATCGTTGGGATCGAAATCTGCATCGGAACCGTGAGCATGGTAAAACCACTCGAAATAACACAATAATTCTGCTTTGGGAAAAACATCTTTCATAAATAAAGTTGGCCCCCAACCAGAATGACCATAAACTATATTTGGAACGAAACCCTCAGCCTTTAATTTTTCTGCCATGCGATAGACAGCCTGTGCTGTGAGAACAGCATTTTCCAGGTTGCGAACGTAGTGGTGAGTTTGGGGAGCCGCTTGACGAGAAGGAGTATAAATAGCTTTATAAACACCAGGTATTTCCCCTTCCTGACGATTTGTCCCAAAGACGACTTGACAATTAGGATCTTTACCTAAAACTATCGCTAGGTTACGAAATTGTGAGGGAAAATTGGGATGTAAAAATAAAATTTTCATTGGAATAATCTTGATTAACTTATTGCCAGATAAGATAAATTAAGACAAGCTGCTTAAGATTATAAGATTATTTATCACGATTTTTAGCAAGTAAATTTAGGTAAATGGTTGCCTGAAAATGCAAAAATAATCGCAAATTCGTGTTATAACCATGAAATTTATTGGCATTGATTTAGGCTGGCGATCGCAACCAAGTGGATTGTGCTGTTTAGAATGGATAGATGGACAACTACAATTACTCGATCTAGACCGCAAAGATGCTATTGCAGACATCCTCACCTGGATCGATCGCAGCGTACAACCAGATGAACCAGCCATCATCGCCGTAGATGCACCTACCCTTATACCTAATGCTACCGGGAGTCGCCTCCCCGATAAACTCAGCCACAAATACTTTGGTAAATATCATGCGGGATGCTACCCAGCGAATCAAAACCTACCCTTTGCCGATCGCACCATCAACTTTGGCTTAGAATTAGAATTACGCGGTTTTGCACACGCACCCATCATAGAACCGCAAAAACTCAGCAGATATCAAATAGAAGTCTTTCCCCACCCAGCAATTGTTAATCTATTCAACTTAAAACGCATCCTCAAATATAAAAAAGGACGCCTAAATGAGCGCCGCCTAGAACTAATTAAACTCTACAATTACGTTATTGATTTTTTGCCGACCCTTGAACCTCCTCTGCGTCCTTTGCGCCTTGGCGGTTCGTTCTTTTCCGAAATTCCCCACACAGGTACAGCTCTTAAAGCAACTGAAGATAAACTAGATAGCTTAATTTGCGCTTATGTTGCTGCTTATTGGTGGTATTGGGGAAAAGAACGTAATTTGGTATTAGGCGATCGCACCACCGGCTACATTGTCATTCCTCAAAGAATTTGAGTAAAGGCTTCGCGTATACTGCTTTAGAGTCCTTGTTGATGCTAAAAACAGCATTCCGCAAACCGTATCGCTTGGTAATGGCAAAGCGCTAATCAGGATTAAAACACCACAAAATTGTTGTTGGTTAGTGACAATCCAGCAGATAGTTGTGCAAATTGTACCTGAGTAAACCCAGATGCACTACCATCTTGGTCAAAAAATAATGCACCTGTAGCGCTGTTGTAAATAAATCGCTCTTCACTAGTGGTTGCAGATGTTCCAATTGTAAACTGACTTGCTGAAAGCGAACCTATTAATAAGCGATTTCCAAACCCATAAACCGATAGCTGAATCAATTCATCAGTAGCGTTGAAGTCATAAATAGTATTAACACCTTTGGTGTAATTATAGATAGTAAAAGTATCAGTACCGTTACCACCTATTAGGGTGTCATTGCCACCAAAGTAGCCCCCACAGACCCGGATTTCTCACAAGCAGTAAAAAATCAATTTACATAACTTGATGTGAGAC
>NZ_CAXTTT010000024.1:0-13287 GCF_964247315.1 uncultured Nostoc sp.
TGGGGTGAGGTTTTGAGAATTTATGCAATAAATATATTGAATTCGGGTGGTCGTTCATTGAATTCAAGCAGTGGTTAAGGTGGGGTAAAACCCAGATTCAAAGAACAACGTAGAGACTTGTGTGTACATCGTAGCCCGCTCTTCGGGAGGGGAGACAAAGCGTAGCTTTGGCTCTTTGGGGTTCTTAGGGTTTTATAAGTAATCAAGCGGACATGATATTACACCCTCACCTGCTGCCCAGAGCTACATTGACCGCATTCGGGAAATTTCTGCTAGTGAACCAGCCTTATAGCTAGGTCATGCCTACACTCGCTACATGGGCGATCTATCTGGGGGTCAAATGCTACAAAAAGTTGCTTAGTCAACCCTGAAGCTTTCTAGCTATGAAGGCACATCCTTTTACAACTTTGAGCAAATTCCTGACAAAAAGGCATTTAAGGATAAGTATCGTTAGGCATTAAATGCATTGCCTGTTGATGATATAACAGCAGAACGGATTGTTGCAGAAGCTAATAATGCCTTTGGGTTCAATTTAAAGATGGCTCAAGAGTTAGAGGGAAGTTTAATTAAAGCACTCGGTCAAATTTTCTTTAATAGCTTAAGTCATTTGTCATTTGTCATTTGTCGTCATTGCTTATTTCCCTCTTGCTCTCTACTCCCGACTCCCCTCATTCATTGGAAAGCAACTCAATGGTTTTTCTATTACCTGGTGTCAAGTTTGATCTGAATCTGATTCAAAAGTACGATACTCGCGCACCTAGATATACCAGTTACCCGCCCGCTACAGAGTTAAGCGAAACATTCACTGAAACTGATTTTAAGGCCGCGATCGCCGCCTCGAATGAACGCAAAACTCCTATGAGTTTATATTTTCATATCCCCTTTTGCCAAAGTGCTTGCTACTTCTGCGGCTGTAATACGGTAATTTCCAACAACAAGAATATTGCTAAACCTTACGTGGAGCATTTGGTTCAAGATATTAAAAACACCGCAGCTTTAATCGATCCAGATAGAAAAGTACTGCAAATCCACTGGGGAGGTGGTACTCCTAATTACTTAGAGCATCACCAAGTAGAATTTTTATGGAAAAACATCAATCGCTATTTCAACATCGATCCCCAAGCAGAAATCTCAATTGAGATTAATCCCCGCTATATCGATAAAAACTACATTTTTTTTCTGAGAGAGATTGGATTTAACCGCATTAGTTTTGGCATTCAGGATTTTAATCGCCAAGTTCAAGTAGCTGTAAATCGTGTCCAGCCAGAAGAAATGCTCTTTGATGTCATGAGTTGGAGCAAAGAAGCTAAGTTTGAAAGTGTGAATGTAGACCTAATTTATGGTTTACCCTATCAAACTCGCGAGACATTTCAAAAGACCCTGAAAAAAACGATTGAATTAGATCCCGATCGAATTGTCGTCTTTAACTTCGCTTATGTGCCGTGGCTAAAACCGACGCAAAAAAATATTCCTCAAGAAGCGCTACCTCCAGCAGAGGAAAAGTTAGAGATTCTGAAAATGACTATTGAAGAATTGACAAATAACCAATATCTATTTATCGGGATGGATCATTTTGCTAAAACTAATGACGAATTAGCGATCGCTCAACGTAATGGTACTCTCAAACGCAATTTTCAGGGCTACACTACCCACGCCGAAACAGAATTATTTGGTTTTGGTGCAACATCCATCAGTATGTTAAAAGATGCTTATGCCCAAAATCACAAGGAGTTAAAGGATTATTATCAGGCATTGGCAGCAGGTAGTTTACCTGTTAGTAAAGGTATCAAACTTACTCAGAATGACATTATTAGACAGGATGTGATTATGGGTATTATGTCGCACTTTCAACTTTATAAGCAAGATATTGAAAACAAATATCATATTAGTTTTGATAAATATTTCTCTGAGGAACTAGAGGCGTTAAAACCACTAGAAGCCGATGGTCTAGTCAGTTTATCAAAAAATAAAATCCAGATTACAGACATCGGCAGATTACTAGTAAGAAACATTGTCGTCATATTTGATACTTACACAAAAACGCGAGAGACAAAGTTCTCCCGCGCTATTTGATATCGCTTCTGCAAATCTTTACCACATATTATCCTCTCAATCTACCTTAAAAATAAAATTTGAGGGGATCTTATTAAAATTATAGTAATCCGATTTTATTTTTGAACTTATTTGCGTGGTGCATGAATTTTAGCGCAAACGTGATAGGCAGTCAAAAGGCAGTTTCAATAAACTTGTTAAATAAAAAATGTCCAAAAAGCTTGATTAATTATTGATATAGATAAGTAATGATGAATTATAACGTAATTATTCAAAGATTTTATGAATAAATATTTTTAATATATCCCCAAAAAGTTAGATACCAACTTTATGTCTGAAGATAGAGATAAAAAAGAATAAATGGATTAGTCACTTAATATTTATTTTTGCAAAAAATAATTACATCTGTGATGATATGTTTTTAATAACTTCTAACTTAAATGTGCAAAAAATTGCGGTTTATATTAAAATGTAAAAATGGCAATTATCATCTAATTTTGATGTAAATCATTTTGTATAACTTTTGGATTTATGATTTACCCCATCTGGTAGAAAGAAATTGGAATTAGAGTTGATAACTTAGATATAAGTGAGACTGTTGAGGCGGTTATGAGTATTATTGCTTGGATAGTTTGAGGGCTTTTGGCAGGTGCGATTGCTAAAGCTATTTATCCTGGCTATCAAGGTGGTGAAATTCTCTCCACAATGATTTTGGGTATCATTGGTGCTTTTGTCGGTGGAAGTATGTTTACCTTGCTAGGAACAGGAACTCTGCAAATTACTTCGGCTGGCGCTGGTTTAATCCCTGGTATTTTAGTAGCTGTGCTTGGTGCAATTGTTATTATTTATATATGGGGATTAATCAGAAGAAGCAGGAATGCATAATCGTTGATTAGCAGTTATCAATACTCACATAAACACTGTATTTTATCAGTCTTTTAGTTCACCAATTTGAGAAGCTATTCTATTAAAGATAAAATTAGCTCTTACTGGAAAAAACTAAAAGAAAATAAAATAGCCGATCCTTTCTGTAACACTATAACTTTGGGAAGTGTAAATCTATGTTTTTTCACAAGAAAGAGCTTATTCATTCAGTTAACATTAGTGAACCAAACCCTCGTTTTGCTCAGTTACTTTTAGAGCAGTTTGGCGGAGCTACTGGAGAACTTAGTGCAGCACTTCAATATTGGGTTCAATCATTTCATGTCGAAAATCCTGGCATTAAAGACATGCTCCAAGACATTGCCATCGAGGAATTCGGCCATTTAGAAATGGTTGGGAAGCTCATCGAAGGTCATACCAAAAATGTTGATCAAACAGAGGCTTATAAAAGTACTCTCTTTGCAATTCGGGGGGTTGGGCCTCATTTTCTAGATAGTCAAGGTAATGCTTGGACTGCAAATTACTTGAATGAAGGTGGAGATGTAGTGCGTGATTTAAGAGCTAACCTTGCAGCCGAAGCTGGCGCTCGTCAGACTTACGAAGAATTGATTAAGTTGGCAACCGATAAAGGAACCCAAGAGACTTTAGTCCATCTGTTAACACGAGAAATTTCTCATACCCAGATGTTTATGAAAGCTCTAGATTCGCTAGGTAAGTTGACAGATCCATTCTTTGGTAATGTTAAGCCAGATGAAACTGTTGCTCTCTACTACAACCTATCTACAGACGGAAATGGTAAAGATGAGCGTGGCCCTTGGAATTCTGAGCCAACATTCAAATACGTTGCTAATCCATTAGAAAGCCGCTCTTAATTGTATAAGTGGTTGCAATTAGAGTATAGGTTGATTTTGAGCAAAGAGATTTTGGGGAATTTTGAAAAACTCCCAATCATCTTCTGAGTAAACAGCCCACCTTATTTAGCAATTTTCGAGTTGTTTAGCTACATCTAGTAAGCAAAAAATAATTCCCGACTTTTCTAAGAAGTCGGGATTTTTAGCTGAGTATTTGGCTATTACATTCAATTGAAAATAGCTATAGTTTTAAATATCCAGCGACACTGAAAAAGTTAGAGCGATCGCTTCTTCAAGTTCTACCCCGATATTTCTGACTCCAGAAATTAATTCAACTCAAAATCAAAACTCAGAATCAGGAGATTGACTTGTGATTGTCAACGCTACGCCAACTGGTTGGGAAGTGATTTATCATCGTGCCCATGCTTTATTAGCTGCTCAACTGGCTGGACAATGGCAACGTAAAGATGCGCCAGTCAGGTTATATGAAACAATAGCTGCAATTTCCCATCACGATGACTTAGAAAAAGAGTGGGAAGAAGATATTCTGACTAAAGCGGGTGCGCCAAAGGACTTCACCCTTGAGTCAAATGCCAATGTAGATGCTAGTGTCGATAAATTGGCTAATTTGGCAAAGAATGCCCTTTACCGTGGACGATGGGTGGCTCTATTAATTTCGATGCACATCAGCCGTTTAAATGAGCCAAGCCGGGGTAAGTCTTCAAAATTCGACAAACTTTTAGATGAGCAACTTCAAAACCAGCAACATTGGCGTAAAGAACTGGGCATCAAAAAAGAGGAAGTTGATGCAGCCTATGCATTTATGCAATGGTGCGATCGCCTTTCGCTTATTCTCTGTCAGCAAGAACTACCTGACGATGAAAGGTTTTTAGAAATTAGCAAGGGACCTGAAGGTGAGCGCTATGACATCATGCAGCGCAGTGATAACTATGGTTGTTGTCAAACCCTGGCCCTTCCAATACGATAAATTCACGGTCAACATCGAAGCCTGCGACCTCTCCCAGGTTAAATTTGAGAGCAGCGCTGAGTTAACTCAAGCACTACAAGAAGCCCCCATCAAGGTACTAGAGTGGATATTCATTAAGAGTTAGATGCATAAAGCTTACAGCTATTTAGCTGAAAATAGCTGTAAGAAACTAGGTTATGCGATCGCAATCTTCTATCAAATCCCTACTACTGCAAGGCGGAAGTCAAAAGTCAAAAGTCAAAAGTCAAAAGTCAAAATAATTGTATTCCAAGCTCTTGCGCCATTTGAAATGGTATGTTTATTTACACCAAGCTGTACTACTTATATTTTTGCAATGGTGATTTCAGTAACGACTATTGGAGAGAGTCATATTGTGGATATAACCCAAGCTACAAAGACACAATAAGTACCGATCGCATTTAGTGCCAAGGTTGTGAGGTCAGTTTTAATTATTCTAACTTTTATCTAAAGATGTACTTTTAAGGCAGATTATTATTACTTATGATAGTTCCTTTAAATCATGCCGATCGGTAAAAGTAAATATACTTAACAACTGAGGTTCAAAGCATGGACTCAACAGGTAAGGTTCAAACTGTGGACTCGTCCTGGTCTCTTCCATTGCTATTGAAAGAGTATGCAATGAGCCGAGTAACTGTCTACTTTTATAGCGACAGATGGGTTCCTATTAAATATTGTTCTTTGGAAAAGGCAATTTTGCTTCACCACAAGGCAAGTTTAGAAGGCAAGGAAATTTTGTTATTTCCTACTAATATAGACCCTAATCAATTCTCAAACTCTTTTAACTAAAATGCATTGAGGTAGACTATTTTTCAAACATCTTGGCAACAAATTAATCAGCTATAGAGGCGTACATATATATGTACGCCTCTACTTGTAAATGGGAGTAAAAGGGACTGGGGATTAGGGATTGGGTTGCATTTGTGTTCTAAACCAACCCAGAACGCAGTGCTACAACTGCTGCTTGCACGCGATCGTCCACTGCTAATTTATTCATAATCCCTCGGACGTGAGTTTTGATGGTGTTGGGACTGAGATAGAGTTTTTCGGCAATCTCTGGGTTACTCAATCCGTCTACCATCAACTTTAAGACTTCTAACTCGCGCCCAGATAAGTTGGCGGTGTTAGTGGTGGGTGAAGGCGGTTTGAGATTATCAATTACTCGCCGTGCAATTTGAGGATCGAGATAGGCTGCACCATCGACTGCGGCTGCGATCGCACTTAACAATCGTTCCACACTAGCACCTTTGATACAATATGCATCGGCTCCGCTAGATAGTGCTGCAATAATTTCTGTCTCCGTTTGATGAGATGTCAGCATCACCACATGAGTTGCTGGCAGCGCCGCCTTAATTTGCTGTGTTGCGGCAATACCATCCAATCGCGGCAATCCAATATCCATAACCACCAAATCAGGTTTCAGTTGCAGTGCGGCTTGAACTCCTAAATAACCATCTTCAGCTTGTCCAACAATCTCCAACTGAGGATGAGCCATTAATGATTGTTCTAATCCCAATTGCATCATCGGATCGTCTTCAACAATTAACACGCGCAAGGGCGGAGCATTGACGGGTAAATTTAAGGGATAGCGAGTATCTAAAGACATTTTTATTAATTAAGAGTCATTTGTCATTTGTCCTTTGTCCTTTGTTATTTGCTTGGCAATGACTAATGACCAATGACAAATGACCAATATATTATTCTTCCACGCGATAGCCTAACTCTGCTAAACTAATCCGCGACTGTCGCCATTTTGGTTGGACTTTCACAAATAATTCTAGATAAACTTTGCCAGCGATTAATTTTTGAATTTGTTCGCGAGCTTCACTACCAATTGCTTTGAGCATCGCTCCACCTTTGCCAATGAGTATACCTTTTTGGGAATCACGCTCGACGTTGATGGTAGCAAGTACACGGGTAATGCTGGGAGTTTCTTCTACTAAATCAATTGCGATCGCAACTGAATGGGGTACTTCTTCACGAGTTAATAATAAAATTTGTTCTCGGATTAATTCACCCATAATAAAGCGTTCTGGCTGGTCAGTTACTAAGTCTGGAGGATAATATAATGGGCCAATTTCTAAATGTTTAATTAATAATTCTTGAAGTTGCGGTAATCCGGTAGTAGTCTTGGCAGAAAATTTCACGAATTCCCATTCATGGGACTGGGCCATCTGAGCGTAGCTATCATCTAGAAACTGCGAATCAGCAGGTTGTTGGTCGGTTTTGTTAGCGCCCAGAATTACTGGTGTTTTGCTGCGACTAAGCAATTCGGCAATATAGCGATCGCCCGAGCCACATGCCACAGATCCATCTACCACAAATAACACTACATCTACCGATTCAATGGCAATTTTGGCATTTTGCACCAATACTTCACCCAATTGATGATGGGGCTTATGAATTCCTGGCGTATCTACAAATATTAACTGTGCTTCTGGTGTAGTTAATACACCGCGCAAACGGTTACGTGTAGTTTGTGCTACTGGTGATGTAATAGCAATTTTTTGTCCGACTAACTGATTCATCAAAGTAGATTTACCGACATTTGGACGACCAACAATGCCGATAAAACCTGATTTGAATTCAGGAGAAGCTTGGGGAATTGTTACTTCTCCTGAAAAAGAGAAAGTGTAATTTTCAATACTAGTCACCTTTGGCTCCACCCTCATATTTTATAGCTGGGATAACTTGGTTTTTTCTTAGACACAAAATAGGCATAAAATTACCCTGGCATTTTTAGGGATTGCTTTTGCCGAGGTTTAATCTACTACTGGCTTTACACTTATATTTTACAGCTGAGATAACCTTAGTTGTAGTATTCAGGAGTCAGAATTCAGTAGTCAGAATCTTAAAAAAATTAAACTCCAAGTTTACCTCATTTCATCAGTAATCATACCAAACCTAGATAAATTCTGACTTCTGGCTCAAGAGTTGCTGAATTTTTAGACTTTGTTTTGTTTTTAGATACAAAAGAAACATAAAATTACTTTGGCATTAATAGGGAAAACTTTTGCTTAGGTTTAATCTACTGCTAACTTTGGCTTAAGTTTCATCGACTATTTAATATATACATTTGGATCAAAATGTCAATAAAAAATGTGGGAGAACCCAAACGCATAGGAATTCTTACGAGTGGAGGTGATTGTTCTGGCTTAAATGCTGTGATTAGGGCTGTAGTAAATTGTGCTGTCAATACTTATGGCTGGGAGGTTTTGGGAATTCGTCAAGCGACTCTAGGATTAATGGCGCGTCCGCCAGAATTCACCAAGCTGGAAGTCGATAGAGTTGACTCGTTGTTAACTGCGGGTGGCACAATGTTGGGGACAACCAATAAAGGCGACCCTTTTGCTTTTCCGATGGCGGATGGAAGTTTATGCGATCGCTCCGAAGAAATTATTGCAGGTTATCATCAATTAGGTTTAGACGCTTTGATTGGTATCGGCGGCGATGGTAGCTTGGCAATTTTGCGTCGCCTTGCTCAACAAGGTGGTATTAATTTGGTAGGTATTCCCAAAACCATTGATAACGATATTGGCGTTACCGAACACGCCATCGGTTTTGATACAGCAGTAAATATTGCCACAGAAGCGTTAGATCGGTTACATTTTACCGCTGCAAGTCATAGCCGAGTTATGATTTTGGAAGTAATGGGGCGTGATGCTGGACACATAGCAATAGCTGCGGGAATTGCGGGGGGAGCAAATGTAATTTTAATTCCCGAAATACCTTATACAGTTGAACACATTTGCCACAAAATCAAAGAACGCCAAGATAAAGGCAAAAACTATTGTTTGATTATTGTTTCGGAAGCAGTTCGTACCCAAGGCGGCGAAAATGTGACGATTACCAATCGCTTAGGTCAATCTCGATACGGGGGAATTGGCGAATATTTAGCCGATGAAATTATTCAACACATCGGTGTAGAAACGCGAGTCACAGTTTTAGGACACATTCAACGGGGTGGGACTGCTTCACCACTAGATAGATTAGTTGCAACAGCCTTTGGCGTAGCAGCAGTTAATCTAATTGCCGAAGAGCGATATGATCGCATGGTGACATGGCAAAATCGCCAAGTATTAAGTGTACCAATTACAGAAGCGATCGCTCAATATAGCGCTGTCGATCCCAATGGTACTTTAGTTAAAACTGCTCGTGGTATGAGTATTTATTTAGGAGACTGAATTCAGTGCTGAATGCGGAGTTTAGCCCTGGCGAATCCCATGAGAATAACTGTAAACCTAATTCTCTACTTTCATTTAAACGGATTCACAATTTCTAATTAACCAGGTAATACTAACCCATCCTGCATATCTACCGAATAGAGAATTGTTGCTTCTGCGGACAGCGCACAAGCAACAATTAAACCATCCAAAGGTATAAGGGGGAAACGCTTGCAAAAAAACTCCTAACTAATAACTCCCAAGACAAATTCACCTTCATTTACAGCTTGATTTGTTGCGACATCATAAACTAATCCATCATGTTGAGCGTAGACATCAATTACACTAGGTAACTTACCTTCTTTATTAAAACTGAGAATTTGATACAATTTTTCTCCCGCTCTTACAAAACTACCTAACGCTATTCTCGATTGAATCATCCCACCTGCGATCGCATAATATTTTTTCCGGTTGCTGCTAGATGCAAAAGTCATTTCATGGGTTTTTGTGTCATTCGATAAATTAGGACTTTGCAGTACACCTTTTTGCACTAAATAATTTTTTACACCCCTTACACCTTTAGCAACTGAATCAGGGTTCATTTGCATTCCCGTTCCCAATTCCAGTGTCCAAGCTTCCACATCAAACTTGATTTCTCTATCAAACTCTTGAAAACAAGCTTCTAATGCTAACCAAGGTTTGATAAAAGCTTCATCAAAAGCATCACCATCGTATTTATCAAGTAAAATTCCAAAATCGAGTAGGAAGTATTTTGCACTGTCTTCTCGATTTCGGAAGTAATAAAGGTAGTCTAACGCTTGATTGGTAGAACTATGTAAATCAATTAAGTAGTCTGCATCTAAACTCAGATTTTGTAGCTTATAGCCAAAAAGCTCAGTGTATGGCACTGCACTAGGAGAATTAATTTTTTCTAAAATTTTCGCAAATTGCTGCTTAATTATAGTTAGATAATTTTGTCGAACGACCTTTAGATCGATATGAAGTTGAGATTTAGTAAAAGCTACTAAATCATCAGCTTCTTTCTCGTAATCCCAAAATATGCGATTCCAGTCTTTGGCTTCGTAAACGCAATATCGTCCAGGGGAAAAATGATGAGCGCGTTCATTCGTCCCCATTGGATTACAAACGGGAACTAACCAAATTTCTCCAGTTAAATCTGTATCATTTATTGATAAGAAAAACTCAATTAGCTGGTGAATAACGGCATTACCAGCGATTTCTGCACCGTGCAGATTAGATTGAATGTAAACCTTTTTACCAGGTTGAGCGCCGATGAATTTGTATAGTTGTAAGGACAGGCGATCGCCTGAAGCCATTTGACGTAATAGAATGCTTTCAATAACTGGCTGCATGAAATAACTCGGTGATGATTTGAGTAAATTATCGCTGGATATGTACTGAATTAAAAGCCTAGCCCAATAGAATTTGCTGATTTCATTTGCGTAATCAGCTAACCTCTGTGTGAATGACTAGGATAAGGTAGCATCACATTAACTAGTGTTGGCGGTAGCTATGGCGCAGAATTGGTTGCGGATTACGCATCAAGACGACAAAATCCAACTTTCTTGGCAACGCGGATATGAAAGTCCTCGTTTTGCGTCAGAAGTCGGCTTCCAGCAACCCTTCAATAAAGAAAACGCGGCTGAGTTGCGCTGGTATTTAGAAGATTATCTGAAGTTCCCTTACGGTATTTTTCCAGATAACGCTGTAAAAATTGAACAAAAATTACAGCAGTGGGGACAACAGCTATTTGAACTAGTATTTCGCAGCACAGAGAAAGGACGAGAGTTTTTTCAGGAAGCGACACGGGAAGGGCTAGATAACTGTGAACTAGGCATCATTTCCGATAACGCCGAAGTGCTGAATTTGCCTTGGGAGTTGCTGTATTCCCCCGATTATCAATTTCTTGCACCTTCACTGGCGGGGATGTATCGCAGTCTCAGCAGTCAGGGCGTAAAAGCACCATTGCCAGCAATGCCCAATGACCAACTGAATATTTTACTAGTTATTGCCCGTCCTGACGATGAGCAAGACGTTGGGTTTAAAACCATTGCCCGTCCACTGCTGGCGGCGTTGCAACCGATCGACAACGAGTCAATCTTAAGGTATTGCGTCCCCCTAGCTTGAAAGAGTTTGAAGCAGAACTGCAAGCGAATAAGGGTTTTTATCATATCGTCCATTTTGATGGACATGGGAATTTTGACAGCGAAACACAGGGAGTTTTAGTCTTTGAGGATGAACAAGGAAATGAGCAAGCTGTCAGCGCTAGAGAAATTGCCCAATATTTAACAGATTGCCGCGTGCCGATTTTTGTACTGAATGCTTGCAAGTCTGGACAAGTAGGCGAAGAAGCTTTTTCTTCTGTGGCGGGACAGTTGGTGAAATTGGGGGCTAAGGGTGTGGTAGCGATGGCGTATTCAGTTTACGCCAAAGGTGCAGAACACTTTATTGGGCGGTTGTATGGGGAATTAGTCAGGGGAGAGTGTATCGCCACAGCAGTTGCAGCAGGGCGTAAGTCCATGTCTATTGACAAAATGCGCCCCAGTCCCAAAGGAAATTTACCTTTACAAGATTGGTTAGTGCCGGTGTTGTATCAGCAGGAACCCTATACGCCTTTTGTTCCTCAAAAGACAGCACCCAGTTTTGCTGATTTAATGGCGCAAGCAGACAACACTCCAGAAAGTAGCAAAGCTGTAGGTTTACCTGATGAAAGTGCTTATGGTTTTATTGGGCGGGATTATGAGATTTTGCGTTTAGAGAGAGCATTTCGGCAAAATCATCTGGTGCTAGTGCAGGGAATGGGCGGTGTTGGTAAAACTGAGTTAGCCGCAGGTTTCGCCAGATGGTTGGATGACACTCAAGGACGTACAGGCGGTATATTCTTCACTTCTTTTGAACAAGGTGCGGGGTTGAGTCAGGTAATTAACCAAATTGGTAGGGCGTTGGGTGGTGAGAGATTTTCCCAAATGATGTCAGAACAGCAAGATGCTGTGGTGCGGCAATATCTGCAAACTAATCCTTGCTTGTTGATTTGGGATAACTTTGAACCTGTCAACGGTTTCCCTACGGGGAATGAACCATTATTGAGTGGGGAAGAGAGAAACAAGCTGAAGCGGTTTCTTAAGGAATTGCGGAGTGGTAAATCTTGGGTATTAATTACCAGTCGCCACGAAGAATCTTGGCTTGATTGTGGGTATAGTTTAATCAATTTGCGGGGGTTGTCTCAAGCGGATGCCCAAGAGTTAGCCGCGAAGATTTTGCAAACGGTGGGTGTGGAGAGAAAGAACCTGCCAGCAGAGTATTTGGAATTGCTGAAATTGCTGGGAGGACATCCCTTATCTTTGCGGGTGATCTTACCGCACTTAAAGACACAGACACCCGTGCAGTTAATTGAGGCGTTGCGGCGGGGGTTGGATACTTTTAGGGGACAAGAGGAAGAAGGGAGAGAAAAATCTCTTACTGTGTCGTTGGATTATTCTTTTGCTAAGTTGTCGGAACGTACACGTCAGCATTTACCATTTTTGGCGCTGTTTTCTGAACGAGTTAATGCATATTGGCTGCATAGTTTTTCAAAAAATCCTGATAATAGCTTTGGACAAGCTTATCGGGCGGTGTTTGGGGATAACTTGCAAAAACCAGATTGGTTAAAAATTCTCAATGAAGCAGCCGCCGCAGGTATTTTGGAATATTTGGGTGAGACTATCTACAAAATTCACCCAGCACTACCTTGGTATTTGCGCCAACAGTTAAACACAATTACTTTCCAGGAGGTAAGTAACGAACTCGAAAAAAAGTTGCTGATTTTCTACGCTTATTTGGCTGACAACTACCGTAAGCAACTTATCAGCAACGCAGAACTAGCAACTTTTGTGCTGCGAGTCGAAAAACCAAATCTGTTGCAAAACTTGCGCCTTGCCGAACATCAGCAGGAATGGGCTGAAGCACGAGCAATTCTGCAAGCCTTGGGAGATGTATATGAACGCATAGAGCGCAAACCCGAATTTAAATCACTGCGACAACGGGCGCTAAATCAAATAGGCATTCACTTGGTAAATGCCAAAGCAAAGGGTAAAGATGCTCTGAATTTCTGGATATATCTGCGGGTTGAAGATGCTAATGAAGCGGCTCAAAGTGCTGATTTGGAAGGGGCAGGGAAAGTCTATCAAGAAATTCTGGATGAACTCATAGCTGTAAATGACTCCTCAGTGAATGACAAAATTGCTGTTTGTTATCATAATCTAGGCAATATTGCCCAAAAGCAACGGCAGTTTGATGTGGCAGTTGATTATTACAACAAGGCGCTGAAGATATA
>NZ_CAXTTT010000024.1:13387-41690 GCF_964247315.1 uncultured Nostoc sp.
GAGAATATCACCACCTGGGCATGGTAGCCCAAGAGCAACGGCAGTTTGATGTGGCAGTTGATTATTACAACAAGGCGCTGAAGATATATGAAGATGCTGGGGATTTGTACAGTGCTACTAGAGAATATCACCACCTGGGCATGGTAGCCCAAGAGCAACGGCAGTTTGATGTGGCTGTTGATTACTACAATAAGGCGCTGAAGATAAAAGAAGATGCCGGGGATTTGTACAATGCTGCTAAAGAATATCACCACCTGGGCATGGTAGCCCAATAGCAACGGCAGTTTGATGTGGCTATTGATTATTACAACAAGGCGCTGAAGATATATGAAGATGCTGGGGATTTGTACAGTGCTACTAGAGAATATCACCACCTGGGCATGGTAGCCCAAGAGCAACGGCAGTTTGATGTGGCTGTTGATTACTACAATAAGGCGCTGAAGATAAAAGAAGATGCCGGGGATTTGTACAATGCTGCTAAAGAATATCACCACCTGGGCATGGTAGCCCAAGAGCAACGGCAGTTTGATTTGGTAATTAACTATTATCAAAAAGCCTGGGAAATTTTTGAGCAATTCCGTGATTGGTATTGGGCTTCAGCAACATTGGCTAAATGGGGAAGGGCTTTAGAAGCTCAAGAAAATTACGCTGAGGCTTTGCAAATTTACATTCGTGTTTTAGCCATTGACCTAGAGCATAACAAAGATTTGATTGATTATTATATTGATGCTTTAGCCCGTATGCTCAAGCAATTAGGTGAAAGGCAGTTTCAAACCATTTGGCGCCAGGCAAAAGGTGAAGAGTGCGCTGGAGAGGTGCGTGAGGCAATTTGGATAGCGCGAGATAGGCTAGAAACAGAGTCGTAGGGTGCAGTGCAAGATTTATTGCCAACGTCAAATCATTCATAAGTTTTATTTAAGCATTGCTTGCGATCGCACGCAGCGCACTACCCTAAAGAGCGATCGCATAAGCTTTTGTCAAAAAGTTGTAATGTTAAGGCTTAATGTCGTAACCTTAAGCCTTAATCTTATGATGCTGGTGATTAATGTTGTAATGTTAAGGCTTAATGTCGTAACGTTAAGACTTAATGTTGTAATGTTGGTGACGACAAGACATTCACTTATAACTGCGATCGTTGATTCAAGAACTAATAAATTCTCTCTAGGTAATTTTCTAGGAGATATCGATTCTGGTAAATAGAATGTAGGTTGGGTTGAGGGACGAAACCCAACTCCTCAAAGTCTTGTAATTGTTGGATTTCACTCTGTTCAAACGCAACTTCACTCAAGTCTGGAAACCCGCCCACATGAGTGGCTCCCCAACCTACGCATCTGTTTTCTTTTTTTCTGGAATTGGTATTAATCACAACAAGGTAGTTATTCAGAAGTGCGATATCTACGGCGGGCTACGCCTACGCAATATTTATGCAGTGTTCTATCCTAGAAACAAAAAGGGCAAAACTATGCAAGCCTACAAGCTCAACGCCACAATTGATGAATCAGGTCATTTAATTATTGACGAACCTCTAAATATTGCTCCTGGAAAAGTGGAAGTGATTATTTTGCAGCCAGTTCCATCCTTGGAAACTTCTACTGAGTCACAGCCAGAAAAGTCGAGAAGAAAGTCTAAAGTCAAAGCATTTGAAGGTTTATTTGAAAATGCCCCACCAACACCACCAGACTTTGACCCAGACCAAGCCAGATGGGAAGCTTTAAAGGAGAAACATAATCTGTGAAAATCTTGTTAGATACCAACATCATTGTAGATGATGCCCTTGAACGTGAACCTTTCCTAGACACAAGCGAACAAGTGTTGGTACTAATTGAGCAAGGACAAGTAGAAGGTTATATTTCCGCCTCAACTTTTAGTGAATTGTATTACATTATCCGTAGGGCAAGAGGTCGAGAGTGGACACTTACTTATTTAAAGCAGTTGGTCAACTTTTGTCGTATCGCCACTATAGAAGATAGTACTGCAATCAACATGGCACTAAACCTTAACTTTAGAGATTTTGAAGACGCTATTCAATACAGCAGTGCGGTACTCAATCACTTCGATGCTATTATTACTCGCAATCCTAGAGATTTTCAAGTTGCTACTCCCAGAATTATCACACCTGAAGAGTTGATTCAGGAACTAACAAATACTCCATAAATAATTAAGTCAAATATATATGAATGCCCAATTAACCTCTGTCGAAATCCAAGAACTTCGGCAACTTCTTCAAAACGACACCCCAGCGCAACAAGCACTTACTACCCTACAGCACCACAACGGGAATCTAGAAGCAAGTTTTGATGCACTCTGGCAAGAGAAAGTCGGCAAAACAGATTATAGTAGGGGCAAAAAATCTCTTTTGCAGCTGACTCTCAACGAAATCCGCGCGGAAATCTGTGGTGATGATGGTTTCCGGGGCAAAATCAAAGAATACACCAATAACCCTGGTAGTAGTTCTCTGCTCAATAGTATCATTGGCTCACTGGTTGCCGTTGCAGCAGTGCATGGAATACCGATTGATGCTGCGATCGCCACAATTGTCGTGTTATATATTTTGAAAATTGGGATAAACGTTTTATGCAAATATACTGAGCCAGACAGTGAAGGAAAGCAAGGGAAAAATAATAACTCCTAACTCTTGTACAGACGCGATTAATCGCGTCTCTCCCAACTTTCTTATGTCCCCGGTAAATTTCGCAACCGCTCATCCAAATGACTATGGTCTGCCAAAACTTTTAACAACGGCCCATGTGAGGTAAATTCTACAATACTGACCGAAGCAACAGGACATCCCAAACGAAAACGGAAGCGTCCCACATCAATCCCTAGTAAACTACACAGCATAATTCTGATAGTTGCCTTATGTGAAACAACTAAAACATTACCACTACTGTAATTTTGTTTAATTTCTTCAATTACCTGCAAGGCGCGAGAAGCAATTGTAACCCCCATTTCTCCACCATTTGGCGCATTCCAAGCGGGATCTGCTGACCAGCGAATATAATCATCGTGATATTCACGACTAATTACTTCTGGAGTTTTTCCTTCCCACAAGCCATAGTTAATTTCCTTCAAACCATCCCTAAGTTGTGGTTCTATTCCTATTGCTTCATACAAAGGTTTTGCTGTCAATACAGTTCGCTGCATTGGACTACAAAATATTGCTGTCCAATCCATAGAACTATATATGTCTGCAAAAGCCTTTGCCATCTCCAAGCCTTCTGGAGTAAGTTCTGAATTTATAGAACCGCAAAAGGAATTATTGCGGCTGCATTCTGTCTGTCCGTGACGGAGGAAATAAAGAGTTAGGTTCACGGTACGTTCTCATCGATTGTGAATTTAAGAGCGCTAACAATCAGATGTAGCTGAAGATAGTTAATGCCTGTGGTATATTACTACAATTTTTGATATTTGAAATGATTTTCAGATTGAGCAAAGTTGTCATAGCTACGATCGTCATAGACAGGTTTGCAACGGAAAATTATTTTAAAGGAGGTTGGGGTATCTGAGTGCGTAAGTTTTAACTTTAGAATATGATCCGGTTTAGTTAAAAGTGATTGATCTTTCCAGAAGCGATAAATCGCGTCTCTACATCAGGTTTTTATTGCTCATTCTGAACTCTATTGCTTTATAGTTATAATAATTATAAAAATAAATTAAAAATAAATTAAGCATAAACAAACATAGAGACGTAATTAATTACGTCTCTATAAAATTTTTGCCAATCAAGCTAGCCCTTTACTTTTAAAGCTTGCTAAGAAAAGAATAAGGGTACATAGCATTGAATATTTAACGTTTCATAATTTTTTATTGCAAAAATGGAATCCATCCCATTTATATCCCTAAAGTTTCTGCAAAAAAAACTATAAATTGTTAGTCAATGGTTTTCTTGACATTATCTTTGACATCTTCAATGCCGTGACGTACTTCGCTTTCGGCTTGCTTTGCTTTACCTTCGGCTTTGTCTTCTGGATCTCCAGTGACATTTCCTAATGCTTCTTGGGCTTTACCTTCAACATTTTTAGCAGCAGCCTTTGCGCGATCTTCTATGCTCATTTTGATACTCCTTATTCAATTAAAAATTAATTTCAAAGCTATAAACTAACTTTGAAACTCTTTGTTATTACCTTTAGATAGTAACTTAAAATTTTTGCTAGAGCCTTCCACCACAAGGCAGATTCAATAATTCGGAATTCGGAATTGGTAATTCGTAATTAATAAAGTTAGTTGTAGTAAGCGTTCTGGCTGTTGGTTGAATATAAAATGAAGTGAGAATAGTTTAGTTACCTATGCTAAAAGACATAGAACAAATATTACAGATGGTAATTTTTACTTTTTAAATAAAAAACCCAGTTTCATATAAAACTGGGTTAATAAAGTTATGGGGGTGTTTTATGTTTAATCTAGAAAACCCATTAGGCTTTCAGAATTGTCAACCTCATTTGATGCTATCGGACGGTTCCCAAATGTTGAATAGCTTTCATCAATTACCAATAAACTTGAGCCAATTGGACGAATCCCAGAGAGATTCATACTTTCAACAACTTGGAATGTATTAGCGCCAATTGGACGAATACCCATTGAGTTATAGGTTTCAACTACTTCCAAGCTACTGGTGCTAACGGGACGCACCCCAGCAATTGAGAGGTGTTCAGCAACTTCTAAGTCGCTAGCGCCTATAGGACGAATTCCAGAAATGGCGAGTGTTCCAGAAGCTCCTACTGGCAGTTCATTAACTTCCTCGACTTTATCTGCATTCAAGCTCTGCTCTTGTTTATTTTCAACTTCCTCTGTAGACTTGGCATACTTTTGCCGAGAACTGGTTGCTTTGCCAGCGTTGCTAATAGTCATAAACGAAAACCTCTGGTTTGTTAATTGAATTTTACAATAATTAAGGAAAGATGAAATTTTTCCCATATACCTTAGAGTTTAACCTTAAAAAACCTCATATAGATATAAGAATCTTTAAAACTAATACATAAGTAAATTGAAAGCAATAATTTTTGTAAATAATTATTACTATTTGTTTGATCTAATAAGCCAGCTACAATAGATACAGGGCGGAATCGTCACCATGAGATAGGGTATTTACAGCAAAACTGTATGACAGAATTTTGTCTTCAAGCTCCCTTTAGTCCCACAGGCGATCAACCACAAGCGATCGCACAACTAACTGCTAGCATCCAATCAGGCAATCATTACCAAACTTTACTAGGAGCCACTGGAACTGGTAAGACATTTTCGGTAGCAGCAGTTATTGAGAAAATTGGCAAGCCTACTTTAGTATTGGCGCATAACAAAACCCTGGCTGCACAGCTTTGTAACGAGTTGCGGGATTTCTTTCCCAACAATGCAGTCGAGTACTTTGTCAGCTACTACGATTATTATCAGCCAGAAGCGTATATTCCCGTCACCGATACTTATATTGAAAAAACGGCGGCGATTAATGATGAAATTGATATGTTGCGGCATTCAGCGACGCGATCGCTTTTTGAACGCCGTGATGTCATTGTCGTTGCTTCCATCAGTTGCATCTACGGTTTGGGGATGCCGGCAGAATATCTGAAAGCTGCCATCCCTCTTCAGATAGGTATGGAAGTAAATCAACGCCAAATTTTACGCGATTTGGCAAATGTTCAATATAGCCGCAACGACATCGAAATGGGGCGGGGAAAATTTCGCGTCCGGGGTGATGTCTTAGAAATTGGCCCAGCTTATGAAGACCGAATTATTCGTGTCGAATTCTTTGGTGATGAAATTGACGCAATTCGCTACATTGACCCAGTAACAGGGGAAATTCTCAAAAGTTTAGAAGCGGTAAATATTTACCCTGCACGTCACTTTGTCACCCCAGAAGAACGCTTAGAAGTAGCCTGTAATGACATTGCAGCCGAGTTAAAACAGCAAAAACTAGACTTAGAAGAAGCTGGGAAACTATTAGAAGCGCAACGCATAGATCAACGTACACGCTATGACTTGGAAATGCTCCGCGAAGTAGGTTATTGTAACGGCGTTGAAAACTATTCCCGTCACTTAGCAGGAAGACAAGCTGGAGAACCACCAGAATGTTTAATTGATTATTTTCCTAAAGATTGGCTGTTAGTTATCGACGAATCTCACGTTACCGTGCCTCAAATTCGCGGTATGTATAACGGCGATCAAGCGAGAAAAAAAGTTTTAATCGATCATGGATTTCGTCTTCCTAGCGCTGCTGATAACCGTCCTTTGAAAGCCGAGGAATTTTGGCAAAAAGTAAATCAGTGTATTTTTGTTTCGGCAACTCCCGGAAATTGGGAATTAGAAGTTTCTGAAGACCATGTAGTTGAACAAGTAATTCGGCCAACAGGGGTGATTGATCCAGAAATTTCCGTGCGTCCCACAGAAGGACAAATTGATGATTTGTTGGGAGAAATTAAAGATAGAGCCGATCGCCATGAACGAGTGTTGATTACCACATTAACCAAACGTATGGCGGAAGATTTAACCGAATATTTGCAAGACCACGGTATAAGGGTAAGGTATTTACATTCCGAGATTACTTCTATTGAGCGCATTGAGATTTTGCAGAACTTGCGCGAGGGTAAATTTGATGTTTTGGTTGGTGTGAATTTGCTGCGGGAAGGTTTGGATTTACCCGAAGTTTCCTTAGTAGCAATTATGGATGCAGATAAAGAAGGTTTCTTGCGAACCGAGCGTTCCTTAATTCAAACTATTGGTAGAGCCGCGCGTCACGTCCAGGGACAAGCAATTTTGTATGCTGATAATCTGACAGGTAGCATGATTAAAGCTATTGATGAAACAGACAGGCGGCGTGGTATTCAAACAGCACATAATCGACTGCATGGGATTACACCACAACCAATTGTGAAAAAATCAAGTAATGCGATTTTGGCTTTTTTAGATGTATCTCGACGGTTAAATGCAACTGATTTGAAAGTTGTAGATGAACATCTAGATGAATTGCCATTAGAAGAGATTCCCCAATTGATTACTCTGTTAGAAGCGCAGATGAAAGAAGCGGCGAAGAAACTAGAATTTGAAGAGGCGGCAAAATTGCGCGATCGCATTAAACATCTGCGGGATAAAATGCTGGGACGTTAACGTGAATCTTATGCTAATTAGCGTTCAACTTGCTAGCAAGAAGCGATAATGGATAAGATGCCATTTACGTTTTAAGAGTGTGGTAGCTATGACTGAGTTACTTGAGCGTGCGTAGGCGTAGCCCGCCGCAGGCATCGCTGCTCGTCTCCTTGCTGAGAGAGAGTATGAGCAAAGATGGAAGGCTCAGTTTGAGTCTACAACAGATGCTCAGTGGGATCGTCTAGCTAATATGGTACGGCAAGAAATTGCTGCTGGTGACATCACTCCTCTAGCTGACGTTTTTCCCTCTGAGCAATGAAGTCAAGTGTTATGAAGGTATTTCGCAAGAAACTCGATCGGCGGCTTCCTGCATTAGTTCAAGAGTAAGCTACCAAAGACCATAGGCTTTGGCGTTCAGACCTTTACCATAATAGTTTTCAGTTAGGATTGCTATATTTAATTACGAATTACGTTTAGCCAGAGGTGTGGTTCAACTCCACCGTTAGGCTGATGCATCATCTTTAAAATTAGTCTCATTTTCAATTAATTCAAAAAATTGCGAAATCTGTTCAGTCGATCGAATGTGATAAACACTTTTAGTGCTTTGAGCCTGCTCGATATACTCACGATATTTTGGGGTCAAATATTTGTGACATAACCAAAGCACGCGGTAGCTACTAAGCGAACTCTTAAATATTGGACTCTTTTGGGGCCAGCCTTCTGGCGGTTTAAAGCGACCTGTGATTAGTCGTTTAGTCACCCACCATAAATGCACATATAGCGGTAAATCAACAAAAATTAGAGTATCCGCCTTGTTCAGTCGTAGCCAGAGGGTTTCCATGCAACCAAACCCGTCAATAATCCAACGGTCAGTAACCAAAATTTTCTCATGGGTGTGTTTATATTCTTCCTGTGGAACCTCAATGCCGCCTGATTGATATTTAATCTTGTCTAAGACGTGAAGTGGTAAACCAGTGATGTCCGATAATCTTTTGCTTAGAGTTGATTTACCGCCTCCAGCATTGCCAAACACCGCTACTTTTTTCATCGCTACTTTCCTTTTAGTGCAATTAAGTCACTTACTAGACTAGTACCGCAAGGCGGAAGTCAAAAGTCAAAAGTCAAAAATCAAAAGAATTGTATTTCAGCTTTTACACCATTTGAAATGATATGTTTATTTACGCCGTGCTGTACTAGATTGAGGTATGAAACGAAACCCAACAATCCCAATCCTTTGAATGCCCAAGAAACCCTTGCACCCGACAGACACGCTAGCTTCATTTATATTTTATCTGTCGCCAGTAAAGCTAGCCGTTGTTCTACCTACAAAGCATAAAAATTTATATTAAAACGCGGTCTAACAATGCGTTGGAGCCTACCGCCGCTGATTTAAGCTGTTAATGACTTGCATAAGCGATCGCCTAATTTGCTCCTATCTGAAAAGCACATACCACTTCTAACAACCATAATCACCTACAATTGCGATTCTTGTACAGTGTGCGTAGGCGTAGCCCGTCGTAGACATCGCCCATTCGTACCCGACAAGTGTAGTTTGAAACCGAAGCTACCGAAAAATAAAATCCCTTCCAGAAATTCCCCTAAAATTACAAGCAGGAGAACCTCTCAGGAGAAATCATGGCTATTGATGCAGAAATTTTACAAACACTAAATCAAATGCCAGAGCTACTTAAACAAGAACTCTTGCATGATGCCAAATATTTAGTTGAGAATTATTCAAAGGCTGTTTCTCAGGAAAGTTTACTACAAAAAAAGCGTCGATATGGCATCTTAAAAGGAACTTTTGTTTTACCTTTGCCTGATGACTTTGATGAACCTCTGGAAGTTTTTAAGGAATATATGGAATGAGTGGTTTTTTTAGAAACTCATGCCTTTATCTGGTTAACTGAAAATGACTCTAGCCTTCGAGATAACTTGAGGATAACGATCAATACCACAGATATCGTTTATCTCAGCATTGCTAGTCTTTGGGAAATTGCCATCAAGTTGAACCTTGGCAAATTATCGCTTCAACGCAGCTATGAAACGATAGGTTCTGCGATCGACACTTCAGATATTCTCATGCTTCCGATATCTTTTGCCGATACGGTTCAAGTTCGGAATCTCCCGCTACATCATGGCGATCCATTTGACCGAATGTTGATTGCACAGGCAAGAAATCACTCTTTAATTATCATTAGCAAAGATAAAAAATTCGATGCTTATTCTGTTCAGAGGATGTGGGAATAGTTATACCAAAAGAGAACGCTCTTTTTTCGCTATCCTAGAAAAGTTAATCATTCCCTAATCGCGCCGATGATTGCTTTACCCGATCGCATTTTGATGAATGCAGAGGAATATCTGGTTTGGGAACCCACCCAAGAGGAACGCTACGAGTATTGGGATGGCGAAGTTGTGATGATGAGTGGTGCTACACGCAACCATAATCGGATTTCTCTGAATTTCTCGAAGCTTCTAGATGATGCTCTAGCCGATAGCACCTGTGAAGTATACATTGTAGATGTGAAAGTGCAGGTAGAACCGGGGCAAAAGTATTTTTATCCAGATGTGGTGGTGACTTGCGATCCGCGCGATCGCGATCCACAATTGGTACAATTTCCCTGCTTAATTATCGAAGTGCTATCACCTTCAACAGAAGCAGCCGATAGGGGGAAAAAGTTCGCCAAATATCGCCAATCTCCAACCTTGCAAGAATATGTCTTAGTACAAGTAGCTCAACCGATTGTAGAAGTGTTTCGGCGCAACGAACAGGGTAAATGGGTGCTGTCAGAGTATAATTTGGATGAAATATTGCGACTGGAATCTGTAGATGTAGAAATTGCGATCGCCCATTTGTACCGCCAAGTGCAGTTTGAAACCGAAGCAACCGAAAATTGAATAGATGAACGATGAGGATGCGTAGACGCGCAACGGCTTGTCGTTAGACAGCTACCCCTGATTTGAGTCGTTAGCTGGCTGAGGTTGTCTATGAAGTCATTTTCGCAGATTGATTTTGGGTTGGAGTCAACATCATTCAAACCAAGCAATCAGCAAAATACAATGGGCTGAACTTGCTGAGGCGATCGCATTCAACATTTGCAAGATAAAATGCTGGGACGCTAAACCTAATTAGCGCACCACTAACTTATTCTGTGAACCAGCTTCCTGAATTACATACTTGTTGCTTGTAAAGACCTGAATACCCGGAACAACACTATAATCAATGTCATCTGTGATAACTTTAATTTGTCCTGCTCCTGCTCTACTAATCGCTTCTAGGAGCAGTAAGTCATAGCCATCAACAGCTTGAGTTTTGAATCGGTTGAGCGCTGCATCAGTTGTTGCATCATCTACTGTTAGATCAATAGGAACAGCGATCGCCTTAACCCGACGCCAAGTAAACTGAACTTCAGCAACAATATTTGCCCGTTCTATTGGGTCATTATGCCGATATTCTTTGATTGGTAGCCACCCATGAGATTGGATATAAATCTCATATTCGGTTTTCTTAATGATATGAGCAAGCTCTGCTAAAGTAAGCCCAGAGTAGGTTAGAGTAGCTCCGTTTGAAAGTGCTTGGTTGAGATAGTTGGGATAATTGTTGAGTTGGTAAGATTTAGCGCTAGACGCAGCATTTGCATAAGCGTACCAAAACCAGACGTTTGTATCTACGAAGAAAATATCACCTTGCTGTGAAGTATCAGTTCTGATGTTAATGACATCAGCTTGGATCTTGAGGTTAATCTCCATACTCAAGGAGTTACAGCTATATTTGTGATCACTGTATCCACAGCAGTACGATATTTTTCATCAGAGTAATATCGTTTGGCATTAGCCATTACATGTTCCAGAACATCCCACCCATCAGCGTTGAGAGAAGTGAATTCAACTAGCTGGTTGAGTTTCTCTGCTGGAATGTCCTTCAACAATTGACCAAAGGCGAAGTTCACGAATGGAGACGCAAAAACTTTCACGCCTGTAAAATCCAACTCTACAGGTTCGCCAGCTAGCAAAAGTGGATGAATCTGGTCATATAGTTTCTGTCCACCATCAGCAGTAATGGCATATTCTTCAACAATATCGTAAATTTTGTATACCATTTCTCCATCTCCGGCTCTCTAGAATATTTGCTTCTTGAGTTGAGGAACTTCAGAAGCTAGACAGTAACAGGACTCATCATATCGAAGGGCAATATTAACTAATGTCTCCGAAAAACTAGTACATTTGTTTTTATATATAATTTTATTATCCTCTATAGTGACGTACCCATCATTACTGAAAATCATCAAATTTCCATGATTTTTCTTGACAAATTCTTATAGTAAATGGAAATTCGCAATAGTTAAAATTAACTGTAACTTTTAAGTCGTCTTTAGGAAGTTGCGTAATGTCATACCAGTCTCTAAAGAGTCTATCAACAAAACGAGGATGGTCGTAGATTGTGCGTACATAGAGAATTGGGGGCTGAGTCTTGGTAAGTAAGAGCAAGGCAACTCCAAATGGTTTTTATTCTCTATAATTGTGAGTAATTTATATCAATAATACCCCAAGCTCAAAAAGGCATCCTCTAAGAAATTAATACTCGACTATATCCAGCCTCGCAATTTTTTATGTACCTGCGCCAAATACCACATATAATCATCAATTTTGTAATTATCAGCAGCTTTCACTATATACTCCTGAGCTAAATCAAGATTATTTTCAACTTCGTAATATAATCCCAAGTAAAGATGACTGTAAAAATTTCCCTTTATTCCTTCTGATTGACCAATAATTAAAACATCATCTGGTTTACAATTTTCTGCATACAAATCATATACACGCTGCATAATACGTCGAGGATCATTTTTTACAGTTAGTAAACAATTACGCGCCTCTTTAATACCTAACGAACGAGCTATGCACAGATATCGCCATACTGTTTCTTCTACATCTTGAGCATTTACAGTCAAATCTATTTCAAATTGTTCAGCGCCCTCAACAAATCTTTGTGCATAATAGTACGATAATCCACGTTGCCAGAGATAGGGTTTAATACGGATATCCAATTGCTCTGCCGTGTCGAAATCTTGAATAGATTCATCAATCTTGGCCAGTTGAAAGTTAACCATGCCTCGGCGAATGTAAGCATTAGGATTTTTCGGCTGATTGCGAATGGTTTCGTTCCACTGTTGGAGTTGATTTTCCAGAGATTTTGAAAAAAACATGAGTAGCCAAGGCTATAGGAGGATTAACTAGCATATATCATCCTATGAAACTTCTTAGATGAACAAAATCAGCACTATAGTCAAGCTGCTTTCTTCTCTAACTGGAAAATTATGGCATAACGCTTATTGCCTTCAGTGAATCCTACAATAAATCTCAAATATCAAACTGAAATCCATCCACGAGGTAGAAGAAACTACTTACAAAATTCCGTATTGTAGAATTGCTCTCTTAAAATCAGGAAAAAACGCTCGTGGTTCCCATTAGAGATAATAATCCGACAAAAATCACGCCTTATGTAACTTATGGACTGATTGCTGCCAATGTCCTCGCTTTTCTTTATGAAGCAAATCTTCCCCCACAAGCATTAAATGGATTTTTACATCTTGCGGCTGTTGTTCCACGAGAACTCACTTTAAGCTTTGCTGGTATATCTGTACATCAACCAGTGCCAGAGTGGGCAACTTTGATTACTTCGCAATTTTTGCATGGTGGTTTCTTGCACTTAGCCGGGAATATGTTGTTTCTCTGGATTTTTGGCAACAACGTTGAAGATAAGTTAGGTCATGCTAAATATTTACTGTTTTATTTATCTTGCGGTATTTTGGCATCGTTGACCCAGTGGTTCTTCGCTCAAGATTCTAGCATTCCGTCTTTGGGTGCAAGTGGTGCGATCGCAGGGATTCTGGGTGCATACATTCTCCGCTTTCCCAACGCTGAAGTTCTCGGCGTTGTACCTTTAGGGTTTTTCTTCCCAACTTTCCGTGTCCCCGCATATTTCTTTTTAGGATTCTGGTTTCTCGAACAAGCCTTTTACGGACTTGCCAGCCTGGAAACACCTACCAACATCGGTATGGAAAACGGCGGTATTGCCTACTGGGCCCATGCAGGCGGGTTTATCTTTGGGGCAATTCTCGGCCCACTGTTGGGTTTATTTAGCGATAAATCCCAGGAAGAATCTTGGTACAAGTAATTTTTCAAAATATCGTTGTTACCCTCAATTATACTGATTGATTTAATAGGTGAAATTGTTTAACCTTCGCAACTGCTAGCCTTACAAGCTATATTGCAGTTAGTCAATAATTTAGGAAAAACACCTGTGTTTCCCCTTTACGATGAAAATCCGACGCGAATCACCCCGTATTTCACCTACGGGTTAATTGGTATGAATATTTTAGTTTTTATTCACGAGGTGAGTCTGTCACATGCACAATTGAGTCAGTTTTTAGGTGAGTATGCGGTAGTGCCTCAACAGTTAACCACCAATTTAAGTGGAGAGTGGATAACATTATTTACGTCACAATTCTTACACGGCGGTTGGTGGCATTTAATCTCGAATATGGTATTTCTCTGGGTTTTTGGCAACAATATTGAAGATCGATTGGGTCATGCCAAATATCTGATTTTTTATTTGGCGTGTGGTGCTTTAGCTGCCTTATGCCAATGGTTTATTGGGATGAATTCTGAGATTCCTTCATTGGGGGCAAGTGGTGCAATTTCTGGGGTTTTGGGTGCATATATTATCCGCTTTCCACACGCTCAAGTCATGACTTTAATATTTTTGGGGATTTTCATCACCACAATCAGAGTTCCAGCACTAATAATAATTGGACTTTTCATTGTGCAAAATGTAATATCCGGTCTTGCGACCCTACAAACAGCCGCTAACATGACTGTAGAAACTGGTGGAGTCGCTTACTGGGCACATATCGGTGGTTTTGTTTTTGGCGTAATTCTCGCTCCCCTATTTGGCTTGTTTCGGCGCGACTAAATACAGTATTTCCTAAAAATTGTAGCGAAAAAATTGCTACCTCTCACTGCTCTGCGTATCCTCTGCATTTGAAAACTATTAGTTTTTGTTAGCACTCGCTGAAACTTCTTCAGATGAAAATGTTGATGATTTTGCAACTTCTTCAGGTACAGAAACGATGATATCAGCACCATTAATAATTGCTCCCAATAACCCCAGTTCAGATTCAACCAATTGATCGATAGCTTCAGCTAACATATTCTCTTGCGTATAGTTTGGTCGCGCCACTAGTACGATCCCATCGCTATAGGGTTGAATTAATAAAGGGTCATTGGATATGCTGAGAGGACTAGTATCTAAAATAACTAAATCAAACCGTTCGCGGACATCTTCTATCAGCCGCCGCATTTCGCTGGATTCAAGAATAGCAGCGGATTGCCGCACTGGGCCAGGACTGGGAAGAATGTATAAATTTGCAACATCAGGAACTAAACGAATACATTCACTCAAATTAGCGTAATAACGCAGGGGTTCAATAGTGGCCTCAGGGTCAGGAATTACTTTTAAAGATGTACAACGGGAAGGCGATCGCAAATCTGTTTCGATAATCAAGGTTCTTTTACCAGCACGGGCGGAAGCGATACCCAAATTATAAGCACTTGCCGTTTTACCCTCTAGGCTACTGGTGCTAGTAATCAATACTACCTTTAAGTTTTTACCACCAATCCGGCGCATATTACTACGGAATTTCTCATAAAATTCTAAATAAGGAGAATCTTGGGAAAATACCACCGGCACAGCATCTGGCTCCAAATCATCAACTGGCATTAAAGGCAATTCTCCCAACAGTGCCACTTCTCGTTGCTTGAGGCTCTCGCGGATATCCTCCCTGGTTTTGAAAGTCCCTTCCAGCGCTCCTAACAAAAATATCACCCCGCCACCAACCAACACACCTAATAAACCGCCCACAGCAAGGGTAATCGGTACACTCTTCGGAGGTTTGGGATCGACAGTGACTGCGGGGCGTCTAGCAATGCTGAGGCTGCTAGTAGTTTCTGCCTCTGCGGTTTTCGCATCGGTCAACTTCGCCTGCATTTGGTCATAGATGGCTTTTTTGAGTCCAACCTCCTGTTCTAAACGCGATCGCTCTAATTGCTTATTAGGTATCAGAGAATACTCTCGCCGTAATCGCGCTTCTTGTTGGATTTCTTGAGCTAGTTGTTGTTGCAGTGTCTCCCGTTGGGTTTGTAAAGCCACCATTTGGTTTGCCAATTGCTGGCGTGTTGGATCTAAGCTGCTTTGAGTGCGAATACCTGCAACGCTACCCTGAAGCGGAGCTGCCGTTCCATCACCACCTAACACCTCAGCAGCACGTTGTTGTAGTAATTCCTCAGCAGCTTGTTTCTGACGCATTAACTGCACCATCGTTGGATGTTCCGGCCGCAAATCTTTTCTGAGTACAGCGATTTGCGATTCACTTTGATAAATTTGTGATCGTAAGTTACCAATAATTGGATCGGCACTCAAAGCAGAAGAAACATAAGCTTGTCCGACTGTTAAGCCTAACTTATTTTGTAAACTGCGAACTTGAGCATCAACCCCAGAAATAGTTAATTGAATTTGCCGTTGTAAATTTTGGCTGGCAGTAATGGCGCTTAACAAGCTGCCATTCTCAGCTGCTAATATTGCTGTTCGCTCTATGCGATCGTACTGTTCCAGCTTCTTTTCAGCAATTTGCAATTCCCGTTTAGCTTGTGGTGTGCGATCGTTAATCTTTTGAATAATTGCTTGTAATCGCCCAGTATTGATGTCACTACTCAACTTGATCATTGCTTGCATCAATTCCGTCAAGACCTGTATAGCTCGTTTAGCGTCAGTATCTACATATTTCAGTTCAAAGAAAGGAGATTCTAATTCTCCACTCTTTACGTTTTTTTTAGGTAGAGAAAGGGCAAGACTTGCACCGAGCTGTTTCGGTTGGACACCGGCTTTCTCTGCGACGCCTGCAATTATCTGGTTTGATAGTAAAACATCCTCATTCAGTTCCTTTCCTTGCTGTTGGATTTCATTACCAGTTGTAGAGAAAGAAACTGGTGGGCCACTGTAACTAAGTGCCCCAGATGCTATATAGCTAGTAGGTGGATCTGGTTGCATAGCCACCACAGTTGACCCTGCAATAACTAAAGCAAAACTAGCTAGTCCAATCCATTTATATTTATCAAAAGCAATCAGATAGCGTTTAACAATTGGTGGGGTCATGGTCGCTTCGCTCCAATTCAAAATTTAAAATACAAAATTCAAAATTTAGGAAGCACCAAACAAAGATAGTGGCTTTGATACAAGGGCGCTATCAACTTCCTAATGTATATATCGGTTGATATCTTTAAAATTTTTCCATTAATAAATTCAAAGATTGTTTGGAGATGTGGCTTCCTAAGCTCCAAACTATTTTCAGCTTGCATCCTTTTTTTTTATGTTAATAATTTCGTCCACCACCGACGTTATCAAAAAACCGGAGAAAGGATTGAACATTGAAAAAAGGTTGGGTAATGGTGGTCAGGAAATTAGTAATTTTACCAATGAGATTCCGACCAACAACAATAACATCATTATCTTGAAGTGCCACATTTTGAGACGCATCACCGCCTAGAGCTTTTTTAGCATCAAGTTTTTGGGTAACAGCTCTGCCTCGTTCCGAATCAAAACGAACCAGAGCGATATCTCTCAAATTAGCAGTGTCTAGATTTACTCCTCCCAAAGCATCAACAAATGTACTGCCGTTAGGCAGTGCTTGAATGGAAAGACCTCCCGCAGCATAGTTTAAAACTCGCACTCTAATCTGTGGTGTGGCCAAAGATGAACGTGCTACTAAATTGCGGTCATAACCGTCCTCATTACCGACTTCACGACGGGGCACGAGTATCGCATCTCCATCTTGTAAGCGTAAATTCGGGATTGAACCACCATTTTGCAGTGCTGCATATAAATCAATAGTTTGTGAAATTACAGAACCATCGATTAACTTCCGGCGTACTTGCACCTGTCGCAGGTCTGCATTCAACGTTGAACCACCAGATATTAGCAAAGCATCAGCAACGCGGGGTGTTGGTGAATTAATTGGATAAATTCCTGGTCGAAATATTTCCCCGCTAATGGTAACTTGAACTGGTCGCGTTCCTGCTAAGGATACTACCACGATTGGATCTGGGAAAAAGCGACTCAAGCCCAAGCGAATTTTTTCTTGAGCTTCTTCCAAGGTTAAACCTCTTAATGACACCGTTCCCACTTGCGGCACGACGATGTTACCTTCTGGACTAATTACAGCTTGAAAACTGAGGTCTTGACGCTGCGTTGCTAAGGCTAAAACTATTACTGGATCAACCACATAACGATTTAAACCCAAGCGAATTTTTTCTTGAGCTTCTTCCAAAGTTAAACCTTGTAAGAAAACTGTTCCCAGTAATGGCACTACAATATTACCTTCTGGGTTGATTAAAGCTTGAAAGCTCAAATCTGGAAAGCGCTGAACCGAAACGCTAATTCCATCTCCTATGCCTAAGCGGTATGGGCCGGGAGGACGCTGAAGCACAACACCAATTGCATCTCCTGGCCCCAAGAGGTAGCGACTGAGTTGTGGAGAAATTTCTTCATTCGTAGCTGGAGGTATAACCTCAGTACCTGGCAAAGGCGAAGGGAATAGCTTTGGTGATTGTCCTTGAGATGGAAAAGGCTGGGCAACAACAAGTTGGATAGGTGTTGTTAAAAAAACTCCTACTTGAAGACTGACAAAACACAAGGCGCTGAATCCACGCATATAATAACTGGCATCTATGAGCATCGGTGCAGAAAATATTTATATAGAAATTAGTAGCGCCGAGTGGTTATTTTACTCTAAAAATGTCTTAGATGTCTCTTTTATCTACAAGTATTTACCAAGAGAAAGAGAATAACTTTGCTAAATTTAATTTCTAACTTCATATTGTCAACATCTTTTAGGTGAGTTTTAGCCTGAACACAATTTATAGAGATACTTTTGATGAATCTTTGCACAAGTGCATCGATAACAGACTCTACAAAGGGCCTGCCATTAATGCAGCTTGTACTGTTTCTCCAATAGACTGCGCTAAAGACCAAGATGTTTCTACCTGCCCCAAAGGTTCCATTGGAATCAGAATGCTCACGCCAACCCAAGGAATACGTTGCTTGCGCCACTGTGCCAGTTGATCCGCCAAGAACCAGTGAAAAGGTGATGGATTTCCGCCGTCTGGCATCGCATACCATTGCAAAACAGCGAAGGTTTGCTGTGGTGTGGAGGCGCGAAAAAACCTAGCTTCTACTTTAGTTTCAACATTAGAAGCCAACTTTGCAGATGGTTTGACAGTAAATTCCGCAGAACGAGATTGAGCTACATCCCATTTTCCCCAGCGTGACCTTCCCCAGCCGTTAACGTCTGTCCACTCTACCTCTGGTTGATCCATAGGGCCATTTTGCGGCAACAAAAGCAGGATTGCTTGGGATTCGGAACCTTCTTTTTTAATTACCTGCAAAGACCAATTATGTTCGCCAATTTGCTGTTCTGCTTGTTCAATGGTTTGCCAACCAGGAAGGGTTAACCCAGTCTTGCGGATCTGCTTTAATTCGTGGAGGGTAGGAACAGGGGGCGGCTGTTTCCATTGCCAGTGTCCTGTCAGATATCCGGGAACCCCTGCCATTGCAAGCAGCACTAGCAATAACAAAAGTGCTGCTACCTGAGTCAATTGGTTTTCCTTGAAAAATTTAGAGAAGGAAATCATCAGTAAAATTTGCAATACTTAGGCAAAATTTTACTTTATAAAATCACATTATGAGTTCAGTAATATTTAGGACTTACGTATAAGTGATGAAAGATTAAGGCAGTTGCGAGTGGGGAGTAGAGGAGATGAGGGAGCAGGGGGAGCAAGGGGAGATGAGGGAGTGAGGGAGAAGAATTAATAACTAATGCCCAATGCCTCTAACTTTCTGCTTCTTGCTCAGTTTCTAGAGATGCTGAAAAATAACTATTAATCCAATTCAGTAAGGGCACTAGTGACACCAGCATACAAGCAGAGTAGAGATCGCCACCCCAACCCTCATGTAGCCATTTAAAAGCCGCTTCTTGACCCGTGCCGTGAAAGAAAGTCAGTAAAGTATTACGAATGATATTGGCAGTAATACTAACGATCGCAGCAAGAGATAAAAACGATATAGTTGTCCGCCGTGAAGACAAAGCATCTGTCCAATAAAGCAGCATCAAGCCAACATAGAGAGTTGTAAACAACATTTTCAGCCCTGCACAATAGGGAGCAACTTCTACAATCCGTCCTCCCACGTAAAGATTTATCTCATCTACGGTTACTTCCATACCAAATTGATTCAGTATGAAGCCTGCTGTGCCAGCGATGAAGCTTTGCAGAGGCATGGTATAGGGAGCAATGAGATAGGGTAATGCTGTTGGGGTGGCTAAAAATACTAGTAGTAGGGGGAATCCTTGTAATCGCAAACCTGCTATTCCCTTAAACCACAAGCATAATCCGACTAATATCACGGGCAAGGAAAGGTTAACCCACTCTGTAACACCGCTAAGATAAAAAATTGCCCCTAATAATAATAAAACAGCGCCCAAAGGATTGATGGTATCTGGCAAACGTCTCCACTTTTTCCGGTTTATCCAGCCCAGATAAGTCGCAAATGGTAGACCAATAATCCCGTGGCTAAAATATTCGTGTTCTGTACTGATATTTTTGTGCAGCCAACCATCCAACCAGTGTAGCAATATCGGAGCATAAAGCAGCAGCAAAACGCCTAAAATAGCTATATTTAACAAGCCTGATGCGTTTATATTTTTAACCTGTTGCTGGAGTGCCATGATTTTCAGTAATTCAAAAACTTTGGTTATTAGTCATTGGTCATTGGTCATTAGTCATTAGTCATTGGTCATTTGCAAAAGATAAATGACAAAGAACAAAGGACAAATGTCTAATTGTTAGATGCACATTAAGTATGAATTAACTTCAGGCTACCACGCTGCCAAGGTCAGCAGGAGATAAATTGTCTGCCTGATAACTCGTTGAGACTGCATTGGCGATCGCTGCTACAACTTCTTTAACTTGGCTACTACTCAAACCAGGATACATCGGTAATGATAATATTTGCTTTGACAACTTTTCTGAAGAAGGAAAATCTCCTGCTTGATAGCCTAAGTTGGTGAATGCTGGCTGGAGATGACAAGGAATTGGGTAGTGAATACCAGTTTGAATTCCCGCAGCTGTGAGTTTTTCCTGGAGTTGCTGGCGTTCTATTGGGCAAGAATCATCTACTTTAATCACATAAAGATGATAGACGTGTCCTGTATCACTTTGGTTTTCTATAGGGATAATCCCAGCAGTTGTTAAGGATGCTAGTTCACGATCATACTGCTGGGCAATAGTCAGGCGATCGCGATTCCACTGGGACAAATATGGGAGTTTTTTGTGCAAAATTGCTGCTTGCAAAGTATCCAAGCGGCTATTCGTACCCGGTTCAGTATGAAAATACTTTTGCGATGCACCATAATTTCGCAAGCGCAGCATTTTCTGGGCTACCTCTGAATCTCGTGTCAGCAGCATTCCCCCATCCCCAAATGCTCCCAAATTTTTGCTGGGATAGAAACTAAAAGCTGCTGCTATTCCTATTGAACCAGCGTAATATCCGTCTCTTTGGGCGAGATGTGCTTGGGCGGCATCTTCAAAAATTAGGAGTTTGTAGGTATCGGCAAAGTTTATTAGCTCGCGTGGTGATACCATCTGACCATAGAGATGCACAGGGATAATTGCTTTGGTTTGAGGTGTAATTGCTTTTGCTGCGGCTTCTAAGTCAATTAAAGCAGTTTGGCGATCGCAATCTACCAAAATTGGCTTGGCGCCAGCACGTAGTACCCCAATTAAGGTGGCGACAAAAGTATTTGCGGGTAAAATCACTTCATCGCCAGCACCAATATTACACGCTTGTAATCCCAGAGCGATCGCATCTGTTCCTGAGGCCACACCAACTCCATAAGCTGTACCAGATACTGCCGCAAATTCTGCTTCAAAATCTGAAAGTGCTTGCCCTAAAATAAAATCTCCCCGTTCCAATACAGATTGGATTGCATTTTGCAATTGCGTTTGAATTGGTTCGTGTTGTAACTTTAGGTCTACAAAAGGAACTTTAATAGTCATTTTATTCATTACTAGTCGTCCTCAAAAAATGTTTCCTCACATGGAAAAGATAGAAACCCTTGTACAATTTTTGGCATAAAATTGTAATAGATTTAATCTATTGGATAAAGGCTTAGATCAACTATTTAGTCGGTTATGGATAATTCAAAATTATGCCCTCTTAATTTGAACGCTCAAAGTTGCCATCAGACTTCTCTGAAGCCCTCACTCCAACTTCTCTCAAAATTCAAAAAGCTTATAAACTGAGCTTTTCACTAATTTGGTAGCTTGCTAACCCTTAGCGATATGGTTGGATTATTTATGTCATCCTGCACTAGGATTATCATCTCTAAGTGCTAGCTGTTATCAGTAAAATAGCTATATTGTATTACGCCAACATATAATTTTTTAAGTAAATTTACTTTGAATATTCCAGTACAAATTTTCCCTCATATACATAAAGAATGACAGCCCCTTTGTATTGTATCCTTAGCATTAGCTTACCCTGGCTAAATCTAAATCTAACGCAGTCTGATTGCAAAATCTCAAGCAATAAAGACTACACCAGTGCTAAATAAACAAGATTCAGCAGCAGTAACTAGTAACTAGCAGACAGCACATCTTGGCTTAATGGAAGGGAGAAAAAATTTTTGCCTTAAATTTGTTTGTCAAAGGCAAAATTAGGGAATGCTTAAAAATAGCAATTCATAACCTAGAAATAGGACTTGGATCAATTACAGAATCGATAAATTATTAAGGTAGCAGTGGCAATGATAGAGCCTGAAAACAAATTATTTGCCCTAAAGGATGGTTGGGATTCTCATGAATCAAGAGAACAGCAACGCCTCAAAGCTTTGTCGGATTTAGGTTTGCGGCAACCAGAAACGATTCCGGTTTTTGAAGAAGCCACACAGACTGCCGCCCGCTTTTTGGAAGCACCAATTTCCATACTGGGATTTGTGGATCAAGAACGCCACTGGTTCAAGTCGGCGGTGGGCTTATCTAGGCTGGGATTAATGAATCATTTGGCACAAAACCGCCAACTACTACGCCGGGAGTCATTTTGCACTCAGGTAGTAGATAGCTTTCAAGTAGTTGTAATTAATGATACGCATAAACTTACAGATCCAGTCCTTGCTAGCAGCAAGTTAGTGCAAGATTATGGTATTCGTGCTTACTTAGGAGCACCATTAATTGATGCTGAGGGACATTGTTTGGGTGCATTGGCGGTAATGGATTTAGTGCCACGCAATTTTACACCCCGAGACATTGAGTTTTTACAAATCATCGCTCGTTGGAGCATGAGTGAATTTGAACGTAACCGACTCCTGCAAGGGAAACTTGAATCAAGCGCTCCCAAGAACGTTCCGATATTCTCACTAAATGAGGAACGTAACACTGAGATTAAAATCACTGCATCCACCAAAGATAGCGACTCTGTTTCTACTAAGCAACTGAAGCTAGAACTTTTGAGTCAGCTAACTCAGGAGTTACGCACGCCCTTAACATCTGTACTCGGTATGGCTAGTGTTTTAGGACGTGAGATTTATGGGCCTTTGACGACTAAGCAGAGAGAATATTTGGAAATTATCCAACATAGTGGTCGGTACTTACTTTCCCTAGTAAACGAAATTACCGAACTTGGAGCTATGGATGAAAACTCAACTGTGCTAAATCTAGCTCCCGTAGATATTGAAATGCTATGCCAACAAGCTATCAATACCCTCGAAGAAGTAGCTAATCGCCGTGAGCAAGATGTTCGCCTGTCTATAGAACCGGGACGCAGTCGTATTTGCCCTTTAGATAAAGACAAGGTGCGGCAAATCCTCTATCATCTGGTTTTCAGTGTGATTCAACTTTCGGCTACAGGTAGTATTGTTCGCATTCATGTTTCTTACAAAGAAGATACGCTCAACATTACTATTTGGGTTTCCCATCCCTGGTTAGGGGACGGCATAACAGAGGTAGATCCTTACTTCCGTCTCAATTCTTTGTCGTTGCTGGAGCTTACAGGTGAGATAGCAACTTATAATACTTATACAGACAGACAAGAGCAACTAGATACTTCATCAGTAGCAGTGGAGAATTCCAAAAACCTGAGTGATTCCCACTCAAATTTCTTTGCTACTAGTTCAGGTATAAATTTAGCTAAATCACATGGAAGTCTTTCTCGTGAAAGCTTGGGTTTATTACTAAGTTGTCAACTGGCAGAATTGCATGGCGGACATATTTTGATTCAAGGTTCACCAGAATCAGGATATCGTTATGTGCTTTCTTTGCCACTACAACTAGCGACTTCCTCACCAGCAATTAGCGATGTCTAATCGTGGGAATTGGGGAAGGTGGGGCCCCCTCTGGGGATAAGGGGTAATGGAGATTGGGAAAGACGTATTTTCTATCTATATTTCATTAATTCGTAGCAAATTCTCTGTGTGCTTCTGCGCTTACCTATGCCTTTAAATTTCAACCCTCAATTCGCCACCATTTTACGTAAAGCTGTACTAAGTATATGAAGAACTATCTTAACTTCGTATTGGCTGATGGCTAAGAATAAGAGCGCCATCACGCAATCTGCAATCTCTGTTATTACCTTTTTATAGCTATAGGCATTATGATCGATTCCAAGTTCTGCGTCGGCAGGCTAATCGATCGCAATGTTTTTTATGAATTTAGTCTGGCAACGATTTACTCTATCAACTTTACCGCTCAAAGAATATCTTGCTACCAGTTATGTACACCGCTCTCTGGTGGGACTACTAAGTTCTTGGCGGCAAACTAGCGTCTTTCTCCAGTGGGGAGATGCGATCGCAGCGGCTTTACTCAGCTTAATATATGCTTTAGCACCTTTTGCTTCGAGTGCGTTGGTGGGTTTTTTGCTGGTGGCTTGTGTCGGATTTTGGCTGTTGTTGACTTTATCTGATGAAGTAACACCAACAAATGTCTCATCAGTCACTCCGATTCACCTGCTGGTATTGCTCTACTGGGGAGTTGCCGCAGTTGCAACAGCATTATCACCAGTGAAAAGGGCGGCACTTAACGACTTGGGAACGTTGACCTTGTATTTGCTACTATTTACCCTTTGTGCCAGGGTATTAAGGTCGCCTCGCCTCCGTTCTTGGATTATCATCCTTTACCTGCACGTATCGTTAATTGTTAGTGTATATGGGTTGCGGCAATGGTTTTTTGGAGCCACAGCACTAGCAACTTGGGTTGATCCAGAATCTCCTATGTCTAAGACTACAAGAGTCTACAGTTATTTAGGCAATCCCAACTTATTGGCTGGATACCTCTTACCAGCAGTAATTTTTAGCTTAGTAGCAATTTTTGCATGGCAAAGCTGGCTCAAGAAATCTCTAGCATTAACGATGCTAATTGTCAATAGTACTTGCCTAATTCTAACTTTTAGTCGTGGCGGTTGGATTGGACTAGTGGTGTCAGTTTTAGCTGTGATGACTTTGCTAGTTTATTGGAAAAGCGTAGAAATGCCTCGTTTTTGGCGTACTTGGTCACTACCGATTGTTTTGGGAGGTTTGATTGGCGTATTGGTGCTAGCAGTGATATTTGTAGAGCCAGTGCGACTGCGAGTCTTCAGTATTTTTGCCGACCGTAAAGATAGCAGCAATAATTTTCGCCGAAATGTGTGGGATGCTGTTTTTGAGATGATTCGCGATCGCCCTATTTTCGGCATTGGGCCTGGTCACAACTCTTTTAATAAAGTTTATCCCCTCTACCAACGCCCTCGTTACACTGCTTTGAGCGCTTATTCGATATTGTTTGAAGTGACTGTAGAAACTGGCTTTGTTGGTTTAGCCTGCTTTCTCTGGCTAATAATTGTCACATTTAATACAGCACTTTTGCAAGTGCGACGATTGCGACAACTCAGAAGTGTAGATGGATTTTGGTTAATTGGAGCGATCGCTATTTTGTTGGGTATGCTAGCTCACGGCACCGTAGATACTGTTTGGTATCGTCCTGAAGTCAATACCCTCTGGTGGCTGATCGTTGCCTTAATTGCTAGCTATTGGACACCTTTAGCTCAAAATCAGACAAGTCTAACTAACTCAGAATCAGCAATAAACTAACACCAATAAGTTGTCAGTTGTTATCCTACTGAACAACTGACAACTTTTAAATTTTAAATTATCTAATCTCTGTAGGTAGTGCCACTTGGGGCATTAGGGTCGCGATAGGCAGTCGGTTGAGAATCGCGCTTTTTGCCAGCCAACCCAGCTAGACCGAATAAACCAATCAATCCTAGCCAACCCCAATTAAAATCGTTGCGCTCATTAGTGGTGGTTGTTGGAGCAGTAGTGGCCCCGGAGTCATTAGTTGTTTGAGCTTGTGCAGATAGAGTTAAGGGTAAGATTCCCATACTCAAGCTGAGAACGCCAGCCCCAACAAATGTAATGAAATTACTTTTCATAAATCTGAAAATTCCTGATGCCATCCGAAGTTACTCACCAGTGTATCGAGTCTCAACCTTAACAAAATCAATCTGGGGCTATAAACTAGGCATTTTCAGAACTCACGCTGTAGACATACAACATAATTTTCACAGCAATCAGTTTCTCACTCTGACTGTGGTAGTTTAGCAAACCGATCCTCAATAGCTTTTCATAGCCCGTTGAATGTCACGCTGGTCTTGGCGTCGTTTCAGGTCTTCTCGTTTATCGTGGAGCTTTTTACCTTTCCCAAGGGCTATACTCACTTTTAGCCAGCCTCGTTTAAGATACATTTTCAAAGGGATTAAAGTTAAACCCTGCTGTTCGACTTTGCCAATTAGCTTACGGAGTTCTTGGCGATGCAATAGTAGCTTGCGTGTACGCCGTGGTTCGTGATTAAAATATTGTCCACTAGCGTTGTAAGGCGAGATATGCACATTGATCAACCATGCTTCGCCATTGCGAAGCAAAGCATAGCCATCTTGGAGATTGACTTTACCCGCACGAATCGACTTCACCTCTGTTCCTGTCAACTCAATTCCAGCTTCGTAAGTTTCTAGAATTTCATACAAATAACGGGCTTGACGGTTGTCGCAAATAACTTTGTAACCTTCGTTCTTGTCGCTCATTGATAATTTTGTGTGCTTTAAATGTACCTAAAAAATTATTTTGATTGGCTTGTAAATTATAGGGTGTATCTTAGAACCGCTATAAATGGTGAACTGTATATCACTAATTTAGCTTTTTTAAGTTCAAAATTAAGGTTTTCTGGCAACTTTAAGTTAACTGATACCGATTACCTGTGAGGTTTCATAGAACAAGTTGCTTGAGCAACTTGTCTGACCAAGCCTAATTTTGTGCAGTTTCACAAATAGGACTTACACATCAAGTAAAGGCAATACCCTGTGGGAAGCCGCTTCTTTAGGAAAGACTCTGCATAACTTGCTTCTTTGCGTTTACATGAATTGCCCCTACAGAAAATCAATATTTTCACTTTCTTTTGGCATAAGTCCTGACAAAGAACTGGTATGACGCTAATGATGATGAGTTGTTACAAATTACAAAGCTTTCTATGCCTCCTAAGCACAGAGAGTCTAAGGTGGTTACACTTCGTTAACCTTCCTAATGATTTAAGATTTTCCTTATAAATCAATCCTTAGAGCAGTCATTAGCTAGTAATCTTGTCATAGTATGAAACATAAGAACACTATTATTGTGTGTGTTTATTAACGGAGTACATAGAAGCAAATTTCTGAGTAAAAAAATGCTAGGGATGTATTATCCATGCCCTTGACGATCCTTGTAGTGGATGATGATTTGGGCACTCGTCTGTCTGTTAGCGACTATCTTGAACTGTCTGGCTATTCAGTGATCGTGGCTAATGACGGTCAAGAGGCTTTGTTTATGGTGGATGAGTATCATCCTAATTTGATTGTCACAGATATTGTTATGCCACGAATGAATGGCTATGAACTGGTGCGCCGGGTGCGTCAACAACCAGTGTTTCGTTTATTGCCTGTAATTTTATTAACGGCACGCATTAAGACCCAAGAAAGAATTCTAGGCTACCAGTCAGGGTGCGATTTATATTTACCCAAGCCTTTTGAACTGGAAGAGTTAGCAGCAGCAATCCGCAATCTTTTAGAGCGATCGCAAATTATCCAATCAGAGTATCGTTTTTCTCATAAAGAGAGTTTGGATAGTTCCGGCTTGACAAAAGCAGGGGATACCCATAATTCTTTGTCCACTCAAATTCAGAAATCTCCTCTGCACTCAGCCCTAACTAATAGAGAACAAGAAGTCTTAGAGTTATTGACTCATGGTCTTTCTAATGCCGAAATGGGTCATCAGCTACACCTAAGCCCCCGAACCGTGGAAAAGTACGTTAGCAGTTTATTGAGAAAAACCTTAACCAGCAACCGCGCGGAATTAGTCCGTTTTGCGATGAAGCATGGTTTAGTGGAATAAAAGTTAGGAGTTCAAAGTGAGAAGTAAGGAATTAAAACTTCTAACTCATAACTCTTCACTTTGAACTTTTGTGAGCAGAGCTTCACAAGCATCGATCAGTAAATCAATAACCTGATTAAATCCCTCTTGACCACCGTAATAGGGATCTGGAACTTCCTTTAGAGTATGTCGAGAGCAAAACTCGCACATCAAACGCACCTTATGTTGATATTGCTCAGTGCGATCAAGACTGAGGATGTTCTCATAATTTTCTCGATCCATAGCCAAAATCAAATCAAAGTCTTGAAAGTCTGACTTTTGAAACTGGCGTGCTCGACCACGCAGTTTAATTCCCAACTTGCTAGCAGCCGCAGCACTCATGCGTCTGTCAGGTGGGCTACCAATGTGATAACTAGATGTACCAGCAGAGTCACAGAGGATGTGTTCGCTCAAGCCCGCCTGCTCAATTAAATGATTCATGATGTTTTCTGCCGATGGCGATCGGCAGATGTTACCTAAGCAGACAAACAGCAACTTGTAAGGCATAGATTTTCTTTGTCCTTTGTCAATAGTCATTTGTCTGCGTACCTCTTCAAAGAAGCAAGCTACGCGCAGCGTCTACCCTGAGCAGAAGTCTGGGCGGCCCCGGTAGGGGCGGGGGCAGATATGTGTTTTAAGTGGCTATATAACAA
>NZ_CAXTTT010000024.1:41700-64550 GCF_964247315.1 uncultured Nostoc sp.
CCACCTCCCCGCTGATCCACCCTACTGCATTCGGCGGCCCCCCCACTGCGGCCCCCCCCACTTCTCTGTTTATCCAGTGACTAATGACCAATGACTAATGACCAATGACTAATGACCAATGACTAAAATCCAGGTAACTCCAACCCACTGGTTAATTCTTCCATACGTTCCCGCATTGTTGCTGTGGACTTGTTGTAGGCTTCTTTCATTGCCACTGTTACAAGATCAGAAAGTACTTCTGCACCTTCTGCTAAAGCATCTGGAGAAATTTCTACTCGTTTTGGTTCTTGGTTTCCACTGACAATCACCTTCACCAGACCACCGCCAGATTCTCCTTGAATCTCCATTTGCTCCAATTCTTCTTGGAGTCGCTTTGCACCTTCTTGAACTTGCTGTGCTTTCTTAAAAGCTTCGGCCAGTTCCTTCATTTTTCCTAAGCCAAAGCCAAATCCCTGTCCTTTTCCTGTCATAATTATTTGTACGCGTGTGCGTTGAATAACAAATCAATCAAATTCAATTATAGATGCGGTAAGTAATTTGCCTCTTTTTTTACCAATAATTAATGCATCCTAGAATAAATTATGGGGCACAAGATGCAGAGGTACAAAGGAGAAAGACTTACTCCAACTTCTCCTCTGCTCCTTTGCTTCGCGCATTCCCGGAATTAAAAGTTTCAACAAGCACCTTGAAACTCTCCGAGCATTTTAACTTCTGGCTCTAAATTAATAGACCAACGTTCTTGTACTTGATGTTGGATGTGGCGAATGAGACAGAAGATGTCACTAGCTTTTGCTCCACCACGATTAACGATAAAATTAGCATGGAGTAGCGCTACTTGTGCTCCACCAATTTGGTAGCCTTTCAGACCAGTTTGTTCAATTAACCAGCCAGCACTGTAAGGTTTGGGATTGCGGAAAACACTGCCACAACTGGGGAAGTTGTATGGTTGGGTGCTTAACCGATGCTTTTTGTGTTCTTTGGTGATTGCCACAACTTTTGCTGGGTCGGCACCTGGCGCTAGTTGTAATGTAGCTTGGGTGACTATGCGATCGCCACCTTGCAATAATGAAGTTCGGTAGCTATAACCTAACTGTTCCGGGGTAAGAGTTTCCAACGTACCATCGGGTGAAAGTACCTGGGCAGTAACTAACATATCTGCGATACAGCTATTATGTGCCCCCGCGTTCATTACCACTGCACCTCCGGCTGTTCCAGGGATACCAACAGCCCACTCCAATCCTTGCCACCCTAATTCTGCTGCCGCCAATGCCAAGCTAGGAATTGACTCTCCAGCAGCAACGGTTAATTGACCGGTTTGGGGGTCAAAGTGGCTGAAGCGGAGATGACGAGTAGCAATGACTAAGCCTGATATACCACCATCGCTCACCAGCAAGTTAGAACCTGCTCCCAGCGTTGTCACTTTTAAATTACGTTCTTTTGCGTATTTAAGACTTGCTTGCAGTGCTTCTAAGTTTCGGGGGGCAACGTATAAATCAGCGGCTCCCCCAACTCTATAGGAAGTAAATGCTGATAAAGAAGCCTGGGACTTGATCGCACAATCTGTACTGGGTAAGTAAATTACTTCGCTCTCCACTGAATTAGCTATTTGCTGTTTCTTTGTATTCAAAGCAGAAACTGTGCAGACGTTTCCAGCTGCCTGGGAAATGGTCATCTTTACTTTGTTTTGGTAAAATTTTTACATTAATTTACCGCAAAGATACGGTAATAGAATTCACAGATGAAACCGTTGCTAGAAGGGCACTTTGTTTGGAAATAAAACTTCGCAAAGTATCCATTTAGGATGTGGCTTTAGCCGGTTCACAGAGTATCGTAATTATTTCAGGAATCACCTGGTTCAAATTTCCAGCTCCCAAAAACAGCGCCAAGTCTCCTGGGCGTAGTGTTTGTAGCAAGTACTCACACACTGCGGGTAAAGTTGGTTGATAAACTACCTGCGAATGCTGTTTAGCAATTTCCGCCGTTAGACGTTCACCACTAATTTGCCCTAAATTAGGTTCGCCTGCACTGTAAATATCAGTCAGCACAACCAAATCAGCATGGGTAAAAGACTCGGCAAATTCTTCTAAAAAGGTCAGTGTACGGCTATAGCGATGGGGTTGGAAGATGGCAACCACTCTTTGCCCTGGTCTTGCCTGTAAACGTGCTGCGGCGAGAGTAACGCGAATCTCGCTAGGGTGGTGAGCATAGTCATCAATGAAGGTAATGCCATTGACTTCACCTCGAAACTCAAAGCGTCGTCTTGCTCCTTCAAAGGTGGCGATACCTTTGGCAATTGCTCCAAATTCTAAGCCCAAAGCGCGACCAACAGCTACTGCGGCTAAAGCATTGCTGAGATTGTGCCGACTGAGCAACCGCAACGTCAATACGCCCAAAGCTTTGCCTCTTTCCCAAACCAAAGCCGTAGTACCATCAGCACGGTAATCAATATTGGTGACGGTGTAATCAGCGTCGGTATCTGAGTATAAGCTGTAGGTAATTGTGGGTTGCAAGCGATCGCGCACCGTAGCACAGTCAATACTACCTATTAACGTTTTACAACCCTTAGCAAATGTCTGGAAGATGTCAATGACTTCTTCTAATGTATCGTAATGGTCAGGATGATCTAGTTCAATATTGGTAATGATGCCAATTTCGGGAGCGTGTTTTACTAAAGAACCATCTGATTCATCTGCTTCGGCTACCAAATATTGGCTTTGTCCCAATCGAGCATTACCTTCCCAAGCATTGACTTCGCCACCGACTAAAATCGTTGGGTCTAGACCTGCTTCCAGAAGCATATAGCCAATCATGCTACTGGTTGTAGTTTTGCCGTGTGTTCCTGCCACTGCAATACTGTAGTAATCGGCAATTAAAGCTGCTAGTAAATCTGAACGATGTAAAACTGGACAACCTAATTCCAGAGCTGCTTTGTATTCTAAATTATTAGTGTTAATTGCTGTTGAACAAATGACTTGAGGCAGTTTTGACTTAGTATCAGTAGGTAATTGTTCTTGTGAATTTAATACTACTGTATTAGCAAATACCTTAGGGTGAAAGAATTCGAGATTGCTTGCCTCTTGTTTACCAAAAATATGAGCGCCGATAGATTCTAACTTGTGCGTAATGTGGTTAGGACGAAGATCCGAACCTGATACTGGAAATTGACGCTTTGCAAGAACGTATGCCAGAGCAGACATACCTATGCCACCGATACCAATGAAATGAAATGGTCTACCACTAAAATCTACAGAATTAGTCATTTATTGCTCCTCTTACACCACACCACACCATAATCACAAATGACACGCGTATCATAACAGGAATTTGATTTTTACCGTAACTACTCCTGTATCATGTTCATGTTTGATGCCCAAATGATGTTTCTGCTCTGGCTTTCCTGGTTCAGAATGATTTTACCTTGGTTGGAGGTTTTTGCTTTTTCTGAACTGTTCTTAAGATTATTCTGAAAATTTTGGCCGCATCGGGAAAGAAATTCTTGTAATGTCAAATACATATTTTTGGCTACCTTACTGGAATTGGCTACATAATACATTGTTTAGTGAAACTAATTTGAAATTGCATCAAGTCTAGGCATGAATTGAGTACAATAGTACATTGGTAATGAAACTATTTTTCAATTGCATAAAACCCAGGCTTAACTGGATGCAGCAACTAGCAGTTTTTGGTGGCACATTCGATCCAATTCATTGGGGACACCTGCTCGTAGCTGAGACAGCTTTGCATCAAGTATCCCTTGAAAAGATAATTTGGGTGCCATCCCTAAATCCTCCTCACAAAGAAGCAGCTTTGTTTGAGCATCGTCTGCAAATGTTGCAATTAGCCATCAAAGATAACCCAGCATTTACTGTCTCACTAGTGGAGACTAATCGCTCTGGGACTTCTTATGCCATTAACACCCTGATTGACTTATCTGCCTGTTACCCAAATACTCACTGGTACTGGATTGTGGGCTTGGATACTTTCCAAACCTTACCCGGTTGGTACCGAGGACACGAATTAGCACAAATGTGTGATTGGTTAATCGCACCCCGACAGCTAGGTGGTGAGACTATAACTCAAAGCAAATTAATCTGCAAGCAAGTGGAGCAACAACTCAGAGAGCAGTCATACAACATTCACTGGCAACTCTTGAATATACCTTTAGTAGGAGTTTCGTCAAGTCTAATTCGCAAATTTTGTGGCGATCGCCAGTCAATTCGTTATTTAGTCCCGGAATCGGTCAGATCATATATCACTAACAACAATCTCTACTCTTACAAATCTGAATAAATTATGTGTTTTTTTATTGATCTAACACTTTATGGTTAAAAGTGCCCCCCCCCTTTGCGATATGATTGGGGTCAACGATATCAACATATAAGCATAAATACAGAGGGCAAGACACTGTGATTAGAGTTGCAATCAACGGTTTCGGGCGGATTGGACGTAACTTTGCGCGTTGCTGGGTGGGTAGAGAGAATAGTCGGATTGATCTTGTCGCTATTAATGACACTTCAGACCCTAGAACCAATGCTCACCTGCTGAAGTATGACTCAATGCTAGGGAAGATCAAGGGTGCTGAGATTAGTGCCGATGATAACTCTATCATCGTTAATGGTAAGACCATTAAATGCGTATCCGATCGCAACCCAGAAAACTTGCCCTGGAAAGATTGGGGAATTGACCTAATTATCGAAGCAACCGGGGTATTTACTAGCAAAGAAGGAGCGCTCAAGCACGTAAATGCCGGAGCCAAGAAAGTTCTGATTACCGCTCCTGGTAAAAATGAGGATGGTACTTTTGTAGTTGGTGTGAATCATCATGACTATGACCACAACAAACACCACGTTATCAGTAACGCTAGCTGTACTACCAACTGCTTGGCACCAATCGCCAAGGTGTTGAACGATAAGTTTGGCATCATCAAAGGCACGATGACCACCACCCACAGCTATACAGGCGATCAGCGCTTGCTAGACGCTTCTCACCGGGATTTGCGACGGGCAAGGGCCGCAGCGATAAACATTGTACCCACCTCTACTGGCGCAGCAAAAGCAGTGGCACTGGTTATCCCAGACCTCAAAGGCAAGCTAAATGGCGTTGCCTTGCGCGTACCAACCCCGAACGTCTCAATGGTAGATTTCGTAGTTCAGGTTGAGAAGCGTACTATTACTGAAGAAGTTAACCAAGCTCTCAAAGATGCTGCCGAAGGCCCACTTAAAGGGATTTTGGACTACAGCCAACTAGAACTAGTATCTTCCGATTATCAAGGTAGTGATGCTTCTTCGATTGTCGATTCTAGCTTGACTTTGGTTATGGGCAATGATCTAGTAAAAGTTATGGCGTGGTATGACAACGAGTGGGGTTACAGCCAACGAGTCTTGGATCTGGCAGAATTGGTAGCTGAGAAGTGGCAATAATTAATTTGTCATTAGTCATTGGTGAGCCAGTGCGGTCTTCTCCCAAAGGGAGAGGCTAGCGCCAAGGGGGTTTCCCCCATGAGCAGCTGGCGTTAGCGCAGCGCTAGCGACGCAGGAGCGTCACCCGAAGGGTCATTAGTCATTAGTTATTGGTCATTAGAAAAAGGACAAATGACAAAGGACAAAGTACTATTGACCAAAATGTTGAAATCCCTGGCTAAGACTCAGAAATTGGTCAGGGAATTTTTTTTGCTCGTCGTGCAATATTACTGTCGATCCGGCTGTAATTCTGCCTGCGATCGCAGCACCTTCTCCAAGGTGTTGCACTAAGGTTGATGCTAACTCTTGTGGTAAACACAGCACTAATTCAAAGTCTTCGCCACCATATAGAGCATAAGCTAGCGCTTGCTCTTGTGTCAGCCAATGGTTAAAAGTTTTTGGTAGGGGAATTTGTCTGCGTTCTAAAACAGCGCCAACGCTACTGGCGCGGCAAATTTGGATTATCGCATCTGCTAAACCATCGCTGCTATCCATACCAGCAATGGGCATGGGGCATGGTAAGATTTTCTGGAGGATTGGTAAGACATCTAATCGTGGCTGTGGGCGTTGGTGTGCGCGGATTAGAGCCGTCTTTTCTTCGTTGTTGAGGTTTTCTTTTAATTCAGGATGCAAGAGTAGTTCTAAGCCCGCTCTTGAGGCTCCATGAACGCCTGTAACGACGATCGCATCCCCAATCGCAGCACCAGAACGACGGATAATTTGACTAGGGTTAACTTGACCAAAAGCGGTAATTGCCAGAGTAGTAATAGGCGATCGCACAACATCACCCCCAACAATCGGGGTATTGTATTTTTGCAGGCATTCTGTCATTCCCTGGTACAAGCGTTCTACCCAACTCACCTTAAGTTCACCAGGTAGTCCCAAGCCGACAGTGATTCCCAATGGAGAAGCCCCCATTGCTGCTAAATCTGATAAATTGGCAGCAGCAGCTCGCCAACCAGCATCTTCTGGGGAAGTGGTGAGATTACTAAAATGCACGCCATCAACCAGTACATCTGTAGTCACTACCAAAGATTGCCCTGGTACAGTTTCAAGTACTGCGGCATCATCGCCGATAATTTCTGGTGGGCAAAAGCGTTGTAATCTTTCTAAAAGACCTTGTTCGCCAATGTCTTTTACCTGTTGAGAAGATAAATCACTGTTCACAATCGGTTTTCCGTGTTGCAAAATTACGAAGAAAACTGATGATTTACTTTACTGTTTAAGATAAAGGTATTGTCTAGGAGTTAGTTGGAATGGTAACAACACCAGTAACCAGCATTACGTTTGAGGAGTACTTAACCTATGATGATGGTAGCGATTTTCGCTATGAACTGGTGGATGGGAAGCTAGAGTTAATGAATCCACCTACTATTGAACATTTCCTGATTGCCAAATTTCTTGAGCAATTACTAGATGCAGAAATCAAACGTTGTAACTGTACTTGGCTGTGTTTTCGGGAAAGTGGGGTGAGAACTGGTAGAAATAAATCTAGGTTGACCGATCTGTGTGTAGTTACACTGGAGCAAGCCAGAGAATTGTTGAATGCTTCAGCAGTATTTGAGTCACCCCCGTTACTAATTGTCGAGGTGGTTAGTCCAGAATCGGTTAAACGGGACTATCGTTATAAACGCTCGGAATATGCGGCTTTAGAGGTTCCTGAATATTGGATTGTAGACCCACTAGAAACAGAAGTTTCCGTGTTACTACTGGAAGATGGATTGTACGAAGAAACAGTTTTTACAACAACTCAACAAATTGTATCACGAACTTTTCCAGAATTAGCGATCGCAGTCGATCAGATATTCACCGCCGGGAATCTGAATCAGGGGAGACGCGATTAATCGCGTCTGTACAGGAATTATTCTCTCCCTGCTCCTTCTTATGCAGCTTGCGGCTGAACCAGATTTTCTATTCCCTGAACCACAGTTGCCGATTCAATTTTGTCACCAGCCTTTAGTTTATCCAAAACTTCTTTACCTTCGGTTAGATAGCCAAAAACGGCATAACGACCATCCAAAAGGTTGCGTCCGGCGGGGGTGAGTTCTGGTTCAAACAAAAAGAAGAAAAATTGTGATGAACCACCATTTACTTCACTTTCAGGACGAGCCATCACCACTGCACCAAAGGCAGAAAAAGGTAGAACTGGCATATCAACGTAACGTCCAGCTTCTTCTAGAGTAATGCCATAAGTAGGTGCTTTATCGCCTTTAACTAAGACTTCTAAGGGAATAGCGCGATATTTGCCCGTTGTTGGGTCAATAAAACCCACATCTTTCCCAGCAGGATCTCCAGTTTGGAGAAAGTAAGATTCTTCAGAACGGGTAAATTCTAAGCCATTATAAAAACCCCTCTGTACCAAATCTACAAAATTACCAGCAGTTACAGGGGCGCTATAACCGTCTACGACAAGAGCTAAATCGCCTTTGTTGGTTTTAATTTCTACAGTGGCACGACCTTTAAGTTGTGGCAGGTTGCTATACTCAGCAGGAACTTCAAAGGGAAATTGTTTCACCATTGAATCTTCTAGCTCAGTAACGAGATTTAGTAGTTTATTTCTCTCTTGCAGAATTTGTTCTTTATCTTTCCTGTTCGCCAATTCTTCCAATTTACCAACCCCAGCTTTCAACTCGGTAATCCAAGCTTCGGCTTGGGGTTGGCGTTCTGCTGGAACGCTTGTTAAGATTTGGGAAGGTTTATCGAGAATGCGGGATGCTTGGCTGATGTCTTTGGAAATAGCACCCCAACGTCGATTCGCCCGCAGTTGGGCAGAGATGTCCTCTAAGCTGCCTTGTAGTTGCCGCACAGGTTTGTTATCTATCGGGAGTGCATACCGTAACAAAGCCTTTCCGTCTGTAATTGCATTGCCGGCTGGGAGTGCGGCGCTACTGGAGGGAGTCCACCCAACTGTAGTTATGCCTAAAAATATTGTTATCAGCAGTATTGCCATTAGGCTCTTCTTCAGCCAGGATTTTAAGAAGTTAAGCATGGGATAACTCAAATGCAGCAGTGAATTGTTGACTGGACGTAACCCATAAATAATCTTCCCACAGTATGAGTGCTGAGTACTGAGTGCTGAGTGCTGAGTGAAAATAAATGCAAGTGGATGGAGGGAGTGGGGAGTAGAGGATGAGGGGGATGAGGAAGAACCCAATGCCCTTCAGGAGTGCTGAGTGCTGAGTGCTGAGTGGGAAATCTCACTTCTTTACTCAGCACTTCTTTACTCGAAACGGGCTAAACGCCACGCTGACGCTAACGGAACTGTTTTGCCTTATGCTCAATGCCCCGTGACTAAATAGCTAATTACTCCGCTTGAAGGGTACAATAAATGCCGATTGTCTTCCAAAATTTGAAAGTTTCATGATCTCCAGTAACGACTTTCGACCCGGTGTTTCAATTGTATTGGATGGGTCTGTATGGCGAGTGCTTGAATTCTTGCACGTCAAACCAGGCAAAGGTTCCGCCTTTGTACGAACTAAGCTAAAAAATGTCCAAAGTGGGAGCGTGATGGAAAAAACGTTCCGCGCAGGGGAAACAGTACCACAAGCCACTCTAGAAAAAAGTACGATGCAGCATACCTATAAAGAAGGCGATGAGTTTGTCTTTATGGATATGGAAACCTACGAAGAAGGCAGATTGACTCGCGAACAAATTGGCGATCGCGTCAAGTACCTCAAAGAAGGTATGGAAGCCGAAGTGATTCGTTGGGGCGAACAGGTGCTAGGAGTAGAATTGCCTAAGTCTGTGGTTCTGGAAATTGTACAAACAGATCCAGGTTTAAAAGGTGACACTGCCACAGGTGGCTCAAAACCAGCAACTCTGGAAACTGGTGCAGTTGTAATGGTTCCTTTATTTATTTCCCAAGGAGAACGTATCAAAGTTGATACTCAGGAAGATAAATATATCAGCAGGGAATAACTTTCATCTCTACGGAGATGTTTGCTCCCAATTTAAATCCCTATATAGGGATTAATTCCCTGCCACACTTAAGATGCTCATTTACGGATAGGTCGAGGTAATAAAAACTGTGCCATTGGACTTTAATGAAATCCGCCAACTTCTGGCAACTATCGCACAAACAGATATTGCAGAAGTCACGCTCAAAAGCGATGATTTTGAGCTAACAGTCCGTAAGGCTGTGAGCGTTAGCAATCAGATGTTGTCGGTAGGTCAAGGGACTTTAGGCGGTGTGGTAGGTTCAGGCTTGACATCGGGTTCATCTGGGGGAAACCAGATGAGCGGAAGTCAGGCAACGGAGGTGTCCACATCTCGTGTATTTGAGAATACTGGAACTAGCACACAAATGCAGTTATCAGTAAATCCTCCCTTAACCATCGACCAAAGATTAGTAGAAGTGCCTTCCCCAATGGTAGGAACGTTTTATCGCGCTCCTGCGCCTGGGGAAGTAGCATTTGTGGAAGTGGGCGATCGCATCCGTAAGGGTCAAACAGTCTGTATCATTGAAGCCATGAAGCTGATGAATGAAATCGAAGCCGAAGTCTCTGGACAGGTGATGGAAATTCTTCTCCAAAATGGCGACGCTGTAGAATATGGTCAACCTTTAATGCGAATTAACCCTGATTAAGTATTAATGTATATATGAAGTGAATCATTGTTAAAATTTTCTGTCCTTGCGGGTTAACCCTGATGAAACAAACGTTGCCTTTACCACCAGAAGTGGTGCAACAAGTAGCTGAATACTTCAGCCTGTTAAGTGAGCCAATGCGCCTACGGCTGCTACACTTATTACGGGATGAAGAAAAATGCGTGCAAGAGTTGGTAGAGGCAACACAGACTTCTCAGGCAAATGTGTCAAAACACCTGAAGGTAATGTGGCAAGCAGGTATTCTTAGCCGCCGCAGTGAAGGAACTTGCGCCTATTACCGGGTGGAAGATCAAATGATTTTTGATTTGTGTAATCGGGTTTGCGATCGCCTCGCCACAAGGTTAGAGCAGCAAGCCCGTAATTTTCGCGTGTTAAATAGCAAACTTTAGGTCAGTTGTCATTTGTCATTTGTCCAAAACTAATGACTAATGACTAATGACTAATGACCAATGACTAAAGCGGATAATCTTTCTGAAACTGTTCGCGAGTTAGCGGTTGTTGTAACTCTACACCCTCACCGCCTAAAACATCCAATGGTTTGCCGTTCACGTCAATGTACACCTTGGCTTTGGGATTTAAACTTGTCGCAGTATAAACAACTTGTCCGATGCGGCCCATCATTGAGGTGCTACCACCACCATTGGTAAAATCTTCAGATAAATTAACGTGAACCTCGTTATTTTCCGCCTTCAGTCCCAATAGCTTAGTTTCTTTAGGGATAGTTGTTGAATCTGTCCCTTCTGTTGGGCCTGCTAACAAACTCTGGAAAGCTGCTTCTAAAGGCTGGTTGGGTCGAATAGAAGCGACTTTAACAGGCTGGGGAACCAAAGCAACATTTTTGTCCTTCGGTCTTAGCCAATAAACGTTAGGGGTTTGCTCATTAGCTGGCTGCCTAGTTGATGGCTGTGCTGGTTGATCGATGCGCGCAGAGGGGTTTGATGGTGTGGGAGTATTGCTGGACTGTGTGGTAAACCAAGCTACACCGCCACCCACCGCTACAACCGCTGCTGACACAGCTGCAATTACACCTGAAGAAATACGATTAGATCCTTGTTGGTCTTTCATGTTCAAAACCTTCCTAACTGAGGGCTGATATGGTAGTTATGTGAGGAGCAGCCTGGTTAAAGACGATACTTATAAGTAGAGAGTTTCCCACAATTTAGAGGAGACTTGATGGCTTTTAATTCTGCAAGTTTCTAATTCAATTCTAGAATTTTTACTTTTAATCCGTCACCTACCAGATTATGTAAATTATGGGGAATGGGGAGTGAAAAGTTAAGAGTTAGGAGTTAGGAGTTGGGGACAAGCGAGAATTATTGGACAAGTCTCTCCCTTCTCCCTCCTCTTCGTTATCTACCTTATCTCTTCTCCATGCCCCATGCCCTTCAGGAGTGCTGAGTGCTGAGTGGGGAATCTCACGGATGACTCTAAGCCGAGGAACTCGAAACGGGCTAAACGCCCCGCTGACGCTAACGGAACTGTTTTGCCCCATGCCCTATGCCCTATGCCCTATGCCCTATTGCTTCGGTAATCCACTGTTTAAGTGTTGTTGTCACTTCATCAATGACTATTTCTTGAGATTTACGGGTGGCTCTTTCTACAATTTCAACTTTGCCATTAGCGATCGCCCGCCCGGTTACAATTCTATAAGGGATGCCTATCAAGTCAGCATCTTTAAATTTCACTCCAGCACGTTCGTCACGGTCATCTAGTAGGGTTTCAATTCCTGCTTGATTGAGTTCTGTGTAAAGTTTTTGGGCGATTTCGATTTGTTGAGCATCTTTAATGTTAGGAATTGTGACGATCGCGTGATAGGGTGCGATCGCAACTGGCCAAATAATCCCATCTTTATCGTAAGATTGCTCTACAGCAGCTTGTGCTAATCGTGACACACCTACACCAAAACAACCCATAAATAGCGGCTTTTCTTCACCCTGTTCATTGGTATAAGTTGCTCCCATTGCTTGGGAATATTTAGTGCCTAATTGGAAGATGTGACCTGCTTCAATTCCACGAGCGCTTTGTAAGGTTTGTTCTGGGTTATGGATGGCGCGATCGCCTGGTTTTGACTTACGTATATCTACTACTGTACTTGGCAATGTAAATTGCTTACCCCAATTAGCACCAACAACGTGATAACCAGCTTCATTCGCACCTGTAATAAAGTTTTTTAAATCAACGGCTGTTTGATCTACCAAGCGTAAAAACTTGGGATGCATCTGCTTGTTGGCGGTAATATACTCATCTGCGATATCTGGCGCAATATAACCTAAAGGTAAAGATTTAGCTGTCCATGCTTGCTGGGCTTCTATATTTGGTACATCCAAACTAATAATAGTTTTGGCACCATATTCAGAAGCTAATTTAGTCAATTCATTTTGCAATTTGACTTCATTAACTTCCTGATCGCCTCGGATGCTTACCAGAACTAACACCGTTACACCATTATCATAAACTGTCTGATAAAGGACGTTTTTCACTAATTGAGTGGGAGAACAGTTGAGGAGTTGACAGACCTTTTCAATGGTTTCTGTTCCAGGTGTATCCCGTTTTTCATAGGTTGTAAACCGTGAGGTTTCGGCGTCAATTGGTAAAGAAACAGCCTTTTCTACGTTAGCGGCGTATTTACCATCCTCAGTGTAGAGAACTTCATCTTCGCCAGCTTCCGCCAAAATCATAAATTCTGTGGAACCAGAACCACCAATTGCACCCGAATCAGCCTCTACTGCCCGAAAAGCTAAACCAGAACGCCGTAGGATATTGCTGTAGGCTTTATACATATCCTGGTAAGTTTCTTTAAGGCTGGCTTCATCGGCGTGGAAGGAGTAGCCGTCCTTCATAATAAATTCCCGTCCGCGCATTAAACCAAAGCGGGGACGAATTTCATCACGGAATTTGGTTTGAATTTGGTAGAGATGCAGTGGTAGCTGGCGATACGAGCGAATCATATCACGAGCGATCGCTGTGATTACTTCCTCATGAGTTGGGCCTAATCCTAATTGTTGCTCCCGGCGGTCAATCAGGGAAAACATAATCCCTTCAGCTTTGGTGTAAGTGTCCCAACGTCCCGATTCCTTCCATAAATCAGCAGGTTGTAATTGTGGTAGAAGACATTCTTGTGCGCCTGTAGCGTTCATTTCTTCCCGCACAATCTGGGAAACTTTTTGCAGTACCCGCCACATTAACGGGAGATAAGCATAGATACCACTACCGATGCGATGAATGTAACCTGCACGGAGTAATAATTTATGGCTGGGAATCTCAGCATCAGCCGGATCCTCCCGCAGTGTAACAAATAACATTTGTGAAAGTCGCATCGTTTAATCCCTTTCCATAATCACTAATTTGTTTATAAACCACCTGGCGATTAGAAATCGCGGCCATACAAACTCTCGTCTGCCTGGGCGGACTAAAAAGGTATCCTAGTTTTTGAACTTGCGTTGTGTGCGATCGGCATCTTACAGTCATTAAGATATGGCATAATATAATCTTTGCAACTATTTAATCTAGGTCTAGGTTATGAGTCCTTTGACATTAAAACTAGACACCGTTCACCTGAGTGACGAACAATTTTATCACTTATGTCAAAATAACCGCGAATTGAAATTTGAACGCACTGCCAAGGGAGAATTAATCATCATGTCCCCCGTTGGAGGTGAAAGCGGCAATAGAGAAGCAGATTTAATTATTGATCTAGGAATCTGGAATCGGCAAACTGGCCTTGGTTACACTTTTAGTTCTTCTACTATATTCAAATTACCCAATGGTGCTGACCGTTCCCCAGATGCTGCTTGGATTCAACGAGAACGTTGGCAAGCACTTACACCTGAACAAAGACGCAAATTCCCCCCTATTGCACCCGATTTTGTCATTGAATTAAGGTCAGCAACAGATGATTTGGAAATGTTACGTTCCAAAATGCAAGAATATATAGATGCAGGGGTGCAATTGGCATGGTTAATTAACCCCCAACAGCAGCAAGTAGAAATTTATCGCCAAAAACAAGATACGGAAGTGCGAAATCTACCCACACAATTATTGGGTGAAGATGTATTACCAGGATTTAGCTTGAGTCTTTCTTGTTATTAAGATTTGCAAGTGCTGCTAAACCTCCACTATCTGCCAACACTTTCCATTGCAGCAGAAAATACTTTATAAGTCTGCGTAAGTACGCTTCATTAAAAAATCTACGTAGGCGGACTAAGAAGGTATCCTAATTTTTTAACCTGAGTAATGTGCCAAGCACAGCGCAATAGGCAGGTTTTACCTCGACTTCATTACTCAGGGCATATTACAGCCGTTAGGATATCTTAAAAGAAATAACCATCAGGCGATTAGAATCAGGACATCTTTAGGAGAAACTACTTTGGCAAATGTAATTTATCAAGCACAGGCACCCTTAGAATTTATTCCTCCGGCGTTTAACCCTTTATTGCTACGAGTCGTCCATCTGTTGCTACCCAGTTGGATAAAATGGCAAACACCTATTACCGAAATTGAAGCAGACAACGTAGAAGTTCTGGTGGATCTCTATCGCCAGTTTCAAGACGGTAAGATCCGTTTTCTGCTGGCATTTCGCCATCCGAAAACAGACGATCCGTTTTGTTTGGGCTACTTGCTGTCTCAACTCGTGCCAAAGGTAGCGCGATCGCAGGGTACAACACTACAACTTCCCATTCACGCTCATTTTATCTATGATCGCGGCATTCCTCTCTGGGCAGGTTCCCACGTTGGCTGGATTGCTTCTCATTTAGGTGGGACTCCAATTCAGCGAGGTAAAGCTGACTGGACGGGGTTACGTTCGGCGCGTGACTTGTTTGCTAATGGTAAATTTCCGATGGCGGCTGCGCCTGAAGGTGCTACCAATGGTTTATCAGAGAATATTAGCCCCCTTGAACCTGGTATTGCCCAATTAGGCTTTTGGTGTGCTGAAGATTTGCAAAAAGCTGGAAGCGACCAACAGGTTCTAATTGTACCAGTTGGGATTAAATATAGTTACGTTGATGCTCCTTGGGAGGCGATCGCTAATCTTTTAAGTGAATTGGAAGCGGCTAGTGGTTTACCTGTGAATCCAGCAGAAAATGCTTCTATAGAATCGCTTTATCCCCGGTTGTTGACTTTGGCAGAACATTTACTTTCGTTGATGGAAAAATTTTACACGCGCTTTTATCATCTAAAGCTTACAGATGTCAAAACAGTAGGAAAAGAAATTGAAAATAGAAATGAAGCATTAGCAATTCGTTTACAAGCTTTATTAAATGCGGCACTACTAATATCAGAACAGTATTTTGATTTGCATTCAAAAGGTACTTTGAGCGATAGATGTCGGCGGGTAGAGCAAGCTGGGTGGAATTATATATTTAGAGAAGATTTTAAGGATGTAAAAGGAGTATCTGCTGTTGAAAGAGCTTTAGGCGATCGCATTGCTGAAGAAGCAAATGCAAGGATGTGGCACATGCGTTTAGTAGAAAGTTTTGTCGCTGTTTCTGGTAATTATATTCGTGAAAATCCAACAGTAGAAAGGTTTGCTGAGACGACTTTAATTTTATGGCAGATGATTGCTAAAATTAAAGGCGATAAAGGTGTACAGCGTCCGCAGTTGGGTAAGCAAAAGGTAAAAATTACTGTGGGTGAACCCATATCTATTTCTGAGCATTACCCAGCGTATAAGGAAAATCGTTTAGGTGCTAAACAAGCTGTTGCTGATGTGACAAATGATTTACAACACGCGTTGGAAAAATTGATTTGAAAAATAAGACTAGAATAAACTGCACTATTCCAGTGTAAAAATTAGCTATGACCTATTAATTTATCAGCTAATTTACCAATAATACATCAGATGGCCTAGTATGAGCTTCTAAATAGTCATCAGGACGATTTCGTACAATTACTAGATCAGGTTCGGGTTCGCTGTTATCAGGTATAATAATTGGTTCTTGTCCTCGAATAATCGCCTCTTCTACCACCAGCTTGAATAATTCCCGATATAAGCGGGTGCTGCAAACAGAATGCAGTGTGCCTTTTGCTGCCATCTGGATTATTTCACCCTTAATTAGCTCAACTCGGTCATTATCCTCAAAGAAGCCGAGTTCAGCTAGACGATGATATTCAGCTATAGTAAAGCGTTTAGCAGTGGTAAGGCTCATAACAGCTACGAGAATGCAGAGTTATTTTTATCTTAATATAGCTGTAACTGATTAAACTTCTGCGATGGAAGATGGTGAGGTGTTGAGGTCTTCTTCTTTATCAGTTCCTGTAACTGTTTCTATACTTACACCCTTCCAAGGAAAATCAAAATATTGTTCCTGAACCGTTTTTAATTCCTTTATTGACTCTTGGAAAAATAATTTAATAGCAGATACGTGGTTTTCTTCAGATAAAAAGTCTTGTAAGCTTTTTCTATAAAATATACCTGACCATGCTGGCAAAACTTTTAAATTACTAGGAGTCCATAGATTGGGTTTATCGTTAATTATTTTTTGCATAGATTCAATAATTTTTGGGCGTTGTCCAAACTTAGGAGAAACGTGCAAAAATATACCTAAATATAGATAATCAGTTAAATTACTTGGATTTAAACCGAAGTATCCAAGACCACACCAGAAATCCCATGTTGAGGGAGAAAAGTGGGTGTAGATAATATATCTCTCGTCCCATTTCCATTGAGTCCTACTTGCTGCACCTCTGATAACACCTCCAAAAGCTACCCTGAATTCTTGCTGTACTTCTTCACTGAGGGTTGATTCCATGAGATGGAGAGTTTTGTTAAAATTCACCATTGTCAATAAGTCAAGCGATGAAAATTGATTAGTGGTAGACATTCCATTTCTCCTCATGAACATTAATGTTTCTTGGGCTAAGATATCAGTTTCGTATTGTTGTAATCGGGCATAAAATTGATGCCACCTCAATTGATAAAAACTTACTGTTGGCTCTAGATTAAATGCTGGAGTTTTAATTTCTTTTTTCGGATCATAATCACGGCTAATGTAAATTAAAATTCGATGTCTGACATTTGGTAATTTACTCAAAATTTCAGCATATTTTTTTAAAGAATTATTTCCATCCTTCGCGCCAATTTTTGATTCAAAAAATATTACATCTGTAGTTAAACCAGTTGACAGTTCAACCACAATATCAAGTCTGCTATTCTCTGTATGGCTTTCAAGTCCTTTGTGTTCTTGTTGAGTTGAAATCTTAATGCTGGAATAATTATCATCACTAATGATTGAGTGATGTTTTAGCCAACCAAGTAAAATATCATTATTCAATGACAAAAAATAAGCAACAATCTCAGTAAAAAAATCTTCACGCGGTTTGTTTCCTGAATGTAGATTGAGTAAATTAGTAAACAAAGACATTTATTTTTAAGTATTTAAGGTAATTCCAAAAAAGTTATACACACTAAGCTTGTAGTCGTGCTTGAACAAGGCTACATAAAAGTTTTATAAGTTATGTTTGTATTCGGTATTATTAGTGTTGCAGCAGTTATAACTTAGCCGATCGCAGTTTGACAAGAGTGCTATACTATACCAACAAAAATAGGGGTAAAATTTTTACCCTTACAAATTTATGTATTATTTTAAGGAAAGCTAGAGAAGGTTATTGCTCTGAAGTTAAGTGACTTTCTAGCAAAGATGCGATCGCGTCAGGATGAATATTCTTGTATTTCTTGTTACCAAGCTGTAAAACACAGTTGGGAGCGCTGCCACAGCATTTTTGGCAACTAGTATGTTCAATGTTAACTTTGTCTAACAAACCGCGATCGCACAAAGTTTTTTCTAAATCTGATAATAAACCTTTACCACCACGTTTCAGGCAACCGCCCTTTTGACATACCATAATCCTCGCTTTAGGTTGAGGTGGTAAATCTTGCTTTGGACACGCATCAATTGGTGAGACTCGATAGGCTTTTATTTTTATTTTACTTGTGCGCGAATCTACTTTGCTATGACCACAAACACGAACTCGCTGACCGGGAACTAAGGAAGAACTTAGAGAACGGCGTAACTCTTTAGGCAGTTTGATTTCCACATTTCCAGATGGAACTGCCAATTGCAAGTATTTATATTTTCCTGGTTCACCACCAACAAAACCTAGTAACTGTCCTTCAAGGTTCAATTCTGATAATGTCAAATACTTGTTACCCATGATTGATAAAAAGTTATTGGGAATTGGGAATTGGGGATTGGGAATTGGGATTGAGAATTGGGTACTGAGAAAATATTCCTAAATACTTATTTTCTAGTCCCCATTCCCCAGTCCCCTTACACGAGGCGTTTAGCTTCTACTGTTTGGGGTAAATTTGCTGTGTCTGGTAAATCACGAAATTCTAATTCCCAACCATTTGCTAGGGTGAGAATCTTGCCATCATTTCCATCGGTTTGTTTGACGACTTCTTCTTCCAGGTCTTTTTTAGCAACGTAAACTACTAAAGTGCCGGCGTCATTCATGCGTAGCATTACTTTCATGAGATTCCTCAACAGATTCTAGTTCTTTTTTCATACAGCCGACGACAAATCCTGTTTCTAAGAAATGCACAGCATATATATAGGAAGTTTGCAAATATGTGCCTATACTTGCTATGTAGCCGATATCTCCTTTATTCACTAAAACTTGCCCGACTTCTTTACCAGGAAAGGTACCATCGTTTTTGAGCAGTTTCCGAACTCTGACTTTTTCACCAATTTCAAAAGCAGGTGGCAAGTGGAGTTCTAATTCATCGCGTTGCATGAGAGTACCTCTGTTCTCTGACCAAATTTAATAATTCTTCTGTCGTCAAACTGCGTTTTTTCTGTACCGATTGATGGCGCACTGCGTCTAAAACAGATTGGGTTTCTTGGGAGTTCAAGAAAATTCCATGCTGTTCTAGCAAGTTAGCAACTAAATGCCGTCCAGAATGTTTACCTACTACTAAACGCCGTTCCCAACCCACCTCTTCGGGAGCAAATGGTTCGTAGGTAGTGGGATTTTGCAATACCCCGTGAGCATGGATGCCAGATTCGTGAGCAAAGGTATTTTCACCAACGATCGCTTTCCAGGGTGGTAAATCTGCACCGGATGCAGCTGCAACTAGTTGAGACAGTTCCAGGAAACTGGGAGTGTGAATGCCCAAATCAACGCCGTAGATGCGTTTGATCGCCATGACAACTTCTTCTAATGCGGCATTTCCCGCCCTTTCACCCAATCCGTTAACTGTGGTACTCACTGATGATGCTCCGGCTTTGATACCCGCAAGGGCGTTGGCAGTTGCTAGACCAAAATCATTATGCGTGTGGATTTCTAGGGGAATCGTTAACGCTGAAACCAGCCGTTGGACTTTGGTGTAGGTGGTAAAGGGGTCGAGAACTCCTACAGTGTCGCAAAAGCGGAAGCGGGATGCACCCCATTCTTGGGCATAAAGTGCTACATCTAAGAGGAAGTTTTCATCAGCCCTGGAAGAATCTTCGCCGCCGACTGCTACCCAAAGACCTTGATCGAGGGCAAAGTTGATTGAGTCTTTGAGTTTTTGTAAACTTACTCGCCACTGACCATGAAATTTAGTGGCAATTTGGATACCAGAGACGGGAATAGCAATATGCACCCTGTTCAAACCACAGGCGATGGAAGCCTTGATATCTGAGATGACAGCACGGTTCCAGCCCAAGAGTTTTGCTTGTAAACCTAAGTTAGAGATTGCAGCGATCGCCCGCGTTTCTTCGTCACCCATTGCCGGTATACCGACTTCTAATTCCGGGATACCAATGGCATCGAGAAACTTAGCGATCGCTACTTTTTCTTGTAGAGTAAAGGCAACACCTGCGGCTTGTTCGCCATCACGTAATGTAGTGTCATTAATTATGATTTGATTCATTGCAAATATCCCTCTCTTGGAAGTATTCTTAATATCCTTTCCCTCTACAATCCCTCGTGATGGTAAATGCTAAAAATATCACAATTCATAATGTAGGATACATGATCCTTAATTATTGCCCTATTAGTAGCATCACATCTGTATGACAGGGAACTAAAACAATGTATAATTTTCTAATCGTTTTTACCGATGTCAGTTGAAATGTCTTCGAGTAGCAATGAACTAATATAACTATTAGCAAATCCTGAGCAAAGTAATACACAGAATCCAGCAATTAAGGATGTAATCATCTTCGTAACCTCATCTTTTCTAGTGCATGTGAGTGTAATTTAGGCAGGTAATGGTACTCAGAGCTACAGGGTTTCAATTTACTAACTTTGGTCTGCTAGCCAATCAAATATCTTTCCTAGCTGTTCCACATCAACGAAACCATACTGCCAGAGGAGCATCGGTAGTGGGCCATTTTCTAATTCACGGTGTCGCAGAGCTACAGCAATATCGGCATTTGAAAGTTCAAGTTCATTGTGCAAAAAATTGAGGAGTTTTATATCTCTGTTCCGAGTCGCCATAATCAAACTTTCAATTTATTAATTTGGGAAAAAATTAAAAATCAGAATTCCCAATTTAGATTTGGGAATTTCGCCTTTTTAATTGTTGCTACATGTCAGGGAAATTTCAGATTTAGTAGAGCCAACAAAATCTAAACCTCATCTAATCCATCTCAGTCTGCAACAAATTCTGTTAGCAGACAGTAGCTTCAACTTCTAAATTTATTCGAGCTTTGTGCATTTATGAACAAAAAGGATGAAGTGCAGTCCTTGAGTCATGAATTCAAGATTAATCGTCTTTAAATTAGGTCTTTTTGAAATAATCATGACTCATCACTGTAATGCCAGCAACGCTCTAGCCACTCTAATAATTCGTGACGAGAACCAAGAAATTGCATAACTGTACTGCGAATCAGAATTACTTCGAGCAAATTGTTCACTTGCACTCGTAAAGAACCATCGGGGGGACAAGAGCTATTAATTTTTAACTCTTGCAAACGGTGATAGATTCGCCAGCGATCGCTCAAAGGAATCTGCAAAACGTGATTTGTCATTTGTCATTTGTCCTTTGCCATTTGTCAGTTGTCTTTTGTCCTTTGTCATTTGTCAGTTGTCCTTTGTCCTTTGTCCTTTGCCAATGACTAATGACTAATGACCAATGACCAATGACTAATGACTCTTAACGCCTAAAGTTTGCAGTTGTTTTTCGAGTTGCTCTATACGTGAGAGCAAAGAACGAATCACGGTTGCTTCCACATCGGGTAGCTTTCCATGTTCTAAAGGAGAAAGGCTGGCGGCTTCGTTCCGAGAAATAATTCGACCGGGAACTCCCACCACAGTGCAATCGCTAGGGATATTCCGTAAGACAATGGAACCTGCGCCAATACGGACGCGATCGCCAATTTGTAGATTACCCAAAACTTTTGCACCCGCCCCAATCACTGCATTTTTACCTACTGTGGGATGTCGCTTACCAGTTTCTTTACCAGTTCCGCCCAGAGTGACGCCCTGATAAATCAGTGTATAGTCGCCCACGATCGCAGTTTCGCCAATGACAACCCCCATTCCGTGGTCGATAAACACGCCCTGACCAATCTCTGCACCTGGGTGAATTTCAATTCCGGTCAAAAATCGCCCCAAATGAGAAATTAAACGGGGGATAAAATCCACTCCTCGGCCATGTAACCAGTGAGCAAGACGATGCAAACAGAGTGCGTGCAATCCTGGATAGCAAAATACTACCTCTAGCCAATTCCGTGCTGCTGGATCGCGCTCAAAAATAATGCGAAAATCACTCAATAATGGCTCAAAAAAAACGCCAGAGAGTAGATTTTTCAGCATGGATGTGCGCGTAGAATCCTGCGTTTTGGTAGTTTGGCGATCGCTAATACTGTCTAAAGACTGTTGCATCGGTAATGTCTATCTGATAAATGAGCCATCTGCTATTTTTATGCTTATATCAGGTGACATCCAACTCGATAGGAAACCCAATGCTGATTGGATTTATTGGATTGATTAAGGTTGTACTCAAACGCCGAAACCCCGACTTAACATAAAGTTAAAATTTGTCTGGGGTTGGGGGCGCTAGTATTTAACGATGGGGGTACTAGTATTTTTGGGGCAGGGGTTAAGAATTTCTGTACTCGCTACAAGAAACTTTATCTGTAAGCTTTTGCTAAGATTTCGTCAATATATTTTGCAATATATTAAGCTGTACTCAGATGCACTCAAGTATGAGTTAGATGAGGCTACAAACCGATATTCTGTATATCCTACTACTATTATTATCCTATTATTTAGTTGGGTGCAACACAGGTTTCTTTATTTTCTTTTAGGATTTGCTGTCTGTATGCAGATATACCTTTAAAAATATAGTTATCGCTCATCATGACTGTTTTCTTATTATATAGATGTGTGGGAATAGCCAACACAAAATCTTAGAGCGGCATAATAGATAGATATTCTCATAGCAGTTAAATAATTGCTGATTGCTGTAGTGGCGTAAGGCTATGCTACCCTAGCCACGAAACTTGTAGAGGCTTACTAATGGAGTTCAAAAGCTCATTAATGGAGTTCAAAGGCTCATTAATGGAGTTCAGAGGCTCATTAATGGAGTTCAGAGGCTCATTAATGAGTATCAAAGACTCATTAATGAGTATCAAAGACTCATTAATGGAGTTCAAAGACTCATTAATGGAGTCCAAAGGCTCATTAATGAGTATCAAAGACTCAAGAACCAGATGCAGCTTTATTTGACTTTTAACTTTTGACTTTTGACTTCCGCCTTGCGGTACTAGTTCCCTCCCCAATACATAGGGGGAGGGTTAAGGTGGGGTAAAACTGACACGAAAAACCAGGTAAGTAAACTATTTCAGACTTGTGTA
>NZ_CAXTTT010000025.1:0-63945 GCF_964247315.1 uncultured Nostoc sp.
CCCCCAGTCCCCAGTCCCCTTCACATCTTCCGCATATTTCTACTGATAGGGTCAAAACCCTTAGAAAACCGCGTACTTTCATCGTAGTAAGCGCCAGTCAGATTCGCTCCATACAACTTGGCATAATTAAGTTTTGCTCCCCGGAGATTTGCTTCATTCAGATTGACACCGCTCAAATTAGCTCTGGTCAAATTCGCTTTAGCTAAATTAGTTCTACTCAAATCTGCTCCCCAGAGTTTAGCTTTAGCTAGGTTAGCTCCACTCAAGTCAGATCCCCATAAATTAATTCCAGGCAAATCGGCTCCAATCAGCTTGTCCTTACTCAAGTTGATGGCTGGAAAATATCTTTCTCCTGCGGCAAAACGCCTTTTTAATTCTTCAGCATTCATGCGTCACGTTGACCTTCTTTAGCAATACAGAAGTTATTTGTTCCCATTCCTGGCTTAGTTCTCCGGAAAATTCTGGCTGACCACTGCGTTGATACCAGAAATGGGCATTTTTCAAATCGCCTTCTTTGCGGTGCAGATAAGCATGAACCCAGGCACTGTCAGCATCACTGGCATTTGCAATTATTTCATGAGCCTTGCTCCAATCACCTTTGTTGTCATACCACATTGCTTGCAGCCCTTTTGGTAGTGTCTGAGGACATGGGGGCTGCTTTTCGATCAATCGCAGGAATTCCTTTGTATTCACGATCGCCACCTAACAAGAATCAAACTTCTATCTCTAAGATACTCCTCAGTTTCAGGGGAAGATGGGATTAGGGACTGAGGAAAATAAGAGAGCAGGGGAGCAGAGGAGACAAGGGGGACAAGGGGGACAAAAGGGAATTATTGAACAAGTCTCTCCCTTGTCTCCCCCCTCTTCTTCGTCTAGCTTGTCTCTTCTCCATGCCCAATGCCCAATGCCCTTCATCTCTACTTAACTGGAATAACTTCAAACTGGAAAGTACCGATCAAACGGTCATTAATATAGACTTCTATTCTATGCTTACCAACTGGATCGCCAGGGGCGATTGTCCAAAAATTTTCAATTACACCTTCTGGAGCCGACTGTGTGCGTCGTGTTACAGATGTCTTCCCGTCTGCTGATATTGAGAAATCTTCACCATTATCTGTTCCCCAAGTTTCTGGAGGTTTTGGTAAATACAAGACTTCACGCCATTTCACTTCATCTTGGTAGTTTTTGAGTTTAATCCGCCATCCGTAGGTGTTTCCTTCCTGAAGTGGCACTCTTGTTGTCTGGAAAATGGTAACGTTTCCTTTGGAGTCAACTCTCTTCAGACCAAACTCGGTGTTACTGACAGTAATCTGTTTTGCATTCGTTGGCGCCGGAGATGATATGGCATTTTCTACCAAAACAGAAGTAGCGTTGATTGGCTCAGAACTGATGATCCCAGATATTAGCCAAAAAGCAGCTAGCACAGCAGTAGTAGTCCAAATTCTCATTAGTATGGTTTTCCTGTCAGACTTTTGGTACTTATTCAAGTAATCTGCCATGTTTTCCGGGTCAAGGTTAGCGATGGTTAGACAAAGACGAAATTGCTTTAAGAAATTTGGCGGATTTAATCAACCCACTGACTTTGGTCAACATCCAATCTAAAATCAGTAAATCATAGTCTTTGCGAAAGGCAAACCATTGCGCCGTCCTTTCTCCATCTGCGTAGGCGTAGTCCGCCGTAGGCATCGCATTTACCAACTCAGTACTGATTGCTGATTATATAGTATTATTTATTACCTAAATACTTTGGTACTATAGTAAATGCCCCGCAAGCTGGTAGCCAGGGTAGTGAAACACACGCTTGAGGACTTTTCAAACATCCTTTTATATAACAGTGGAAAAGAGCGATCGCTCTCTTTGCAATTACAGCCTTTTTGATTGATTTGAACCATAACTCCTTGTTGGGGCGGCTGCAAAACAATAGTGAATAAAATTTTCAAGCCGCTCTTGCGCTCAGAATTTATAAATCTGGAAGCAATACCAACAACCAAAACTCGTTTAATACAATCACTGACGAAATTTACACGGCAATTTAAATTTGAATAATTAGTTTATTTAACTGAATCTTTAATTATCAATAATTAAAAAATATCAAAAGTTCTATGCTTAAACTACTCAGATACATTAGTATCTTACTCATTACCGCCTATTTACTACTTGCTTGTAAGACTTCAACACCAACTGAAGTAAAACGCCCTCCCTTGAAAGTTATATTTGCATCTTTTGTTGGAGAGCTTCCAGGCATCATTGCTCAAGAAAAAGGATTCTTCAAAGCCCAAGGGGTAGATGTGGAACTAATTCATAAACAATACGCCCAATTGGAACAAGCAAACTTCAATGCGGGTAAGTATGATGGTATTACGTCGTCCTTGGGAAAGTTTATCATCTTGAGTGCCACCAATCCAGATATACAAAGCGCGATCGTTATAGATGAATCAATAGGAGCAGATGTGGTAGTCGCTCAATCAAAAATTAAAACTGTCGCTGATTTGAAAGGAAAAAAGTTGGGTACAAATCTAGGCGGTTTTAGTGAAGTTTTCGTGACTGAAATGTTGAAAACTGCCAATTTAACTAGTGATGATGTGAACTTGGTTCAATTAGAGGCTTCAGAAATTCCTCAACGCCTGAAAAATAATACGATTCAAGCCGGACACACTTGGCAACCCTATCTCTCTGAAGCGATGAAATTAGGGGGAAATATCCTATTTACTAGCAAACAAACCCCTGGCTTGATTTTAGATTTGATTATCTTTCGTGGTGAGACAATCCGCGATCGCCCCGAAGACATTCGTGCTTTTGTGCGAGGATGGCTGCAAGCCTCGACCTACTGGAAAGCAAATGTTGAGGAAGGAAAAGCTATCATCAGCAAAGCGTTAAAAATTCCGCTCGATACTCTCTCTCTAAAGGGAATAAACCTAACTGATTTAGGTGAAAATCAAAAATATTTTCAATCTAGCAACCCTAACTCTATCTACAAAACTGCCAAGATATATGCAGACTTTTTTATTCGCTCTGGAAACATTACGCGTTTACCCAATATAGACGAATTGTTCAATTCTTCCTTCTTGAATCCCCCCTAATTTGAAGCTATGCAGCACTCCTTTTTGGGCGGCATCCGTACAAAGTTGATCGCCTCGTTTCTCGTTGTTGCTTTGATTCCATTGCTGTTATTGGCATTTGTCAACAAACAGACAACCGAAAAAGCACTAACTGACAACGCCCGACAAGCCCTATCTGCGGCGGCTAACGAAACCGCTAACAGAATAGATGCCTTTATTGATGGAAATCTCAATGCCGTGCGCGTAGAGGCGATTTTACCAGGTTTGGCACCCTACCTCAGCCTAACTCCAAAACAGCGAGATGACAGCCCCGAAATGCGATTGGCGACAGAAACATTAATCCGTCTCAGTCGCAAAGATATGCTCAATATTCTCTCTTATGCTTTGCTCGACTTAAACGGTAAAAATGTATTAGATACACGTACACTGAATATTGGCAAAGACGAATCAGTTCAAGATTATTTTAAAAACCCGCTAAAAACTGGTTTCTCTTTTGTTTCTAGCATGAAGCAGTCGCCGACAATTCCCGATCTTATAACCCTCTTTTTTAGCAGTCCGGTTCGCAATGCCAAGGGAGATATATTGGGTATATTGCGTGTTTCATATAATGCGACTGTTGTTCAACAGTTAGTAACTCGACAAACTGAACGGGCTGGGGCAAAATCTTTTGCTATTCTTTTAGATGATAATAATATTTATTTAGCACATAGTACTGCACCAGAACTGCTTTTTAAATCAATTGTGTCTCTGCCTGATGATGTAAATCAACTGCAACAGGAAGGTCATTTGCCTAATTCTTTTGTCAAAGAATTGGCAACTAATGAGTTAAAACTTAAACAAGCATTGGATAATAAACAATCTTATTTAATTGCATCTTTGAAAGCAACAGGTAATCAGGTTAATCTGATTGCGATCGCTCGTTTACAATATAAGCCTTGGTCTGTATTGTTTGCACGTCCCTTTGCTGTTGCTCTAGCACCTGTAGAAAAGCAAATTCGCGACGCAATTTTGCTATTTACATTTATTGCAGGAGTAGTGACAATCATCGCTTTTATCATTGGGCAACTGCTAACAAAGCCAATAATTCACCTTACCAATATAGTTTTCCAGTTTACCGCAGGTAACTTAAATATTCGCGCCAAAAATAACTCAAAGGACGAAATAGGTCAACTAGCAAAATCGTTTAACAACATGGCACTTCAGTTACAAACATCTTTTGAAACTTTGGAACAACGGGTACAGGAAAGAACATCAGAGTTAGCCATTGCTAAAGAAAAAGCCGAAGTAGCAAATCAAGCTAAAAGTTTATTTATTGCTAATATGAGTCACGAATTGCGATCGCCCCTCAATGCTGTTCTAGGTTTTTCTCAATTAATGTTACGTGCTAAAAACTTGCCTGCCGATCATTATGAAAATGCCGGGATAATTTATCACAGTGGTGATTATTTACTAACACTCATTAATAATATTCTCGATTTATCAAAAATAGAAGCGGGTAAAACTACTCTTAACCCCAAAGACTTTGACCTGTACCGCTTGCTGGATGACTTAGAAGATATGCTGTATTTACAGGCAAGTAATCAAGGCTTAAATTTAATATTTCAACGTAGTGAAAATGTTCCGTGTTATATTTGCACAGATGAGTTAAAACTCCGGCAAGTATTAATTAATTTAATTGGTAATGCCATTAAGTTTACTCAAAAAGGAACCATTAGTTTAACAGTACATAATAGTAGTAAAGAAATCATAGATATTTTAACTCTTGATTTTAAAGTCAGTGATACAGGAGTAGGGATTGCAGCAGCAGAATTACCCAAACTATTTAATGCTTTTTCTCAAGCACAAGCTGGAAAAGAATCCCAAGAAGGAACGGGTTTAGGTTTAACAATTAGTCGCAAGTTTATTCAGTTAATGGGAGGAGATATTTCTGTTGAAAGTAAATTAGGAATAGGGACAACTTTTAAATTTTATATTCAAGCAAAATTAGGTCAACAAACAAATAGTAATACTTTAGAAGCACATCCAAAAGTATTAGAGCTTGCACCAGGACAACCTATATATAAACTGTTAATAGTAGATGATAAACCCATTAATCGCCAATTATTAATTAAACTTTTACAACCCTTAGGGTTTGAGATGAAAGAAGCTAGTAATGGTAAAGAAGCGATCGCTATTTGGAATGAATGGGAACCCCACCTGATTTGGATGGATATGCGAATGCCTGTCATGGACGGTTACGAAGCTACAAAATATATCAAGTCCACTACCAAGGGGAATGCTACAGCTATAATTGCTTTGACGGCGAGTGTTTTAGAAGAAGAAAAAGCGATCGTCCTTTCAGCCGGGTGTGATGACTTTCTCCGCAAACCTTTTGCAGAACATACAATTTTTGACACACTAGCCAAACATCTTGGTGTCAAATATATATTTGCTGAAAATAATTATTCAAATTCTGAATATACAGAAAAAAAATCGTTAACATCTAACAATCTAATTTGTATGTCTCCAGAATGGATTAATCAATTCTATGAAGCTGCTTTAGAAGCAAATACTAATCGGGTCATAGAATTAATTAGAGATATTCCCAAAACAGAAACTTTTTTAATTCAATCTTTAACAAAACTTGCTCGTCAATTTGAATTTGAGGAATTGGTTGATTTAGCCGAACCCCTGAGAAGCAATGAATCTTGATTCTGATAAAGAAAATAAAGGTAATATTCTCCTAGTAGACGACAGTCCCAAAAATTTACATTTATTAAGTGATTTTCTGGTCAAACTTGGCTACACTGTTCGCAGCGTCACAAGTGGGCAGATGGCACTAAAAACAGTAAAGGTGAAGCGACCAGATATCATTTTTTTAGATATCAAGATGCCAGAAATGGATGGCTATCAAGTTTGTAGAATTCTAAAAGCGGATGAAGTTCTACGCACCATTCCTGTTATTTTTATTAGTGCTTTAGATGATGTTTTCGATAAAGTGATAGCCTTTGAGTCAGGGGGCATAGACTACATCACCAAACCCTTTCAGATGGAAGAAGTTGTAGCGCGTCTAGAAAATCAGTTAACCATTCAACGTCAGCAACGGCTTCTAGAACAAGAAAATATTAAGCGTAGGGAAACAGAAGAGATACTGTATCAGTCCAGGGCAATGCTAGCCAGCATTTTGAATAGTTCGCTAGATGGTATTGCCGCTATGCAAGCTGTCCGCAACCCTGCAACTGGGGACATTGAAGATTTCCGTTGCTTAGTTATCAATCCTGTGATTGCTAGAGCCTTCGGAAGCAAATGTGAAGAGATGATTGGCAAAGTAGTACTCAAAAAATTCTTAGCCCCTCTAGAACCAGAACTCTTCAATCACTTTGTTAATCTTGTCGAAACGGGGGAAGCTTTAAAACGGGATTTTTACCATCCATTAGGCAATTCTTGCTGGTATCACTTTGTCGCAGTCAAACTAGATGATGGTTTTGCTATTACCATACGCGACATCACTGGACGAAAACAAATTGAATTGGCTCTCCAAGATGCAAATCAGAAACTAGAACAACTGGCAAATTTAGATAGCTTGACTCAGGTAGCTAACCGTCGTTGCTTTGATGCACAACTGCAAATAGAATGGAGACGCCTTGCACGAGAACAACAACCTCTGTCACTGATTATGTTTGACGTTGATAAATTCAAACTTTACAACGATTACTATGGTCATCTTGCAGGCGATGATTGTTTAATCAGGATAGCGCAAACAGTGCAACAGACAATTCATCGTCCTGCCGATTTAGTAGCCCGTTATGGTGGAGAAGAATTTTTGGTACTCTTGCCCAATACTGACTTAGCGGGAGCGATTAAAGTAGCGCAAAGTATTCAGCAAGCAATTCATGCTCTGGCTATTCCCCATGTACAGTCTGATGTCAAGAATATCATCACCGTTAGTTTAGGAATTACCTCTCGCATACCCATTTGGAACATCAGATCAGATATACTTATTGCCTCAGCAGATAAAGCACTGTACCATGCCAAACAAAATGGGCGCGATCGCTATTGTAATGATTAAAATATTTTTTATAGCAATACCTTCATTCGCGGCACTATTACATCAGTAACAATCACATCCGGCTTTTCTGGCAAAATTATACTAAGTTATAAGTACGTTGCAACGCTTGCTGAAGTAAAGATTGATATTCTTCATCCCCAACCCGATAAGCACCAAATCTTTCCAAATGGGGATTCATCATTTGGGCATCAAAAAACACAAATTTTCTCTGACGCAATCTTTCTACCAACTTTACCATCGCCACCTTTGAACCTTCGGGAATGCGGTAAAACATCGACTCACCAATAAAAGCCCCACCAATTACAATCCCTAAAATTCCCCCAGCTAGTTCGTCACCTTGCCAAGTTTCAAAACTATAAGCGTAACCACTCTGGTAAAGCAGCCAGTAAATCTTTTGCAATTCCGGTGAAATCCAGGTTGTCTCTCTGTCAGCACAGCCAGTCACCACAGCCTGAAAGTCTCGATTAATCGCCACAGTAAACCGCTCTTGATTCAGAACGCGCTGCAAAGACTTAGGATAGCGAAACCTCTCATCCAAAGGAATCAAAGTCCGATCGCGACTTCGGTACCAACTCAAGCGATCGCGCTCATCAGCCATGAGAAAATAGCCTTGTGCATAGCCCTCAACAATAGCGGCGATATCATATTGCATAAATAAATATAAAAAAACACTCTTAGAAACGCAATTTGATGCTAAAAAATCAACCTCAGCGTTCCTCTGCGTTTCCCTCCGCGTCCCTCTGCGTTTAAAAAAGATGACTCAACCAATTCCACCCATCACCCTACCACCGCCTGAAAATCCGTTGCTCGAAGGTGAATGGTTACGAGAACGCTTACAACGGTGGTTAGATACAGAATTTATCCCCGAAGCAGTCAACCAAAATATTGCCCAACGAGCCGCACAGATTTTTGTGCGTCAACGGATGGAAGGAGAAAATGACCTTGGTTCTCTAGTAATTGCTATTGTCACAGAGATGCAGTCCTATGATTTTTCCAATAGCTTCTACGGAGAGTTTGCGATCGCCAACGCCGTCAGCGATCTACTCTTAGAAAGTCTGGGAATTGATAAGTGTTGTGGTCAATAATTTTTGTCATTTGTCATTTGTCCTTTGTCATTTGTCCTTTGCAAATGACTAATGACTAATGACTAATGACTCTTGACTACCAACTAGCCTTAACAACTCCGGGCAAAAGACCTTCATGCGCCCATTCTCGCAGTACGTTCCGAGACAACCCAAAATCGCGGTAAACACCTCTAGAACGACCAGTCAACCAACAACGATTACGGTGGCGGGTGGGCGCACTATTCCGGGGTAGCTGTTGAATCTTCCGGTGGATTTCTAGCTTATCCAAAGGAGATGCTGCACTTCTGAACTCTTCTAAAAGAGCTTCTCGCTTGTCAGCATACTTTTCGATCAACTTGGTGCGCTTTTTCTCGCGCTCAATCAAGCTCTTTTTTGCCATATATTCTCTAACTTATTTAAAGACACCGTTTTCCATTCTACAGTCTCTCTATCAATTCTGGGGTTACTTATGTTGCTTACCCTACAACCACTGGCTTATTCGCAGCAGGACATAAATCGGCAAGTTCACACGCAACGCAGATGGGAGAGCGGGCTTTACAAATAGCACGGCCGTGATAAATCAGCCGAATTGACCAATTTTCCCAATCAGGCTGAGGCAATAAACCCATTAAATCTTGCTCAATCCGAAGGGGATCTTTTGCTTCAGTTAAACCCAAACGTTCGCACAGGCGCTTAACGTGAGTATCTACTGTCACCCCAACATTAATGCCATAACCATGACCCAAGACTACATTTGCTGTCTTTCGCGCCACACCTGGAAGCTTTAATAATTGCTCCATTTGGTTGGGGACAACAGAGTTAAACTCAGTGACAATCATCCGACAGGCGGCTTGAATGTTCTTGGCTTTGTTGCGATAAAATCCGGTTGAACGCACCAAACTTTCTAATTCTACTAAGTCAGCGATCGCTAAACTCTCAGCATCAGGAAACCGATCAAATAAAGCTGGTGTCACCTTATTCACTCGCTCATCAGTACACTGAGCAGAGAGAATCGTTGCCACCAACAGTTGTACAGGCGTTGAGTAGTTCAAAGAGCAGGTAGCATCTGGATAAAGACGCTTCAGCCGAGCTAAAATTTCTATCGCCCGTTGCTTTTTAGATAACGATTTGCGGGTAATGCTCACTGGAACAATTTTTGTACCCATTCCAATTGGCTAGTTAATTGGGTAGTTTCTTTGACGATCAGAAAAATTCCTAAGCCTAAGAGTAACACCAAACCGGTTTGCATTACACCTTCTTGAATCCGGGCGGGTACAGGCTTACCGCGTAAACCTTCAATCAGCAGAAAAGCGAGTTGTCCGCCATCCAAAGCCGGTAAAGGCAAAATATTGATAATAGCCAAGTTAATGCTGATAATTGCCGCAAAAGACAACAAGTTTACAGTATTGTCCTCAGCTAATTTTGCACCGATTTTGACAATATTAACTGGACCAGAAACTTGTCCAGCAGTTTGTTGAAAGTTGGTAATTAACTGCCCAAAACCACTGAGTGTCCCCACAAATAATTGTTGAAACCTGTTAGCAGCAATGCCGAAAATTTCAAAAGGACTATTAGGACGGCGATAAACTGCTGTACCATTGGGGCCAAGTTCAATGCCAATTACACCTTGGCCTTTATCTCCCAGCTTTGGGGTTAATTTTAGAAACTTTGGTTGGTTTTCATGTTTTATTTTTAGTTCGATTTGCTGATTGGCATGAGTTTGAATTTCTTTGGTGAGAAAAACTGTCGCTTTTTCAGAAGCGGGGAGTTCCTGACCATTAACAGCCAGAATAATGTCTCCTTCCCTAACACCTGCTTGGTAGGAAATAGATTGTTCATTAACCGGCTTGACGATGACACCAGGTTGAAAGTTAATCTTCTCTGGAATGCCGACAATACCCAATTGCAGAGCCAACACCAAATAGGCAAATATTAAATTGGCGATTACTCCGGCACTGATAACTATCGCCCGGTCTAAAACTGGACGGTTACGCAGCAGATTTGGGTCATTGGGTGGAACATCGCTATCGGGGTCATCATCGGGAAAGCCGACAAAGCCGCCCAAGGGAAAGGCGCGGACAGCATATTCGGTTTGTGAACCTTGGTACTTCAAAAGAACTGGGCCAAAACCCAAAGAAAAGCGGTTAACGAGAATGCCTTGAGAACGTGCTGCAACAAAATGTCCCAACTCGTGTACCAAGATCAAAACAGCCAAGACTGCGATCGCTGCTAAAACTGACATAGAGTAAATTAGTGAAGATATTAAGCTATAGTTATCTCCATTCTAATTGGGCATTGGGCATTGGGCATGGGGCATGGGGCATTGGGCATTGGTCATTGGTAAATAACAAAGGACAAAGGACAAATGACTAATGACAAATTATAAAACTTCACGTCCCAAGTAAGGTTGCAACACTTCTGGTATCCTTACCGTCCCATCAGTTTGTTGATAATTCTCCAAAATTGCTGCCATCGTCCTTCCCACCGCCAAACCCGAACCATTTAGAGTGTGTACGAACTGAGTACCTTTCTTCCCCGCCTCTTTGAAGCGAATATCAGCCCGTCGCGCCTGGAAATCTATAGTATTGGAACAGCTAGAAATTTCACGGTATTTGCCAGAAGAGGGCAACCAAACCTCTAAATCATAAGTTTTGGTAGAGGCAACTCCCAAATCCCCAGTACTTAAATTTACTACTCGGTAAGGCAACTGCAACGCCTGTAAAATTGCTTCTGCATTCCCCACCAATTTCTCCAATTCATCAAAAGACGTACTGGGTTCGACAAACTTCACCATTTCCACCTTGTTAAATTGATGCAGGCGAATTAATCCCCGCATATCACGCCCATAACTACCAGCTTCGCGGCGAAAACAGGGAGTAAAGGCACAGTGGTAAATAGGTAAGTCTTCAGCAGCGAGAATTTCACCCCGATAGAGGTTGGTAAGTGGAACTTCTGCTGTAGGAATCAGCCATAAGTCATCATCAGCACATTTAAAGCTTTCTTCCGCAAACTTGGGTAACTGACCGGTTGCTGTCAAAGACTCAGTATTCACTAACAGCGGTGGACTGACTTCTACATATCCAGCTTGAGTATGGAGAGTCAACATAAATTGAATTAGTGCCCTTTCCAATGCCGCACCAGCGCCCATCAACGTCACAAATCGACTTTGGGCAACTTTTACAGCTCGTTCAACATTGAGAATACCCAGCTTTTCGCCAATTTCCCAGTGAGGAAGAATATTCGGGTTTTGGGGAATGTACTCATCACCCCAACGCCGCACCTCTACGTTATCTTCCTCATTCTTCCCAAGGGGTGTAGAGTCGCTTGGTAAGTTGGGAAGCGCCAACACAAGTTGAGCAATTTCAGCTTTGAGGTCTTTTTCTTGGGGTTCCAGTTGACTCAACGTAGCTTTGAGAGAGTTACCTTCATCCCGCAAAGCTTGAATTTCTGGATCTTGAGGATTGATCCCAGATTTAATCTTCTGCCCGACAATTTTACCAATTTCGTTGCTCCGGGCTTGAAATTGACTACGCCTTCCTTCAAGTTCCCGTTGTTGCCGATCTAACAGTAATATCGGTTCGATGTCGTATTTACCATTACGACTATTCAATCGTTCTTGAACTAATTGCGGATTTTCCCGTATTTGCTTAATATCCAGCACAGATTTTTCTCAGTTTTTAGCCTAAAATCTTCCTGTCAATACAGTTAACACATAAGCATTTAGCATATAGTAATTTTGCTTTGCTGTAACTGCAAAAACAAAGTTTATTAGAAAAATCAGTCTCAATCTCTGAGCAAGATTTTACCCTAGCATCACTGCCAGGGCTAAGAAACCATATAATAATGCATTAAACCAATCATGAATTCGTATTTTGAGTCACTGTCGTTTCAGAAACCTGAGCAAGACTTTGATCGTTACCATTATTGTTATCAACGGCTGCAAACGTCCTTTGAGTGATATTCGGTGGTTCCTTATCGTCTCTAGTTTGTCCAGGTGAAGGTAACCAGTATGCAAGCACACCTGATAAACCACCCCAGTAAAGCGCAATATTCTTATCGTCCTCTGCTGGCGAGCCAAGCTTGAAAATGCACAGCCCCAATACGATGCTACTAAAGAAAACCTGTACGCCAAATCTCCATACGTCTTAATTAAATTTTTGTGCTGGTTGATTTCTCATGGTGTCAAATTGATTTTTCATGGTGTCAGACTTCTAAAAAAGGTATATATTATCCCTGTGCTAGTTTTGGCATCACCTACTACTACAGCTTGGCAAAATTCCTAATTACGCTCGTACCTTTACAGGGATCTTGTTACGCGCAGGGTGCCGCTTTCTTGACTCACTAACGTAATTTGTAATTCCTATACCGCAAGCATCCCATTGATTGGAATTACGCAATGCTGTACTAATAAGATGTTTTTCAAGGATTATGTAGTTGTCTTCACACGCAGTTTTGTCCGTTTCGGAAAAATTCTGATTAACTTCTTTAGACTTTTGAAAACTCAGCACTCATAATATTAGGGTCGGTTAATCCGATTGAGCAACCAAAGTGACGCAATAAGCCCTGCAAAGTGGGCTGAGACGGTGTTAGTGTTTGCCTGCACCACAAGCATATCTAGACCGCTAATAATTCGGGTAGGGTCAAAAAATTGGGTAGTTATAGCTTGGGGAGAAATGGATCTTGCTACCAGTGTACCAACGATCGCTTGCGCCCCCAAAAGAGTTACCAGCGTTCCTCCTAAATTCACCCATACTCCTAAGCGTAATACTTGCACAGTCTCGCTTTTCCGAGGGCGGTTGGTGGGATTGGAGGATTCCAATTGCTTGCCAATCCTAGTGTAACGGTAAGCTAAATAAATGCCCCCACCTAAAACAACTAGTCCACAAATTGCTAAAAATACACCAAAACCAGTCCCAGGATTATTAGTAGGACTGCCAGCTCTTTGATTAAAGATGGCGAACAGCAACACAATTATGCTAGAAACAACGCCTAGTACTAGCTGAATCCAGAAGCTAATCCAACCTATAAGGCGAAAAGTTTGGGCAATTGCCCTAAGAGTTGAGGAAGATGATGGGGCATCGGGAGTTTGTGACATAGCGATCGCCAATGTGCTGGGTGCTTGATTAAGGGAGGCGAGGACGAGGGGACACGGAGAGTTCTTTCCCCTAGTTTTTAGCGCCTTCTTTGATAAATTTACTATCACACTTGCCAAATAAGACAAGAAATTCTGCGATCGTGGAAATCAGAAGTAGTTACTTTAAGTGTGTCTACCGACGTAGCAACTTGATCCCAAATATATCCTTTAGCTTAAGATTTTAGAATTTGCATTGGGAAAATCACTGTAAAACAAAGTGTTTATTAAGTTTTACAGACAAAATAGCATTTTACCTGTAAAATTTCTTCGATGGCATTTTATTGCTTAAGCAGTTCTAACCAGCTCGGCATCAGTTAACACCAAGATAGTGACTTCCTCACTGTCTGTTCGCTCCTCACCACACCGTATCGAGCTTGAGTGGGGTACATTATTTTGTACTCCTAAAACTCGCCAACTCGCCCCACAACTTCACAGGCGTGGGTAGTTGTTTGATGTTTACGCAATGGATATCTAGTCTAAGTAGCTTTATTATGTATTACTCACGTAGTAGTAGCACTGTATACTGACTACAAGGATTGTAGACTTTACCTTAAGGCATTTTTTTAGCCATTCACTAACCATGAAACTTGAGGATATATATCAATTTTTTGAGAATCCTCCGCCAACTTACCTTTGTCAGGAACTAGCAGTTTGTTACATACTGTCTGTTTTATTACAAGGTGAATCCTACGGAACCGAGTTGATCGAGCAATTAGAAACTGAGTATCCCGTCTATCGGCTTTCAGATACCGTACTTTACAGTGCAATTAAATTTCTGGAAGACCAAAGTGCAATCACTGGATATTGGAAGAAACTCGAAGGACGGGGGCGCCCCAGGCGGATGTACCAAGTTTCTCCCGAATGGCAAGTTCAAGCTCAGGATTTAGCTTTTCAATGGCTTGACTACATCAACAGGAGGAAAAAGTAACAAATAATTGATAATGAATAAGTCTCCTCCAGTCAAACACTAACAATTAGTTATGGATACTGCTATTCTGCCATCTACGTTCCTGCTAACCTTGTTGTTATCGGTTGGGCTGTTTTTCTTTATTCGTGCCTCGACTAAAGACCGCACAGAAATGGCCCAACTAGTATCTGAGCAAGATGAAGCTGTTTTAATGTCTCAATTAAAAGAGTATTTTCGATCGCGGTCTTACCGAGTGGCAGCGGTAGACCGAGAACAAAATCAGGTAACTTTTGAAGGTAATGTTCGCCCTAGCTGGTTCTTAGCTATATTTCTAACTTTACTGGCAGCTACTGGGATTGTTTGTCTATCTCTGGTCGCATCCCTGCTTTTTTCTAGCCTCAGTACCCTTGTTCTGGCGATGGTACTGCTATCGCCTTTAAGTGGTCTATTTTATTGGAAAAAATCTGGAAGACTTGAGAAGGTGTCGCTCAAAGTAGAAACAACTCAGAGCGAACAAACCTCCTCAAGTAAGGTAACTGTAGTTGCCCATCGAGATGAACTCAGCGAGTTGCAGAGGACTCTCCAGCTCAAGCCTGGGAAATAATTGTTGATTTTTGCGACCATCTCTTAACTATGATATGCAGACTTCTGACCTGACCTACTATGCAGGCAATGGAAAGTAGTCAGGAGAAAATCAAGATTGCTGCTTTGTCAGTTTTCCCCACAACTTTGGTCGTGGGGAAAAATTTAAATTCATTAACTTAAATTCATTGACAGAGCTTACTTAACCATCTACGGCATAAGAGCGCAACTTCACTCTTCCTTTTAGAGGCACTTGGCTCTATACCCACTCCCTTCTGTACGATCAAAGTAGTATCAACCCATGCAATCTAGCATGGTTTGAAACAGGTTCACTTTCCAACTACCTGGACTAGATTTACTGGCAAATCAGCTACAAACTAAAAAAAAATTAAATTTTGCATAAACTTAGCAATTTTGCCAGTTAATAGTAGTCAGGAGCCACATTCAATGCTCAAGATGACCATCTATGGTTCATCGACTAGCTAAAGCAAGAGGTTCTTGACCTGGTGAAGGTTCTAACACCCTCAAACTAGGAAACAAGAAATGGTTTTCCTCTACGTATTGAGCACCAAACAGTCCCTTTTCTGCCCAGAAATAACGATCTGTAGTGTGTTCATTTCGCTTTACAAGTAGCAACGCCGGTGGCAAAATCCCTTCAGCTTGAATGAATCTTCTCGCTGCTGTCACAGGCTTTTCTTCGCCACTTTCGATGCTATATTGAGGCACGTGCTCCAAAATGCGCCGTCCTTCCTGACGACGACGACTTTTCCTTTTGCGTCTCCTTGCCAATCTATTGTCCTCCTCTTTCAAGCTATAGATTGTAGTGATAGCTACAAAATCCGTCGTCATTATATAGGTTCTAGTTCAGAATATCAATACTTTTTAACCTTTTAATATAAGAAAGTTAATATATTTGAAACATAGAGAAAACAAAATTACCTAAGAATATAATCTCCTAGTACAAACCATCTCTAAGAAAATTTTAGTTAAGCTTTATTAAATGAGCGAGGTAAAAATTAAGTATCCTCTCTTACATCATGACTCAAAATCTATAATCTTGAGCAAAAGCTAAAAAATGTTAATGTCTGCCAGTTCCGATTTTCTTGCTCTGTGTCGAGAGCAAATAGCGCTACTAACCCAAGGGCTGGGAGCGACTTTAAGTATTGTGTACCTAACACAAGAATTGGTAGATACTCCTTCCGGCGATGCCAAACTGATTCCTGTGGTGATTTACCCGGAAACAGCATTATTACCCCAAGGAGAGGAAACTATTGAAGCGACGGCATACAAGCAACTTCAAGTTGGAAATGCGTTTATATTACCCAATCATCAAGGAAGGTTATTGACACCGACTTCAGAATCTCCAACTTCGTCACAGGAGTCTGACATACCAGATGCGTCTCAATCCGATCTTAAAGAGGAATACCTACTTAGTGGCAACCAAATTGTTTTACCTCTGATTTATGAGGGTGTGATGATGGGGTTACTGGTGACACGCAGGAAAGACCGGGCATGGAATGAACACGAGCAAAGTCAGATTCAACGGATAGCCCAAACATTAGCGATCGCTTGTATTTTAGATCAGCGCCGAGCATGGTTTGAGCAACAGTTGCGCGAGCAACAAATTCTCCAAGAAAAACAGCGGGATTTGCTAGATAACTTGTTGCATCAATTTCGTAACCCATTAACGGCGTTGCGGACTTTTGGCAAACTGTTATTGAAGCGACTACGACCAGCAGATGCTAACCGGGATGTGGCAAATAGTATTGTCAGAGAAAGCGATCGCCTCCAAGAATTACTGCAACAATTTGAGCAAGTAATTGACTTGACAGAGGCAGATTTAGCACCACTACATCTACCGGAAGATGGAGTATTTGTAGAAGCAAGTATCCAAAAAGACGCTAAACCGCCGCTATTATTGCCGGGAACGGGAGATAAAGCAGTTGACTGCTCGTTAGCAGATATATTAGAACCATTATTAATATCAGCCAAAGCGATCGCCCAAGAACGAAAGCTAAAACTAATAACTGAAATTCAAGATAATTCATCTCTAGTGCGTGCCAATGTCAAAGCATTACGAGAGGTATTGACTAATATTATTGATAATGCTTTGAAATACACTCCCACTGGCGGCAAAATTTTGATTCAGGCTGGGCAAGAAAAAGCTAATTTTCAGGGAATAGTCATTAGTGATAACGGGCCAGGCATTCCACCGCAGGATTTAGAACATCTTGGAGAACGGCATTACCGGGGTGTACAAGCGCAAACAGAAATCCCTGGCACAGGTTTGGGGTTAGCGATCGCTAAACAATTAATAGAACAAATGCAGGGTGAAATCGAGGTTTTCAGCCCTGCAATCAACTCTAAATTAACTTCACCCAATGCGCCGGGAACTACGTTTATTATTTGGTTGCCTGAAACTAAAAGTTAGTCTATTCAGAACGGGTTATCCCATTTTCCATTAACCTTTAACGCTGCTTAATATCCTAACCTAAGATTATTATTTTTAACAATAAAATAGCTAAGTATTTATTCACATTATAGTTAGCATTTAAAGAGTTAGCATGTCATCCAAGCGCATTGTCATATTACCTGACTGTACTTCAACGAGCGAAGAAGTTAGCTGATCAAACTCTAGAGATACACCTATCTGACTATTATTTATTAATTTAGACAGTGTTGGGATTTCTTCAAGCGACTCATCACTAATATATGATCTAAGAAGGACAGGTTGGATATCATTGGTATTGATAAAATCAGTAATATTCTGCTTGAGTTTCTCAATGTCCTTAAGAAGTGAAGTAATTCGCAACTTATCTTCTGTACCGCTCTTATAATAGGAATTCTCACTTTCCTTAATAGTCAGTTTTAGATACATATAAGCAACTCTTTCAAGAATTTCTTTAATTTTAGACATTTTTACATTTTTTGGCTGCTTGCTGAAAGCAAGGTTATCAAAAAAATTCTTTTTTTGCTCATTATCATTATATGGTTCTCTTATATTTATCTTCTTATTCTTAAGAGAATTATTCATAGTCAAAAGACTATTAATTATGTCATTTATTCCAGGTTTACTGTAAGTATTGTTTTGAATACCTACGAAAAATATATTGTATATATAAATTCCTATCATGTTTAAATAATAAACACAAGGTTCAATATTTTGGTAGTATACAACTTCCCTTACTATCTCACCATTAGTAATATTGTTTATAATTGTCGATACTTCATCTTTATTATCTTCCTTAAACGAGACGTGTTTATAAGTTAAATTAGAGCCTTCGGAAGATTCAACTTGCAACAATATGTTTGTAGTATTATTTTGAGGCTTTAATATAATCCAATCTCCCTTTTCAATATTATTTCTATAAGAAGACGAATCTAAAAATTGATATTCATATTGTTTATTTTCTAATTCTTTAATTTTAATTTTCCGACGCAGAAACGCTAAATAATTTGGAACAAAAGGATTTCCCATATCACGAGTGATTTTTGTATATACAGAGTCACTTCTTAAATCTTTCTTATAATACTCTTCCGTCTTGTATGCCTGAAACCTTATAGTTAGATTTTCTGGTTCACTATTTGTTTCTCTAATAACCAAGTTTGTAGGATGTAACTCACTAAATGAGAATGAATTCTGCAAAGATGAAGATTGCACAGAGCGATTAACTAATTCAGATATTTTATCCAAATACCAAAATCCTCTTACCAAACGAGCAGGTAATTGATCCTTATCCAAGTTCTGTAGTTCTTTGAGTGTTTCTAAAAAACTTGGAGTAAGTGAATTATTTTCCTTTTCCCAATTGCGGCGATAAAGACTATTATTTGTTCTTCTAAATTCAAAATTTTTACTTTGCTCTAATTCCAGTATTTTATCAAGCACAAGCTGCACAGCTATTTTATCAGAACTGTCATCGCTAAGGGTATAAAAAGTATTTCCTGCTTTGTAAAGTATGCACTTTAGAATAATCTCAACAATTTCGCGAGGAGCATATGTTGTTGAATTTTTATGAAGCTTAAAAGGCTCAAATACCTGAACTAAACTTGGCTCACTAGATTGAAGACTAAAAACTTTTTCATAGTCTTCCATTATTTCATCAACTTTTTTCTCCTTTTTGTCATAAATTACTCGAATATTATCATAAAAACGCTCTGGTGATTCTCCACAAGTAAGTAGATCAAAGAAAATAGCTCCCAAACCAAATAGATCGGTTTGTATACCTTGCCGTTTGTACAATAAAATCTGTGTTTTATGATCGTTACTAATATTTTTAATAATCTCATTATTTACATTCAGAAAAATACGTATTGATGAGTTTTCATCAATAGAGATTGAATCAATTTCATACTGTTCTTTATTTTTACTAAAAACTACAAAATCGTTATTTCCAATAATTGAATCACGAAGTTTAGGATCGGTACTAATAAGCTCAACTTTATGGTTTTCGCTATCTACTTGAATATCCGCATCACAAATATCAAAATAGTCTTTTTGTTCAGGTGAACGGTAGTGACGTGTTCCAAGAGGTAGCTCTGCACTAGCTATTGGCAAAGATGTAGTTATTGGATCTCTTTTTGGTAACAGAAAACCAAGATCGCCGATTACAGCCTTAACCTCAGAACCCTCTTCGTTTACGAAAATATTTGCAGGTTTCATATCGAGGTGTAACAAACCAGCTTTATGAAGAGTTACAAGACCTTGAGCAATATCTTTTAAATATGGAAGTATATTAGCTATACGATCTTCAAAGGTCATCTGTCTAAGAATCTCATATCCTGTAAGCTTCCCAGCAGTAGGGTATTGAGATTTTTCCTCTTCTGTATTTTGTTTACCGTCTCTTTCCAAAATGTCTTTCAGTGTTACATCATACTTCTCAGTTACTAAAGCATAGTTTGAGATTCTTAATGGCTCAAAAAACATCTTTAGTGTCTTATATACATTTGATTCTTGAAATGAATCAGTCCAACCAACTGTCCTGATAACACCAAAAATCTTTCTCTCTCCCTTGGCTCGTGTAATTTCTTGTGTTGATTTAATTTCATTGTCAAAACGTGATTGATCGATCTTATGAGCATAAAGAAGCTTAACAGCAAATCTGTCTTCTTGATTGCTATCATGGACTGCAAATACTATGCCAAAAGTGCCGTCACCAAGTTTAATAGGCTGCCCTTTTTTATCCAGTGTCAAATAAAAATTTTGGCTGTTGCCCCCTAACGTTTTAAACGAATAATTGTCATTTTCTTTTTTAAGGTTATCTTGTTTTTCTAAGGACATAATAATTTACTCCTGAGCTAAAATAAAGAGAAAATGTTCTTTCCGAGAGGTTTTGGGTTTATATTCAATTAATATTGTTTTTTTAACTATAATAAATATCGTGAAATTATTGCTGAAACTAAGTTTCAGCAATTTTATAAAAATACTGATTTTAGTGAAAAAACTAGCGTGAGTACTATATATGTACAATATACAGCAATTACACTAATCTTACAATTCAAATTTAAATTAACATTCTTTTATTACTCTCATTAGAGAATATTTAGAACGTTGTTTCTCCGTGCTTGCTTTCAAATAAAAATTTTTTGGCTTTGCCGATCAAGCCTTCTAAAAAGATTCAAGGTCAGCATCTTATTTTTCTCTCCTCAGATATATAAAAGAGGGCTAAAGTCGAGTTACAAGTTATGATCTGGTTACGCTGGAGAGGAAAAAATTTTAAGAGTATCCCAAATTTACAAAATATATTGAGGGAAGATAACTCGTAAGCAATCTCTGCATATTATCAGGACTTAGGAAGTGAAAACTTGAAACCCCATCCTCCAAGCAAGCTTAAAATAGGGGGAGAATCTTAAAAGCCTCCGAATTGTGGGGGTTAGGAGATATTTTCTGTGTAAATCTTAAATTATCTTCCCCTATAAGTTATATTACTCTTATTCAAAGTCAAAACTAAGCTTCAGTAAACTGTTAGCCCAAGAATAATAGACATCTCCAGAAATTAATTATTCGTTAGCTGATATCGTGTCCGGTTAAAGACTATCATTAAGACCGAAGACAACCAGAGGGGAGGGTTTTGTAGGATTTTTGCATAGATTTGGGAATTATAACTAATGAGCCAGACATGATATGAAACCGTAGAGACTTAGCACTGCTACGTCTCTACGGTTTTTGGAGATGTCTAAATCTATGCGAACAGATTGTGGGTTACAACTTTAGACTCATAACTATCTTAGTGAAACCAACAAGTTCTGATTGATAGTCATTTGTAAATCGGTATTTGGGTCAATGGCGATTAAGTCAACACTATTTTTACTGAATAATAGACCAACTAACGCACCGATACCAGCACCACCCAAGACTTCTTCTGTCGCAATGGCGCGATCGCCTGTGACAGCAGATACCGCAGTTGCTGCACCTGCGCCCAATACAGTATTTTTGATAATTGAACCAACACTAGTACCCTTCTTGACGGTTTCAGTTTTAGTAATCACTTCAGAAGTAGCATTAAGCTGATACTCCTGACCACTGGCCAAAACTAGTTTCTCGGCAACGAATTGAGAACCGCCTGTAGCAGGTTTTAGTTGACCAACAACTTGACTACCAGCAGGAATCACTACAGATCCGTCTTGTGTAACCACGTTTTGGGATACTGTCAATGTCAAGGGCGATGTTTCATCCTTTGTAACTAGAATTTTTTCTGCCTTGTCATACTTCACAGGAATAGTAGTCCCTTGAGCAATTGTCACTGATGCAGGTGTTGGGGTAGTAGACCCGACAGCCACAACATAAGGCGAGTTAATTGCTGAGGCTTGATTAGAACTAACCAATGCTTGGTAGATAAAAGCTGCTACCTGGGCGCGAGTGGCGGTTGTAGTTGGATTCAGGAAGTTCACATTCGGATAGTTCACCACAATTCGCTTTTCGGTTGCTGCTGCGATCGGGCTACGGGCATAGCTAGCGATGTTAGAGGCATCGTTGAAGTATTGCAGAGTGCTTTCGGTATTGCCACTAGGACTATATTCCAAACCGTTAGCGAGGGAAACTAAAACCTGTTCGCGGGGAATAGCCTGGTTAGGCTCAAAGCGATTACCGGGATAACCAGATAAGAAACCAATGGTATAAGCTTGCCCAATCGCACTGGATGCCCAATAGTTGCTAGGCACATCAGCAAAATTGATTGCTGGTCGTTGCTGTGCTTTTTGGAAAGCTTTATTGACCATCGCGGCAAATTGAGCGCGTGTCACCGATTCTTCTGGGCGGAAACTACCATCAGGAAATCCGGCAATTACACCTCGCTGAGATAATTGTTGAATAAATTGTGCTGCCCAATAGTTAGATGAAACATCAGAAAAAGTAGTTTGAGCTAAAGATGGTGAAGCTGTAACGAAAGGCGCTACAGTAACGACTGTGACGCTCAAAGCCATGAGTGCAGCTGTTCTCGATTGCCAACGATTTAAGTTAAACATTATTTTTTTACTCCGGTACAATTATTTTTTTACTGTTAATTAGTTAGACATTTACTAAAGTACAAGGTTCCTAATTTTTTTGCTTTTTGTAAAAACCATTACTTTAGTCATATAGTCATAATTAAAAAATATATGCCAAACGAACTAGTTAATAAAAGTAATGTAATCACCCTATTACCTATTAGCAATTTTTCAAAAACATAGATATTCAATGAGACGATACAGAGATATAATAGTTGCTGTTAAATAGAAAATTTTATGGTTAAAAGTCAAGGCGATCGCACACTCTAGTTAAGGTAGCGATCGCCTATTAAATAACTATCTAAGTCAACAGATTCTAATTGTGACTGATACAGGTGTTGAAGTAGTAGACCCGACAACTACTGTATATGACGAGTTAATTGCTAAGTTTTAACACGACATAGGGTGAGTTAATTGCTGAGGCTTGATTAGAACTAACTAATGCTTGGTAGATAAAAGCTGCTACTTGTGCGCGTGTAGCAGTTGCAGTTGGATTCAGTAACTTCACATTCGGATAGTTCACCACAATTCGCTTTTCGGTTGCTGCTGCGATCGGGCTACGGGCATAGCTAGCGATGTTAGAGGCATCGTTGAAGTATTGCAGAGTGCTTTCGGTATTGCCACTAGGACTATATTCCAAACCGTTAGCGAGGGAAACTAAAACCTGTTCGCGGGGAATAGCCTGGTTAGGCTCAAAGCGATTACCGGGATAACCAGATAAGAAACCAATGGTATAAGCTTGCCCAATCGCACTGGATGCCCAATAGTTGCTAGGCACATCAGCAAAATTGATTGCTGGTCGTTGCTGTGCTTTTTGGAAAGCTTTATTGACCATCGCGGCAAATTGAGCGCGTGTCACCGATTCTTCTGGGCGGAAACTACCATCAGGAAATCCGGCAATTACACCTCGCTGAGATAATTGTTGAATAAATTGTGCTGCCCAATAGTTAGATGAAACATCAGAAAAAGCAGTTTGAGCTAAAGATAGCGGGGAACATCCCACTTTGATGAGCTTGTCTTGCAAAGGATAATTCACTGGATCGCAAACAAAATCTGCCGACTTAGCCTCTATAGAAGTCCGCGTTGACGGATTTCTATCTAGCTGTGATTTCCAATCGTCAGATATTTTTTCGATAGTGGGATGCTTACTTAAAAACTCTGAGTCTGCAACAATATCGTGAGACCCCTTAACACTTATCTTAGAACTATTGAGATAGATATTATAGTCATAAACAACGTTTTTGTTTTTAGTGTTGTTATTAATATTTTTCCCAGGAAAAGCATAGAGAATGTTCCTGAGAATTTTGACATCAGATGACGTATGAGCAAATATTTGCCCACCATTAAGTTCTGGACTCTGATTATTTAAAACAGCTGTGTTATTTACAATATCAACATGATCGCTAAAAAATGCATGAATGCCCGAACCACCATTATTAAATGCAAGATTGTTTTGAACTAAAGTACGTCCTTTATATGCATCCAATTTTGAGTTATCTTGATTTCTTGTACTATCGATAATAATGCCATTACCGTCTGTAATCTTTCCGACTGCAATCCAAGGGATGTACATACGATTGTTGTAGGTCTTGTTGTTGGTAACAAACATCTTGTATCCCTGGTTGTTGTCAGAATTCCAATTATTCAACATTGAAATACCACTAGAACCATAAACACCATACCAGGCATTATTAAATACCACATTATTATCTATTGTCACATAGTCTGCTTGAATCGCTGAAATACCTGCTCCTCCACAGTCATGCGCTTTGTTGTTCAAAATACGGATGTGATGAACATGACCATTGGTTCGTCCGTCAACGTTGATACAGTTTCCATTCGTTAGTGGGTTTAGTTTGTTAGTCTTCTCACTCATCGCATAATCAAGGGTTATATTAGCATTGTTTCCTATAACCTCTAGCCCGTTGATCTCGATATATGAAGCTTTATTTGAAATCGTGATCCCATTCCATGTATTGTGCTGAATTTTTGGGAAATGCCCAGGATATGCTTTATACTTAATCCATGCATTTGCAGTTCCAGAACGTTTAATATTTACTACATTTCCAGCTTTGCCTATATTTTTGTATACTCCGTTCATAATCAATACTGTATCGCCAGGGTTAGTAAGGTCTGCTGCCTTTTGAATTGTCCTAAAAGCTGATGAAGTAGAGAGTCCGCTATTATTGTCGTTTCCACTACCACTAACATAGTATGTTTTCGGTGTTGAATTCTGGCTGATTAAGTTGTCGTGGCTGGATAGACTCATTTCCTTGTTTGTGGATATCTGACGGACGTTTTCAACTAAAGATGCTTTTATACTTTCTCCCTGAACCAAAAGACTTAATACTACGGCAATTGTAAGATATGTGCTTAAACCGAAACCTTGAATTACCACAAGAAAAGGCTCCTTAATCGCTACTTACTACTTAACAAAAGTATCAAAATATTCCATAATTTTGAATACTCTTTTGGATACAGAATACAATAGAGCCAACTTTTAAATAAGTATTCCAATAAATATTCATACTGATTAAGACGATATAGAGGTGGAATAGTTGCTGTTCAATAAAATTTTTTAGGGTTAAAAATAAAGGCGATCGCACACTCTAGTTAAAGTGGCGATCGCATATCAGGGATGATTAAATTCACAACTTGAATGAAGTTAAATCTAGTAGCGGGATTGTGGTACTAAATTCAAGTTAGAATTCAGTGTGAGCCTTAAATCCTGTTCAGGTCTGAGGACAAAAGCATCTCTTTCTTTGTTCCGCAAAAGCACACTCGCACCTGCACCCGCAGCCGCACCAATAACAGGTTTTAAATCGTCAATTCTGTTGTTGCCAGTAATTAGTGAACCTAAAACACCAGCACCCCCACCAATAGCTGCATCAGTTAAAACCTGACTGGTGTTGGGCCCCTGTTTAACTCTTTGAGTTGTGGTGTATGTCCGAGAAGTTGCATTAATCGACTGACGCTGACCGTTAGAAAATTCTAATTCTTGAGCGACAAACCTTACGCCTTTTCCTTGGTTATCATCTCTATCTCTAGAATAACCATCTAAGTCAACAGGTTCTAGCCGTCCATTTATTTTAGTACCAGCAGGAATTAAAACATTTCTATTTCTATCGATAATGTCGTTGGCTATTCTCAAGGTTAGAGATTTACTTTCCCCAGGAGCAATAGTAATTGTCTCTTTATCGTAGGTGACAGGAAAAGCAACTCCAGAAGGAATGGTAACGTTTCCGTATTGTCCAATTCTGTCTTGGTTAATTCTATATTGTGCATTAGCAGGAGCCAAGCTCAATAGGGGACTAATGACGGTTGTAGTAACCGCCATTGCCATAAGTGCAGCAGTACCAGATTTCCATTGATGTATGCGAGTCATAAAAGGGTTGTCCTTTATGTATGTGATGTATTTAATGACGAGGATTCACTGAGTTTGTTTCTGACTGTTTTTAAACCTGTCTATAGGCGTATACAAGCACTTATTATGATGGGAAGTCTGTGCGATCGCGCAGGTGTAGCCCGTCCTAGACATCGTTGTTCAGAATTTGTATCCTGCTAATGTGCGTTACTAAAATTAGAAGCGAGACACTCATAAGACGCAAAATGAGTATTATTTTGTTCCAGAATGCTGTTTTATTATTTATGTCCACATATCTTCAGTCATCGAATAGAAGCGAATAGGCTGACTGCGAACTCTATACTTTCATTATAGATTTATTTGCTAGAAATTGGAAAATATTTTTGCTTTCTTAACGAATGATTTAGTATTTGCTATGTGTGTATTTAAGATTGCTGCTGACGCTGTTTAATCTCTGCGATCGGTAATAACAAAGTATCTTCTATGTGCTGTCGCACTTCACGGCTGACATAACAATCGCTATTTAGGAAAGATATCAGTAACAAATTAGCATTGTGGTACTGGTTTAGTAACTCCTTCTGCCGTTCGCTAAACTGCCAATCATGACCAACATTACGATGTTTAATTATTACTGCTCTCAATTCCTCTCTCCAAGCTTGCATATTATCTAACCACCATTTCTGAGATTTTTTCCAGTCTTTTCCGTCTGGTAGTTGCTCTTGAAGTTGTTGCAGTGAATACTTGAGTTCTGAGTTAAGGGTTCTGGAGAGAAGTTGAGAGAGATTGAGATCGAGAGAGAGGTTGACTGGTCGACATAGCTCAAAGTCGAGGTCAAGGTCGAAGTTGAGAGGAAGGGAGACTTCGAGAGTTCGGGAGAGGGAAACAACTCGGGAAAAGGAGAAGGCTCGAAAGAAGGAGAGGGAAAAGTAAAAAGCTCTAACTGTTGCTAGTTTGTAGGAAACCTCAACGGAAATAGATTTCTCTCTTACCCATATAAGAAACTGTTGCAACTTTTGCTCATCAGCCAGACTCGCATCAATTTTCTTTTTTATACACAGCAATAATCGATCTGCACTTGGTGACATTCCAACAGCTAGCAAAAAGACTTCTCGCCAACGTTTCTCGGTCATGTGGCTAACAAGATTTTGCAGCGCCTCTTCTGATGATTGTCTGACAACCACAAATTCTCTAGCAGTGAAATACTCGTGAAATGTAAGGTGACAAAAAGAGTAAATACCTTTTGCCCTGGCTACAACAAGTCCATGATGATGCTCAATTGAATGCAAAACTTGTTCGCTATCAAATTGCAATGCTTCCTCATCAGTATTAGCACCGGGTAAATTGCGGATGTATTCTGTAATGTATTGTTCTGCTATTTTTTGTTTAAAGAAATAGTCACCTAACTCAAAGGTAGCCAGAGCAATTTTACTGAGTAAATCTTCTTTACGTTGGACTGACAGCTTTTTGTAAACTTGATCGCGCTGAATTCCCCGCTTTGCATCCCATTTTTTTAATAGCGTATCTATTCCTTCTTTGTATAGCTCAGAACGATTTGCTGGAAAATCTCCTGACTCTTCAAATGCTAAACATAACAGTGTTAGTAGGAGCGGACTTATAGCGAGTTCTTGAATTCGGTTATTGTCTTTGAGGAGTTTAATAAAAGTCTCTGATTTTATAGCTTTATTCTTAAACCAATTCTTTGCAAAATTAGCAATTTGCTCATCGTCAAAATCAGCAACTTCAACCTCCGTGAACTTTTCAAAGGTATACTCACGTGCTGCAATCCGGCAAGTCATTACAAAGTGATTGTTTGGGAAACGGTCAGAAAACTCACGAATTTCCTTTAATATACGGCTGTTATCTTCTTCTCTAACCTCATCCAAGCCATCGAGTAAAAGTAATACTTTACCGTGAGTTATCACATTTTGAATAGACGCGATAAATTGCGTCTCAAAAATGTTACTTGTTGCAGAAACGTGATTTAGGGCATTTTCACTGATGTATTCCAATAATCCAGGTTGATTTAGGGCTTCAGCGAAGTCTTTGAGTGTGATAAAAATTGGCACGCAATTACCCTGAAATTCACCTTCAATACACTGAATTGCCAAATACTTCAAAAACGTAGTTTTACCTGCCCCTGGCTTACCCAAAATCATCAACTTAGGATATTTTTCTACTGCCTCTAGTCCTAGTACTCGTTTTTGAGTAATTCTGCCCAGTCCAAAGCGGTCAAAATCTTCGCTAGTATACTGTTGCAATAATTCATCAATTCCTAGCCGTTGTCGCCCAGTGATTTTTTCCAGGATATTAACGTTGGTGTAAATGTCATTCAACCCAATGGGCTGAGTCATATCTAGCACTCGCATTGTGCCGCAGCGTTCTTGAATGAGGGGTTTCATTTTTTCGCGTACTGCTTGCACGATCGCATCAATATCAATGCTGTTATCTTGATTAATCTCTGGTTCACTGGCTGGTTCAGCAACTATTTCTTCCCACTCTAAATCTAGCCTGTCGCAAATCTGGACAAAGAGATTGCGGTCAACAGGTTTACCTGTAAAAAACTTTCCGATCGGCTGGCGAGTTACTTTTAACTCTTTAGCTAATGCCTTTTGAGTTAAGGAATAACGAATTAAAGCTCTTTTTGCTTTTTGGATACCTTCTGGAGAACAGGAAAGCGATCGCCCGGACATAAGCTAACCACTACACTTTTGCTGATTCTAACTGCCAAATTGGCAATTCAAGCTCATCGCATACACAAGTCACTCATATCACAAACCTGTATTTAAGCCTAGAACAAACACTCACCTGTCAAAGTATGGATGTAGTGATTCAAACAATTTGGGAGGGAGTCAATGTTATCCAAGAAGTTTCCTTCAAGAGATGAAGTGCTGGCCGTTGTAACACTGATTATGGTAACTGGTTCTCTCACTCTCGCAGTTATCGATGAGAAGAGTCGCCCTCCATTTCTAGATTTAACCAAATTTGCTGTCGGTACATATATTGGATTGTTGATACCTCGGTCAAGGTTAAATGATAGCGATCGCAACTAGCCAATGACAAATTCTCTCTTGGCGACTATCACAATCCTAAATAATTCCTAAGAGAGAAGATCCCTGACAAGCTTTAAGAAGTCAGGGATCTATAACTTTTAATTCTCACAAATCAAATAAGAATGTTTTCTTCTCGCTCAACAGAAAAAAATAACAAAAGCCTCCAGATAAGTTTCATTTTTCTCCGAAGACAGTAAAACTTTTTTATGCAACAAAAAAAATTCACTCAGATAATTGTAAATTTTTGTAAAATTGATGTCTTCAAGACTAGAAACCTGATATCTGGATAGCTAAACTAACAAACAGTGCATCTGTACTGTTAATAATTAAAAGTAGATGTGGCGCTATAGCCTGAATGATCCCAGTACAACTTATCCTCAAAAACTTTCTCAGTTACCGTGATGCAACTTTAGATTTTGGCGGTTTGCATACGGCTTGTATTTGTGGTTCCAATGGTGCGGGTAAATCTTCTCTTTTAGAAGCAATCACTTGGGCAATTTGGGGTGAAAGCCGCGCCACTGCTGAAGATGATGTCATCTATTCTGGTGCGAAAGAAGTTCGGGTTGATTTTACTTTCAAAAGTAACCAGCAAAAATATCGGGTGATTCGTACCCGAATTCGGGGAGGTACTAGTGTCCTCGAATTTCAAATAGAAATACCATCTGGGTTTCGCTCACTCACTTGCAAAGGGGTAAGAGCAACACAGGATTTGATTTTAGAACACATCAAGCTTGATTACGATACATTTATTAATTCTGCCTACTTACGTCAAGGTCGTGCAGATGAATTCATGCTCAAGCGTCCCACGGAACGCAAAGAAATTTTAGCGGAGTTGTTGAAACTCAATCAGTATGATGACTTGGAAGAACGAGCAAAGGAATCTTCTCGTCAGTTCAAAGCCCAAGCACTAGAGTTAGAGCGTTCTTTGGAGTCGATAAAAATTCAGCTGCAACAACGCGAGATCACCCAAGCGCAAAGAGTGGAATTGGAAGCCGAACTCAACCAACTGCAACAGGTACAAGCTTTTGATAATATTCAATTACAAAGTTTGCAAGTTATCCAGCACCAGCGCCAAAATTGGGAACAACAACTTAATTTTATAAAGCAGCAATACCAAAATCTTACACAAGATTGCGATCGCCTCCAACAAGAACAATCAGCTATTGGCTCTCAGCTATCAGATTTAGAAAAAATATTACACCAAGAAGCTGAAATTAAAGCTGGATACGCCCAATATCAAAGTCTACAATCTCAAGAAGAAGCTTTTGCTGTCAAATTTGAAGAGTACACCCGCGCTGGGCAGAATCGCCAACAAAAGCAACAACAGCTTACCAAACAAATTCACGAAATCGAACGGCAACTGCAACAAGCCCAAGCGCAGCTAGAAGCTTTGCAGCAACAAGAGCGAGACATTCAGCAAACTCTCACTAAGTCGGGTGAAGTAGAAGCCGCTTTATCACAACTAGCCGCAGCTCGTCACCATGTTGCTCGTTTAGATCAACTGCAAATGCAAGTTACTCCCTTGTTGCAACAACGAGCAACTTTACAAAGCCAACTCGATCGCACTCATGCTGGTTTAGTAGCGCGACTTGAACAACTCCAAAGTACTGAAAACCAATTGCAACGCCAGCACAGTCGCCAACCGCAACTGCAACAAGCGGTGATGGATGTGGCAATTCAGATTGAGGAACTGGAGAAAAAGCGAGTTTATCTGCAACGAGTCCAAGAAAAAGGGCAAGAAAGGCGACACTTTATCGAACGTCTGCAAGCTCATCAACGAGACTATGAAAAACTGCTGGGAGAATTAGAGCAAAAATTGCAAATGCTGCAAAATCCTGAAGCACTTTGTCCATTATGTGAGCGTCCTTTAGACGAACATCATTGGAGTCGGGTAGTGGAAAAAACTCAAATTGAGTTAGAGGATACTCAAGGACAGTTTTGGGTAGTGCGAGAACAATTGGCTGTGTCTGACAAAGAAATTCAGACACTCAGGCAGGAATATCGCGACATATCCCAACAATTGGCGGGCTACGATGGTTTACGCGAACAGCGGGGACAGTTAGCAGCACAGTTAGAAGCGACAACTGATGTGCAACAACAGTTACAACAAATTGCTGCTGAAAAACAGCATTTAGAGCGATCGCTCCAAGCTGGTGATTACGCTCCCGATAAACAAGTCGAGCTCCAGCAGCTAGAGCAATACTTGCAACAAGTTAATTATAATGAACAAGACCACGCCCTCGCCCGGAGTGAAGTTGAACGGTGGCGATGGGCAGAAATTAAACAAGGGCAAATTAAAGATGCAACTAAGCGACAAGCGCAACTATTAGCCCGAAAACCAGAACTTCAAGCTAGTATTGCCCAATTACAAGCCAGAATCCAGCAAGATCAGATTGATTCTGAATGTGCTAAACAAATCGCGGCTCTTGAGCGTCACATTACTGAAATTGGCTACAGTTCTGAGCAGCACAACAATCTGCGTATGGCTGCAAAGAAAGCTCAATCTTGGCATTTGCGGTATCAACAACTGCTATCAGCCCAGCAACAGTATCCCCAACTCCAGACGAGGTTGCAAGAGTTAGAGGAGTCCAGAAGCGCCAGAGTAACGGAGCGCCAAAAACTCGGCGGACAAATCGAAAGCATTATTCAGCAACTACAAGCAACAGCTAACCCATCTGCCCAAATTCAAACTTTAGAGCAGCAGTTAGCAATCCGCAGACGGCAACTCGATGAGCAAATAGCCAAGTTAGGGCGTTTAGAACAGCTGGCGCATCAACTGGAAACGCTGCAAATTCAGTATGAAGAACAGCAGCAGCAATTACAATCTTGTAAGCAAGAATATCGTGTTTACCAGGAATTAGCGCAAGCCTTTGGTAAAAATGGTATCCAAGCATTGATGATTGAGAATGTGTTGCCGCAACTGGAAGCCGAGACAAATCAACTACTTTCGCGGCTGAGTGGTAATCAGTTTCATGTACAATTTATTACACAAAAAGCTGGGCGCAGTGCTAAATCAACCAAGAAAAATGCCAAGCTGATAGACACCTTAGATATTTTAATCGCCGATTCTAGAGGAACACGAGCTTACGAAACTTACTCAGGTGGAGAAGCCTTTAGAATTAACTTTGCCATCCGTTTGGCTTTGGCAAAACTATTAGCACAACGGGCGGGGGCGGCGTTGCAATTGTTGATTGTGGATGAAGGTTTTGGTACACAGGATGCCGAAGGATGCGATCGCTTGATTGCTGCGATTAATGCGATCGCCTCCGATTTCGCCTGCATCCTCACCGTTACCCACATGCCCCACCTCAAAGAAGCTTTCCAAGCTAGGATTGAAGTGAATAAAACTCAAGAAGGTTCGCAGTTAAGCTTGTCAATTTAATTACGAATTACGAATTACGAATTAGTTAATTGTATTTTACCCGTGCATCAAGACCTAACGAGCGGAGCTTTTTCGTCAGCGTTTCTGCTTGGGCGCGATCGCTAAATGCTCCAGCATTCACATAATCCCCTAAATTGGATTGCTCTGTGACAGCATTGGGTATATATTGTTGCACTTTACTCAGAGTATCATTACTGGAAATGGGAATTATTACTCTGTAAGGATTATTAGCAACTAATGTATTGCCATTGGTAACAGGTACTACATAGTCATTGGCAGGAGGTAATGCATAGCGATTAGTGTCAGCTAATACATAATTATTATTTTGAGTATAATTGCCCCCAGTTGAACCATTCAACCCCAATGCTTCCCAAGTTTGCCAATCTACATTTCCAGTAGAATTAATTCGAGAAGATTGCTGGAATGCAATCACAGATTGTCTGGTGTAATTGTTGAAAAGTCCATCAGGATTAGTATTAGAGAAACCCAACTGCACCAAACGCTCTTGAACTAATCTGACATTTTCTCCGCGATCGCCTACAGTTAGATAACTTCTACCTGGTTGTTGAATACCACCTGTGGAGACTCTACGCACTGAGTCCAAAACTTGGACATTAGCAATGCCATCAACAGGTAGTCCATTATTTCGCTGGAATGCAATTACAGCTTCTCTAGTCATTGGGCCAACATTCCCAGTGGCATCAGCATTTAAATAACCTAGCTGCCGCAAACGCACTTGGAGTTCTCTAACTTGTTGAGTGGAAAGACTCGATCTGTTTGAAGTCGGAGAATAACCCATTAGTGCGTTCCAAGTTTGTCGATTCACAATCCCGCTAGCAGTTATGCGATAATTTCGCTGGAATGCAATTACAGCATCTTTAGTAATTCGTCCAAAATTCCCAGTCGGATTAGCATTAAAGTAGCCTAACTGCCGTAGACGCTGTTGTAATCTTGTGACGGCTGCACCAGTTTTGCCTTGAGAAAGAGTAGGATATTGACCAACTGGCGAGCGCGATGCGCCACCGATATTTCTATTAGAACTTCTACTTTGACACGCTCGTTGCAAGGCTCGTTGAGTACTTATACCCACAACTCCATCAGCAGATATTCTATTGGCTTGCTGGAATTTGATCGTAGCGTTTTTAGTCAAGGCAGCAAACTTACCTGTCACCGGGCCATTAAAATAGCCTAACTTTTTTAAACATCTTTGGGTACTGCTAACTTCAGGCCCGTTACTTCCTATTTTCTGAAGTGCTAAAGCTTGTCCAGCAATACTTAGAAGCCCCGTAATCACAGCCACAGACAAAAAACGCATTGCAACGCTGCTAGATAACTTTTTCCAATTTAAAAATTTGAAATTAACTACGATAGGAACAACCTTGATGCTTTCGGATGCCTCGTAGACTGAGGCAAGCTTGATTAAATGGCTAGCTACCCCTGTTTTCACTTGCTTTTTTCAAGTTGATGACTAGAAAAAAGTATACCACTTACCTGTGTAATAATTACTTTTCGTATGATTCTTTTTAAGTAAGTATCCTGGGGAGTGGGGAGCAGAGAGTGGGGAGATGAGGGAGATGAGGGAGATAGGGGGACAAGGGGACAAGAGGACAAGGGGGTAAACAAAACTCCTAACTCTTAACTCTTAACTCTTAACTCCTAACTCAGCACTCAGCACTCCTAATGCCCCATGCCTATTGTTCATTAACTTTTTCAGTATTACCTGCTTTCACCCAACCTTCTTGTTCGCTACCTTCCAAACGGATCTTTTGCCAAGCTTTATCGTCGCTTTCTGACAAAATAATAATTTTTTGATTAAAACCAACTCCACCAATCTTTTCAGATTCTTGATTTGGTTGCGATCGCAAACTCAAGCCTTCAGCCCAACTAACACGTCCTCGGTAAGCTCCCGCTGGCAATGGTTTTGATGATGGTGTCGCCTTTGGTGATTCTGTGGGAGTAGAGGTTGAGCTTGGAGATGATTGAGCCTGAGTCCCAGGTGTACGAGTAGATTTACCTCCTCCAGGCTCAGTTACTTTTGGAGCTTGGGCTTTCACCGAGGGACTATCGTTGGAAAAAACGGGTTTGGCGGGGGGTACGCCAGTGCGATTCATAAAATAGAGTGCAATTGCAGCACCGCCACCTATTAGCACAGCGATCGCTAAGAAAAACCCCAGTATAAACTTTGTAAAGCCAGACAACATAATTAAAACCTGATTATCAAGAGTCAAGGTGAGCCAGTCATCTGCGTATTTCCCCCATTGAGGAGAGTAGTGTTGAACTGGTTCTCACGGATTACAAGTAAAGAAGTAAGTAACCTATCAGCATAAGAATCAATAGTCCATAATAATTCATCATTAACTATTGACTTTTGACTAACTCATTATTGTAGCTATGCTGAATAGATATCTAGTGAAATTAAATATGCGTTATCGAGATCCCTTGTAGAGACATAGTACTGCTACATCTCTACATTTTTTTGGGGTTCACGTAGTGCGCCGGAGGCGTTCGCTCAAAGGACTGTGTTTGGATGCTAAACGCGCTCTCCCAGCAGCAGCCCATTCTTGGAGTTGCTGAATTTGCTCTACGGCAGTTCGTGCTAAGGGTATAATCTGACTGGCTGCTTCTAAAATGTCATCGGTAGCAAAGTCGCGGTTTTGGCTAAATCCGATATGCATCGCTTCGATTAAAGTTTGCTCAATCTCTGCCCCAGAAAAATCGGGCGTTTCATAAGCTAACCTTTCAATGTCATAACTTTTTAAGTTATGGGGGCGCAATCGGGATAAATGAACATCATAAATTGCTTTTCTCTCTTCTTGGGTGGGCAATCCCACAAAGAAAATTTCATCAAATCGCCCCTTGCGGAGCATTTCCGGCGGTAAGGCTTGAATATCGTTGGCGGTGGCGACAACAAACACGGGTGAGCTTTTTTCAGCTAGCCAGGTAATAAAAGTACCAAACACACGACTGGCTGTTCCTGCATCACCTTTGCTACCAAGTCCGGCAAAGGCTTTATCTATTTCGTCAATCCACAAAATACAGGGAGCAAGGGCTTCAGCTACTTGGATCATTTGGCGAGTGCGAGATTCTGATTCACCCACCAAACCACCAAATAACCTGCCCACATCCAAACGTAGCAAAGGTAAATGCCAGTGATGAGCGATCGCTTTTGCCGTTAATGATTTACCAGTTCCCTGAATACCCACCAACATTAAACCACGAGGGTGCGGTAATCCGTACTGTCGCGCTCTATCAGTAAACGAACCTCCTCGACGAATCAGCCAGTCTTTCAAGTTATCCAGTCCGCCAATATCAGAAATTTGCTCAGTGGCGGGGTAGAAGTCCAAGATTTGGGTTTGGCGGATAGTTTGGCGCTTTTCTTCCAAAACGAGATCCACGTCTTCTGGTTGCAATTCACCGTGAGTAGCGATCGCTTTTGCCAAAACCCGGCGAATCCGTTCCATTGAAAGTCCTTGACAAGAGCGCACCAAATCATCTAAAACTTTTCCAGAAAGGGAGTTACCAGTGCTTTGTAGCAAGCGATCTACCTCAGTTTTAATTTCTGGGGCGGCGGGTAAGGGAAACTCGACGACTGTCAGCACTTCGGTTAAATCGTCAGGAATGGCGATGCGTGGCGACAGTAGGACAATATTTTTTGGTTGTGACTTGAGGAGTCGGGACAGGTTGCGGAGTTTGCGGGCGATCGCTACATCATCTAAAAAGCGATGATAATCTCGTAGAATCAATACCGCAGGTGCGGAAGCTGGTAATTTTTCGATAAATTCTAAAGCTTGCAAGGGGTTACGTCGTCCAAAGCCAACATCATTGGGGTTTCCCTGGTAGCCATCGACAAAATCCCAAGTATATACTGGACGATTACCCTGATTGGTGGCTTCTTCCCGGATAGCTGCTTCTACCCGCTCTTCCTCATAAGTGGGAATATAAATTAAAGGGTAGCGGGCGCGTAGCAGCAGTTTAAACTCTTCACGGAAGTTCATATATAGCTGTGATTATTTGTTCTTCTCTCATTGTTCAGGTTTGTATCACCTCTAACAACTAAAAAACCAACATCTGCCTGTGCATGGCTGTTGGTGGTGCGATCACTCTATGTAAGATATTCCTCAAGGGTGAGCGATCGCTCGGTTGTGGTGATTGGGATTAGATAATCAGTATAAAAATAACTACTTTTTATGTAAAAAATTTCCTAATTCTTCAGCCAGATCAGACAAGAAATCAGGTTTATTCTTAAGTAGCCATTCTGTAAGCTTTTTAGAGTGGTTAGTCTTTCTAAATTCCAATTTATTCTCACATAATTCTTGAAATAAACTTGAAAGTATATTTGCACCATGAATCTTAAATAACCAATTATTATTTGAAACTTCTGTCTTACTTTCTCTATCAAATATAAATCCAATGGCTGGCGGAAATAGAGTTGCTCCCGTTGTGAGTTTTTGATAAATATCAAAAACAAGGTCAGAGCGTTTTCCATCCAAAAGAGCATCAGTGCTATTGACAGATAAAATTTTAATACCCATTAATGTTGTTCTTGCAACTTTCTCCAATATCAGTGGAAAACATATCTCCTCAGTTTGTCCTTCCACCCAGAGAATACTATCAGCACCGAAAACGTCAGATAACCTAACTCCAAGTTCAGCTAAAATTTCGTTTTGTGACTCTATCTCTTTTGGATTTATTACTGATGCAGTTGTTTCACAATCTTGATACTGAAGCTTGATAATAGTAGATGGATTCGCAGATGCGATAATTTCTGGCGAATGAGTAGCAATAAAATATTGGTGCTGCGGAAATTGTTTAATAGTTTCTATAAGTTTTTTAGCTGCACCTGGATGTAAAAAAGATTGTGGTTCATCAATAATCAACGTTCTATGTTCTTCAGAAGAAACTAGAATATACAAAATGGCTAGTACTTGACTAACTCCACTTCCACAGGATGAAAGAGGAAGTGATAAATCATTTCTGTGAAGATTATCTGTATTCCAAACCAGGATTTCAACATTTGTATCATCTCTCATTACAACAGATATCCATTTTATTTCCGGCAAAATATCTGAAACTAATTTATTGAACTGAGCAAACATTCCTGGAATTTTACCCTGTAAGATAAAGAGTACTTCTGCAAGATTAGAAGCGTTTGATTTTAGGTTTATATCAGCTTTGCTCTCACATTTGCAAATCCCAATATTTAGACGTTCAGCCTGAAATCTATAAATACGATTTTGAAATTTATCAAATAATTTATAACCTATGCTTTCTTGAATTTTTCCACTATAATTAACAAAAGGTTCTTGTACAATGCCGTCTTCATCGGAATAAGAAGTAGTCTCTTCAATAACTATCTGGTCGCTATCATCATATTTAATTTTATAAAAAACTTTTTTAAAAGCTTGTTTATATGATTCAAAATTAAGTAACTTTATTAAACTTTTATTTTCCATTTTTAGATTAGGCTGCAAAAATAAACTTGTCAGTATAAAATCAGTATTTTCTAAAAAATCTTTAAATTGTCTAACAGCGTATCTCACAGATTCGTCGATAGCGCTCATATATTGGTCATGATAATCATTTGGCTCATATTCATATTTATCAGCAAAAAAATAATACTTTTCAGTTGCTGCTCTAGGAATTCCAATAATAGATATTTTTATCAAATTTCGCAATTCTTCCTTTTCAATATGCAAAGTAATTTGTATTTTCGATTCTTCTTGTAGACTTGAAAGTTTATTTGGTAAGGTCTTTAAACTTCTGTGAGGATGATTTTCAAAATCTAGCTTTAGTACCTCAAGTAAAGATGTTTTTCCTGCATTATTTCGCCCAACAATAATATTAACACCTGGTGAAAATTCCATTAGGCCAGAATCGAGATATGACTTATAGTTAAATACTTGCAGCTTCTTAATAAACATTTTGTATTATTTGTTGACTAAGTTAATTCTATTATTGGCAATTTAACTTATTTTGCCAAGTAAAACCGAAAAAACCCGGTCTCTTAGAGAAGCCGGGTTTCTATGGAAATGTCATAGATTAGCCTAGTAAACTACTGCATAAGTTGTAAGACTTAAAGTGAACAAGTGATGCACCGTAATGCGTCTTACTATCCTGGAAGTTGTTTTTTCAGTGCTTCCAGAGAAGCCCAACGGTTATCAACTGGAGTTTCAGAACTATCAGAAGTATCAGAACTATCAACAGTACTACTTACAGGAATACCTGGACAATTGCGATCGCACAGTTGGCGTTGAGGTATTGCCAAACACATCTGCTCATATAGCCATTCGTTGGGATAAAAATAACCATCGGGTGGTAAACTTTCCAGCAAATCTTCCATAACCACTTCCCTTTCTAGGGGCAGATCATTTGGCTGATTTGCAGTTTCGTCTAACCAGATGATTTCCTGCGTGTCAAGCCCTAAACGGCGATTGTATTGCTGCAAGCAACGGTTGCAGGTACAAGTAATAATTGTTTCTGCCTTAGCGGATACTTCCAGGTAATTGCCATGATGTTGCACGCGCACATGACCGCGAACTGGTGTTAACGTTTCTAGACCAGGCAGAAATTCTTTAACTCGAACTTCCTCTGTTCGCTCCGATGCTCTAGTTAGCTGCGGAATATAAATTGCGTCCATAGGATTTGTGAGACATCCTCACTAAAATTTATCTCAATTACCAGCAATTATACTGATAGTGAATCTTTATTTTATCCCTTAATAATAAGAGAAATTTTGAAATTATATATGGTTATGAGTTTTCAATTAACTCTAAACTCATAACTCCTAACTCCTAACTCCTAACTCCTAACTCCTAACTCCTAACTCCTAACTCCTTCCAACGAAGCTGGACAGACAACCAGATGACGATGTGGCTCTTTACCGCGACTGAAGGTTTCTAAATCTCCAAATTCCTTCAAGAAGGTATGAACTTGACGCCGTTCAGCAGAACTAAGAGATTTGATTTCCACTTCTCTACCAGAAAAGCGCACTTCATCGGCTGCTGCTTCTGCTAATGCGCGAATTTCGGCTTCTCTTTTGACCCGGTAGCCATTTAACTCAATGGTATAAGAGGCTTGTTCTTCCGGGGGTTGGCTAAGGTTTAAAACCGAATTTGCTAGATACTGAATCGCATCTAACACAGAACCATCAGCACCAATTAATAACTGGATTTGTTCTGATGTCAAATTGGTTTGGTCAATAGTCAACCAATAGTTATCTGGTTCTTCTAGGGAATCGCCGTCTTGAGATTGAGCAGTTTCTAAATGACCCTGAATCTCAGCAGGTATTCCAGTGAGTTCCAGCAGAGTTTTTAACCACTGCTGACCTCGCTGCATCGGAATGTCGCTCATGATCCCCCTGTCGCCTTTTTCTTAGGACTTTTTGGTTCAAACGGTAATGCTTTTTGTTCTGTGACTGCTGCTTGTTTCTCCTGGGTTTCTACAATTTTTTGCAGTTCCTCCGGTAGAGGTTCGCGGGAGAGAAGATAAGTTTGTGCAGTCTGGAAAATATTACCAATCACCATATACATCAGTACCCCAGCTGGTAGGGGGAAGAACAAGAACATCCCAGAAAAGATGACGGGGGTGATTTTGTTAACTGTATCCTGCTGTGGATTGCCACCGCTGGAATTTTGCCCGGAAAGCATTTGGCTAACATAAAGGCTGATTCCAAAGAAGACGATCATGGCAACGATATCCCAATGGATTGTGCCATCTGCATCTTGTGCGCCAACCCTACCTAAAGCATCAATGAATAAAAAGCCTTTTTCTGCTGCTAGTCCAGGAATTGTTCCTTGAATAGTAACTTCTCCCGGTTGCAAGGCTTCTACGTTGCCCTGGGTATCAATTTTTATCCTATCTTCACCTTTGGTAATTTTCCAATCAGGAATCAGCTTATTTTCTGGGTGTTCTGCTAAAAGCACCTGAAATGGTTTACCTGCAACAGTCTGATACTGTATTTTGGTTTGTTCTCCTACCGCTAATTTGTTTCCGCTAGGAATAATAGCAGCTACTTTAACGTGTTCTCCATCTGCAACGTAAATATTTTGCGGAGCAGTGGCAAAGGCTTGCGGTTGAATTTGTTCGATTTGTTCTGCGGGAAGAATTTGCAGGTTAACGCTGTAGTTCGCACTTGCAAAAGGCGAACCCCGCAAAGTGGCAAACAGCGCTAACAAAACTGGCATTTGCACTAGTAATGGAAAACAGCCTGCCAAAGGGTTGCCAAATTCTTTTTGGACATTAACCATTTCCTCCTGCTGCTTTTGCGGTTCATCCTTATAGCGCTCTTTGATTTCTGCCATCCGCTTCTGCATTAGAGGTTGTACAATTCGCATCTTCCGCATGTTGCGAATTGAGCCAGCACTCAGGGGATAGAGCGCGAAGCGGACTATCAGTGTCAAAGCAACGATCGCTAATCCGTAGCTAGGCACAATACCATAGAAAAAGTCTATGATTGGCAGCATCACGTTGTTCGAGAGAAAGCCGATACCAAAATCCATTATTCTGAATTCAACCTGAGGTACTGTAAACTGAATCTAATTTATCTAAATCACGATCTGTCGGCGACTATCTTTCGCTACGGATAGCCGCACATTATAAATGGGGCATTGGGCAATAACCAATAGTTTTTCTTCCCCTGCTCCCCCTGCTCTCATCACTTATTGGCAGTGCCGCTAAATTCGGGATTTTTTGCCGCAATTCTTTCATTGATGTAGTCATAGACTTCCCGAAACTTGGGAATTGCGCGCAATTCGAGACGACTGCCGTTCTTTAGGGTAATCGCCATATCTCCCCAAAAGCCAATGCCACGGGGAACTTTGACGATTTTGACAATTTCTGAGTAAATTATGTCAGTGCGATCGCGCCCCTGCCAACCTCCGGTAACAGTAATTCGGCGATCGGTGATCCGGAAACGCAGCCACAATGCCCTGACAATTGCCCCGACTGTTAATGGTATCCCGACAATGGTTAGCCCAATCAGCAGGTTGACAATTAAATCCCCAATATGGGGGCCACCTTCATAATAAACATCTTCACGAATTCCCATCGAACACCTCAGCTTGTGCCAACAACTGCTCTAATTCTTGCAGAAATTGTGGGCTTACGCACTTAGATTCTGCTGCTGTAGGTTTGACAATGAATACTAGCCGCCATCCTGGTGATAATTTTGGCAGCAGGTTGTGTAAAGCAGCAGTAATTTGCCGTTTGATTCGGTTGCGAACCACTGCCCTTTTGCTGACTTTTGTGCTAATCGAAATGCCAATCCGCGTGCTGGCAAGATGTGCTGAGTCAATTGCTTGTGTAGTCTGGGTGGCAGTGTCCAAAAGAGGTTTTGTTGAACATAAGGGCTTTAAGGCTCTCAATGTTAAATAAGAGCCATGACGCCGAATTCCTTCTCGGAAAACTGCCTGGAAATCCTTTCGGGATTTTAGCCGATTTGCTTTGGGCAAAGCCACAGATGCTCTTTTAGCTTGATGATATGCCCTAAACGCTCAGACGGTGACGTCCTTTTTTTCTTCTAGCCCTAATCACATTTCTGCCGTCTGGTGTCCGCATCCTGGCGCGAAAACCAGAGGTTCTTTTTCTCTTACGATTAGTACCGCCCAGTGTTCTTTTCATATTGTTCTCCCCTTAGATGATTTTTCTAAAAACTCACAATCTCTAATTGTATCACTTTGTTAGGGAATTGCGAATTTGGGATTGGTTCTTCTCCTTGTCCCTTTCCCTACTCTTAAGTAATGCTCACAATCCATGTTCCCATGTAGCGCAGTAGTGGTACATCCCCAGGGGAGAGCACTTGACAGTTAAAATAGTAAACTCCGCCGAAGGATGGGTTTTTGACGTTAGATAGCACTACCTCAACTGCACTACCTGCTGGCACTGGCTCTTCAGGAAAAATATTAATCAGTTTACCTTCTTTGTCCCACTTCACCTCAGAAAGCGGAACTGCTTTTCCTTTGACTCTGACTTCAATTTTTTTCTGGTCAAAAGTTCCTTTGTAATAATCAGGGTAGGTAATGGCAAATTGACCAACTGCCAATTTCATTCTTTTGGCTGGAATCTTTAATATGTATCGATCCCAACCATTAGCTTGTCCACCAAAATCTAACCGGAAGGGTAGCTGATTTTCTTGTTTGACGCCGCTAAAGAGCGTAAATCCAGGTAAGCTTTGCGCCAAAGTTAAGGCTGGTAATCCAGTAACCAAAAAGCTAGTCACGGCTAAAGCAGAAAGTAAACGTCGCATAATTGGGCTTCCTCTACCAAAATATAAATCTGTTATCTAAAATAACTGTGTGTTAGTATTCTTTACTAAACTTTACTACTGGCTTCCTGCCAATGGACGTTTAATTTCCAAAAAAAGTGCCATCTTACCTGATGTTTAGACAACAGCAAAATTACTTAGTATCAACATAAACCTATACTGAACTTACCTCATTACCCTTATGTAGTCCTGATTTGATGCTAAGTTGGTCAAATTTGAACTAGATATAAATACAGCTAGAATTGGATTGTGTTGACAAATATGTATAAGTGTATCTAAACTTGAGAATTTTGTTATAAAATTTGATCCATGTCATCAGCGATCGCCAGTTAACTTGGGCTAAATTGATTAAAATAAGTTGAATTGGAATCGAAGTCGTAATTATTAAAATTTGATTGGGAAATTATAAAGCTTTCAAAATTCGGTCAATATTACTCTATAAGAAAGGAATACCAAAATTTCTCAATCCCGAAAACAAGTTAAAGATAAAGATGCAAAATTTGGGAATCAATTTAGGATGTGCAATACGTAACCCTGTTTGCAACTATCTGAAAATATGACATCTGCGAGCGGCAAAGCCGAAAGTCCGATCGGAGGGAACCTCCGCTCAGAACTTTACAAAAAAATCAGGCTTTGTCTGGAGAGCTAAGAGTGGGAGAGGTAAAGATTCAAAGTTCAATCTACAAGTAAAATTCATGGCTGATGTTCCAGCCTAAGTACTATGAGCGCGGAACATCCCTCGTCTGGACAATCGCTTACTTAGCAGAGATTAGGTATTTATCTTCAGGAGATTTCATGAGAATAGCAGTTGCTAAAGAAATTGAAGTTTGTGAACGTCGTGTGGCATTAATTCCTGACACCGTTGCCCGATTGGTAAAACAAGGTTTGGAAGTGTGGGTAGAAGCGGGTGCAGGAGAGCGCTCTTTTTTTGGCGATCCTGACTATGAAGCAGCAGGAGCCACAATAATCAGCGATACTGCCAAATTATGGGGTGAAACAGATATTCTGCTGAAAGTAAGTCCACCGCAAGAACGAGAAGATGGACGCTCAGAAATTGATTTGTTAAAGGAAGGAGCTGTTTTAGTCAGTTTCCTCAATCCTTTGGGAAATCCGGTTGTAGCGCAGCAACTGGCAAATCGGAAAGTCACAGCTTTGAGTATGGAGATGATCCCCCGTACCACCAGGGCGCAAAGTATGGATGCTTTGTCCTCGCAAGCTTCATTAGCCGGTTACAAGGCTGTATTAATTGCCGCAGCTGCATTACCGAAATATTTTCCGATGTTAACCACCGCCGCAGGCACGATCGCTCCAGCGAAAGTCTTTATTATGGGCGCTGGTGTAGCCGGATTGCAAGCGATCGCCACCGCTAGACGTTTGGGAGCAGTGGTAGAAGCCTTTGATATTCGTCCCGCCGTCAAAGAAGAAGTTCAAAGCTTAGGGGCAAAGTTCGTTGAAGTCAAATTAGACGAAGAAACCGTCGCCGCAGGTGGCTACGCCAAGGAAATTTCTGAGGCTAGCAAACAACGTACCCAAGAAGTTGTCGCCGAACACGTCAAAAATTCTGATGTGGTAATTACCACCGCCCAAGTTCCTGGAAGACAAGCACCACGGCTGGTTACAGAAGAAATGGTGGCACAAATGAAACCCGGTTCAGTGATTGTAGATTTGGCTGCTGATCAGGGTGGTAACTGCGCCTGCACAGAACCCGGAAAAGATATTGTATGGAACGGCGTGACAATTATCGGCCCCATCAATCTCCCGTCATCGATGCCAATTCACGCCAGCCAATTGTATGCCAAGAACGTAACATCGTTGATGCAACTGCTAATTAAAGACAAAGCTTTGCACGTAGACTTTAGCGACGACATCGTTGATGCAGCTTGCGTTACCCACGCTGGTGAAATTCGCAATCAACGCGTGCGGGATGCACTACAAGCTTTAAGCGGCGTTGGAGCAGGTTAGTAGCCAAATTACTATAAGGAGTTTTGATTTCATGACAGAGGCATTACTTGCTGCTTTGTTTGTATTTGTTTTGGCATCTTTTATCGGCTTTGAAGTTATCAACAAAATACCACCGACTCTCCACACGCCCTTAATGTCAGGCTCAAACGCAATTTCTGGCATTTCGGTACTTGGGGCAATAGTGGCCTCAGGTGCTAGAGACACAAGTGTGTCAGTGATTCTCGGTTTGATTGCTGTGGTATTGGCAACTGTCAACGTTGTAGGTGGCTTTCTAGTCACAGATAGAATGCTGCAAATGTTCAAGAAGAAGGAGATTAAGGCGTGAGCGACTTTTTACCAACTGGCATTCAGCTGACATATTTAGTCGCTGCATCCTTATTCATTTTTGGTTTGAAAAAGCTGGGTTCACCAGCTACAGCGCGAAACGGTAATGTGATCGCATCTGTGGGGATGCTGCTGGCAATTGTAGCGACAATGCTGGATCGGCATGTGTTGAACTACGAGATGATATTGTTGGGCTTGGCGATTGGATCGGGAATTGGGGCGATCGTTGCCTATAAAGTCCAAATGACGGAAATGCCCCAAATGGTGGGTTTACTCAACGGTTTAGGTGGTGCGGCTTCAGCATTAGTCGCCGTTGCCGAATTTTGGCGATTATTAGATTCTGGCGCACCCGTACCTCTAGATGTGAATATTTCCATGCTATTGGACGTGTTAATCGGTGGCGTTACCTTCACAGGTAGTTTTTTAGCCTTTGCTAAATTACAAGGTTTAATTAGCGGTTCCCCGATTACATTTCCTTTCCAGCAACCATTTAACCTGTTGCTTCTCGGTGCTTATTTGGTAGGTAGTGCCTATTTAATCATTACACCAGATAGCTTACCCATATTTTTGGGAGTGGTAGCTGTTTCCTTAGTGCTGGGTGTGATGTTCGTCATCCCCATTGGTGGCGGCGATATGCCGGTGGTAATCTCGCTGTTGAACTCGTTGTCAGGTGTGGCGGCTGCTGCTGCTGGTTTTGTGGTGATGAACAATATGTTAATCATCGCTGGGGCTTTAGTAGGAGCATCTGGCTTAATCCTCACCGAAATTATGTGTAAGGCGATGAACCGCTCTCTCTTCAGTGTGCTGTTCAGTGCTTTTGGTACAGGATCTACTTCTGGTGGTGGTGCTGCTGGTGGTGGTGCAACTGATCAAACTGTCCGCAGTATCGATCCTGAAGAAGGGGCGATGATGTTGGGTTATGCCCGTTCTGTGGTAATTGTGCCTGGTTATGGGATGGCAGTTGCTCAAGCGCAACATAGCGTCCGGGAATTGTCAGATCAGTTAGAAAAAATGGGCGTTGATGTCAAGTATGCCATTCACCCTGTTGCTGGGAGAATGCCGGGACACATGAATGTGTTGCTAGCAGAGGCAAATGTGGCTTATACCCAGTTGTACGACATGGATGATATTAATCCCCAGTTTGAACAAGCGGATGTGGCTTTGGTAATTGGAGCAAATGATGTAGTAAATCCGGCGGCGCGAAGTGATGTAAATAGCCCGATTTATGGTATGCCGATTTTGGAAGTAGATCGGGCGAAGCAGACGATTGTGATTAAGCGCGGCATGAGTACGGGTTTTGCCGGTGTAGATAATGAGTTGTTCTACAAAGATAAAACTACGATGCTGTTTGGTAGTGCGAAGGATATGGTGGCGAAGTTGGTTTCGGAAGTGAAGCAACTTTAACGAACCACAGAGACAGAGAGAGTGTAAAAAGTAGAGACGTGATATTTCGCGTCTCTACTTTTTTAAGGATGTCAAGCTATCCCACTTTTCCACTGTTGGCTTATACAACCAATAATCCAGCTTGACATCATCAACAAGTCCTCTAAGTTCAGGATCGGGCCAAATGTGAAGCCGATCCTCACATCCAAGCTCTCTTGCGGCTGTTTCAATGTCATTCCATTGCCTTTTAAAGTATTCCGCCCATGACTTTTTATGCCTTATGGAACCCGTAAAATCCAAGCCTGCCGCTATCATACGTTTTCCATTACTTCCGCGAGCATTAATAGGCTCCCAAAATATAACTTCTGGATTGATACACATTATTTTTTCCAAATGTCTTTTGAAATCATCTAAAGTCATATTTGGAGGAGTAGGAGCAACTGCAACATACATCCTACACCCAGCTTTATGACCTGCCAGCATTGCTTTATAACGTTCTGAAGGAGGAGGAGCTTGAGGTTCAATCTGGCGACTGAGTTCATCATTTAGGTATGGTAAACTCATGCCAACGATCACGTTAGTACGATTAAGAATATCAATATCATTTACCCATAACAGACCACGAGTAAGAATCCGGATTTTTTTCTTATATCTCGATAAAGCCTCAACAACACCCCGCGTAACATTTGCAGTCTGTTTAGTTTGATAAGGATCAGTACCCGAACAGACTAACACTACACCTTTTCCTGCTGGTGTTTCACGCCAAGACCTTTTACGACTCAGGATTTTTTCTAGTTGCTCAGGTATTTCTTCTCGAACAAATAAATACTGTCCCCAATCCATTTGAGGATTGCTTACTCCTTTTGAATGCAATTGCGCTTGTTTAGTCCTAATTGCAGGCGTAGAAGGTACATAACAAAATGTACATCCATGCAAACACCCTGATGCTACATTAACCACATAGTCACATAGCCCTTTTTTGTTAAGAGCGCTCTGTTGCAGAGGATTAACAATTTTTTCAACGCCTTTAACAATAGACATAGCGCACACTTTTATTTATAGAATTTATTATTAGTATTACAATTCTAAAATCCTTATTTTGGTTATTAAGATATAATAAAAAGCATTTTAAAAAATTGAAAGCTGTTTATATTTAGTTAGCTTTATTATATCACTTTTATGTAAATCAATTTTACGCCCTTTTACTATTTCCCCATTTCTCCAAATATCTATTTCTTTTTCATTTCTCAGGAGATTTATATAACTTGTATAATGCTCTTTACTGGCTGGGTTACGTTCCATCGTTTGATGACAAAGCTCATGAAAAATAATTCCGTCTTGATTATTACGTATAATATTGCCCAAATGACTATCTAATTTTTCTAAACAGAAATATTCGCTATTTTTAGTAATATCAAATTTCAATTCCATTTGATTTTCTTCATAAAAATCTGCTGTTCTAAAGCCATGCCCATACAATTCAAAATAATATTGGTAATCTAAGTTATTTTCTTGCCAAAAACTTTCTTTTATTACTTCTAAAGCCGTAAGCTTTTGAGAAAGATGCATTAAATAATATAAAACACTAATATCACCTCTAGGAATCATTGAAAAAGTAAATACGTATTTAGCTTTACCCTTATCTCTAAATAATCTCATAGATTCATTTCTGAGATAACATTGACCTCCAATTCTATTAAAACTATTAAAATTATCAAATTGATAGTATTCTTCTGCATCTAGGATTCTGTTAAATGTATCTTTATCTTTCCCATCCCTATCACAAACAAATCTTTTAATATAATTAATCATATATGTATAAAGTATTTCAGTTCGCTTTAAGTTATTAATTTTTCTAATACTTTGCATAGAAACATCAGTCCATCCATAGGGATCGATAAAAAAGAATGAGTGTCCTTTGCGAAGATCGATTTTGAATATAACTTCATTTACAAAGTTCTCAAATTCGCCACATATAAATTCACACTCTTCTACTAATTTTCCAACTTCGCCTTGAAATTCATGTGGTTGCCCATTAACTAACTCGCCTAAACCAGCCTTTGGCATGGAATAATTTTTAAGACAATCTAAATGTTCTCGATCATTATTTATAAAAATAAATTTAACATTTAAATCATACTCGCGTTTTGATTTTTTATAGCCTGCGCGAATAGCTTCTATAATTCTAATAGGTGATCCTTTCCATTCCCTTTTATTATCCCGATCACAATACATACCACCTCCACAAAATCCATCAACAAAAGTAAACGTTGTTTCTCCATATCTACCTTTGCCATAAAGTGTGTAAATAAGATTTTCAAGATATGTTTCAAGAATTTGATGCTTGGCTTTGGTATGAGGATGTATATCAGGAATATGGCTTCCATCAGCACTCCAAGTTGCTTGTGATTTGCTCACGTTGATTGTCTCCCCAGTAATATTCAATACTAATATAAAATAAGTATATTTAAAAATGATCATACGTGCCAAGTTATCTCAAAAAGGTGATCCCCTCTCTATTCTTCTTTGGTGTCTTGGCAGTTCGTTAAAAAAGCGATCGCCTGCAAAATCTTCACCGTGCGATCGCTTCTGCGCTTCTGTGGTTCGTTAAAAAAAGCGATCGCTCTGGCAATATAATTAAGACTGCGGTGTAACACTGCGCGGATCTACAACTACAATTGCAGAAAAACGTTTAAAATCATCAATATTAAATGTAAGTAGATGTGTAATCTGGTGTGTTATCATCGCCGCAACTAAACGTGCATCATGCACCTTTTTTCCCATGACTTGGTATTTAACAATTAGAGATTATCAGTCACAAAAAATAGCAGGTGTGTCAAGGTATAGTATAAATATCTTCTTGAGTTTATCAGTTTATTCTACTGCTTGAGCCGTGGATAAACCTAAACCATTACTATTAATTGGTCTTGTCGCAACAGCCCAAAACTCAATGAGATTCTGTGAAATTATATATAATAATTCCTCTTGTCTCTTGAGCATCAATATCGCTCTTTGAGTATCAAAGTGCATTGGGCTATTCTTTTGCACCAAACGCAGCAAAATATTAGTATCCACCAAATAGCTCATAACATTTCATCTTCTCTGGTGTAAATACTCTCTCGACTAATTGCTTCATCTGAAAGTGCTGGTGCTAAAGAAAAAGCAGGACTATTTATTAAATCTATTAATATAGCTTCCCATTCTTCCTGAGTTGATACTTGATAAAAAAAACTTTCTTCATGGCTGGTTAAACTGTTTTCAATCAGATATGTAAGATAAGCTTCTAACGATAAACCTTGTGCAGCAGCTTCAGCAATGAGACGAGCCTCTATTTCTGGTTTCAATTGTAGCTGTATGGTCATTTGTTGTCTCCTAATTCCCTGAGTTGTAGAAGTCTTCATCTAGGATCATCGCAAAAGTCTTCTCCCTCTAACTCTGAGAATATATTTAATTCACTACCAGGTGCATAATCTGCAATAGCTGTGATTGCGGCTAGTGTTAATTGGCATTTTTGCTCATCTTTGGTAAGTGAGTGTTTTTCTTGAAGAACCAATTGCAGTGCTGATTCAGCTATCTTTAGGCGATCGCTTATGCTCAGGTTTTGGAATGCTTGGAGAATTTATTTAGTTTCCATATTAATTCATAGAGCAACTTATATTACTAATAGTAGTGAAATTATGATAAGCGATCGCCTGCCAAATCTTCACCGTGCGTAGGCGAAGCGCGCCGTTCGCAGAGCGTCTCGTAGAGAAGGCATCGCCTGCAAAATCTTCAGCGTGCGATCGCCTATCTGTCACAATGCCTTGAAGCGCAAATCCCCCACACTACCACCGCGCAAGTCATGTTCAGATGTGTTTGCCCTTGTTTACCTGCCCGTGCTTTGTGCCAGTTGCGTAAGTCCTGAATAATATTGCACGGGCGCGTTTTGCTAAACCCACAGGAGTTGTTGACTTACGTAGCCAACTGTTTAGTATGTCTTGTTGCTCACCAGTCGTTTCGACCTGGATACTTGAGATACGTCCCTGCATGTCCGATTTTTAGTCCAACCCTACAAAGAATATCTTCCACTATTTCCGACCCGATCGGTTATTTGCTGAACCTCTTCAGGCAGAACATTGTAACTTTCCCAAAACCGATGAGTTGTGTAATGCATCAAATCGTTCGATAGTTCCCCGCCTCGAACTCAGTGATCGCTAACCTTTATATGCACAATATATCTATTATGTCAAGCAAGTCTGCGCTTTTATTAATCAGCAAATAGGCGAATTTAAACCAAAACCCATACGCAATCAGGAAATTATCAACAACCCTGATAAAATCTACCAAAAAGATGGAATAACATTTGTGTGTGCTTCAACAAATTGTGTATAAGAGTTGAAAATGACGATATGGCAACATCTAATATCCTCAAAGAACCACAGCTTTTGCGTCTGGGTAGCTTGTTTGGTGGACTGCGTGGCGATTTTACGGGAGGACTAACAGCAGCAGTGGTAGCATTGCCTTTGGCTTTAGCCTTTGCGGTGGCCAGTGGTGTGGAACCAAAGGCAGGACTTTACACCGCGATTGTGGCGGGAATTGTCGCAGCAATTTTTGGTGGTTCGTCAGTACAGATTACAGGGCCAACAGGCGCAATGGCTGTAGTTTTGGTGGGAATTGTCGCCAAGTATGGCCTTGAGAAAGTTTGGATTGCTGGGGTGATGGCTGGAATTATCCAAATTGCCTTGGGGGTTGCCAAGCTTGGACAGTTAGTAAAGTTTATTCCCTATCCAGTGACGGCAGGTTTTACTAATGGTATTGCCGTGATTATTTTTTGTGGTCAGTTAAATAATTTCTTTGGTTTAAAACTACCGCGTAGCGAACATTTTTTGCCAGGGCTGTGGCAAAGTCTAACTCATGTAGAAGCTCTTAATTGGGCAGCAGTTACCTTAGCAGTTGTGGCGATCGCAACCAATGTTTTATGGCCGAGGATAAATACTACAATACCAGGTTCTTTAGTGGGTCTGGTGTTAGCAACAGCGATCGCTTCTTCCTTCCATCTAAATGTACCAACAATTGGCACGATTCCCCAATCTTTACCGATGCTTCAAGGTATTCCCCACTGGAATGATTTTAGTGTGATTCGAGAACTAATTAATCCGGCTTTGGCTTTAGCTGCGCTGGGAAGTATTGAATCGTTGCTATCGGCGGTAGTGGCTGATGGGATGACAGTCAGCGAGAAACATAATAGCGATCGCGAATTAATTGGTCAAGGTTTGGCTAATATGATTGTGCCATTTTTTGGTGGCATCCCCGCTACAGGTGCGATCGCTCGAACTGCTGTTAATGTCCGTTCTGGCGGTAAAACTCGACTATCTGGGGTAATTCACGGACTTGCATTAGCCATCATCGTTTTAACTTTAGCACCCCTAGCAGAACAGATTCCCTTAGCAGCACTTGCTGGGATTCTGATGGTGGTTAGCCTGCGGATGATTGAGTGGGAAGCCATTGGTTTATTAATGCGTGCTACCTACTCAGACTTTGCTGTGATGATTCTCACCTGGCTAGTGACAATCTTGTTTGATTTAGTTCTCGCTGTAGAAGTGGGATTGATTGCAGCTGGAGCCTTGTTCATTAAACGGATGAGCGATTTAAGTTTAGTTAAAATACCTGAAACCGAAGTATTTCCCCCTGGTACTCCTCTGGAATTAGGTAAGGAAATTGCCGTTTATCGGGTAGATGGCCCTGTATTTTTTGGTGCTGCGGAACGATTTGCTACCTTCCTCCGGGATGAACCGGAAGTGAAATATTTAATTCTGCGGTTGCGGTTTGTGCCAAATATGGACACAACTGGGTTAGTAGCCTTAGAGGATATTTATCACGACTTGGAACGGCACAATTGCCGATTAATTCTCACAGGTTTACAACCCGAAGTCCAACAACTACTAGAACGTACAGGATTGTTAAAAACAATTGGGTTATCAAATTGTTTTGAAACAACCACAGAGGCGATTTGCTTTATCTCTCCTCAGATTGTATGTTCTCAACCTGTAGCGGCTAATTTGAAAACAAAAGAATTGATGGAATTAATTGACTGAAAATATTTTGCTAATTCAACCCCAAAGAACTAAAGCAATGCTTTGTTTTCCCTAAAAGCAGCCTAACGTGCATACAGAAGTCTTCTAACATTGCTGCATAAGCTTTTGATATCCCCAACCCCTTTTCTCTATGAGTGAAAGGCGTCCCGCAGGGATGGGATATCTTTTTAAGGGTAATACCAATTGGAAAAAAGAATGCGACAAATAGACCATTTGTAGAGACGCGATGAATCGCGTCTTTACCCAAGGATGTATTGCAATTATTAATTGAATTGGTATAAGTCCCAAAAGGGATTTCTTAAAAGTCGCAAAGTATACTAAAAACTAAAGCCTGATTCAGCAATGAATACAGGCTTTTAATGTTTTTTATGAAATTTTTGTACAAAGAACTTTAGTTTACAGGAATTTTCAGGTAAATAGACCACGCGGTAGGGGCGCAAGACTTGCACCCCTACAAAAGATGTTACTGAATAGCGAATCCTTCTGGTCTGATTGCATCCTCCAAATCAACGCCCATCAGGTTAGCTCCCTGGATGTTTGCATTTGTTAGATTTGTATCTTCCAAATCTGCGTTTTGTAGGTTAGCGGTTTGCAAATTTGCTCCCAAGAGATTGGCTTTCTCTAGGTCTGCATCAAAAAGGTTTGCTCCTACCAGGTTTGCTCCCCAAAGGTTTACCTTGCCTAAATCTGCTCCTTGAAAGTTAGCTCCTTGTAAGTTTGTTTGCTGCAAGTTAGCTCTTTCTAAGTCTGCATTTTGTAAGTTAGCACCTTCCAAGTTTGCTGCTTGCAGGTTTACATCTTTTAACATTGCCCCAGCCAGGTTACAACCAACACATTCATTGGTCTGTAATAAATGTCTAACATTTTCTGCTACAGACACTATTGGCGATACAACCGGAGATATTACTGGTGGTGTTACAGGCTCCATTGGCAATTCAACTGGAGCTAGTTCAGATTCTGTAGATATGGATGGTGTTAGTGTTTGCGCTCTAGCGCTAGGCTGGATAAGCAAAGTAAATCCCGCGACAACTACCAGAAATACTGCTGTTACGAGCCACTGAGTTAATTTTTTAGAGTTTGATTGATTCATTAGTTCCTTCATATTACGGTTCGTAGTGGTGGGCTTGCTTTTATAAGAGCCATCGATAATGTGCTTTATTCTCACTTTAGATCGCTTGATTGATAAGATTAAATATTATTTCGATTCATATTGATAAACTAAAGTGATTAAAAATCTTTTTGGATGGGAAACAATCGCTAATTTTTTTTGCTTACATCAGGGACATAGCACCCATTAGGAATTGCGGCCTTATACCTAATTCCCAAGCATTGCCAGACTAGGTAAAAGTCGATATGTTTCACTTTTAATTAAGATAGAGAGTCCCAAGTAAATTAAGACAAAAGGGAAGATTTTTCGACCGTAGCGAGTTAGAACGGGAGTCATCAGAGGATTACGAGTCAGATTGTAAGAGAGTAAGCACCACGCCCCAATACTGAAATAGCAAACACAGACAATTACGCTCAAACTTGGAAGATTGCTACTGGCAAACAACGGTACATAAATTCCAATGTTATTTCCGCCATTGGCAATGGTGACAGCGGAAACACGGTAAGTTTGAGGATCGCGGATAGTTGCAAATAGTGATTTCTTTTGGCGTCCAGATTTTACAGGAGAGTTTAAGTCAAGTGACACCGCTTGCACTGTCTCTCCTTCCTCTTCTCGACTAATGAAATTACTGATACCAATGGCAATAGGAAGCAAACCCAGTAAACCAATCCAGGTGCTGGGAATAATCAGACCGCCGAAGAAACCAGGGAGACTAGCACATACTAAGGTAGTAAATCCGAGAAATTCACCGAGAACAATATGCTTAGGACGAAAGCTACGATTGACTTTCCCGAAAAAAGCTGTCAAATATAAGTTGTCGTCAAAGGTGGTTGCAAAAGCGACAGAGATTCCAATAAAAAATGTACTAATTAGCCAAGTCATAATTGTTGCTCACAGTAATTCAATGCTGTTTGTCTTAGTCCTCTCTGCTTCTCAATGTGAGGGCAGGTTAGGAGATTTTGTGACTGTTTTCCTAACGACAACCGATCAGATATTCGTTATTTATTAGCCAATTACCCAATTTTTAGAGGCATCGCCTCCAATCAAATTGGTGATTTTTTTCTCAGCAAGGTACCTTGGGAGCTCATGGAGTCAATATTATGGCTTTCTGCCAAATAAGAGCAAATACTCTTATTTTTTAAAATGATAAATAAAAGTGATTGACAATTTTACTATATGTTTTGGGCTTTGCACCCATTGACACCGATCGCAAGAAAAGGGAAAGAAAAAACTTTTAACCTTTTCCCTAAACCAAATTCTGAGTTCAAAATGCCCAAAGCGAGTAGTATTGAATACTGAGCTATTGTTTGAGAAACTTCTATGCGTAGTTTACCGCCGTAGGCATCGCTCTGATTGAAGAGAACCCTTGTTAGATGGTAAAGCCTGGGATATCCTTGACGGCTAGCATTCAACATCGGTAATATGACTAATCGCCCTCTGACTTCAGTTTTGGGATATTCAGTAATGTTGGATTTTTAACTTGTAATTATGCTAACCAGTGTTGACCGTTTATTATTTGTCCGGCGAGTCCCGATTTTTAAGGAATTGCGGGATGATTTTATTGTGCGGCTCACTTCAGTGATGAACGAATTGTCATTCCCAGCTAATTACACCATCTTTCGACAGGGAGAAGAAGGGCGATCGCTCTATATTGTCGTCTCCGGTCGAGTTAAAGTTCACATTGGGAATAAACAGTTGGCAGAGGTGGAACAAGGAAAATATTTTGGGGAGATGGCAGTATTTGATACTCAACCTCGATCCGCCACCGCAACGACTTTGGAGCCTTGTGAATTTTTAGAACTGACGCAAGAGCAACTATATGATGCGATCAAAGAAACTCCCGAAATTGCAGTGAATATTATTCGTGAGTTATCCCGTCTGATTCGCAGATTGAACGACGATATGAATGTAACCTCTTTGCGGAGTTAATAATCAAGTCAATCTTGAGCAGTCGAGAGTAAATCTAACAAAACTAATAAAAGAGAATCAGAAAAATTATGGCAACAGACGCGGTAATCTTGCGCCTAAAAAAGGTTACGGAACAGCACGCCGAAATTCTGTACTCCCATATAAGCAACCCACATCTGTACGAATACCTTGAGGAGCCAATCCCGACTCTCATGGAGGTTAAGCAAAAATTTAAGTCCACTACCCTAGAAAAATCACCAGATAACGAGACTATGATCTGGCTGAAATGGGTTGCCGTAACTCCCCAAAACCAATATGTTGGTGTTGTCGAGATAGGTATTTTCGACGATCAATATGCGGAAATCGGCTTTATGACATTCGTTGGTTTCCCGAACCGAGGAATACGCCCACGCTTACAGTTCTCTAGCCATTGCTGAAACCCGATAACGCTTTAACTTATCCACACTACACGCATCGCTGAATGAGTACAATCTTGCCTCCCGTAAAGTGGTCGAGAGGCTTGGGTTCCACTTGCACAAAATCAATCGCAATGCAGAGTTTGTTAAAGGCAAACCTTCTGATGAATTAATTTACCGCTTGACCTTTTGAGGTTCTTCTTCTGAAGCATAGGTTTCCATAATGAAAATTTTTCTAATACTTTTTACAGCAGTTTTCATTAGAAATATGAGTGAAAAAGAATGTATAGACGTAGCAATACTACGTCTATACAAGGATTTTGGATAACGCAAGATGTGGTTCAAAATAAATGAATACTGCTGTAAGTTTGATTATTAAACTCAGCACCGATCACTGCTTATTACTTAGGTTCACCCAGACCAGGAGTTTCTTCTTTATCAACCTTAGGCACAAAATCAGGACGTTCTTTGCTTTCCCAACCTGCGGGGCGTTTCGAGTTGTACCAAGCTATTGAGCCAATGCTAACAGCAGCAACAAAACCAACGACATACACCAAGGTAAAAGCAACAGGAAAATGAGGGGCAGCATCTATAGCTGGTGCTGCTGTTTGCATAAATAATAAATTCATGGGTATATTCTCCACAGTTAAGTGACACTATTGAACACGCTATAAGATGAGCGTATCACCTAACATCCCTCTGTAGTTTAGTTTGAGCAACTTCATATTGCATAAAAAAGGGCAGAGATGCAAAGGAAGTAGCTGATATGTGTAGGTTTGTTGCATTTATTTGTACCTGTGACTAACTATTAGTTCTTCTTGCCGTGGTATCACCTGTAACCGTAGTGGGCAAAGCGGATCTTCTGGATCGAGTAGTGATGCAAAATATAGGGTTATTGCAATCGCTCAATCTACAACCTGTGTAAATAATGCAGCCAGCTACACCACATTTGATTAGCGTTGGGCGATTGTGGTGAGAAGACGACTAGAATAAATTTCTTCGTTGCTAATCAGCGACTCATTGCAAAAATCTGTTCAGCCGTTAAGGGAATGTTCGGAAACAATCTAAAATCAATTCGATCCTGCCCTCGAAACACCTTTGGGGGTAAATACTCTGCACCTTCAAGTTGGTAGATTGTAATGGTTGGCTGCTTGGGAGAGCCAATGAACCGAATGCCACCAAAAGCAGCATAGTCCACAATGATGTACTCAAAAACGCCCAAGTCTTCATATTCAGCAAGTTTTGTCAGATAGTCGTCCTTCCAGTTGTTGCTAACGACCTCAATGACTCCGGGTGGTGGAATATATGCAGCAGCAGAACTAGAGCTAGTTTTCATCCTCTGCCATTCAACTCTTGCAAATATGACAATATCTGCTTTCCGGCTTTTTTCCTTTTCGCCTGGTGCTGTTTTGAGCCGAACCTGCTTGGACTGCCGCGACACGTAAGGCAGGTCATTTTCTTGGCAGTGATTTTCTAAGTAGGCGCACAGTCGCTCGATCAAATCCTCATGATTTGCATTTGGTTCTGATAATGGCACGGGAATCCCATCCAATAGCTCAAAATCTCTGCCTGAAGCATCATCCCAGGCAAGAAACTCTTCAAAAGTCAGTGGTTGTGTGACGGTTGCATACATCGCCCTCGCTCCCTTGCTGACGGGTACTTCACTCAATCCTACCAAGATGTACAGCTTTGTATATTAGTTTTGGCTGATTTTCCTGCCGTAGTTTTGAAACAACAGCTTGAGGTTGGATAACAAAAGGCGATCGCAATTGGTGAGTGTAGTGCGATCGCCTTTTTGTGAAAATACCTATTTTAATTATCCGATTGTATTCTGTGACTATTAACAGTTTGTAACTTCTGTTGTCTTTTGTTCGGACTAACAAAGCTAAAAAATCAAATCACCATTTATTTAAGTATATACATTTATTGGCTTGGTAAATTTTAGCATTTAATATATGTATTTTTAGCTATAAAAACTTGGCTCAAGTTATGTTGATTAAATAAAATACTCCATGTGGCAGACTCTAATAATTGACCAAAGCCATATTAATCAAAAGATTGATATATTCAAAGCAGCATTACGTGATTACTCTCTAACAGAGAAATTAATTGTTCAAAAATATATAATACATGGTACACCTTATGTTTTTAAAGATGATGAAGGTAAATATTTTGACCTTAAACATGAAATTGCTACTCATTTTGAAGAAAGACCAGAATGTGTACTGATGGTCGGTTCAGCTAAATTAGGATTTAGTATAGCTCCAAGTAAATTATGGAATTCGTTTTCTGAAGAATCAGATATAGATATAGCTATTATATCTAAAGAGATTTTTGAAAAATTTTGGTCAGAGTTATATGATTTCGACATAAGTTTGGTATCTAGAACTGATAGAGAAGAACAAAGGTATAAAAAATTTTTAAAATATTTTTTTAAAGGGTGGCTAAGACCAGATTTATTTCCATTTAAATATTCTCGTACAAATGAGTGGTTTGAATATTTTAAATCAATCTCTTATAAATATACACCCCAAAAAATAGCAGGGGGTATTTATTATAATTCTGATCTGTTTGAAAAATACCACATGCAGAATATCAAACAACTGAGACAGGAGGATGTTGAAAATGAGTAAAAATGGTATCGCAACTAATAAAAAAGTTTTAGATTTATTCAATATGATAAAAACTGGTACTTTAATACTTGCTCCATCTTTTCAAAGAAAACTTGTATGGAATGATGCACATAAAGAGAAATTTATAGAAACAATTTTATTAAAAATTCCTTTTCCTGAAATATATCTCGCTGATGGTGAAATTGATCTTGATATTCAAACATCAAAAACACTTGTAGTAGATGGTCAACAAAGATTAAGTACAATCTACCAATATGTCACAGCATCACCAGAATTCACTATCAAAAATATCAGTAAGTTTGAAAAATTGTCTACACAAGAAAAAACAGATTTTTTTGATTATACAGTTGTCGTCAGAGATTTAGGAAGAATTCCTGAAAGTGAAATTAGAGAAGTTTTTAAGAGAATAAACTCTGTACAATACGCACTAAATGCAAGAGAAATTAGCAACTCATTATACGAAGGAGACTTCATCACAACTGCTAAAGACATTCTAGAAAATAATGCTCTTTTTACAAGTTTAGAGGTATTTAGTGAAGGTGAATTTTCTCGTATGAAAGACCTGGAATATGTATTAATAATTATGTCAACAATAGAAGAAGGTGGTTATTTTACTAGTGATAAAGAAGTAAAGACCTATGTAGAAAAGTACAATAATGAATATCCAAATAAAGACTTAATGTCTAATAATTTTAATGAAGTATCTAAATTAATTATTGAGTGTAATCTTCCTCCAGATAGTTTGTGGATAAAGAAGTCTAGTTTATTTACTTTAATTGTTGAATTAATAAAAATTAAAAATAAGTATGGTTATTTACCTCAAGAGCAAACTTTAGCTCATGCTTTAAAATCTTTAGAAGAAGAACTACATATAAATAAGAAAGAAGATGTATCTAAAAATATGTTTGCTCAATATTATTATACACATCAAGGTACTGCTAGTAGAAAAGGACGTAATGTTCGCGGTCAACTTATAAGTAAAATTTTAGAAGAAAGTATGAATGTAAACTAGCGAACGTTCTAAAATTCGTATTTATATAGTGTACTTACCTACCTACTAAACTCAAGAGAAATTTTACCGATGCGATCGCACTGTAATAGAAATGCAGGGAACCTTTTAGCCAAACACTTCAAAACTAACATGAGGACATAAGAACGCTTGAACAACAAACACACTATGCGGATTACACCTGACGGTCAGATTAACATCCCTCCTGAAATCCGAGAGGTGCTAAACATTTCTCCTAACGTAGAATTAGCATTTGAAATCGAAGGCGATCGCCTCTACCTCAAGAAAATACAACCTACCGATAAAATCTCAACCTGGATTAACACCATGCGGGGCTGCGCTGCTGGCAATCTCACCACTGACAAAATTATGACCTTCACCCGTAGCGACGACAATCCATGACCGTCTTGGTAGACAGCAACGTTATCCTCGACATTCTTACCAACGATCCCAACTCCATCACCTACCAGAACACAAGGCGCGATCGCTTTTCATTACTTTCTGGTTAGTCTGCAAATAATCATGTAGCAAATTGCAACCTCGTGCCAGTAATTTATCCAGTTGGATATCTGCCAAATCTCGGAAAATTACTGTACCATTGCCACTACCCGCAGCCAGAGTCTTACTGTCATGGCTGAAACTGACGCTGGTTAACTCATCCTTATCACCTTTCAAAGCAATCAGCAATGTCCCTGCTCGGTTCCAAATCCTCACTTTGTCATCACTGCTAGCTGCCAGAGTTTTACTATCAGGGCTAAAACTGACACTAATAAAACTATCGCCATCGCCCGTGAGATTATCTAGTAAATTACCGTCTCGACTCCAAATTTTCACTGTGCTATCAGTACTAACTGAGGCAATGCTTTGACTATCGGGCGACCAAGCAACTCCATTTACCCGGCGGCTATGACCAGTTAATGTATATAGTAATTTACCTTCTACACTCCAGATTTTCACGGTTTTATCATCACTGGCTGAGGCTAGCAACTTGCCATCAGGGCTAAAACTTACCCAATTCACCGCTTCTTGATGTCCCTGCAAGGTATTAAGTAGTTTACCGTTGCTACTCCAAAGTTTTACTGTTTTATCTTTACTAGCTGAGGCAATTACTTGACCATCAGGCGACCAAGCTACACCCAAAACGGTATCATGATGACCTTGTAAGGTATTGAGCAGTTTACCGTCACGACTCCAAAGTTTTACTGTTTTATCTTTACTAGCGGAGGCAATTACTTGACCATCAGGCGACCAAGCTACACCCCAAACTTGACCCTGATGCCCTGTGAATGTACGAATTAGTTTACCATTACGACTGAAAAGTTTTACAGTTTTGTCTCGGCTTGCTGCTGCCAAGGTGCGATCGTCTGGGCTAAAACTGATGCTAGTTATCCAGTCATCATTATCGGCTTTGGGTTTTCGCAATAGCACATCGTCCCAATGCCAAAGTTTAATAGTTTTATCCCGACTGGCGGAAGCAAGGGTGCGACCGTCTGGGCTAAAACTCACACTGTTAACCCAATTATTATGTCCCTTCAGGGTTCCCAGCAACACACCTTCAGAACTCCAGAGTTTGATTGTCTCATCAGTACTTGCGGAAGCGATCGTGTTACCATCACGACTAAAACTGACGCTGGTAACTCCAGCACTATGACCTGATAAGGTTCGCTGTAGTTTTCCCTCCAGATTCCACAGTTTGATTGTCTGGTCTAAACTAGCAGATGCGATCGCTTTCCCATCAGGCGACCAAGCTACACTTTTGACTGCATCTTCATGTCCCTGTAAGGTTTTGAGCAGCTTACCATTCCGACTCCACAATTTTACTGTCTTGTCAGCACTCCCGGAAGCTAAGGTTTGACCATCGGTTGACCAAGCGACACTCAAAACTGCACCATCATGTCCCTGCAAAGTTTTGAGCAGCTTACCATCCCGACTCCACAGTTTCACTGTTTTGTCTGTACTCGCCGAAGCAATAATCTGGCCATCTGGGCTGAAACTAACACTATTCACCACACCCTGATGCCCTAATAAGGTAGCCAGCAGTTGACCTTCTCGACTCCACAGTTTTATCGTCTTGTCTTGACTGGCAGAAGCAATGATTTGACTATCTGGGCTGAAACTGAGGCTATTAACTACATCTTCATGCCCAGACAAGGTTTTGACCAAGCTACCATCAAGACGCCAGAGTTTGATTGTAGTATCGGCACTAGCTGAGGCAATTAAAGAGCGATCAAGGCTGAATGTAGCACTATTGACGCCAGATAGATGCCCATCCAAGCGATTATATTCCCTTACTCCGGAAACTGCTTGATAAAGCGCCGTCTGTACTTGCTCTCTTGTATTGGAATCTACCCAGACTGTTTGTTGTAATTTTCTCCCTGCTTTTAAAGCTTCTTTTAAAGCATCAATACCTTTTTGCGAGGCAAAGAGGGCTTCACTGGATGCACTGAGGGTTTTAATTTCACTATCTACTGCTGTTACTATAGAAACACTTAATCCCAATATGGCGAGAACGGAAGCCGTTAGGGCAATTTTCAGCGAACGATTTAATTGAGCTTCACTAAGTCTTTGTTTCTTTTGACTTTCTGCAAGTTTAGCTGTTAACTCTTTTTCTTTAAGTTCAGCTCGTAATTGCTCAATTTCTAACTGACTTAATTCTTCCCGCTTGTGTAATTCTCGCAATTCTGTTAATAAGTCTAATCCCTGTTGGGGATGAGGAGCTACTAATTTGGAACGTTGCTTATTTTGGCTAAGTTCGCTCTTAAGTCGCTCAATCTCAGCTTTACTTTGTTCTACTTTGTAGCGCAACTGATTTAGTTGTACCTGTAAACTTGATTCTTGTTGTTGCAGGTAGCGAATCAAGTCTACTAAATAATCGTGAATCAGTTGATAGCGTTCTGGTACATCAGGAAAGAGAACTACTAAACCGGAGCGCACTAAAATTTCTAATACTAACTCTAATTTGTCAGCATCTTCTAATTCTGATAGCTGCGCCGCTAACTCTGCACGAGTTTTAAAAGGTCGGTTGTTGCTTTCATCTGTTAATAAATATAAGACGAGTAAAGCGGCTCGTTCATTTTCTGGGCCGCAGTCTTTAATTAGTTCCTTAATATATCGTTCGATGAGTTTGTTGGGTCTATATGGCTGATATTCTTCTAGGGTAGTAATTCGTTCATCTTGAATTTGCGCTCCCACAACTTGCAATTCAATGGGGCGGACTTCTCCAAATTCTGTTGACAAATCTTCGATTAAGGCATCAATTAAAGCAGGTTCTAAATTAAACTGCGATCGCTCCGTCAATTTTCGGATAATTGCTTTAGCATATTCTGGCGAAAAATTATTTAACTGATAGCGGATATGCTTATCGAGAATATTATTATTAATCGCTTCCAGTGCCGAGAGATGTTTAAAGTCTAATAACCGATGTAAATAATCTTCTCGCAAGGAAAGGATAACTTTGACAAAGGGTATATTCAGACAATCGCTAATAAATTTATCAAACTCTTGTTTTTGATTGCGATCGCTATAACCAAAGAAAAATTCTTCAAACTGGTCAAAAATTAAAACTGTAATCAAATGGCGATCGGCATTTTCTTGGAGTTGTTGTAAAATGCTACCAATGGTGAACGGTGTACTAGAGTAAGGCAAAGCCTCCGCATCAATGGCTGCTTCTAGCTTAATATCAGCGTAAATCGCCAGGGATGCGTCACTAGACATCGCCTCACTCAAAGATTTCCCTAATTCCCGTGTCCAATCGGTATAAACTTGCAGTACCACAGGTACGGCTATTTGATCGCCAATGGCTCGATTTTGCAGTGCTGGAACTAAACCCGCCGTGACGGTAGAACTCTTACCCACCCCCGATTGACCGTGAATCACCGTCAATTTTTGATCGGCGCGGCTAATTCTGCCAATTAAGTTATTAATATCACGTTCTCGACCAGAAGCCGCAATTTCTAAAGCAATGCTGCTACTTCCAGAAGGTGACATCAATGCTGGGTTTGTCGCCTGTCTTTGGGGTTGCAAGCGCCCTGCACCAATAAAAGCCCGAAAACCATACTGCTGCTCAACAGAACGCCGTTTCTGGCGAATGTAATAGGCTTCGAGATATCGCCCTTCTTCAAAGTAGAGCGATCGCAGTCTCCGCAATAAGCGAATATAACGATGGGCATCGTATTGATGGGCACTGCTTTCTAAGGCTGCTGGCAGTTCTTTTGTGGCCTTATCTAAGTATTCACGAGCGACTTCTAGTTCGCCTAAATTTCGTTGTGCTTTCGCTAAAACTAAATAGTAAATTTGCGCCAGCAGTAATGGAAATAAGCAGTTATAAGGGTCGTTATGCTTTTGCGCCTCACCCAATTTTAGCAGTGATACGTGTGCTAAGATACTCGCCTGTACCCACCGCGACTGCTGCACAGCTACTTGCGCCAGAAAACCGTAGTCACAAGCTAGTTGGATTTGAGTACCATAAGTTTGATGTAACTCCAGAGACTTTTGAGCAACTGTCTGCAATTCTTCCCACTCTTGCAGATATTGCAAAACCTCAGCGAGTTGATTAATAAATCCAGCAACTATATCCAAACGCCCAGCCACCTGCAAAATATTTAAGCACTGCTGAAAATAAGATTTAGCAGTGTACCAATGGCGGCGATTTTCTATTTGATTTTGCTCTGCAAAACGGCAATAACACAGCCCAATATAAAACAGCAAAATTCCTTGTCGTAGAAGTAAGGGAGATGGGCGATTAGGAGGCACAGACGAAGAAAATACCCCTTCATCTCCCCCTGCTCCCCTGCTC
>NZ_CAXTTT010000026.1:0-63458 GCF_964247315.1 uncultured Nostoc sp.
TAATATACTCCATTATCCCATACTGTATTGCACTCAATCAGGAACCGCTATAGTCTTTTAGCTTTGTGGTTTTCTTGCAACTGATGTCAGTTGCATGAAAAAAGTAAACAAAAGTAATTTTTTTTACAATTTACCATAGTATATTCCTCTACCGTTAGTGCCAATAAAGACTAGTCCGAATTTCTGCCAGCTAGCCTCCATCACATTAGGCTCATTGCCGATAGGTTGGTGTAAAAAGGCGATATTTATCCATGTTTTTCCTTTATCGAGAGAGCGAAAAACTCCTTTGCCCATACCAGCAATTTCCCCATACAAATACAGTGCAGGCATTTTGCTTCCCTTCCGTCCCTTACCAAAGGCGAATAAATAAGCTTTTTTCACTTTCGGAATCTGGGCAAATTTCGCACCGCCATTTTTTGAGCGATAAAGTCCGTGAGAGTTAAGACTGAGCCAGACTTCGCCATTAACCCCCGGAACTGTTTTGAGCATAGACCAACTTTCTGAAGGCAATAATGAGTTTACAATCCTAAAGGATGCGCCTCCGTTCCTACTGCGGTATAACTTGCCACCACTGTAGTAGTAAAAAGTGTTGCCATCTAATTTGTCAGCTACTAATGGTTGACCCCAGTACCACGGGCCTTTAGGGCCTTTGGGTAATCCTGATACTTTGCTCCAAGAACATCCGCCATTGGTTGTGCGAATAGGCTGTCCTTGATTAATAATTGCGACAAATAGATTTGAATTTGTTGCTGACATGGCTACACGCAACGGGATTGTGTTCTTCGGAAACGAGGAAAATTTTTTCCATGTCACTCCCCCATCTCTTGAAGTTGCTCCCGTATAAGTATTGTTCCATCGATTACCACCGACACGTACCATTTGTGAAGGATTTCTTTCGCTATAAGCAAGGCCATAGGTATCCTGGAACCGAGGACTATTTTTGCCGCCAAACTGCGTAGATGGGTAGACATCTAACCCATTGTTGTGGTCAAACCCATCCGTATCAGCAACACCGCTCAACAATTTAGAGCCACTTCGAGGCGAGACTAGTGCAAAGCTAACTAGCTGCTCGTGTCCTTTTTCATAGTTCGACCAAACAGATGACTCTGCGTTGATGTTATCTGTCCGCCATGTTCCATACCAGTCTGTTAACCATAACCGTCCAGCAGTTTTTGGGTCAAACTCAATAGCTGAAGTTGCAGAGGCAAAATACCACTTAGGCCACCAAGGCACTTGAGGTTTCAAAGTATGCTTTTTCTGTTGCCATGTAGCTCCACCATCAGTAGATTGAAATATTACACGATCGTTTGTTGTGGAAACATACTGGTCATAAACAATTAAAAGGTGATTGGGATTTTCTGGATCTACAGCAATGGCATTAAATTTAGTTTTCGCGTTACTTGGTGTGATATTGCTCCAAATACTGTTTGCATATTTGCTGACACCTGACGTATGCGTTACATACAGAACTTTGTCATTTGCGAGAGCCATTCGATTCACTTTTGATGGGCTTCCTGGTATTTTGCTCCAGGTAACACCCGCATCAGTGGATTTATATATGCCATTTCCATAGGCATTGGCATAGACTAGTCCAGACACATTTTTGTTAAATATAATACCTGCAATTCCAATATTTGCTTCCGACTTTTCGGGAAAGGAGCTAACCTTGCCCCATGTTGTGCCACCATCTGAAGACTTCCATAGTCCATTCAACCGCGAGCCAAATAAAATCACATTGGAATTAAAGGGATTAACGGCTAGCCTCTCTCCTAGCCAACGTTTATTTTCATTCCCGCCCATTGGCAAGTCTATTTTCAGCTTATTCCAGGTTCGACCGCGATCGCTCGATTTAAAAATTGTTCCTAATCCACCCCGACTAGTAGTGTATTTACCTGCTGCTATGTATACAATATCTGGGTTATTTGGGTCAAGTGCTAAGGCTTCTCCCCCATAGTAATTGCTGTGTTGTAAGCTAAATATATCTGTTAGCGGAATCCATTTGTAGTCTTTTGAATTCCAACGATAAAAGCCACCCATATCAGTTCTGATGTAGGCTAGATTTCGCTCTCGTGGATGCAAATAAATGCCTGTAACATAACCACCTCCTCCGATAGAAACATTAGTCCAGTGATAGCTTGAGGTAGTACTCCAACTAGACTTGATGGGTGTAAATTTGACGACAATAGCTAGCGTAACTATAGCAATACAAATTGTTTTCCCTAGCAGCCTCCAGAAACGGCGATCGCTCATTGCTATTTTCATGATCTTTGCAAATATTTACTTTAAAATACTTTACAGGAAGTAAATTATTTTAAAGTAAATTAGGTACAGCTAGGTGGATATCTGGGTGGATAATTTTTTTGAACCCTAGAGGATGCTGTCTGCATTGATGCAATATTGACCATCAGGCAGTTTTGTTATTGCTGTTTAAGAAGGAAACTTTATTAAGAATTATAAATAAAATTTTAAGCAACGATGTAGTAAAATCCTGAAAATGTACTTAGGCGAATCGCAAAAACCCACCTAGACTTTGTAATTCCGCAGCCAAGTTCCCGACTTTAGAGGATTTTTAATGGCCAATCATACAGAAATCTCTGCGGGCTACCCTAGCAGTTTGAGAAAATTAGTAGTGAGAAAACGATGTTGGCAGCGTTACTTACTTCTAGGTCTAGCGACCAACATAGCATTTTGGGCTGCAACTTTCCTTTATCTAAAGCTTACACCACCGACCTACACTAGTTCTTCAGCTGTTAATCTGCCAGGAGCATGGTCAAATGCCAATATTAATTTACCGGACATTGGCTATGCTAATTATGAAAATGTGTCTCCATACGCTGCTCTTTCTTCTCAAGATCCAAGAGAAATTTATAAATTTATTGCTGAAAGCGACCCTATATTAACAGCGGCAGCAGCTCAACTTAATATGTCTTTGGAAGAGTTTGGCAAACCTCGGCTCAAGCTAATAATTAATACTTCCATGATGAGCGTTGACTTTGAAGGCGCGAGTCCCCAGGAAGCTCAAAATAAATCTTTAGCTTTTTACAAAGTCTTGCAAGCAAGACTCAACTTACTACGAAATCAAGAAGCTGTTCAAAGAGATATAGGTTATCAAACTTCCCTGATTTCTTCGCAAAAAAAATTAGCAGATGCTCATCAGCGCCTTGCCGATTACAAAGCACGTTCGGGTTTGAACTCTGAAGATCAAATTAAGGATCTGACAACCAACATTGAACAGCTACGTAGACAACGAGCCGAAATAATTGGTCAACAGCAACAGGCTAGTAGTCGACTGGCACAATTATCGAATAATTTAAAACTATCTGCCGGACAAGCTACAAATGCTTTTACCCTTCAAACAGACCAGATATTTCAACAGAACTTAAAAAATTATAGTGATGCTAGCGCTTCTTTAGTTGTTTTAGAATCCAAATTTATGCCTAGCCATCCGACATTAATTACAGAGAAAGCGAAAAGAGACGCTGCTGAACAGGCCCTGCTAACTCGAGGTGAGTCTATTTTAGGGCGAAAAGTTACTTTGGCAGATCTAAAGCAGTTAAGCCTTAGTAGCTATAACTCTGGTAACAGCATTCCTCGAGATGCTCTTTCTCAAGAACTAGTGATAGTTCAGGCAGACCAAAAGGGATTCACCGCTCAAGCTCAAGCAATAGAACAACAGATTAACCAGCTTGAGAGTAGGCTCAAAAATTTAACACAGTTGGAAAGCACCTTAGATTCACTCAAGCGAAATACGCAAATTGCTGGAGCGGTCTTTTCCTCCAATTTGACCAGACTGGATATTGGCAAGTCGAATATCTTTGGCTCTTATCCACTGATTCAACTTGTTATACAGCCTACATTACCTGAGAACCCGACTTCACCAAAAGAGAAATTGGTTTTACTAGGTTCAACTTTCGGCTCCCTTTTCGTATCCCTTGGACTGGTGTTACTTTGGTGGCGCGAACGTAAAAATTTAATATCTGATAAGACTCTGATTACAGAGAGGAAGAGAATGGAACAATGAAACCTCAAAACTTGGAAGAAAGTCTTGTTTGGTATTGGATAATTAGTACCTATGGATTTTATTTTATTGGTATTTTATATCCGATAAATTTTGTATTAGCCTGGATACTGTTTTTTTACCTATGTAAGCGGCTTTGGAACCAAACAGCGTACACTAGTATTGACAAAATAATTAAAATTTATTGGATACATTGGGTTTGGATTGTTTCTATTCTGGTTATAGCGATCGCTACAATTGTAGGCTGCATAAGTTATGACGTCGGGACAAATCAAACTCTTCGGTCATTAATTAATTGGTTTACAGATTGGGCTTTACTAGCACTATTTCCATTAAGCGGCTGTCTCAATATTCGACCACAACTAATCTATAGAGCCGTCTGTATCTTATGCCTTCAAAGTTTGATTTTAATTCCCTTCTTTTATCTAGCTTGGATATTACATTTGCCTGCACACCTATATTCTTCTCCAATTGAAAGATTAATACAGAATGGCGAGCTTTTTTACAATGTAAATCTATATGGTAGTGATTACGGTACGAATGATATCCGTCTATTTCTATTTGCACCTTGGGCACCTGCGCTAGGTCTTATTGGAAACATCTACTTCTTCCTTGCTCTTGAAGAACGTAACAACAAGTGGCGCTGGATTGGTATAGTCGGCTCTTTAGCGATGAGTATAGTATCTGTTTCTCGCTTATCTTTTATCGCTTTACCAATAGTTTTCATATTAGTTTTGTTGCTTACAAAAATTACTAAACCTACGACGCAAATTGCGATCGGGTTTGTTAGCTTTTTAGCAGGTATTTTTAGCACGGTACTTCTTGGTACTGTTAAAGATGCTACAGAAGCATTTTATAATGCTAGACCGGACTCTTCACGAGTGCATGAAGCCTTAGGTATGATTGCCTTGGAGAAATGGAAAGAAGCTCCTATATGGGGTCATGGTTTTCGAGAAGCACCAGGGCCTAAAGCATTAGCAGAAATGCCTATCGGCTCTCACCATACTTGGTTTGGTCTCTTGTTTGTGAAAGGGATAGTTGGCTTCATCGCTTTTTTAGTACCAATTTTATTGAGTTTTATAGTTTTGCTTATTAAAGCACAGAAAAGTACAATTGCCAGAGTAGCATTGTATTTTCTTATCACTCTATTACTTTTTACATTTAATGATAGCCAAGAGGCTTTAGCTTACCTATACTATCCCGGTTTAATCATCATGGGAATTGCATTTAAAGAAGAAGTTCAGCCTCCTAACTCTTTTCTTCATAAGAAGTCTGAAGCTGCTTATATTTAAGTTTTAAATTGATAAAAAATATATAATTGTTTCTTAAGGATGGCCTCATGTTAATCAAAAAGCTAAGGCAAAAATTCTCTAGCCAATATGTGCGTAATGTTGGTTGGATGGGGGGAGCAGAGTTAATGAATCGTGTGTTCCGATTGGGAACAACAGTCACTTTATCTCACCTGTTAAATCCCTACGATTATGGATTGATCGCAATCGTTTTGACTACCAATGAATTTGCAACTGTTTTTACCTTAAGAGCTGGAATTGGATCTAAGATTGTTCAGGCATCAGAAAAGGATCTGAAAATTATTTGTCAGACATCTTACTGCCTTAATTGGATACTATGTGGAGTAATGTTTCTTCTTCAGTGTATTGCAGCTTTACCAGTTGCTTGGTTTTATAGTAATAACCAAGTTATCTTACCTATCTGCATTATGGCATTAGTCTACTTAATGCTGCCAATCTTTGCAGTTCAGTCTGCCTTAATCCAGCGAGAAAATCGCCTAAAAATTACAGCATTATGCAATGCCACTCAATCGTTCCTAATCAATGTTCTCACTATAGGTTTAGCTCTATTAGGGATGGGAATGTGGGCTGTTGTTGTACCTATTGTGATTACAACTCCAGTATGGATTGTTATCAATCTGATGAATCATCCTTGGCGGCCTACCATGTCTTTTAGTTTTAACAAGTGGCAGGAAGTTGTTAGTTATGCTAGAAATATTCTTGGCGTTGAGTTACTAAATAAGCTAAGAGCTAATCTTGATTACCTAATCATTGGACGTTTTTTAGGAGTCCAGGCGCTAGGAATTTACTATTTCGCTTTCAATGCTGGTTTAGGAATCAGCATGAATGTCATAAATACAATGACTTGGTCTTTATATCCCCATCTTTGTGCTGCTCGGGGAAACGTTAAACAGTTTCAAGAACGTTATTTTAGTAGCCTCAAAACATTTGCCTTAATTGTATTTCCATTGGTTTTGCTCCAGTCAAGCCTAGCTCCATTTTATGTACCAATTATTTTTGGGCAAAAGTGGATAACAGCAATTCCAGTATTGATAGTTATCTGCTTGTCAGCCCTACCACGCCCATTTGCTGATGGCGCTTCTATGTTACTTAACTCTGTAGATAAAAGTCATATTAATCTTTACTGGAACCTAATTTTTACTGTAATTTTTACAATTTCATTACTAGTAGCTGTGAAATGGGGGATTTTTTGGGTAGCTGTTGCGGTGTTTATGACTCATATATTAGCATTACCTCTTTACAGCATTTGGGCTAGTAAATATGTTTTATCTAGAACTCAATCTTTATCAATTGCAAAATAAAAATTAAAGCTAAGTAAAAATTTAGCTTTTTATAAAAATACCTTTTTATAACTACACTCATTCATTGAGAAATAACGAATAACAACGAGGAACTAAAATTAATGGCTACCACCCAACCGGAACAACTGAAAGAACTTCTGCATAAATCACTAGGGAAATTAGAGACATTTCAAGAGTGTGCATTACTAGACTATCCTGACTATCCTAATATTGGCGATCACCTTATCGGGTTAGGTACTATACTTTATTTAATCAATGTGCAAAAAACAAAAATTAAATACACTGCAAGTCCTAATAACTTTTCTAGCACAGTAATGGAAGAAAGAATTGGAAAATCTCCTATTTTCCTGCAAGGAGGAGGGAATTTAGGCGATCTTTGGACTGCTCATCAAAAATTTCGCGAACAGATTATTTCCAAATACCGGGATCAACCAATAATTATCCTACCACAAAGTATTTATTTTGTTGAACCAACCAATTTAATAGAGGCAGCAAATGTATTCAATTCACATCCTAATTTAACTTTGTTTGTCCGTGACGACTACAGCTATGAACTTGCTCTAAAATATTTCTACAACTGTCAGGTAATTAAAGCACCTGATATGGCTTTTCAAATGGTTAACTTACCTGATCTATTATCGAAGTCTAACCGCAGCAACTCTATTTTGTATCACTATAGAAATGACAAAGAGTTGAATCCAAGTAATTCTCAGACTTCTATTGATCTCCCTAATTTAGTTGTAGAAGATTGGACTTCTTTCAAATATGACACAACTGAACGTATGGAGCGAATTCGGGAAGGCTTGCAAAAAGGTACAGTGATTCCTGGGGAGTGGATATACCGATATCTCTGGAAATACTTCCATCATTATTCCTTTGGATTCAATAGCTTATATAACTCCTCAATGCATCTTAAATCTTTAAGTTATATGCATCATGGGATGTATCAATTCAAGCAGCATCGTCTAATTATTACAAACCGCTTGCATGGACATATTCTCTGCATTCTTATGGGTATTCCTCATATCTTTATACCTAATGCTTACCATAAAAATGAAGCATTTTATCAAGCTTGGACTTACTCAATTCCCTTTTGCAGATTTGTAAAAGAACCTTCACAAATTCAGGTAGCGGCTCAAGAACTCTTGGAACTATTCCCAAACTAACTGGTTTCTGCTCTGCCTACACTAGGACTTACAAAAATCCTTCTACTTTCCATAAGCTCTATGACAACTATATCCGTTATTATTCCCGCTTACAATGCTGAACGCACTATATTAGAAACGATAAAATCTGTTCTTCAACAAACCTTTTTTGATTTTGAGCTAATTGTTATTAATGATGGCTCAACCGATGGGACTTTAGAACTAGTGAAGACTGTTGAAGACTCTCGGATCAAGATTTTTTCATACAGTAATGCTGGTCTATCAGTCGCTCGTAATCGTGGTATTTTTCATGCCACTGGAGAGTTTATGGCATTTCTTGATGCCGATGACTTATGGATACCTGATAAATTAGAGCTACAACTAGCAGCATTGCAAAAACATCCAGAGGCAGGACTTGCTTATAGCTGGACTCTGAACATGAGTGAAACAGCAGAGATTTTTCACCCCGGTCATAATGTAGTCTATGAAGGTAATGTGTATGACAAATTATTACTCAGTAACTTTATTTCCAATGGTTCCAATCCTTTAATTCGTAAACAAGCAATTGAATCTGCTGGAGAATTCGATCCAACACTTTCTTCTGTAGAGGATTGGGATTATTGGTTTCGTGTAGCACAGCACTGGAATTTTGCAGTAGTTCCTAAACCTCAAATTCTCTATCGTCACTCTTCAAAATCTATGTCAACTAAAGTTGAGAAGATGGAGAAATATTTGCTTATTGTCTTGGAGAGAGGCTTTCAAGCAGCACCACCAGAGTTACAAAATCTTAAAAATAGAAGCCTAGCAAATATCTATCAATATTTAACTGGCATGGAGCTGGCTCATGTGACTAATAGAGAACAGGTCAACCAAGCTGGTCGTAAATTGTGGAAAACGGTTTCTTTATATCCCCAGATTTTGCTAGAAAGACTAACTCAGCGTTATTTAATGAAATGGCTGGTAATGCAAGTTTTTTCTCCTCGAATTGCTAAGTACTTGACTCGACCTTTTTCTTTGGCTAGGTCTGTTGCGGTTCCAAGGCTGCAATAGAGGCTGTATAAAACAACCTTTTTTGATACTAATTCGCTAGTAAAATTGAGCAACTTATTAAAATCACATGCCAACTATATCTGTCATTATTCCCGCTTATAATTCTGAGCGCACAATTGTCGATACAATTGTCTCAGTACAACAACAAACTTTTTCTGATTTTGAGATAATTGTTATCAATGATGGTTCAACAGACGGAACTCTTAAGCTACTGGATGAGTTAAAAGATAGTCGTATAAAAGTCTTTTCCTATGAGAATGGAGGTTTATCAGTAGCTCGTAACCGTGGTATCTCTCATGCCAAAGGAGATTTTATAGCCTTTCTTGATGCTGACGATTTATGGACAGCTGATAAGCTAGAACTTCAGTTAGAAGCTTTGCAGAAAAATCCAGAGGCAGGTGTTGCTTATAGCTGGACTTATTTTATGGATGAACAAACTGGAAATTGCCATATCGAACGGTCTATCTTTTTCCAAGGTAATGTTTTGGCTAATTTATTAACCTGGAACTTTATTGCTAGTGGTTCAAATCCCTTAATCCGTAAGCAAGCGATTGAATCTGTAGGGGAGTTTGAACCTTTAGTATCAGGAGCAGCAGATTGGGATTATTGGCTGCGTTTAGCTGCAAAATGGTCGTTTGTCGTAGTTACTAAACCGCAGATTTTCTATCGTCAATCTTCCAATTCAATGTCATCTAAAATTGAATTTATGGAAGACTGTCAGTTACAAGTATTGGAGCGAGTTTTTCAATCGGGATCGCCAGAAATTCAAATGTTGAAAAATCATAGTTTAGCTTATGTTTATCGATATTCTTGTCGCCTCTGCCTCACAAGAATTACAGGTGATGAAGGAGTTGAAAAAGCAAGTAAAAAATTGGGTAAGGCAATTCAGCTATATCCAAAAATTATTTTGCAAAAGGAGACTCAAAAGCTATTAATTAAATTGTTGTTGAAAAAAATACTTGTAGATAATATTTCTGGATGCTTGTTCCAGATTATTAGCAAAATTCGCGTTATTCACGTTCAAAAATTAAATATTCATGAACAAAGAATCAGTTGAGGTAAGTTGTAGTACTTACCACTTGTAACTCAATGGGATAGTTACTCAGTCTTCTTGTGGATAATGGTGGATAGATCAGTTGCTAAAAATTTCAATCAGACTATCCACACGCAGAAAAATGTATTTTTTAATACAGTATTTTGCCTTAAGTAACTAATACCAGACGAAATTTTACATTATCCGGTGAAAAGTTAGGAGGTGGGGTTCGTCCTCTGACTAGACGGATAGCCAGGTGGATAAATATCTCACTTTTTTAGATGCTATCACTAGAAGGTGCGATCGTATCCATCAGGTAGTATTCCTATTGCTATATCAAAGATTACTGTAATATTAGTAAAACCTGAAATCAAAACTGAAACTAAAGTCAGTCTAGAAAATGAAAAAAGTTTCTGTAATTATTCCGGTTTATGGAGTTGAGAAATATATAGCTGCTACTGTACAATCTGTTCTTGAGCAATCCTATACAAATTTCGAGCTTCTAATTATCGATGATGCTTCTTTGGACAGGAGTATAAATATTTGTCAGCAATTCACTGACCCCAGAATTAAAATTATTCACCAGGCAAATCGAGGGGTATCTGGAGCTAGGAATACTGGTATTCGCTATGCTCAAGGAGAATATTTAGCTTTTTTAGATGGAGATGACCTTTGGTTGCCAGAAAAATTAGAAAAACAGATTGCTCACTTAGAAAATTCACCAGCAGTCGGTGTTAGCTTCAGTCGTTCTGCTTTTATTGATGAAGCTGGAGAAGCTTTAGGTACGTATCAGATGCCCAAGCTTAAAGAAATCACGCCATCTTATTTACTTAGTTGCAATCCGATTGGTAATGGCTCGGCTGCGGTAATTCGCAGAGAAGTTATTGAAGCGATTAAATTCCAAGATAATCTTTATGGTACTAATGAAGATTGTTATTTTGATGAACATTTACTCCAATCAGAAGATAACGAATTTTGGATTCGTATTTCCATTAAAAGCAATTGGCAAATAGAGGGCATTCCAGAACCCTTGACCTTGTATCGGGTTAATTCAAAAGGGCTTTCAGCAAATATGCTCAAGCAGTTAGATTTTTGGGAAAAGCTAATTGAAAAGACACGCTCCTACGCTCCAGAGATATTTACTCAAGGAGAAACACTAGCTAGAGCCTACCAGTTGCAGTATTTAGCTCGTAATGCTGTACGACTACGAGAAGGTTCAATGGCTGTAAAATTAATTAATCGAGCGTTAATAGCTGACTGGCATATTCTTATTGAAAATTCAAAAAGTACAATTTTGACGCTGGTAGCAGCTTATTTACTTTTACTTTTACCTCAAAATGTTTACAATAAATTTGAAGCTCTGGTTTCAAATAATATAGTAGGGGCTAACCAAAAACGTCGTATTCTTCAAGAAGATATCTAGAAATAATTAAGAACTTTCTATGTCTAAAGCATAATTATATTTATTGCCTAGTGCATAGCAAATTTAATTAGATATTAATTAAATAAAATCAATAGGAATAGTCAACAATGAAGAAAGTTTCTATTATTATTCCGGTTTACAAAGCAGAAAAATATATAGCTGCTACGCTGCAATCGGCTCTTGAACAAACTTACGAAAACTTCGAGATTTTAATTATTGATGATGGTACTCCTGATAAGAGTATAGAAATTTGTCAGCAATTTACAGACTCTAGAATTAAAATTATTCGTCAAAGTAATCGGGGTCTACCTGGGGCAAGAAACACTGGTATTCGCCATGCACAGGGAGAATATTTAACTCTTTTAGATGCTGATGACTTATGGTTGCCAGAAAAATTAGAAAAACACGTTAAGCATTTAGATAATTCGCCTAATGTCGGGGTAAGCTTTAGCCGTTCTGCTTTTATTGATGATAATGGGAACCCTTTAGGTATTTATCAAATGCCTCAAATGCAGGGAATAACTCCAGCGATTATCCTTTGCCGCAATCCAATTAGCAATGGTTCGGTAGCAGTAATTAAAAGAGAAGTTTTTGAAGCTATTGAATTCCAAGACAATCTTTACGGTACAGTTGAAAGTTTTTATTTTGATGAGCGATCGCGTCATACTAATGGTGACTCAACAGATGTTGAATGTTGGTTTCGGATGTCTGTTAAGAGCGATCTGCAAATAGAGGGTATTCCTGAAGCTTTGACCTTATATAGGGTAAATTCAGGGGGACTATCAGCAAACTTGCTCAAGCAGTTAGATTCTTGGGAATTGGCAATCTCTAGGGCACGTTTATACGCCCCAGAAATAGTTAATCAATGGGAAACACTGGCTAGAGCTTACCAGTTGCGGTACTTAGCCCGTAGAGCAGTCAGCTTGCAAGATGGTGCAATGGCTGTGAAGTTGGTGAATCGAGCATTAGCAACCAACTGGCATATTCTCTCTAAAGAACCACGCCGTACAGTTTTGACCCTAGCAGCTGCCTATTTCCTTCGGCTTTTGCCCCAGTCCCTTTACAGTCGAATTGAGACTGTTGCTTTAAAGACTACAGGATATACTCAAAGACAGCGCATTTCACAAGGCTTAGGGGGGAGCAACGCGATTTCGTGAGGTCGGCTAAAGGACGTGCATAAATGAGCTTTAACGCGGCTTTTAGATCGAATCACTCACTTTAGTCCCTGTATAATTAGGAACCCAACCTTCTGCGTTGGCGCAGCCCGCCGCAGGCATCGCAAAATAGCGTACTCCTTTGAAATTCAACGATGCAGTTGGGCTGCACCAATGCTCAACGCCAGCGGGGATGTAGAGATAGTCTTGTGCCTGAACTAAAAGCTGTACCTGACTGCCATCAAGTCGCACGAAACCATAAATCATTTCTCCTGCTAACACATAGAGGGGTTCAGCCGCAGGATGAGTATGGTAACGGCCGTAGGTTGCGATCAGGTGGTGAAGATTGAACGAACCTGGGTGCACATTTAGTAAGTCACACCAGAGAGCGCCATTTTCTTGCTGAAGAAATTCAAAGACGCTGTTATGGAGTTCTACGCAATAACGTTTCTCGGCCTCAGTTAAAACGTCCTGGTGTAGCAGATTAGGGAAGAGTAGCGATGTTCCTGGGTCGTAGTGTTTGAGTTTAATGCCAAGAGGCGCAAGTTCACGAGCTATTTCGTCTAAATCGCTCTCAATCGTACTGTCGTCAAGTAGTAGGTTAGCCATGACAAAAAGACTAATTAACTGTTAAGAAGAGTATACTCAATTTCGATCTAAAAAACCACTATTCCCGATTGACAAACCGGGGTTTATTTGACTATTGACATTCTGCGATCGCAATTTTCATTTGAATTCGTAAGGATCGCAGCTGTGCGCCCCTACACCATGCAATTGCAAACTGCTATAGTTAAACTCTTAAATACCCATTAAAAGAATAAATTTATCGTCAGAATGATGCTTATTGGTACCACTAGCATCTAAGCTAGTACGGGTGAACTATATCCAGCATGGAATGTCTGACTTAATTCTGTTTTGGCATCGGCGCGATTTACGCATTTCTGACAATACGGGACTGGCTGCGGCAAAAGAGCAGAGTCCGAAGGTAGTGGGCGTGTTTTGCCTCGATCCGCATATTCTAGAACGGGATGATGTTGCTCCTGTGAGAGTAACTTATATGATTGGCTGTTTGCAGAAACTTCAAGAGCGATATGCTCAAGTTGGTAGCCAGTTATTAATACTACATGCCGATCCTGTACAAGCAATACCAGCCTTAGCCGAAGCAATAAATGCCAAAGCTGTTTTTTGGAATTGGGATGTAGAGCCTTATTCACAAGAACGCGATCGCACCATTATAAATGCCCTCAAAGAAAAAGGTATTGAGTTTCTTAACCAAAACTGGGATCAAATCCTCAACTCCCCAGAGGAGTTACGCACGGGTAGTAACAGTCCTTACACGGTTTACACTCCCTTCTGGAAAAACTGGATTACCAAACCAAAGAGTCAACCAGTAGAAACATTGCAAAATGTTGAGGGATTAACGGAAGCTGAACAAGAAATTGCCAAACTTGCAGGAGCGATCGCACTACCTTCAGCAAAAGATTTAGGATTTATTTGGGATGGAGAATTGATTATTTCACCAGGAGAGGCGGCGGCACAAGAACGATTAGAAGAATTTACTAATAAAGCCATTACTGAATATCAAGAACAGCGCAATTTTCCCGCAGTTGACGGAACATCACAACTGAGTGCAGCTTTAAAATTTGGCGTAATTGGCATTCGCACCGTTTGGCAAGCCACTATAGAAGCATTAGAAAATAGCCGCAGTGACGAAACAGCAGTAAATATCCGCACATGGCAACAGGAATTAGCTTGGCGGGAGTTTTATCAACACGCAATGTACAACTTCCCGGAATTAGCTGATGGTGCTTTCCGCGACGCCTTTAAGAATTTTCCTTGGCAAACTAACGAAGAACACTTCCAAACTTGGTGTGAAGGGAGAACTGGCTATCCCATTGTAGATGCAGCAATGCGTCAGTTAAACGAAAGTGGCTGGATGCATAACCGTTGTCGAATGATTGTCGCCAGTTTCCTCACTAAAGATTTGCTAATTAATCCCCAATTGGGAGAAAAATATTTTATGCAACACCTGATTGATGGTGATTTATCCGCTAATAATGGCGGTTGGCAATGGAGTGCTTCTAGCGGCATGGACCCCAAACCTGTGCGGATTTTCAACCCAGCTAGCCAAACACAAAAATTCGATCCAGAGGGAGAATATATTCGGCAATGGGTGTCAGAATTGCGGTCTGTAGATACAGAATATTTAGTTAGTGGTAAAATTCCACCTTTAGAACGTCATGCTGTTGGTTATCCTGACCCAATTGTGGATCATAAAATACAGCAACAGCAGTTTAAACAGCGTTATCAACAGCAAAAAAATATTAGTAGTGGTGAGTAAAATTGTTAGTTTTTTAATAAACGTTTCCATTTTGTCACTATAAATCTCTTAATCCAGTCACTGTAAGGGTTAAGCTTTACTTGCAGTTAATGTGGTTTGAAAACTCTTGTTTGCGGTTTAATTTGCAATTCTTGTGGTTTTGAGATCCCTCTTATTTACAAATAATGTGGTTTCAAAATTGCCTTGTTTGCGGTTTGAAGTGTTTATGTTTGCAGTTCGTTACACCTATAGCAATCCTTGCAGGAGTCCTGAAAAATATAAATCAGAAACGAACCGCCAAGAACGCCAACTCTTGGAGAGGCTCCGCTAACGCGCAGCGTCTCTAAGAGTTGGACGCAAAGGGAAGAAAGAAGAAAGAGATATAGAATTTTCACAAATGATTTAGGACTGCTATAGTATTTGGTTGATTTCTTCTACCAAACACATTTGGTGAATTATTGCTGCCACTATCCCGCAGTAGTCAATATCTTGTACTCTTATTTTTGATGCTGATGATGTCATTTATCAAAAATATCATCAATCTTTTCACTTACTTGCAGAATGTGAGTCAGCCTACTGGAGAAAAACACATGAACACGATCGCAGTGAAAGACGGCATAGAGATTTACTACAAGGATTGGGGCAGCGGTCAGCCCATCGTTTTCTCGCATGGTTGGCCTCTATCGGCCGACGACTGGGACAACCAAATGATGTTCTTCTTAAATCACGGCTATCGCGTCATCGCGCATGACCGACGAGGGCATGGACGCTCGAGCCAAGGCGGAGACGGACACGATATGGATCATTACGCCGATGACCTCGCTGCGCTTACCGCGCATCTCGACTTAAAGAATGCCATCCACGTTGGACACTCGACTGGCGGCGGTGAGGTGACACGCTACATTGCGCGCCACGGCGAAAGCCGCGTTGCGAAGGCCGTTCTCATTAGCGCCGTGCCACCACTGATGGTGAAGACCCCAGAGAATCCCGGCGGTTTACCTAAAGAGGTATTTGACGACTTTCAGGTGCAGGTTGCCACCAATCGGGCGCAATTTTATTGGGATGTGCCGAGTGGGCCCTTTTACGGTTACAACCGACCGGGCGCGAAAGCGTCGCAAGGCGTGATTGAGAATTGGTGGCGCCAGGGCATGATGGGCGGTATCAAGGCGCATTATGATGGCATCGTGGCTTTCTCCCAGACCGACTTTACCGAGGATCTTAAGAAGCTCTCTGTGCCAACTTTGGTAATGCACGGCGATGATGACCAGATAGTTCCTTATGCCGACTCCGCCCTACTGAGCGCTAAGTTGGTCAAGGGCGCGGTATTGAAAACCTACAAGGGTTTCCCGCACGGTATGCCGACGACAAATGCAGACCAGATCAATGCCGATCTCCTGGAATTCATTCAGTTGTAAACGCAAACCACTCGGTTCTCAAGAAAGTCTCCATACTGCTGCCCCAAAGCTTCTAACCAGGCGATGCTCCGATGCGTGGCTTTGGTACAGTGTGTTCGTCCACCTTGCAGCCATGTGCGGTAGCCGATCTTGTGTCTCGTTAGCCGTCAATCTGTCGATAGGGATGTAGCGAGAGGTCATCTTTGGGTTGTGATGTCCAGGTGAGCAGCAATGCGATCGCAGATTCTCGGTAGTCTGGGTTAAGGAACGAACCCAGCATTTCAAGCATCAAGGGTGATTGTTCCTTGCCTTGTAAATACTGTAAGGGGCGATCGCCCCAAATCATGCACGATGATGCTAAATAGGCAGTTTTAGGGCACTCGTTATCAATGGCACACGTCACAGCATCAGGTGTTAACGCAGTAATGCGCCAAGGTCAGCAAGCTCTTGGGACACAAAGCTATGACATAGCGAATTTGCAAGGTAAATGGGGTCTCTAAATCAACCATGAAGAAACATTCCTTAATTGCTCTTATCCTCATTTCTGTCTTATCGGGGTTAGCGAACGCTGCTTCATTGCAAGCCCGTCCTAAGCTAATTGCAGGGACAAAACCTCAAGTTCATCAAGTTTCTTCCCAAAAAGTGGAAACAATCAAAGGTTTGCCAGTTAAGCGTCTTCCTGGTTCAATCATTCCTATTGATGGACTTGATGATTTAATCGCCAAATCAGACCTCATTGTTATTGGGAAAACAGACAAGTCTGTTGCTGAAGCACGGTCGATCATTGGCAGGGATCGGGAAGGATTTATTGCTACGGCTGTTTCAGAAGTCCCTTTTAAGGTGAGCAAAGTTTTTAAGGGAGATTTAACCCTCAAAGAAATTAGTCTTGGACAGCAAGCGGCTGTAGTTCCAGAAAACTGGAAATCCTACATTCGAGTGTTTGATGAATATACCCCATTAGAACCTGGCAAAAAATACGTATTGTTCCTTCGTAAAGGGATCGCTACGGGTGAAGGATTGTATTTCCCAACTGGCGTAATGTATGGCAAATATAATGTCGATGGGGGTGACGCTAGAGAAGATGCTGCATTTGATGACCCAACGTTCAAGGCTATCAAAAAAGTTGTGAAAGATCGGTTCAAAGAGTGAGATTGGCATTGATCTGATCGCGTTCGCAACTAACAGTTCTTAAACACCAGATATTCACCGACTATTTGAAGCGGCAATTTATATAAGCACCAAAATCTTTAAAACCTAGAATTAGCAAGGCTTAATACTTTATCCTAATGTTTCAATTAAGCCTGCTGGAGTTCAACGAGTTATAACGCTAACATGACATTAGGTCTTGACAGATAAATGAGAAATTGTCCATAAGATGAGCAGGAAGATTAAGTAAATTGCACCAACTAATCCAAACTCAATCAGAGGAATATAGGTTACTTCGTAAATTCTGCCCAAGCCGCGTTCAGTCAGTGCATAAACCGCCAGGACACTCACTAAAAAAGCACCGTAGATAGTACGTTTAGTCAAGATACCCACAGGTAAACCATGAAGTTGAGTAAGCACGAGAATACCCAGAAAACCAAAGAGAAATGTGGGCCACTTGCTTTGTCCTAGCATCAACGACACAACCACACTATGTAAAAGCACCGTAATTTCTAAAGTAAATGTCCACCAACGGTTTACATGAGTGCGGTTAAATATCAACGATGATTGGAGCAGCAGCAAGAACATATAGAGAAAACCAATTAAGTGCCCCAAAGTCGCTTCCATTGGGTGATACCAAAAGGTGTAGATAGCGGCGAAGGAGAAAAAATAGCCGTGGTACAGTTTGATAATTTGCAAAAACTGTTGATGGAATGGAACAGAATTGCCAAAAAACAAACCGCGTCTAGGTGTTTCTAAAATCAGTACGAAGACTAGTAGGAATACAACCGCACCTTGAGAAGCCCAAATTGAAGTATCCTGAGCTAGAGCATCGTACCAAATATAAGTCTGGAGGAAGTGTAAAGCGATGAATATACCATTAATGGCAAGCATAAGGTAATTTATCGGGTGCAACGCTGATTTGTATTTCAACTGCGATCGCTGCGCCCACAAGATACACGCCCAGATGCTAAACTGATGCCCAAGGTACATACCCCAAGCCGTTGCTCGACTCCAAAAGGTTGGTTGGGGAAGTTTCCAGTAGTACCAGTTTAATCCTTGGTCAGGAAGTTTGATGATGTTTGCAGGAATGCTCCCACCAATCCAAATTGCGTAGGTGAGGAGGATGCTTACAAAGATGCCTAAAAATAATACTCGGCGACCTGTCATATTAATTTGTAATTCTTAATTCAGACCTAGATTTTCAGGCGACACGTTCTGTTTTTGATTCAGATGTACTTTTAGTTACTCGCAAAATAAGAATCAAAGCTACTACCATTACTAAAGTTCCACTCACAAAAGGAGCAAAACTCCCAAATTTCATAAAACTAACTCCTTGCCCACGTTGGCCCAGCGATGCGTGCCAATGCAGAGCAAGAACTAGAGAACATCAGGAAATGCTTGATTGTAAAAAGCTATTGATTACAAACAGGAATCAGTACAAGCAAAATGTTTGAATTTCAGTATGGTTGAGCAAAATAGCATGGAACAAACCCATGATAAAAATCAAGCCAGTAATACTACTAATGAAAGCAACTATGATTTCGTGCTTCCGTATGGCTTTTTGTATCTTAGCGTCTATGATGTTTTCTAATTCTTTGTATAACATTGAGTTGAATTTGGTTAAAAACAAGAATTATCTGGAACTTATGTTACATACTTAGATAAGTTTGAGTATGTCCGAAATCTCTAACTTATTAAATAAAAACTATTTCAATGCTGTGGGAGTGTTAAGTATGTTTACATCGTTTCAAAACAGCACCTGAAACACCAAAAGCTAATATCGCTAAGGTATAAGTTGATTCGGGAACAGTAAGAATGCTTACCTGATTAATAGCCAAGCCGTATTGTGGAGCAGAACTGCTAAAAACAAGTCGTGAGATGTTTGGGGTGTCACTACGAATCCCCAAGAATACTGCCGAATTATCTAATGCTAAAGAAGAAATATTGGGAACTGAGAAAGTACCCAATAGGTTATTGGCGTTATCAAAAGCGGCGATCGAATTTTCAATTTTCAATTTACTAGTGTCTACAGCTATCTGAGTTCCAGCGCCAAAAACTGGCTGGGCAAAACTAATCGAAAAAGGCCCGCCGTTCCCCTGAGTTCCAGGATCGGGAGTACCAGGAGGAAGAGGGATAAAACCTGTTGGGTCTATACCTCCAAAGAGTATAAAATCACCTAGACCGAAGTTACTCTGAATGCCAGGTGAAGGTAAAGTTTGAAAGACAAACGGTGGAGTAATGTGAGGATTCTTAGTTGGAGTTATATTTATATCTAACCCTAAACCACGTTGCGATGTTGCTAGAAAAGAGTTAGGTAAAAAAGCAGAAAATGCAGGAGATGAGGGATTAAATACATTACCTAAACTATCCCAATTAACTTCATCGTTGCCTCCTAAAGCAGCGCGCTCAGTTACTAAAGATGTAGCTGCTTTAACTGGTAATGGGAGAACCGTTATTATGGCTGTGATTGCTGAAAAATATTTTACAGATAACTTAAACAATTGATTGCTCTTAACTTCCACAATGTTTACTCCTTGATTTTTTAAACTAATATCATCAAAATGCAACAATTAAATACTTAGGATGAGGCGATGCGTTGTTCCGATCAAGAGAGTTAAAGCAACTGCTGTCATCACGCTGACCGCTCTGAAATTTGTCATCGCCTCCATTACTAGCCAACTTGTTATTATTCTTTCCAGTATCAATTAGGTTATCTCCAGTAGCAGAGATATTGTCATTGCATTCATAAGCAAAAGTCTAATAGTCATAACTAGTACACACCAATAAATCATCATTAGTAATACTAATAATAAATAGAAAATATTCTTTGATAGTTTTGTACATCAAATAATTTTGATATTTGTAATACTTACATATTACAAATATCAAAATTATAAATTTCTGATGAAATATGCCTCAAAACAGTTAATCCTCTTTTATATCTCTGGCGAGAGAAAAATACAATAATTTATTTACTAAAATTATTTAATTTATTCAAGGCTTTCAAAAAGGCGAGGGCTATTGTGTTGGAAATATGGGGAAGCAATAAAATATCGGACTGATACAGCAGATTTCAACTTCTCTACGAACGCGAACAGCGTCTCAAAGACAGAGGCTGCGTCAACGTCAAGTACAGAATACCCTACCAGCGCGATCGCACGCACCCGAACTCAACTCTTAGCGCACTGTATTAAGCAGGCAATGCCCGACTTGTTCGCTCTTAGGGTTCTCGCTATGAAAGCAAGTGGCATGAGGGTGAAGGAAGGTATACTTCCAACAAATAGATTATCCAATATTGTGGGGTATTTTTTTATTTGTCAGTCGCTTATGGCAATTTATAGCTACCAATACGCAGAGTTAACTGACCTTGGCACGGGTTATGGCTAAATATAAATGCACCTTCTTCACTTTCCCCACTAGATAAAAAGTCGATCTGTTGCTCTCCTGTTTCTGTAACTTTGCCGTTAATCATTAACTCAGCCATAATCTGAACTGACTCGGCTGTGTCTCCTCCACTATTGACAACTTCAAAAGGAACATAAAACTGACCATTAATTTCTCGAATTGTTTGTTTTTTAGTAACAGAAAGGATCGGAGGTTGATTTTTTTCGTTCAGCCAAGTGTAGCCTACTAGACTCACAATGATTGCTAGGATGAATGAGGCAATGCTGAATGTTATCCACTCAGCTATTGAGCGCTTTGGTTGTTGTTCTGTTTTAGTCATATTGCTAACCTTCCGGCTGCACCACCAATAGTTGCAGGTAAACCCAGTATCAATGTGTGATCTAACCACATTGTCCAGGGGTCGCTAAAAGTTAATTTTTGAAAGAACCATAGCATAAAAGCGCCTGCTAGCAATGATATTAGGTAGGATATAATAGTTTCGCTCGATGGTCGTTGAAAAATTCCCTTTTGGTCTTTACGTTTTTGCTGGTTAGAAAAACCTGCCTGAAATACAATGCCATAAGAAATCAGCAAAGATGCGGCGATCATTGCCAACTCCCAAGGTGGAGAGGTTGCGGCTGCAAGCATCGGAATTTCATCTGTAGGAGCGATATTAAATGCAATTATGGTTGCACCAATCAGGGTTCCACCCACATCAGCAAAGGTGGCGTGTAACTCATCCCCTTTGTTCTTGGTTGTGCTATTTTCCCGATCGCTTCCTTGTCCTTTTCCATTACTGTTTTCAGTATCTCCCAACAACTGATTCGCTAATGCTACACCGAGAGCGAAGGGCACACTTTCAAAGATGATTTTACCTAAAGACTCTCTTAAGGAGGTTTCTAGTGTCAATTCTCGCAATAGTAATAGCACAAAGGTAGAACAAGTTAGTCCGATCGCGATCGCTTTGACGGTATCCATTACAGCTTGATGAGGAAGACCTGTATATCTGCGTTTCCGAAAGCCTTCTGTGTAATTGAGCAAATAAACCACAATAAACATTAATGCGATCGCCATCATGATTAGTTGTGGTTTTGCCAGCGATCCAATCCACCAAACCTCCATTGTGTACAGCAAGGGTATACCAAACAAAAAACCTCCACAAGCACCTCGAATGATGTCATTAATCTCATTCTTCCAGACATTTTTTTGACTTTTTGTTGGCACTACTTTATTTTCCTTTTATTTAAATTTTGCTTTCACTTATAGTTCATTTATTTGGGAAAAATTTATTTTTTAATATATATAAATTTTATTTATCAGATTGTCATGTTTGGCATTATATGCTACAATTTCAACCGACATCTATCTTAAGTTAATATAATTTACCAAAATATTCTCTCGGTTGATGGAAGTAAAAAACAATACACAACTGTTAGATTAATTAATAGCTTAGGGATTTCCAAGTAATAAAATAACTGAAATATTTTATTACTTGTAGGATGAGCGTCTTACCCGTCCTGTGAAATGGTCGGGCTTTTCGACCCACTTTGCAAGTAGTAGTAACTTATTTTTGGAGTTCCCTGAATCAACTACAAGCTGGAGATAAAAACCATGAGTGCCGAAAAGAGAATAGAAGCAACTGCAAAAAATATTGAAGGAAAAATTCAAGAGGTTGTGGGTGAAGTTACAGGTAATCCACAAGATAAAGCTGAAGGACAAGCAAAGCAAGCTGAAGCTCAAGTTGATCACACCGTAGAAAATATTAAAGACGAACTCAAGAAAGCTTTAGAATGATTTCGCTTGTCTAGTGCAAATAGAAATTTTATTGATGATTGACTCCTAAATTTGTAACTTTAATTACTCCACTTTCTATAAGTTAGTGGGGTTTTTTATGGCATAAAATCTGAAAGTATTAGTTACTAAGAGGTTGTTTGAAAAGTGGTATGTTGTGATTTTAATCGAATTATTACCCCCCTTAATCCCCTCGATATATTGGGGGGAAATAAGAAAATCCGGTTCCCTCCCCAATATATCGGGGAGGGTTAGGGTGGGGTAAAAAATATTTGATACATCAATCATGACTTTTCAAACATCCTCTAAAACTTGCCTATTCAATTAACCAGGGATACTAGCATCTACAAAGCAATCATGTTTATCCATTTTAATAAGGATACAGTGTCCAAAAAATAGGTTTCCATCGTTATAGTATAACTCTGCTTCACCATCTGGAAAAAAGACCAATCCTTCAAGCGTCATTCGGTTTTTGAACTCCTCAGATGTTAATGTCTCACCTTGATCAAGCCATGTCTCATTCTTAAGCTTTAGCAATTGTTCAACAGCATATTCTTTTGCACTTTTAGCATGATGTTTCAAGTCTCGTACAACACTATTAGCTCTGTACAATGCTGATTCGACCTTATTATTATCATCTGTTGAAATACTAATAGTAAGTTGTGTTTCATAGAATACAACTTGGCATTCATACCAATCTAATTCGGAATTATACCGTACATATCCCAAAAATTCATGTTTGATGTCGGGATAATTCATGGATTTTTCAAATTCCATGACTTTTACCAATTACCCAATTACGCCGGAAAAACCGAGCTAAAGCTGATTCTTCTAAAGATAGATAAATTGGGCGTCCGTGGGGACAGGTGCGGGGGTTGCGAGTGCGTTGCCAATTATCTAAAAGTGTCTGCATTTCTTGTTGATTCATCGGTGTACCATTACGAATGGCACTGCGACAGGCGACGGCTACTTGGGCTGTTTGTAAATCGCCTCCCCAACTAAGTTCTAAAATTGCTTCTGCACAGTCGTCTCGCTGCTGCAAAGGTGCGGGGATATTACGAACTGCCCAAAGTTGTTCGCCAAAGGGTTCTATTTCTAAACCGATGCGTTGCAGTTGTGCTACTTGCGCTGATGATAATTGATAAAGAATTATTGGCGGTTCGACGGGTAAAAGTTGCCAATCATCGCATAATTGCTCATATAAAACTCGCTCGTGGGCAATGTGCTGTTCTACTAACCACATCCCACCTGAATGTTCCGCCACAATATAAGTGTTGCTAACTTGAGCGACAGCTTTTAAGGAGTTAGGAGAGACGCGATTAATCGCGTCTGTACAAGGGTTGTGATTTTGAGGATTGAAATTGTAACCGCCTTTGGCTTCTGCGGCTTTGAGTAATTTACTAACTCGTGTTGTGTGAACAGCTTCTTTGAGATTGTTAGAAGAGATGCTGAGTGCTTGGTTAATTGCTTGGGAAATTTGCTCTTGCCAATAAATGATTTCGTTGAGGTAAATTTCTGTTTTTGCTGGATTGCGATTCCAGTTAATTTGTTCGGGGGAAATAGCAAGATGTAAGAAACAAATTGGATAGCGATCGCGTGGTAATGTTCTATGAAATGCTGATAATATCGTTTGCTCTAGTTCCGGTGTCTTCACCATCCTGCCGTTAATGGCTACACGTACCCAATCTGGACGATGACGATGACAGCGATCGGGTAATCCTACCACTAAAGTGAGTGCTGAGTGCTGAGTGGGGAGTGCTGAGTGGGGAGTGAGGAGTGAGGAGTTAGGAGTTCTGTCTTCTGAGTTTAGTGGGTTGGGTATTTCGAGTTTCACTTCTTGCAAGTCACCTTGTCGCACTTGCGGTAAAATTTGCGGTAGTAATTGTCCAGTTGTGGCAGCAGGACAAATGGTGAACCATTGACGGTCATTTTGCCAAATCTGCCAGGTGACGTGGGGATGACAGAGGGCGATTTGGTAAATTGTAGCTTGCACAGCTTTCATTTGCTGTGCTGTTGTGGGTAATCCCTGACGACGAGATGAGCAATTACCGAAAAGATGGGAAACTGTAACTACTGTACCAGGTGCGATCGCAGTTACTTCAACTTGTATAACTTTCCCGCAATCGCCATAAATTATCCGCCATCCTAATTTTCCGTCCAGAGGACGACTCAAAATTTCTAAATCTGCCAGAGTGGTTAAACTGTGCAACGCCTCACCACGAAACCCCAAACTGTTAATTTTCCACAAATCGGTAGTAGAGCGAATTTTACTGGTGCTGTGGGCTGTCGCCGCTTGTTGCAAATCATCTAAGTTCATTCCATAACCATTATCTGCCACACGAATTCGCCATTGCTGCGGCCATAGAGAAACCACAATTCGTGTTGCACCTGCGTCTAGGGAATTTTCTACCAATTCCCGCACCACAGAAGCTAAAGAGTCAATTACCTCTCCAGCTGTAATGAGATATACGACTTCTGTTGGTAGAGCTTGAATAGTAGATGCCATAAATAATAGTTTATAGCTTCTGGGGGCACGTTATATATGACTTATATCATGTCCGGTTGATTTGGCAATTGAAGCTGATGCCTACGCTGAGTTTGTCCGTGCAGGTAAGTTAAAGAAATAACTGTCACCTTTTTTACAAATAACCCATGAGAGAGCAGATGGGAAGAAATAAGTCTATACTGCATAGTAAGCGATCGCAACTTAACAAGATTGTAAATTCTTTAGGTTCTGTCTTCATTTGCTCCAACCGTCAAAAATGCTACCCGTTTAAAGGCTCCCAAGAACAACCACAGGTAATTGAACGCTCACTTTAGTACCTGTCACGATGTCAGACTCAATGGATAATTCTCCACCATGAGCATTGACGATACGTTTGGTAATGGCAAGTCCCAACCCGGTACCGCTTGGTTTTGTGGAAAAGAACGGCTGCGTTAGCTTTGACAAAACCTCTGAAGGAATTGGCTCACCACCATTGCAGATATTAATGCAGATTTTATCTAAAGACGAACTATCCACTTCCCATTTAATTGTATCACCTGCTGAGACTGCCTCACAAGCATTGCGAACAATATTAATAAACACTTGTTTTAGCTTATCTTTATCTCCTAAGATTTTTACTGTAGGTAGCGCCGGGATAAATTCGATTTGCCGTGAGAGTGCTTCTGGCATCTCGCACATTGGCATGAGTAATTCACAAATAAATTCATTCACATCCAATTCACACAGTTGCAACACCTGGGGTTTGGCATAAAGCAAAATTTCACTCAGCAGATTTTCTAGCCGACTAGCCTCACTAAGTGCCAGCAATAATCGCTCTTGAGCAGCTTCAGTCAAAATGGTTTTCTTAAAATACTTCAATCCCATAATCATTGTTGTTAATGGATTGCGAATTTCATGCACAATCATCGCCGCAAATTCACCAATAGCTGCCAGCCGTTCTTGTTCTAAAAGCTTGGCTTGCGCTGCTCGTAATTCTGCGGTGCGTTTTTCTACCTTAGCCTCGAGGATATGATTAAATTGGCACTGTTGCTGGTAAAGATGGTAATGGTCAATCGCAGTAGCAGCACGCTCGGCGAACAATTCCACAATTTGGATTTCTTCTTTTGTAAATTCCCTTGCTTGCCGATGAAAAGAGCAAACAGTACCGAAGACTTGACCTTCAGTAGTTTGCAAGGGTATCCCTAAATATGCTCGATAACCTGGCGCAGGTTTACCATATTCTGGATTAGCCACAGCATCCTCAACAGCTAATGTGCGCCCAATTTGCAAAACTGTAGCAATCAATCTACCATGCAGTGCATAAACACGAGGTGTATCTTCGGACATTTCCAGACTACTCGCTAGAATAGTTTCAAACCCTTCTTGGCAAAAGGTAACAACCGTCCAATCAACTCTAATCAGTTCGCTGACTCCACAGGCAATGTTGTGTAAATAGCTACCTATTTCACCAGTGCGATAATTCAAAGAGGACAAACGTGCTATTATCTGCCGCTCGCGCTGCCAAGGTTGTTGCAACAACATTTCTTCATCATTGGCTTTGCTCATGGATACTTGTTGCATGGTTTAGCAAAATAAATTAAAAAAATCAAATATTAAATATTGGATTTTCCAGGTATTAACTCTGGATATCCTAATAATTTTGATGGGGAAATTTTACTAGATAAATGTGCTATTTATGCAGAATAAGTGTGAAAATTTACTTAAATAAATGTAAATTTTCACAACAAATAGCAAGCAAAAATCAGGGTAGTTAAGGGGAAGTTACCGTATCTTTTTTTACATTAAATCATTTCTAACCTCAAAATTTAAATTTTGCTGAGAAATCTGTAAGAAGTTTCTAAGGAAAATATTAGTTTTTTAGATATCAATCCTTATATATCTATAATTTTTAGATTAATTATTTAAGTAACAATCAGTTTAAAGTTCAAGTCAAGACCTATATCGCTGATTGATGCATTGAGGAATTGAAATTATGAAATTAAGACATTTATTAATACTGGGCTTGTCTTCTCTTGTCATGGTTGGCTGCGTCCGCGAAGTATCAAATAACCGTAAGTCATAATGCCCAGACTGGTGAAGTGAAAGCTACCCCAGTTACTTAAGTTCCAATTTTGTTTTCTTCTAGAACACCGATTCAGTAATAAAAAACGAGACTGAGACATCCGATTTTTAGTTTTTCATAGAAGTAGGTGTGCCAGTTTCAGAGAGGATTTCATCACCTAATGTTAGTCCCGCAGACATCGAAAAAGTTTTGGCTGCGGCTCCTATGGTCTTGAAATTATTCTTCCACCTGCTGAATCTTCGCAGGTATAGCCCAACATCACTAAAAGTATTAGATAGGAAACAATGATGCTAGAAAGTCTGGGAAGAATTAAGAATCCATTAGTCAGAAGTATAGCCGCAGCAGCTACAGTTGGTTCAGTAATCACCTTATCTGCTGCTGTTGTAATTGGAGTGACCAATGCCAAAGATAAATCTGCCTACCAATTTGGTGTCTATTCCTCACTGTTTGGAACAGCTAGTGGTGCAATCTTTGGTTTAGTTTATACAAGCAAAGCAAGTGGAAACAAATCTACTCCAGACCTCAAAGCATCAGATAGTCATGTTTGGAAAGATTGGCGAAACTTTATCGTTGTTCGTAAGGTGAAAGAGAGCGAAGAAATTACCTCTTTCTATTTACAACCTGAAGATAAAGGGGAAATTCCTAACTTTCAACCAGGTCAATTTTTAACCATCAAACTTGATATTCCTGGACAGGACAAGCCTGTAATTCGTACTTACTCACTTTCAGATTATCCTGAAAACTGTGAATACTATCGTCTCTCAATTAAGCGGGAACCTGCACCGAACGGATTAGATGTCATGGCTGGTATAGCATCTAATTTTATGCACGATCGCATTCAAGAAGGTTCAGTAATTTTAGCAAAACCACCAAACGGTAAATTTGTTTTAGATGTGCAGAAGTCGATCCCCGCAGTACTGATTAGCAATGGTGTGGGAATTACGCCGATGATTAGTATGGCGAAAGCTTGCATCCGTCTCAATCCTACTCGTCCTATTTGGTTTGTACATGGTGCTAGAGACGGAAATTTTCATGCTTTTCGGGATGAAGTGAGGGAAATTAATCGACAAAATCCTAATATGAATGTGCATTTTCGCTATAGTCGTCCTACACCTGAAGATAGAGGTAAATACCACAGTGTTGGTTATGTTGATGCTGCTTTTATTCAAGAGTTAGTACGACAAGAAGCTGAGTATTTTCTGTGTGGTTCTCCATCTTTTATGCAATCCATAATGCAAGGATTAAAGGAATCGGGAGTACCTGACAGTAGAGTATTCTTTGAGTTTTTTGGTAAACCGATGAAAAGTCAGTCTGAAAAACAAACTCCTAGCGTAACTGGAGATGAAAAATTTGCAGAAATTGTCTTTGCCAAATCTGGCAAAACTTTGACATGGCAACCTAATGATGGCACTATCCTAGAATTTGCCGAAGCCAATGATATTAATCCACCTTTTAGTTGTCGTGTAGGTGTTTGCGGTACTTGTATGTGTAAAATCAGCGAAGGTGCAGTTGCTTACCAAGAAGAACCAACTGCAACAACTGATAAGGGTTCGGTGTTAATCTGTATTTCTCAACCTGGAACGGCAAAATTGGTGTTGGATATTTAATAAATTCCTCTGATAATCAATTAATATCAAGCCTGTTATCTATCAGACTGAATATCGGTACAAAATTTTATTAGAGGAGATATTAAATTGTGCAAGTTATCTCAGTCAATGTAGGACTTCCTTGTGAAGTATTTTGGAAGGGCAAAACAGTTACAACTGGAATTTTTAAAGAACCAGTTGAGGGACGGGTGATGATGCGATCGCTCAACTTAGACGGAGATAGACAAGCTGATTTGAGCGTCCACGGAGGGAAAGACAAAGCAGTTTATGTTTATCCATTCGAGCATTACGACTATTGGCGGCGCAAGTTACCTGACATGGATTTTCCTTGGGGAATGTTTGGTGAAAACTTTACCACAGTCGGGCTGTTAGAGGATGAGGTTAATATTGGCGATCGCTTTCGGATTGGTAGCGCAGAGGTAATGGTGACTCAACCTCGAATGCCTTGTTATAAACTGGGAATCAAGTTTGGACGTACTGATATAGTTAAACAGTTTTTAGATAGCCGCCTAACGGGGTTCTACTTTTCGGTGCTGCAAGAGGGTCAACTAGGAAATGGTGATACTTTGTCGTTAATCAATCGAGACTCAAATAATGTCACTGTTGCTGACATTACCCGACTTTATGCACGGGAAACACACGACTTAGAACTGTTACACCGAGTAGTACAAGTTGAGGCTTTACCTACAGGTTGGCGAGACTACTTTCAGCAGCAAATTGAAAAGCTTAAAAGATGAATTTCATTAATGGCTAATCATCTTACAGCAGACGGTTTTAGTAATCTCAGTGAGCTTTTTGATGGTGATGCCCCGATGACCCCACGAGGATGTATTGCCTAAGCGTGGACAGTGGCAGAGGTTTTGTGTGCTTGGCTGGGGACGGAGAGTTGATATAGGGAATAACTCGTAACTTAAAGATTTAGTTTAACAGTTAGTTCGGTTATACTACTTCGCTACTGCATTTAACTCTGCATTAAATACGCGGCAATCTCTCGATTGGCTATGCGTTGCATTTTAGTTTCTAAACTTTGTCTATCAATGGTTTCTATTGTAGCAAGTGAAGCACCTTTATCCTTCAACCATCTCTTAGCTGGTTCTGTAAAATATGATGTAGTTACGAAAAAGCCTTTATCAATTTTGTCTCCTGCTAAAGTTGCAACAAACTCCTTAACCTTTGGCTCTCCAACTGGATTAAGCTGTCTTTTAACTTGAACATAAGCAACTGTGGGAACACCGTCTATTTCTTGCTTTGCAATAATATCTTTACCTCCATCACGAGTTTTTTTCATCCTCTCAACAGTCCAACCTTCTTCAACAAAAATTGCAGATGTAAAGTCTTCAAATTGATGGGGATCAAGTAAGTTTTCCATTAATATGTTTCTACGTAAAAAATAATTGCATAATAAACCAGGGGAAAGCTTCGTGATACCAACTCTTTTTTTCAGTTGTTTTGATAAACCAGCTTTTCCTTCAACCAATTTCCCTAGTGGGCAGTCAGCACTAAAAGGCAAAGTCCAAAGGAGCTTTCCCAGTGTTCTTGAATCAGCATTGGATGATTCCGTTATCTCTTGCTGTATATTTGCTGCTGTGTCACGAGTCAAACGATTTATTCGACAATTTTCTGTTCCATTTTCTGAGTATAAGTCAGAATGATAAAATGCATAAGCTAGTTGCAAAATTTGAGTATTTTCTAAACATCTCTGCCATAGATTATGCAACATATCATCATATTTAAGCTTAATCATAGAATCAATCTCTGGAAAAAGCTTAAGCCACAAAAGTGCCATTTTTGCACGTTTCCAGGGTTTTTGTAAGTTCAGTAAATCACTTCTTCGCAGACAACGTAGTACTTCTATGGGAATATTATCTTCATCCTCATCAAGAATACGTTTCTCATAGGGATGAAAGCCAAGCATTAAATCAAACCGATCAGAAATTTCTGGATCAACAGCAAACGAAGCAGTTATTTCTACGTATTTCTGTTTTTCTTGATCGATGTGTGATGAAAAGTTTACCATACTTTACTCAGGACAAAATAATTAGAGGCTTTGATATATGTAACTATGATAAGGGATACTTATCTATGTATACAGTATCTCATAGATAATATTCATTACAAGTACACTCTTATCAAAGCAAAACACTTGAGATTACTAATAAAACTAAAACTTAATATAAATTTTTCCTGAGTTTATCCTAAATTTTTATTTATCAATTCACCTAGCAAATTTTAATCAAAATATCAGCCCCATCTTTGATAAAAACGTGATACTCAACATAGCAAATTAACTCAACTAAAGTGCAGATATGCAGACGGTAAGATAATGACAACTCCAACCCAAAAAGAAATCAGATTAGCAGAAGCCCAAAATCACATAGCCCATTGGCGCAGATGGGGGCCTTATTTAAGCGATCGCCATAGCATAAATCCGCCCAAATCACTGCTTTCATAACAGGAGAGCGGCCTATAAGTCTGCATTTCAAGCTTTTCTATACCTCAATTCAAAAATAACTGAAGGAGAGCAATAAATTGAGGATTCAACAAAAAGAAGATTCTCGCTTTCGCTGGATTAATTTAGATTCATCTCAGCTATTAATTCAGGAAGACACAGATATTATTCAAGGACTAAACAATCAACCTAAAACCTTACCATGCCGTTACTTATACGATGACCAAGGCTCAGAAATATTTGAGCAAATTTGTGAACTGCCAGAATACTATCCAACTCGCACAGAGCAAGCAATTTTAGAAACATCTGCCCTAAAAATCGCCCAAATAACAGGTTTGTGTACCTTGATAGAACTGGGTAGTGGTAATTCTTGCAAAACTCGCCTATTGTTAGATGCGTACAGTCAATTTCAACAAGAACTGCAATATTTCCCCATTGATGTTAGTGCCGGAATTCTTCAAACTACTGCTTTGGATTTGCTTCATCAGTACCCAAAATTAAAACTTTGTGGTTTAGCAGGAACTTATGAACAAGCGCTAGCACAGCTTCCACCTGCTGAATTCGAGAATCGGATGTTAATTTTTTTGGGAAGTACGCTAGGGAATTTGAATGAGCAAGAATGTAGCGACTTTCTCATACCAATTCTCTATGAAGATGCACTAAATTAATAGAGGTAGAAGCAGGGGTGCATAGATATGGGAAATCAGTTTCGAGTAGAAGTGTATGAGAGCAGCGAAGAACTGCAACACCGATTGCGCCATACAGTAACAGCAACAACTAAAGAAAGGCTACAGATGCTCTACTGGATTAAGGTAGGCGCGATCGCAACCAGACAGGAAGTTTCACAGCGACTAGGACGAGACGAATCAACTGTATATCGGTGGTTGCAACGGTACAAGCAAGGTGGTATCGATGCCTTGCTAGAAGTCAAAACTCCTCCTGGAAAGTCAGGTTTAATACCAGTGAAAGTAATGAATCAACTTACAGAACGTCTTTGCAAGCCAGAAGGATTCAACAGTTATAGCGAAATCCAGGAGTGGCTTACGCAGGAATGCCAGATTGTGGCTGCGTACAAAACTGTACACAAAATTGTACGCTACAAGCGTTTAGGCCAAATTGAAAGTACCTCGTCCGCGCAGTGCCAAAGCAAAACCGGAAGTCCAAGAAGCCTTTAAAAAAAACTGCCAGAAATAATTCAAGTGTTGCTACGCTATTTGGGGACAGGTAAACAAGTACGGTACTGGTGCCAAGATGAAAGTCGTTTAGGGCTGAAAACAATTACAGGTCGCACAATCACCCTTAAAGGGGTTAAACCTAAAGGTATTGTTGTCGCATGTGAAAAAACTTTTATCTGTATGGTCTTGTTGAGCCAGCAACAGGAGATAGTTTTTTCTGGGAGTTCTCTCACTTGGATAGTACGTGTTTTCAAGATTTTTTAAACCTTTTTTCAAAAACTTATTCTGAAGTGTTGAATTTGGTTCAGATGGACAATGGTAGCTTTCACAAGTCCTTGGATTTAAGATGGCCTGATAATGTTATTCCCATTTTCCAGCCACCAAATAGTCCTGAGTTGAATCCTATAGAACGCTTATGGGAACACATCAAGTACAAATTGTCTTGGGAACATTGCACAACTTTAGATCAGTTAAGACAGCAGTTAAAACAGGTTCTTGATTCCTTCTCGAACGAAGCGATCGCCTCGATTTGTGGATGGGATTACATCACCTCCGCTTTATTAAGTGCAACTTCATAGAGAATTGGTATCACTCAAATTGAACGAGCATTGAAACCTGGAGAATTCTTTTTATTTGGCGTGGATTTGCAAAAGCCAATAGAAATTATTGAGGCAGCTTATAATGATTCTCAATCTGTAACAGCAGCTTTTAATTTAAATATTTTGCACCATCTCAATCGACGCTTTCAAGGTAATTTTGAAGTTAACCAATTTGAACATTGGGCTTTCTACAACCTAGTAGCTCACCAAATTGAAATGCATCTACGAAGTCTCACAAATCAAACCGCAGTACTAGAAGCTTTGGATTATCAAGTTTCTCTCAAGTCTGGGGAAACAATTCGTACCGAAATATCCCGCAAGTTTCATTTACCAACTTTAATTTCTGTTTTAGAAAATCATGCACTCCAGCCATTACAAATCTGGTCAAATGTCCAAGGTTGGTTCAGCTTACTATTATGCCAACGTCAGGTTACAGCTCATGAATATCTATAAGCGGAAAAATACTTCTGCCGAAAGTTTTTATTGTCGATTTGGGTTTGAAAATTATGAGTGCTATCTAATGACAAAATAGCTGAATAAACTCTAGCTTCGTCTATTAAATAAAGGAGTTCACAACGTCATGTCAATTTATAACTTTACTCTCTCTAGGCAGTTATTACGCAACTTGTCCATTATTTCGCTGACTTTTGTACTCCTATACGGTGCATCTCGTGTGATACTTCCTGCTCCCGCCACTGATATCTCGAATGCTGCACCGAAGGGAAAGCAAGTAGCGGTTTTCGCTGGTGGGTGCTATTGGGGAATGGAAGCAGTTTTTGAGCATCTCAAAGGTGTTTCTGATGTCGTTTCTGGCTTTTCTGGGGATGATGCAAAAACCGCAGACTACGCGATTGTTAGTGCTGGATTAACTAATCATGCTGAATCAGTGAAAATCACTTACGATCCATCACAAATATCATATAACCAGCTTCTGAAGGTCTACTTTTTGGTAGCGCATGACCCAACACAGCTGAATCGACAAGGCCCCGACTCAGGTAAGCAATATCGTTCGGTCATCTTTTTTGCTAACGATGAGCAGAAGCGAGTCGCACACGAATATATCGCTCAACTCAACAAATCGCGAATCTTCGACAAGCAGATTGTGACAGAATTAGCTCCTTTGAAAGGTTTTTATCAGGCTGCGGCATACCATCAGAATTACATAGCACATCATCCGAGCGATCGCTATGTGGTAGTGAATGACTTGCCGAAACTGGCTAAACTTCAAGCAAAGTTCCCTGATATGTATAGCAAGTAAGGGGATTTACAGCATTCGGCTTTTAACATCCCCCTGAACCAGTGAAAGATTAGCCTATCCTATAAGATGCTCGTCCTTGCTTTTCCAGATATTGCTGATGATACTCTTCCGCTCTGTAGAATTGCGATGCAGGTACAATTTCCGTCACAATTGGATTTTTGTGATAGCGAGAACTATGCTCAAGCTGCTCCTTGGAGGCTCTTGCTAATAATTCCTGCTCTGGAGTGTGGAAAAATATCACTGACCGATACTGATAACCAACATCTGGCTCTTGGTGGTTTGATGTTGTGGGATTGTGCTTATTCCAAAACACATTTAGCAGTTCATCATAAGATACTATTGCCGGATCGTATTCCACTTCCACTGCCTCAGCGTGTCCAGTTTTGCCTCTACAGACATCTTCGTAGGTTGGATTCTCAAAGTGTCCGCCACTATAACCAACTGCTGTAGAAGTTACTCCCTTTACTTGACGAAATGCTGCTTCAACTCCCCAGAAACAGCCTGCTCCAAATGTCGCTTTTTGTATATTGGTGTTTTGCATATCTTTGACAACTCTTTTACGATCATTTTAAATGAAACTCATCAAATCAGATAGATACTTGAAAAGGAAATATTTTCAAGTATCTATCTGATTTATTTTAATTATTAGAGTGACAGATTATTCTGATATGAGTATGATAGAAAGCTGAGTATTATCTAAGACTTGAAAAAGATGGTGCAAATCTAAAATTAATATACTAGCTTTTGCTAACTATAGGAATATTTCTGAGAATACTCACTATTTCAATTGGGTCTAACCGTTTAGTATAATCTGCATCAACAAAAGCATAAACTATTTTTCCGTCTCGATCGACTACAAATGTAGCTGGAATAGGTAGTTCAAAAGACTCATCTCCATTGTATCTAGGTAATACATGACCCTTTTCTTCTAATATATGTCTTAGATACTCTGGGATTTGAAACACAATTCCAAATTGACGAGCAATCATGTTGCTGCGATCGCTCAATACTTCATAAGTTAGCTCGTGTTTTTCTACAGTTGATATGGTATGACGATTATTTTGAGGTGAAATAGCAATTATTGATGCTCCTAATGTTTTAATCGCAGGTAATGCTTGCTGGAGTCCTGCTAGTTCCAAGTTACAGAAAGGACACCAATAACCTCGAAAAAACGAAATAACTACAGGCCCATTAAATAGTAGTTTTTGTAATTCTACTAGTTGATTGAAAGCATTAGGTAGAATGAAATTAGGAATAATATCTCCTACCTTTAAACTTTGGTCAATTATACCTGAATAAATTAGTTCATTTTTGAGAGATTCTGTAAAATTCATCGTAATTTTCCTGAAAGTGAACTTATACTTTTATGTACCTTTCTAGAGAAATACTGTTGCAGTGAATTTACTGAAATAAGAAAAATAGACCCTTGGATTTGCATTACAAAAAGGCAGGAGTTAGGATAGCAGCGTATTCCAATATTCCTTCCCACTCCCAGCGTCAAGCTGTCTCTACCAGTCTTTCTTTGCCGTTGGTAAATTGGATGAATTCTTATCCATTATCATAAAACACATCAGCAACCAGTCGATTACGCACATCGTACCACCACTTAGAGACAGCGGCATTCCACCACCTTTACCCCGTGACTTTAGATTGGTAGTTCCAGGTAGTCATCACGCCATGCCTTTGGCTCTTGGTAAGCCCAACAGTTCCTTATCAAGGACAATTGCCCGATCCATCTCGACACTTGACATGATGTAAATTTTGTAGTATATTTGTAGTATAAAAATAAAAGCCTCCTCAAAAGGCAAAACTAAAACCCCTTGGAACCTTGACAATTGCATAGATGCTACTGTTTGGGGCCGCGATTGGCGTTCGACAGCTCCGAAGCCAACAAACGGACGGTTGCAGGATTCGGGTTCAATTCCCGACGGCTCCATTTGCTTTGATTTCTATTGAAGGTTGCAATAACCTCAATTAGAACATCGCAATTATGCTTTCCTTGGGTCTGTAGCTCTAACGGTAGAGTTCCCAGATGTCACTTGTGCCCTAACAGAAAAAGCTTACATACTAGCTCAATAGTAGAGCGATCGTCTCTAAAACGATAAGTTGCAGGTGCGATTCCTGCGGTGTTACCACAGCTTTTTCGACTCGCATGAGGTGTGAGTGTAACTCTCACAGGGAGGGTATCGGTTCAATCCCGATCAGATCCACTAATATCAATTCGTAATTAAAACAAGAGGTGATTGTAATGGTTCATATTCGATTTGAAGGACGTTCTGTTGATGTGCCAAAAACACAATTGGGAATTGCAGCAGGGATGAATGATGTGGCAGTGAAGGAGCGCGTTGCTCGGTATTTAGATGTGAATAGCGATCGCCTCTCTGCTTACGTAATCGATCGCCGTCCTAGTGGCGATCTGATTGTTCGCCCGGAAGCTGTCTATGGTTAAATTTCCTAGTCATCTGTGCCCTAACAAAAGAAGCATACATACACATTCATAACGGCCCTAAGGTAGTAAAGTTCGAGCGATCGAATCAGCGAAGCATGATTTCTAAGTCTCTCGCAGATTTAGCGTGCGTGCCCACTGCCAATATTTGGTAAGAGGGATCGTAGCTGTAAAAAGCTTCTTAAACTTGCACAGAATGATTTAAGACTTAATTTTGCGCCCTAACTTGTAAAGCCTACACACACTCCGGCAACGGAATGCAGGTTCAACTCCTGTCGCTCCCTTTGATGGGAGCGTAGCCAAATTGGTATAGGCAATTGTGAAAACTGCTTTGCTAACTTGTGCGGAATTCTAATTATTTTAGGACTTACGCATAAGAGATCCCCCAACCCCCTTAAAAAGGGGGCTTTTGAGATCCCCCCTTTTTAAGGGGGGTTAGGGGGGATCGAAGTTTCAGGTTTTGAGTGCGTTAGTCCTGTATTTAAATCGGATTTATCTATAACCTTTACTCAACACAGAGGTGAGTTCAATGATGTTAGCTAACTCATGTTTAATAACAACTCAATTAGTACAACTGCATTTAAACAACGTGAGATATGAGCGAACATCGTTTGAGCGAGATTGTGATTGAGCGTCCTCGCGGTGGGAGGAGAATTAGCCTCAAAAAGGTGACTGGCTTTAAGAAGCAATTATACAAAATCACCCAGGATGCTATTCAAGATGGATTGTTGAATCCCTACCTGATTAAACCAATAAATAAATCTAAGTATCTTTCAGATCATCTCGGCCCTCTGCGTCGGTTTTTGCGCTCACAAGTCGGACAGCCTTGGAATGACGTTTACAGTCAACTGTGTCAACGACTAGATCCCAGTACAATGGCAGGACAGCATGTCATCGATCATGTGTGGGACTACGTTGAACGGTATGTAGAAATAATTGATGGTGGTTTTTATAGCAAGCCTTATCGAGGGTATCGAATTCAGCTAGATGTAAGCCATCGCGATCGCTTCTATATCCATCCTGAAACTAGAATTCTTTGTGCAGCCGAGAAAGTACCTCGAAAGCAGAAGTCAAAGCAGAAGCAAACTGATATTGTCATCATTGATAATTATCATCAATACCAAAAGCTAAACGAGATTTGGTATTTAATTACCTTTGAAGATTTTCCACCCCCACCAACTCATTATGTGACCGATGTTGTCAAAGGGATAATTCATCGTTCTGCGGCAATGTATAGAGGTCGAATGATTTACGCTGTTAGGAAACAGCAGTGTAACAAGAAAGAAATTCGATTTATTTTAAATCAACTTTCTAAAAACTAAAATTTTCACTTCGTGCCCTAACTGAAAAAGCTTACATACTAGCCGAATGGTAAGGCACTTGACTTGAGATCAAGCAACTATGGGTTCAAATCCCGTGTGTGAATCAACAGCTTTTTCGACTTGCACGAGGTGATCTTATTTCATTTCAATATGGAGGTGAAAACGATGAAGAAGATTGATAATTTCAACATCGAGCCTGAAGATTTCGACGATTTCTGTTTTTGAACCATCAAGCAAACGTCGTCGTGGCTACCCATCTGAAAAAGCTGTTAAACGTGGCGTAGGCGTAGCCCGCCGTAGGCATCGCTTTGTTCATGGCAACAAGGAACTACAAGAAAAGCTTGGTAACAATGACCTTTGTCTTTGTGGTTCTGGTCGCTGCTTTCAAAAAGTGCTGTCGCAATAGCGGCAGATATGATGGCAGCCTACGCAGCTACTACTTTTAGGGAGTAGTACCAACGATTTTGATACTTTACATCAAATTTCTAATTGGCAGTTGTTGCCGCGCCCCGATCGCAGAAGCTTACATAAGTCTGAAAAATTTATACACAATGCTTCTACAACTTGCGCGGTGACTTGATCGCCCCGCGTGCAACATCTGCCTCCTCATCCATCACAACTAGAGGAGGTTCATAATGAACACCGCAGAACGTGACCTGCGTTTGGAAATGCTCAACAGTTTGCTCACAACTCCTCACCGCAAGCTTGAGCAAGTCGCAGAAATTCATCAGTTGATTGTTGAACTCGATCCCATCTTCTACGGACACCTGGCAGTTTGGTATCAGCGTCATGGTGATGTCCGCGACCATAAAGAGGTGTTTGTTGCTCATTTGTTAACCAGCAATTTGACTGAACACCGAGATGCTGGATTTATGATGCTGCAAGAATTTCCTCCCTATCAAGTGGCTCGTGTGGTGGACTTCATGAAGCAGCAGCAGAATAAACTGCCTCGTTCCGCCCGCACTGCGGTACGGCGTTATCTAAAGGTACGGGAGAGTAATCCGGCTCTGTTTGATCGCGCTGCTCTGAGAGGTCGTAAAGCAATGAAGCACTTATACGCTTCGCTGCACATCAAGCCAAATGAGCGGGCAAATGCGATTCTATTTGGCGATACTCCTCCAGAGGGTTCTTTAGCAAATGTGCTGAAGCAGCTTGCTAAGGCAGAAAATGCCGCAGAACAGGCACGGCTGATTGTCGAGTTCAAAATTCCATATACGATCGCAATTGGTACAATCAACCAACTTACACCAGTTGTATTGGTGGCATTAATCAACAGCATGACTCCTCAAGAAGCGATCAACAATCTCAAGTCTCTCCAGACTAGAGGTGCAATGGATCACCCAGAAGTCAAGAAGCTGATTGATTCTAAGCTGGAAGCAGCGTCTAAGAGTACGCGTGTCTCAGCATTTAAAGCACAGATTGCCACAGACGCAGGAGATTTTGACGCAGACACCGTTGCCCAACTGGAAAAGGTGACAAACGAACAGGTGAAACGGCGTGGTGCGATCGCTCGTCCAACTGCTTTATTGGTAGACAAGTCTGGTTCAATGGAAAATGCGATCGCGACGGGTTTGCAACTCGCTGCCCTAATCTCTGGTATCACTAAGACAGAACTGTTTGTCTACGCCTTTGACACCATTCCTTACGCTGTTACAGCAAAAGGCAAGGAGTTGAGCGACTGGGAGCGTGCCTTCCAGCACATCAAGGCAGGCGGTGGTACTAGCATCGGTTGTGCATTGGAAGCAATGCGGAAGAAGAAGCAGGTAGTTGACCAGATTATTCTAGTGACGGATGAGGGCGAAAATGCTGCTCCTTACTTCGGTGAAGTCTACAAGAACTACTGCCGGGAATTGGCGATAATGCCCAATGTGGTGATTGTCCGTGTGGGTACTCATTACAACTGGGTGGAAAGTCAACTGAAGCAGCAGCAAGCACCTGTTGATACGTTCACTTTCGCGGGTGACTACTACAGTTTGCCGAACATCGTTCCACTCCTGACGCGCCCCTCTCGTCTGGATTTGCTGATGGAGATTTTGGATATGCCGTTGCCTGTGCGAGATGATAAGTAAGTTCTGAAGTATGGCAATGTTTACCATTACAAATAGTAAGCATTGCGTATTTTGTAAAGTTAACTAACAGTAGCTAGGATTTCATCCCATGAACTATGATTACCAGAAGGCGAGGGAGGCTTGCTAGAGAAAGTTTCATCAAGAATCTGAAGACGTAACATATTATAGTAGTATCTTGCGTGCCCCAACTCTTGGAGCCTACATACTAGTACGAGAGGAAAAGTAACACTGTCAAATACAGTGGGCGTGTGTGAACGGGGAGTGCGAAGAACCTGGGAGGTAGGCTTAAAAGTAGCCATTCCTTGAAAGAGTGTGTAACAACTCACTAGCGGAGTCCCTCTAGTAACTGAGAACACGCAATGCTCCACCAACTTGCACGCAGGAATTGTACTACTTTCTAAGTAGAAGGCTATCGATTAACAAAATGAAAATTAACTTCAAGTCTTTGACTTTAATACTTCTATAGCTTTAAATCCTTCTATAGTCTGGCCTAAAAATATCATGGGAATAGCCAAGCCAAACGGTTTACCTGTTTGAATCAAATTGTAAATAGCAGTTAAAGCATTTAGCGACATCAATCCTACTGCAATACCTAGTGCAATTTTTGATTTACGTTGGACAAAGAAACCTAGAACTAGATAGAGTAAACCAAAAAATAAAAAACCAATTCCCAATATTAGATAATCAGGCAATCGACTACCAGCAACAAAGAATATTATGCTTAGAAAAATACTCAAAACTCCAATTGCGTAAACTGCACGGTAAGCAGATGCTAACTTTTTTCGGGATTCTGATATTTGTTGTATTTGGGTAGTCATTATTTTTCTATTTTTTGGGTTTACTGACCGACAATTATGTTTTTTATATACTCAATTGCTGGCAATAATCTTGGGTAATTATGCGTAAACAGAGATAATGATGACTGACATCCGTAAGCTAATCAACCAAATTGCGATCGCAGAAGCACAGTTGTCTGCTACCCAATTTCTTGCCCCCTGCGTCAAAGGTGGACGAGTTTGCACACGGGTAGCCGGGATGATCTACACTTTCAGTCCAAAGCCTAGTAAATTTGAAGGTTGGGGCATCTTTCAGCCTGTGGATGAGAAAATAGCAACGGTTGTAGAAGAAGCAGACTTACCCCAAGTTGCAGAATACCTGCAACACTTTCCCCAAATACGGCTGCGGTTAGCACACCAACTACGGAAACAAACCTGGTTAGCATACCCTGTGAATGAAGCAGATATACGTCAACGGTTGAAGGTGGTTAAGCCGATCGCAGTCCACTTAGTTACTGAGGGTATCGCCTTTGAACAAATCATTGCCCGATGGAATGGGCAGTCTTGCTGGTTCGAGGAAGTAGATCGCCGTACCGATCCGGCAATTTCTGAAACTCTGCAATCTGCCCTCAAACAACTCACTCCTGCTGAGGAATTAGAGTTTAAGGGCATTACTCCAGAAATCCGCACAGTGTATGAATTAGCAACTCGGCGCATTGAGGGATTTACTCAACCCCAACAGGATGAAAAGCGATTGAGAAAGGCATTGCAAATGGGCGGTGGTGAATTAAATCAATTCCACGATCGCAGCGATTACTGGACAGTCGATTGGATAACTGCTGATGGTGTTCGCCATAGTAGTGCGATCGCTAAAACTGATTTGACTGTTGTTAGTTCTGGTATTTGTCTGAGTGGACGCGATCGCGATTTTGACTTGCAATCCTTAGTTGGTGTCATGGAACAACAAGAGTAGTGAGAACAATGAACATCTTTTTTCACGAACAGCTTTACCGCACCAATGCTGTGATGACAAAGTTAAAAAACTATCCTGTAACTATTTGTGGGGCTGGAGCATTAGGAGCTAACATAGCTGAAAACTTAGCTCGGTCTGGTTTTGATAAACTTACAGTGATAGATCGCGATCGCATTGAGGAGCGTAACCTTTCGACTCAGCCTTACTACCGTTCTGATGTGGGAGCGTTCAAGGCGAAGATTTTAGCGAATAATTTATATCGAGCAATTGGTACTAAAGTTGATGCTAAGACAAAAGAGTTAACACCAGCAAATACAACTCAATTACTCAAAGACAGCCAGTTAATTGCCGATGTCTTTGACAATAGCGTGGCACGTCAAGCAGTGAAAGATTATGCTGAAGAATTAAATATTCCTTGTCTTCATGCTGGACTATCAGCAGATTATGCAGAAGTGATTTGGAATGAAGTTTATCGCGTTCCTTCTGAGGTGAATGATGATGTCTGTGATTATCCGTTGGCACGAAACCTAGTAATGTTAACAGTGGCTGTAGCGTGTGAAGCGATCATTTCATTCATTGCGACAGCAGAACAGCGTAACTTCACCATCACCCAGAAGGATCTGACTGTTCAATCTCTGTTTTTGTAGATTGCGTAGACGTTGGTGATTTTGACGTTATGGCTATATCGGCTTATCAAACGAGGAGGTCAGCCCTTTCGGGGAAGTCAAAAGTCAAAAGTCAAAATTAATAATCCCCATAAATAAATTTAGGGGCTTGTATCATGAGTCTTTTTTGGTCAATTATCTCTGCGACCTTCTGTCATCTGAATTTTTGGCAAGTAGCACTATGAGAGTAATTGGAGCGAAGAAGATTCCAAGGAAAAACCATAACCATGCATTACGACCGGTATTCTGGGCCCACAATGCACAAAACGCTCCAACACAAAATATTGCAATGGCTCCAGCTTGCCTAACATCGTGTTCTAGGTTAGAGACTTGATACTTTAAACTTGTGACTTGTGACTCTAAACTTGTAACTTGTGATTCTAAGTTTGCAATTTGTGACTCTAGATTTGTGGTGTTCGGTGCATTTTGCTGGGCAATCCAAAAGCTTATTTCTGAATACCTCATGTGAGTGCCCAAAATTTGCTGAACACAATCTACCTCTTTACCCCTGCTGATATAACTTGTCATGATTCCACCTTTATAATTTAGTACAAAGCAATTAAGTTGTTATATGAAGCTTATTTGATGTTGTCTTAACTGTCCTTGCGTCGTTAAATGTATTTGACTGTAAAGCCTGCCATAATTAAAGCGATGCAAAACTACGTCCCGAAAGCTTATCCAGGTAAAGTCATCTTCTTGTGAGCAAGCGATCGCGACTCCTTCAACCCGCAAAATCCAGAACTCGGTTGGCATGATTTGGCGATGGAAGGGCTAGAAATCCACGAAGTTCCTGGTAATCATATAACAATGAACTTTCCTTCTCATGTCCAAGTCATAGCTAAGTTGTTAAACGGGCGCATCTAGCGGTTGGGGGAGAGGTAAGTGAAATTGTTTCAGTATTTCTATTGGTAATATTGTTATATAATTATCCGAACTTGATATTATAGCAAGAATCCTTTTTCAGTAAAGAAGGAACCACAAATATACACCGATAAATTATCTGTGTGCATCTGTGGTTTTATTTCTAAAACATTAATTTTGCAAGATATCTATTATGCATTACAACTTTTTCTATGGCATCAGAATAAATTAGTAATTGCAACATTAATTAACATTCAATCACCTAACTTTATGAATATCTTTAGGCGATCGTTAATTAGTATCTCTCATGGACAAAATTTTAGCTGGTTCAGGTTTGAGCAAACCGTTCAACAGTGATGCAGGAGGTTGACTGTAAGGCCAAGCAAAAGCATGACGGAAAGCTGCATCTTGACAAGCTTGTAGTTGTTCAAAACTAATAATGTTGTAAGTCAAGAGATTCTCATACTCAAAAGGTAGACGCACATTGTGCAATCCGGCATTATCAGTACAGATAGCGATATCAACCCCAGCATCAAGACAACGGTCAAAAACTAATTTGAGTTGACGTATATCTTGCAAAGTTCCAGTTTTGAGATAAGTTGTCGGACAAACCTCCAAACATTGTCCGCGTCTAGCCACATCATTAAGTAGTTCTGGATATAGTAGGGGAATTTGAATGCCGTGACCAATTCGCATCAAATATGGTAACAGTTCTGGGTAACAACTAGCGGTGGTTTCATATAGATGTCCCGTGGTGTTAACGCCCAGCGATCGCGCATAATCATATAAGCTAATCCATTCTTCTAAGCGATCGGCGTAACTACTACCACCTCCCGCTACATCTACTGCACAGACATACTGTTTATTTTGCGCCGCCAAATCAACAATCGCCTTGTTCACCTGATATGGTAGGCGCGTGTGCATACAGAGAATTTGGCTAGTAACAATCGGATATTCTGGCTGGTGGCTGGCAAGTCCTACTACTCGCACAATTTCTGCCATCTTGTCAATTCTTTCGGATTGACTCAGATGCTCAGGTGTCCGCAAATAAGGAGTATAGCGCAGTTCCAGATAAGCCAAATTTTCAAATATGTAAGCACCCCGCACCAAGCGATAGATAAAGTAAGGCAAAGTCTCCACAGTTTGCACGCTTTCTACCAGAGTGTGTAATTCTAGATACTCATCTAGGGTGTTACGTGGGCGGGTATAAAAATCTTCAAAATCTGAATAGTCAGCAAAGCGGGAAATTAACTCCGTAGAATGTCGCTCGAAATATCGCCATAAAACTCGTGGTACGACCGAGCCGCCTAGATGTCTATGTAATTCAGCGTATAAAGCCATAGTGGTATTTTTAGGTAAAAATTTCAATGATTGTAACAAAAACATTGAGAGAAAAATCTTCCATCAAAAAAATTTAGCTCCAACTTCTTTGGAGCAGAGGTTTCTCTTCATCTGGATTTCAATAAATACCCCGACCTGTAAACTGCGCGAACGATTTGGTGGCTTGGAATTAAATAGGGTTGAGAGCAACAAATAAAATTCTGCCTTTTACCTCCTGCACTAGTATTTACAGTATGAATAAACTTGACATTACCAAGATTAAATTGATAGCATTGATATCCTTGATTTTTGTGCTACACTAAAAAAATATTGCTATTGTTAAGCGAGTGAGATATAGCAATATATTTTTCCTTTAACAAAGCAAATTCTTGGCAAGGTTGGTATTAATTGAAAATTCAAGCGTTGGAAGTCAAGGCTGGCGATCGGATTATTGCTTACTGCAACAATAAAATGCAAACCTGCAAGGTAAAACGCATTTTAGATCCAGGTCAAGCTAATATCACACTATCAGTATTCACCTCTGAGAATTATCGCGGTTGCTCAGTTTCATCTATAGTCCGCTTCCAAAGCAACGCCTTAGTTGATTTGGTAAGTTAAAAACCAAGTAAATATTCAATCTCAAAAATATTTCTAGCTATTGTCCAGCCTCAAACTGGACAAAATTTTTATTAAAGGTGCGATGCCTGCGGTAAATACTCGCCTACGCACATACAAATTCCTTAATTGTGGCTAGATGATTTTTGTGAAAATGCAAAGCGCCATTTAGTTATTGATAAACTGTTCCAGATATAATTTGCATATTTAAATTTAATTAAAATATTGTAGTGTGGACAGCATTCGGCTGACCTGTACTGAGCGTTTTTGAAGTAGCCCTCATGCCAAAGTTTTGCCCGCCTTAATTATGCAAGTTAAAGGTGGAACAGCTTATTGCTAAACTTACCCTCCACTTGATGGCTTTTTTCAGTTCTTTTTCATATCACGAGCCATGTTGAGGTAGTAGTCGTCAAGTTTGGCATTAGAACGACGGCGGTTAGTGGCAGGAATTTTAGCAGTGTTATCCCGATTCGTTTCAATTGGCTGTTTAGCTGAAGCTTGCTTTATGTTTTGCACCCGATCGGATTCCAAGAAATAACCAGACTCACTGAATCCGAAAAGCTTGCCAAAAAAACCAAATAAATTTCCGAAAAAATTAGAAATACTTTGGAATAAAACACCAAACAAGCCTTCAAAACGAAGGAACAAGTTCCGAATAAATTGAGTTAGACGAAGCATAACAGTACCTTCAATGATTGCCTATTATAATTGTGACTCAATTCGGATTCCGGGATTGGTGATATTGCAAAAATCTACCAGTGGGTAGGTATAATTCCCATAGCCCCTAATTTTTCTGAACCAGCAAAACCGACTTCACAGGACGCTTGATAAAATTTCCCTCCAAATCAACCTTCCCGTAAAAGGTTTTCCCATTGTAATAAAGCGAAGACGAACTTCCCCTATCCAGATTCATTGCTTGATCGGCACCAAGAGTTTTCATCAAATCAGCTAATGCTGGCAAAGATATTCCAGAGTTCGCGGGAGCCAAGGGTTTTTGAGCCACCATAACTAAAATGACGCTGCCATCACGGGTGATACCTACGGCAGTTCTGGCATTGGGTTGGTTGCTGCCAAGCGCATCTCGTTTATTGGCATTGTCTACAAAGCCCTCTTTTTCTAAGGTGAGTTCTGGTAATAGGCGTGGGCCAGCACCTATAGCATCGACTAACTGACAACCTGCTGGTGGTGACTGGCTGTGTAGGGCAATGGAATAACGGATAGTTTGCCCACATAAGTAGCGACGGAATTCTGTGCGATTGAATATTTGACCCAAATAAGATTTTAAGTTGGGATTATTCACCAGCCGCTCGTTTTCCTTGGGGTTAGCTACCAACTCTCCTTGTATGACAACATAAGATGTAGTTTTTTGGTTCGCTGGGTCAAAAAAGCCTGCATTCAAAATAGCCACGGCTTGATGCTTTTGGGCAAATTCCTGTACAGTGGCTACCTTCTGTAATAGTGCAGGAGTGACCAAAAATTTGCTATTAACTGGAATCAGTACGATGTGAGCAATGCTTTGGGGCAAAGTGCGATCAAAGTAGCGGATAGTTTTTGGTGGTGAAGCTGCAATAGTGGGTATTGACGGTGTTGAAAAACGTATGCAACGGCTAAAATCGCTTTTTACGCCACTTTAACTTTAAAATAACTAAATTATCTAGATTCAATCGAATATGAGTATAGTTATCTTCAAAAAATATCAAAAAATAAAATATGTGCGCTATTGAATTGCAAATTATAAAACCAGTATCCTGCAATTGTCTACAGAAGCTTCTGCGGCTTTGATAGTTGCTTAAGTTCGGATCAATTGAAATTTTTAACTGCTTATGCGTCCTCGTCAAAAAATTATCGAGATGTTCTCAACCTTCATTGAGTTGGAAGAAGACAAATTCAGCAAATGGTTGATTGATATCAAACTACATCGAAATATTCAAAATTACTTGGAGTCTTCACCATTCGTCCCTAACTCAGAAAATTTTTGGGCGTTACATTGGCACAAGTGCTGGCGAGAGGAATCTAATAGCCTTGTTAGAATACATTTATCTGCTTATTTACAGGAATCAAATTATTGGGCTGCTAAAAAAACAATTGCCAAATTTACAAATAGTCAATATAGCCTAGCAGATTATTTTCAAATGGCGAATGCTGAAATTGAAACAATTCTTAAACAATTTAACCCAGAAAAATGCTCTAGCTTAAAAGCCTATGCTACTATGGCAGTTCCCAGTCGGCTAAAAGATATTTTACGCCAACGCAAAGAAGCTGATATCTGCACAAATTGGGCATTGTTACGCAAAGTAAGCAAAAAGCAGTTATTAGAAGCTTTTGCTCAAGCTGGATTATCACCGATTCTAATTGCCCAATATCGACTAGCCTGGACTTGTTTCAAAGAACTGTATGTTCAAAACCAACCAGGTGGCACAAAGTCACTACCAGAACCAGAACCCCAACTTTGGGAAGCTATTGTCAACCTCTACAACCGCGAACGCCAAAATCAGTTAACTCAATCTACTCCAGAATCCACGAGAGAGAAAATTGAACAGTGGTTAACCCAGACAGCTGTGTACGTGCGTGGTTATCTGTATCCACCTGTTAGTTCTCTAAATTTAGTGATACCAGAAGATGACTACACAAAAACTTTTGATTTGCCAGATCCATCCTCTGAATCATTAATCGCTCAGATGATAGCCCAAGAGGATGCCCAAAACCAACAAAATCAACAATCTCAGATTGAAGCTGTTTTGTTAAAAACATTACAAACTTTTGAGGCAAAAACCCAGGAAATACTTCAACTTTACTACCAACAGGGGTTAACTCAGCCACAGATTGTAGAACGCTTACAAATGAGTCAGCCTACTGTTTCTCGTCGGCTGATCAAATGTAGAGAATCAATGCTGAAAGCATTGATCCAATGGAGTCAAGACACGCTTAATATTTCTGTGACTTCCAACCTAGTTAATGATATGAGTAGTGATTTGGAAGAATGGTTGAAAGTTAAGTATGGGGAATCTCGCTGACGTTATGAAAAATGAGGTAGTAAAAATGACTTCTGGTTTTACGGAACCGCAAGAACTATTGTTAGAAATATCACCATCATTACAGACAAGTTCTTGGCAAGAAAGCCAAATGTACGCCACACCTAGCAGTCGCTGGCGTGCTTACATAAATCTAATTTGCCTTCATGGGTTTTTAAATTGGGTAAAAGCTGAATATATTCCAGAAGCAAGTATCTGGCATAGTTCCCCTGGTATTCCTGCTTTTTGGGAATTTGTCAATGGCACAGCAATTTTGTTAAAGGAAAAGCGAGTCGTTTTAATTCCTAGCGAGGCAATTGATGATAGCGAGTTAGAAATTCCTCAAGAATGGGTAGACATTCCCAGTTGGGCAGCAGACTATTATTTAGCAGTGCAAGTCACACCAGATGGGGAGTGGGTAAGAATTTGGAGCTATATAACCCATAGTGCACTTAAATCACTAGCAGACTATGACCAAGTAGATAGGACTTATTGTATAGACGCACGGCACTTAATTAAAGACCTTAATGCTTTTTGGATGACCTACCAATTTTGTGGAACAGAGGAGATGAAAGCTGCGATCGCTCCACTACCAGAATTATCGAATATTCAAGCAGAAAATTTTGTACAACGGTTAGGTAATTCCTCTGTAACATTTCCTAGACTTGCAGTGCCATTTACAACCTGGGGAGTGCTACTAGAGAATCAGCAGTGGCGGCAGCGTTTGTACCAAGAAAGGCTGCGATATCTACAACGAGCTGCGCCGACGCAATTTTCACAAGTACAAGTGAATCTTAGTCGTTGGCTGGAGCAGATTTACGATGATTCTTGGCAAGCTATAGAGACTTTTTTTGAGTCAAACTCTAGTAGCATAGCTTTTAATTTCCGCACTTCTTCTAGGTTAAATACTACCGCTATCAAACGCGCCAAGCTGATTGACTTGGGAATGGAAATAGAGGCTCAAAAAGTTGTTTTATTAATTGCCTTAATACCAGAGGCTAACCAACAAGTTAGGATTCGCGTACAGCTACATCCAGCTTGTAATCAACCTTACCTACCTGCTACTATCAAGCTAGTTTTACTTTCAGATCGAGGGGAAATACTTCAACAAGTACAAGCAAGAGTTCAAGATATCTACGTGCAATTGAAACTATTTGATGGGGAAGTAGGAGAATGTTTCAGCGTTCAGATCGATCTGAATAATTATCAAATAACAGAAAATTTCATAATTTAGTTATTAGGAGCCAGCAGTGTCAAATTGGTGTTGATTGGGAGCATCCTACTTATACAAAAATATCAAATAGCGAGTTGACCATTAAGATAGGCACAACGTAATTGTAGTATGGAGTGAATATTGAATAGATGCCACTGCAAGGCGAATGTATCTTATCAATAAGAGCAACTTATTATCAATAAATTGCGAAATAATCGCATTCAGCGTAGCTTCTTGACTTAGCACTAAGTTTCGATTCTTACTGCTCTATAGGATGAGAAAGGAGCGATCGCTAGTACAGCACGGCGTAAATAAACATACCCCTTTGGGTTCGGCAGTTCCTTATGGGGGGAACCCCCAAGACCGGACTGCCTCACCATTTCAAATGGTGTAAAAGCCCGAAATACAATTATGCGTGACTTTTGACTTTTGACTTCCGCCTTGCGGTACTAGTGCCTCCCCTACTCCCCCTGCCTTAAAAGATAAATTTCCTTAGCTTTATACAAGATTGATGCGATCTCTTTTGCGGCGGCTTGTAAACGTTGTTTTTCTTCGAGGGTCATAGGTTTAGCCCAAATTTGTCTTGCGTAGTCCTTATACTACACTTTCCTTTGGTATTTTTGCATAATAAGTAAAATGCTCCCTGTTGATTAATCATTAGTTAATCACGAATGGCAAAGTCCACTTAACTTATGAGTAAGCTAGTTGTCTTCAGCTTCTTGGGAGGAGATTTAAATCAAGGATTTCCTGTTGTCATGGCTCAACTTTGGTCTCATAACCAATTTGTACCCGTGAAATTAACAGGAAGTCTACCGCCAGCACCAGAACTAAGCGAACTCTACCGCAGATGGCAGTTACTCTACGCAGCAGTTCATCAACGCCTGGGTAGTAGCAATCAACGGATAAAAGTACATTCACAAGACATAACCAATATTTCTGTCAATGACTTCGATGAAGTGTGTCAAGAGCTACAAGCAAATATCAATACTTGGTTGAAATTTGAGTCATTTCAGAATATTGAACGGCAGTTACGAACTCTACTCAGTCGTAATGATGAAATTAGAGTCATTATTGAAACAAATATAGTTCTATTGCATCGTTTACCTTGGCATCTATGGAATTTTTTTGAAGATTACCCGAAAGCAGAATTAGCTTTAAGCAATCATGAGTATGAATCTCCTCAGCTATTACAAAAATCTCCTACAGGTAAAGTCAAAATTTTGGCAATTCTAGGCAATAGAGTTGGTATTGATATTGATAAAGACGCCTCTTTGCTACAAGGTTTAACAGATGCAAAAACCACCTTTCTTATAGAACCAACACGGCAAATACTTGACGAATATCTATGGAATCAGGATTGGGATATTCTATTTTTTGCCGGGCATAGTACTAGTCTTGCGGACGGGGAGATAGGGGAAATTTGCATCAATCAAACAGAAAGTTTAGCAATTTCGCAATTAAAACATGCACTTAAGGCAGCAATTAGACGCGGTTTAAAACTGGCAATTTTCAACTCTTGTGACGGAATTGGTTTAGGACGAAATTTAGCGGATTTAAACATTCCCCAAATGATTGTAATGCGGGAAGGAGTGCCAGATTTAATAGCACAGGAATTTTTAAAAAACTTTCTTACTGCCTTTGCAGATAGCAAACCATTTTACTTGGCTGTGCGAGAAGCACGAGAAAGACTTCAAGGACTGGAAAATGAATTTCCTTGTGCCAGTTGGTTGCCAGTCATCTGTCAAAATCCTACAACTGTTCCTACTACGTGGCAAGAACTGCGTGGCAAATTTGGTAATACTAAATTTGTGGGTAAAGTTTCGACAAAAGGTAAAATTGCGATATCAAAATCTAAATTTTGGAATGTACTACTTAGTACTTTTCTTGTGGCTGTTTCAACGCTAGGTTTGAGATACTTGGGAGTCTTTGAAAAAATCGAACTACAAACTTTTGATCAAATGCTACGGCTGGGACCCAAGGAAGATCCAGATCCAAGGTTGATAATTGTAGAAATTACTGAAAAAGATATTCAATCACGACAAGACATGACCAAAGGACTGAAATCCATTTCGGATAGTACGTTAGCTAAATTGCTCGACAAATTACAAAAGTATCAACCGCGAGTTATTGGACTGGATATTTATAGAGACTTCGCTGACCCCCCAAATAAATCAAATCTAATACAACTTCCGACTGAACTTAATAAAGAGAACGTTATTGTTGTCTGCAAAAGCACCGATAGTAAATACGATCCCCAAGGTGTTAAACCTCCGAAAGACGTACCTGTAGTACGTCAGGGTTTTACTGATACAATTCAAGACCCAGATGGTATCGTCCGTCGCCAAATTTTGATGATGGCACAAGAGCCTTCTTCGACTTGTACAACGCCTTATTCGTTCTCGTTGCAATTAGTTACTCGTTACTTATCTTATGAAAATATTAAACCTAAATTTAATGAAGATTATGTACAGTTTGGCTCTAAAGTATTTAAACGCTTAAAACCTAGTCGCAGTGGTGCCTATCAACAAGGAGTTGATTTAGGCGGAAATCAAATACTTGTCAATTACCGTAATACAGATTATCAGAGAGTTTCCCTTGATGATGTATTGAGCAATAAATTTGATCGTAAATCATTTAAAGATAAGGTAGTTATCGTTGGAGTGACAGCTAATACAGTCAGCGATACTTGGTCAACTCCCTACAGTACTGCACAACAAGATTACCAAGAGATATCAGGGGTATTTATACAAGCACAAATGGTTAGCCAAGTTTTGAGTACAGTTTTAGACCAACGTCCAATTCTTTGGGTTTTGCCTTACTGGAGCGATATTCTCTGGATATGCGGTTGGTCTGTAGTTGGGAGTCTGATTATTTGGTGGGTGCGATCACTGTTAAATAAAAGATACGCCATCTTTGTGACAGTTGTCATATTATATGGAGTTTGTGCGATCGCTCTTTTAAAACAAGGGCTATGGTTGCCATTTATTCCTTCTGCCTTTGCCGTGGTTGCAAGCGGTGCTGTTGTAGTGTTGATTCAACGCCGTCAGGAATTTTTCACAATTTCACAACCCTTAGTTGAATAAAATTTTTCTTTATAACTGAAAAATAACGTCAATTTGGCGATTGACGATCTCAAAAATCCGTCATTAATCTTGCTTTGCGGAGCACAAATTGCAGTACAGTTTCTTCGCGGGTAATAATATCAACTCTGCCATCCATACCCAATTGAATTTGACATTTCTTTATACTACGACCTAAAGTAAGTTTCTCTGGTTTAATTGTGACTTCGTAAAAAGCACCTACAGCAGTTGCTTTTGGGATAGAGTTCGTATCAGTATCTGCATCGTTTTTTTGCGAACTAACAGCATCAGGGGAAATCACTTTGACAACGCCATTGAGAGTACCGTAATCAGGATAAGGACAAGCACTAACTCGCATTTGCACCTTTTGACCGACTTTTATCTTACCTTTTTCCTCAGAACCGACAGCTGCTTTGATAACTAAAGGTGCATGACTAGGAACAATTTGCACAACTTCCTCCCCAGCGTGCAAAGTTTGACCAGGGTTTCTCAAATTGAGCTTGGAAATAATCCCGTCTGCTGTAGCGGTAATAGTAGTTTGCTTCAGGTCAATTTCAGCTTGCTTGAATTCGCTAGTATCACGCTCTAATTGTTTTTCCGTTTCAATTTTCTGTTTGAGAAGTGCTTGAAGTTCTCTTTCTAAGGATGCTTTATTTACTTCCCCAGAAGCTTTTTCTTGAGCAATACGTTCAGTCGCCATTGCTACCTCTGCATTGCTTGGGTTGAGGGCTACTTGAGTGCGATCGCGTTTAGCAATAGCCCCATTAACAGCTTGTTTTAGCCGTTCATTTGTTTTTTCTTGGGCCTTATAAGTTGCTTTTTGCGCCTGTACAGCTTGTTGTTGCTGTTTCACAGCCAACTGTACTTCTTCCAATTGGTCGCGGGATAATGCCCCTTGTTTGGCGGCACTGTCATATCGGCTCTGCTTTGATGTCGCTGCTCCTAAAGCCGCCTCAGTTGCGTGGAGATTAGCTAATGCTGATTGTAACTGTGCTTGCCCTGCGTATAATTCCTCTTGAGCCATTTTGACATTGGCTTCTGCTTCTTGAAGTTCAGTGATACTGGTAATTTTTTTGTCTTGATGATCGCGATCACGTCCCTGCAATTCAGCTTTCGCAGAGGCGATAGTCCGATTAGTGCGATCGTTTTCAGCTCGAATTTGACTGTCGATTGCATCAATTTGCGGAACGGTTTGAATTAGTTGTAACCTAGCTTGTTGAATATTGGTTTGCAGCTGGTTTTTTTTGGTTTGCAATCGAGAGTCATCAATAGTAGCAATTTTATCTCCTTTTTGCAGCATTTGATTTTCTTTGACGTAGATCTGCATTACCTGTCCTTCGGTCGCCGCCTGCACAATTGGCAATTCACCCGCAGGACGGACAACCGCTTGCCCTTTGACCGTAACTTTATATTTAACAACCGCAGCCACAGGAACAGCTAACGACAAGGCAAACACGATAAATAGTCCGCCAAATGTAGTCCACCGGCTAATTGGTGGGAGAAACTCGTCGTCTTGAACTAAAGGTAAAAAATTTTTTTGAGAGTTACTAATCATCAGTGTTGAGTAGATAGAAAATTCTCAATAACCATTAACTAATTCTGAATAGCCAAAGAAGATTTAAAACCATTCTTCTTAGGATAAATATCATCAATAAAGCTTAAATGCTCTCTAGGAATATGACGCAATTCTTCTGGAGTTCCTTCCCCAACACCTCCCCGCTTGCGGGGAGGGGTTCCGGGTATTATGGTTAATTACCCGGAGATCATATTAAATCTATGATATACGCAAGAGGGAACTTAGACTGTCGTTTGCAATACCGCTTGGGGGAATAGAGTATAGTCCTGGTCCGAGAGTGGTCTGATATGTCGTAAAGTCGGCGTCTCTATAGAACGCCCATGTACCCCGAATAATGGCAATAGATGAGGTTACATCGTTGAAATCATCACCAACGTAGGCAATACCATCACCTACTGATGCATTAACCGGCAGATTAGTGTTGTTGAAGTCTACATCTCTATACAAAATTACATCTGGGTTGGTGCTCCCAGTATAGGCCACACCACCACTACAGGTAGCAGCATCTTCATCATTAAGTTCCTTAATGCTAGAAATTGCTTCAAAGCAGTTCTCTTTCATTTTTTTCTCCTAATTAAGTGTGAATACTTCTTTTTTTGGCATTGCATAACTCCAGCAGTAGACCAGGGCAAACGCATCTAAATTACTCTTGATCACAACCAAGGTTAAGAACCAACGAAAAAATCAGCATTTATCGTTTGGTTTAGTTTCCCAAGCTCAAAGTGATCGCTTCAACCTGTGTCAATAAGCAACAATTAATGCGACTATTTGGGAGCTTATTGAAAATACAATCCTTTTGTTGACATGATGCGGCCGCCCTGAGCAGTAGACTGAAAAGTTTTTTAAAAGACTTACCAGCCGATTATTTGAGCTAAAAAACACCATCTGTTGAAATCCTCCCAGAATCTGCTTTTTGAGCAATAGGGTTGTGGATGGGTTTTTCTGCTATTAGCGATCGCTCTGGTCAGCCCCAGAAACATCGGTTAAAACTCGCATTATTTCATGAACTTACAAAATTTTTCGGTCTACTTGTCATAAGTTATGTTTTCATATTACTATATAATCACAAATAAAATTTACTTATTACAAAACTTTAATAACTCTAATTCATTACAATTGCGTCACTTTAGTTCACTCAGTTCACAATTTAATATAGTTTTTTTACTAAGGATTGCTTCCTGTAAAAAGACTATACAATGAGTAAATATAAAACATCTAATAACTATTAACTAATTCCGAATAACTAAAGAAGATTTGAAACCATTTTTATCCGGATAAATCTCATCAAGAAAGCTTAAATGCTCTCCAGGAATATGACGTAATTCTTCTGGAGTCCCTTGAATTTTCAAGCGTCCATCTTCAAGCAACACAATCCAATCAGCCCGTTTGATAACTTGAGGACGGTGGCTAATCATAATTGTAGTTTTGCCTTTACGGTGAGCAAATAATCTATCCAAAACTTTAGTTTCACTTACTGGGTCAAGAGCACCTGTGGATTCATCTAAAATTAATATAGGTGGGTCAGTAACAATTGCTCTAGCTATAGCTAATCTCTGCCTTTGTCCGCCAGAAATATTTGCACCAAATTCACCTAAAACAGTTTGGTATTTATCGGGTAATTTGCTAATAAATTCATCTGCACCAGCAATTTTACAAGCTTTTACTATCTCCTCAAAACTAACGTCTGGATAACTGAAGCGAAAATTCTCAACAATCGAACGGCTCCAAAAATGAGGCTCTTGGGGAACTAATACGACTTGCTGTCGCAAACATTCTAAAGATAAGTCTTTTTGGTTATATAAACCATAACGAATATTACCAGATTGGACTTCATATAAACCAGTAATCAATTTCCCAAGGGAGCTTTTCCCACAGCCAGATTGACCGATTAAGGCTATTACTTGACCACCAGAAATAGTTAAAGAAAAATTTTCTAATAGGTCAGTTCTACCAGCATGGTGAAAGTTAACTTGAGAACAAGTAATATCTGCATTGCTAGAAATTTCTGCCCAAGGTTTTTTAAAGTCGTTTTCATCTTCTGGGGTAGCATCTATCACTTCTGTCAAGCGTTGAACGACAATTTGAGCAGTGATAAATTGATCAATTAGCCCGACTACTGACGATAAAAAGCCAAGAAAGCTGCCACTCATACCGCTGTACGCCAGCAGTTGACCAATGGATAATGTCTGATCAATCACCAAATTAGAACCGAACCAGAGTATGCCAATACTCGTCAATTTGGAAAGAATACTAGTGACTGTGCTGCTGTAAAGGCCCAACTTCATCGTAGTCCAGCCTAAATTTGCAATGCGACCAAAATTTGTCTGATACTCTTGCCAAGCTTGAGGAGTCGCTTGGGTGGTTTTCAGGACTTGAACACCGCGAAAGGTTTCGACTAAAAAGCCTTGATTTTCTGTACCTTTAACGATGAGGCTGCGGGTTTTCCGACGCAAAGCGGGAAGAAAAAGCAGGTTGACTCCTGTGACGATGACAAAGGCGGCGAGGGAAGCTAAAGTTAGTTCCCAACTATAAAAGAGCATGAAACCGAAAGAAACCAGAGCCACAAAAAATTGACTGGGTAAACCAAGGACAATTTGGGAAACTAGATTATTGATGGTATGAACATCAGCAATACGGCTAACGACTTCCCCACTGCGACGTGCTTCAAAATAAGTTTATGCACTGTTAAAATCAGAGTTTTTTTAGCTTTGTCTGGTGATTTTTAATTAGTAGCAGTGACAAGCAAGCAATTTCCAGAATGAATACTGCCATGACTGCTTCAAAAAATCATACTTTGAGGCAGTTTTGCTATCTAGACAAAATGCCTATAAAAGTTGCAGTCAATCTCACTTTACGCTATACGTGAGAAAGATGAAATTGTGTCGTTACCAATATTAAGGGTTCTAGCATCAGAATATGTTCCACGACCGAGAGTAATTGTCGTGTCCTGAAAGTTGGCATCTGCATAGAACGTCCAAATTCCCTCGTTAACAACGATTGAGGATATTTGGTCATTATTCAGGGTAGCCTACATAAGGAGAACTACTATCTGTAAGAATGATTGGGCCCTGAAAATCGATATCCTGATAAAGTTCTAATGCCGAACCACCTTGAATGGTAGCAGCCTTTTCACAGCTGAGTTCTTGAAAAAGTACATCATTCTTCATATCTACTCCATGCTTATTGATATTAGACATTTTTCTCTCCTGAATTTTAAATTGGGGGTTTCAACTGATGAAGGTAATTGCTGATTTCTTAACCCATCTGATTTTTAATCGATTCTTTTTTTGCCACATCTACCAATAGTATGAGATTCGCTGATGGATTTGAATTTAGTACAAAAAATTCTCTATTTAACGCTCTTTTTTAACTCTAGGCAAATAAAAATAAAACCTAATTTTTCAACTGTATATAGAGCAGGAGTTTGAACTTTGATTGTCTCACAGAATTGGTGAAATCAATGTTTTGGATAAAAGTCTTATGCTGTAAGGATTATAGATTATTCTTTCGTAAGAGTGATGAAATCCGGGCTAACCTTATTGATTTTTAATTGGTAGCAGTGACATATTTTATGGACTTAATTCAGTAACGCCAATTTGCTAATATTCTCTCTTATGCATAAGTTGATTGTTTTGACACTTTTACTCAAGATTCAGGCTTCTAAGCTAAATTTCCTTTTCTATAAGAAAGTGCAATGTATTTTAGAACTGTGCGGTTGGATTGGTTGCAAGGTCTAGGAATTGCCATTGCCAGTGCGATCGCTTTGAGCTAGAATTTGACTTCGTAAAATACCACCCAGTGGTAGCCTTTCGAGTGAATGATGGCGGGCATTGGAACTTCATTTAATTTCTCTAGTAGTTGTGCGGTAGCTTGGACTTGACGAGCATGGAATCCCAGAGTTTCTGCCCCCCGTCTCAAACCTAACAAGGTAGTTCCCCGCGAACCTGTGCCTACTGCTTCTCGCACGCGGTTGAGGCCAAAGGTGCGTCCGTAATGTTTGGCGACTGTGGCAAGGCTTGCTGCACCACAATCTTCTTCACCGTGTTGCAATATGCTGTGGTATTTCATAATTAAGGACTTATTGTAATTTTAAGAATAAAGGTCGGGGTTTTGGCCCCGACTTTGACTAGGTGTCCATTTTCTGAGAAGGTACTTAGAAGTGCTTGCAAGTTCTTGCTTGAGCTTCAACTCGCAACGTAAAACTTGAAAGGCGAAACCGCCCGTTATCCTTCTTCTAAGAAACATTTCTATTTCTTAGAAGAAGGATAAAGTAAGCGCGAGGCAGTTCTCGCCTCTATAGTTTGGAAAAAGAAATGTAGCTCAGTTATAGCTAGGGCTTGAGCATTTTTTCCTAATCCCTAATCCCCAAAACTCAGGTACAAGTATGCTAGGTATCCCTATGCCTAAGAAAAGTTGCAGAAAATCTAATTCTATGTTAGGCGCTCGAAAGATGAGATTTTGTCGTTACCAACATCAAGGTATCCAGTATAAGGATATGCTCCAACGCCGAGAGTAATTCTCGTGCCCTGGAAGTTGGCATCTGTATAGAATGCCCAAGTTCCCTCGTTAATAATAATTGAGGATGTTTGGTCATTACTCGTGTCACCTATATAAGAGTAGCTACTATCTGTAAAGAAGATTGGCTGCTCAAAATTGGCATCTTGGTAAAGTTCTAATGCGTAACCACCCTGAATGGTAGCAGCCTTTTCACCGCTGAGTTCTTGAAAAAGTAGATCGTTGCTCATATCTACTCCGTAATTGTTGATGTTAGACATTGCTTCTCTCCTGAATTTCAGATTGTGTTTAAACTGAAGGTAATCGCTTGTTTTCTACCTTCTAATTCTTAATTGGTAGCAGTGAGTTGATTTTATTCACTTGATTCAGCAGTGCCAATTTGCTATGCTGACTTGTGCGTCAGTTGATTATGCTGACACTTATACTCTTGATTGAGGCTTCCAAGCTAAATATTCTTTTTCTATCGGAGAGTGCAATGTCTTTTAGAGCTACGCGTTTGGATTGGTTGCAAGGTCTAGGAATTGTGAACGATCGCGGGCATTGGAACTTCATTTAATTTCTCTAGTAGTTCTGGAGTGGCTTGGACTTGACGAGCATGGAATCCCAGAGTTTCTGCTCCCCGTCTCAAACCTAGCAGCGTGGTTCCTCTCGAACGTCTGTCTACTGCTTCTTGCACGCGATTTTGAGGGCAAAGGTGCGTCCGTAGTGTTTGGCAACTGTGGCTAGGCTTGCAGCACCACAGTCTTCCTGACTGTGTTGGACAACAACCGGATATCTCATGATAAAATTAAATATCTATCTATGAAAAAATAAGGAGCGAAAGCAACCTCGCCCCTAAGAAGTGCGAGAAAAAGCGTTACTTAGCTAAAAGCGAAGGTGAGAGCGTTTTTTCTCTTTTGGTTTTCAAAACTTAAGTTTCAAGAATCACAATAGATGAGATCGGATCGTTGAAAGTGTTAGCTCAACTTACCCGATCCTCTCGAAGGATGAGATTGAATCATTAGGAATTATACCAAGACCAATATTTGGATAACGTCCTGGTCCCAATTCGGCAGAAACACCGCGAAATTGAGAATCTGTCCAGAATCTCCAAACACCCGCGTTGACTATAATCGAGGTAACACGGTCATTTACATCGTTGCCCACATTTCCAGTACCAGTGTTTGTCTGCACTAACGGCCTCCCAAAATTGTCGTCATTGAAGAGTTCCAAATCAGCACCGCCAGAAATAGCAGCAGCACTTTCATGGGAAAGGTCTTGCACAGCTTCGATGCTGTAAAAGTCTTGGGTTTGGTTGTTGATGTTAGACATTGTTTTTCTCCTGAGTTTCAGATTGTGTTTAAACTGAAGGTTAAGCTTGTTTGCCTTGACTCTGATTCTTAATTGGTAGCAGTGATTGAATTTTATTCACTGTCGGAAATCAGAGTTATTTCCAGCTTGTTAACCTTACTGATTCTTAATTGGTAGCAGTGACATGATTTTATTCACTGTTGAAAATCAGAGGTTTTTAGCTTTGCTAACCTAACTAATTCTTAATTGGTAGCAGTGACATGATTCTATTCACTGTTGGTTGGGAATTAGGCGTTTTTGGCTTTACCTTCTGATTTTTAATTGGTAGCAGTCACATGATTTTATTCACTTGATTCAGTAATGCCAGTTTGGTAATATCCTCTCTTGTGCATCAGTTAATTATGCTGACACTTATACTCTTGATTGAGGCTTCCAAGCTAAATTTCCTTTTCTATAGGAGAGTGCAATGTCTTTTAGAGCTATGCGTTTGGATTGGTTGCAAAGTCTAGGAATTGTGATTGGGAGTGCGATCGCTTTGATCTCGAATTTGACTCGTAAAATATCACCTAGTGGTGCCCTTTTGAGTGAATGATCGCTGGAATTGGAACTTCATTTAATTTCTCTAGTAGTTCTGCGGTAGCTTGGACTTGACGAGCATGAAATCCTAGAGTTTCTGCTCCCCGTCTCAAACCTAGTAGCGTGGTTCCTCTCGAACGTCTGTCTACTGCTTCTTGCACGCGATTCTGAGGGCAAAGGTGCGTCCGTAGTGTTTGGCAACTGTGGCTAGGCTTGCTGCACCACAGTTTTTCTCACTGTGTTAGAGAACAACCTGATATCTCATGGTAGAATTAAATATCTATATCTATGAAAAAATAAGGAGCGAAAGCAACCTTGCCCCTAGTAACTGGGAGAAGAAGCGTTACTCAGCTAAAAGCGAAGGTGAGAGCGTTTTTTCTGTTTTGATTTTCAGGACTTAAGTTTCAAGAATCACAATAGATGAGATCGGATCGTTGAAAGTGTTAGCTCAACCTACCCGATCCTCTGGAAGGATGTGATTGAATCACTAAAACCGACACCAATATTTGCATAACGTCCTGGTTCCAAATCGGCAGAAAGACCCCGAAATTGAGAATCTGTCCAGAATCTCCAAACACCCGCGTTGACTACAATCGAGCTAATACGGTCATTTACATCGTTGCCCACATTTCCAGTACCCTCGTTTGTCTGCACTAACAGCTTCCCAAAATTGTCGTCATCGAAGAGTTCCAAATCAGCACCGCCAGAAACAGCAGCAGCAGCTTCATGGGAAAGGTCTTGCACTAATTCGATGCTGTAAAGGTCTTGGGTTTGGTTGTTGATGTTAGACATTGTTTTTCTCCTGAGTTTCAGATTGTGTTTGAACTGAAGGTTAAACTTGTTTGCCTTGACTCTGATTTTTCATTGGTAGCAGTGATTGAATTTTATTCACTTGATTCAGTAGTGCCAATTTGGTAATATCCTCTCTTATGCATAAGTTGATTCTCCTGACACCTATATTCAATTAAGGCTTCCAAGCTAAATTACCTTTTCAATAGGAGAGTGCAATGTCTTTTAGAGCTATGCGTTTGGACTGGTTGCAAGGTCTAGGAATTGCGATTGTCAGTGCGATCGCCTTTTATGCAAATATCTCAGTTGCCCAAATCACTCCAGACGGGACTCTGCCAAATAATTCCAACGTCACATTAGAGAACAACACTTTCAAAATCACCGGAGGAAGTCAAGCAGAGGGTAATCTGTTTCACAGCTTTAAAGATTTTTCTGTTCCTACTGGCTCGGAGGCATTTTTTAACAATGCTGCAAACATTCAAAACATTATTAGCCGAGTCACAGGAAAGTCTATCTCTAATATTGATGGTTTAATCCGAGCCAACGGCACAGCTAACCTGTTCCTAATTAATCCCAATGGTATTATCTTTGGTGAGAATGCTCGGTTAAATATTGGTGGTTCATTTTTTGCCACATCTGCCAATAGTATGAGATTTGCTGATGGATTTGAATTTAGTGCAAAAAATCCTCAATCTACACCTTTGTTAACTATTAGCGTGCCTATTGGTTTGCAATTTGGGAGCAATGCTGGAAGTGTTTCGGTGAAGGGGTCTAGTCTACAGGTAAATCCTGGTAGGAGTTTAACACTTGTTGGCGGCAATGTGAGTATGGATGGTGGTCAGCTTGTAGCTCCTTCGGGACGTGTGGAATTGGGGGGAGTAGCAGAAGAAAGCACCGTCGGACTTTTTTCTAACGGGGATTTCCTTGGTTTGAATTTTCCCCAAGGAGTGCCACAAGCTGATGTGTCTCTTACCAATCAAGCTGAAGTGAATGTACTTGCAAGCAATGGTGGTAATATTGCTATCAATGCAGGAAATTTGAATATATCGGGGGGAAGCCAACTGATTACAGGAATTTCAGGCGCTGGTTCATCCACAACTCAGGCGGGAGATATAAAAATTAATGCCACTGGGATAGTTGCGATCGCAGACAGCAGCAATATTTCCAATCAAGTGCTAGAGAACGCTGTGGGCAATAGTGGAAATATTAATATCAATGCTGATTCACTTTCTCTGAGCAATAACTCTTTTCTAGCAGCCAGTACCAATGGCCAGGGAAATGCAGGCAACGTCACTATCAATACCAGATCACTTTCAGTTTTTGAAGACTCTTATTTGGCAGCCAGTGCCAATGGAGAGGGAGATGCAGGGAATATAACTATTAATGCCCGCGATACTGTCTCCTTCAATGAAGGAAGCCAGGCTTATACCGACGTCACAGTTAAAGGTAATGGAGGTGATATCAATATCACCACTGGTTCACTTTTTGTTACCAATAATTCTTTCCTCGCTTCTAGCACCAAGGGAGATGGTAGTTCGGGAAATATAACCATTAATGCTCGCGATGCCATCTCATTAGATAGAGGTTGGGCTTACACCGATGTTGGGGAAAACGGTAAAGGTCAAGCAGGCAACTTTAACATTATTAGTGATTCGCTTTTTTTAACGAATGGTGCTCAACTGGATGCCAGTACTAAAAATGACGGGAATGCAGGTAATATTACTATTGACACTGGCTCACTTTCCTTAACAAATGGCTCTATACTTACTGCCAGCACTTTGGGAGTAGGAGATGCGGGTAATATCAGCTTCAGCACAGGGTCATTTTTCGTCACAAATAACTCTCAAGTGATTGCCAGTACTTCGGGAGTGGGAAAGGCAGGGGATATAACCATCAATACAGACTCGCTTTCTGTCGCTAATGAATCTTTCTTAGCTGCCAGCGCCAATGGACGGGGAAATGCCGGAAATATCACTATTGATGCCCGCAATACCGCCTCCTTCGAGAATGGAGCCAAAGTATATACTGATGTTAATCAGCTTCCTGGTGATGCCACGCAAGTAGAAGGTAATGGAGGCGACATCAAAATTACTAGCGGGTCACTTTCCTTAAGAAATGGTGCTCAACTAGTTGCTAGTACTAAAAATCAGGGAAATGCAGGTAATATTACTATTGACACTGGCTCACTTTCTGTCGCTAATGAATCTTTCTTAGATGCTAGAACCAATGGACG